>NZ_CP163520.1:3699000-4315500 GCF_041080675.1 Streptomyces sp. cg36 | reverse complement strand
CCTTGTCCCCCAGCACCGCCCCCAGCAGCTCACTGGCCCCGTTGATGACACCCGGCTGCCCCGTGAAGTCGCTGGCCGAAGCCACGAACCCCACGACCTTCACCACGCGCGCGATCCGGTCGAGGTCACCCGCGACGGACTTCACGGCGGCCAGCGCGTTCAGCGCACAGACGCGCGCCGCGTCCTTCGCCTCCTCGGCCGTCACCTCGGCCCCGACCTTGCCGGTCAGCGTCAGCTTGCCGTCGACCATGGGCAGCTGCCCGGCCGTGTACACGTACACACCGGACCGCACGGCCGGCTGGTACGCGGCCAGCGGCGGCACGACCTCCGGCAGCGTCAGGCCGAGTTCGGCCAGCTTCGCCTCAACCGCACCGGTACCGCTCATGCCTGCTTCTCCCGCTTCAGGTAGGCCACCAGCTGCTCGGGGTTGTTCGGCCCGGGAACGACCTGGACCAGCTCCCAGCCGTCCTCGCCCCAGGTGTCCAGAATCTGCTTCGTCGCGTGCACGAGAAGGGGCACGGTCGCGTATTCCCACTTGGTCATGGGGCCGACTGTAGCCGCTGGCGGAGGCAGCCTCATGCGTAGGCCGCCGGGCGACTGGTTAGGCTCGATGGCGTGAGCAGGCTCCAGGTCGTCAGCGGCAAGGGCGGTACCGGCAAGACCACGGTCGCCGCGGCCCTCGCGCTCGCCCTCGCGACGGAGGGCAAGCGCACGCTCCTCGTCGAGGTCGAGGGCAGACAGGGCATCGCACAGCTCTTCGAGACGGAAGCCCTTCCGTACGAGGAGCGCAAGATCGCCGTGGCGCCCGGCGGCGGGGAGGTGTACGCGCTGGCGATCGACGCCGAACGGGCCCTGCTCGACTACCTCCAGATGTTCTACAAACTGGGCTCGGCGGGCCGGGCCCTGAAGAAGCTCGGCGCCATCGACTTCGCCACCACCATCGCGCCGGGCGTCCGCGACGTCCTGCTGACGGGCAAGGCGTGCGAATCGGTGAGGCGTAAGGACAAGCAGGGGCGGTACGCGTACGACCATGTGGTCATGGACGCCCCGCCCACCGGGCGGATCACCCGGTTCCTCAACGTCAACGACGAGGTCGCCGGGCTCGCCAAGATCGGCCCGATACACAATCAGGCGCAGGCCGTGATGCGGGTGCTCAAGTCGCCCGAGACCTCGGTGCACCTGGTGACGCTCCTGGAGGAGATGCCCGTCCAGGAGACCGCCGACGGCATCGCCGAGCTGCGCGCCGCCGAGCTGCCGACCGGCTCGGTCATCGTCAACATGGTCCGCCCGCACCTGCTGGACGAGGAGGCGGTGCGCGGGGTCACCGGCGACCGGCGCAAGGAGGTCGCCAAGACGCTCACCCGCGCCGGGGTCACCGGCTCGGCCAAGCTGGTCACCCCGCTGCTCCAGGAGGCCGCCGAGCACGCCGAGCGGGTGGAGCTGGAGCGCGAACAGCGGGCGGTGGTGGGCGCGTTGGGGCTCCCGGCGTACGAACTGCCGCTGATCGGCGAGGGAATGGACCTGGCCGGGCTCTACCGCCTGGCCGCACGACTGCGAGGGCTCGGGGTGGGGCAGTGACCATGGACGCGGCAGCGCCGCTCGGCATCGACCCGCTGCTGGACGACCCGAAGACGCGCATCGTGGTGTGCTGCGGCTCCGGCGGCGTGGGCAAGACGACCACGGCCGCGGCGCTGGGGCTGCGGGCCGCCGAGCGCGGGCGCAAGGTGGTCGTGCTGACCATCGACCCGGCCCGCCGGCTCGCCCAGTCGATGGGCATCGACTCGCTCGACAACACCCCGCGCCGGGTCAAGGACGTCGAGGGCCCCGGCGAACTGCACGCGATGATGCTCGACATGAAGCGGACCTTCGACGAGATCGTCGAGGCGCACGCGGACCCCGAGCGCGCCCGGGCGATCCTCTCGAACCCCTTCTACCAGTCCCTGTCGGCCGGCTTCGCGGGCACGCAGGAGTACATGGCGATGGAGAAGCTGGGGCAGCTGCGGGCCCGCGACGAGTGGGACCTGATCGTCGTGGACACCCCGCCGTCCCGCTCGGCCCTGGACTTCCTGGACGCGCCGAAGCGGCTGGGCTCGTTCCTGGACGGCAAGTTCATCCGGCTCCTGGTGGCACCCGCCAAGATGGGCGGCCGGGCCGGGATGAAGTTCCTCAACGTCGGCATGTCGATGATGACGGGCACGCTCGGCAAGCTCCTCGGCGGCCAGCTGCTGCGGGACGTGCAGACGTTCGTGGCGGCGATGGACACGATGTTCGGCGGCTTCCGCACCCGCGCCGACGCCACCTACCGACTGCTCCAGGCTCCCGGGACCGCGTTCCTCGTGGTCGCCGCGCCCGAGCGGGACGCGCTGCGCGAGGCCGCGTACTTCGTGGAGCGGCTGGCCGCGGACTCGATGCCGCTCGCCGGGCTCGTACTGAACCGGGTGCACGGCAGCGGCGCGGCCCGGCTCTCGGCCGAGCGGGCACTGGCGGCGGCGGAACGCCTGGAGGAGGGCCCGGCGGACCAGGGCGGCGGCCAGGAAGGCCCGGAGGCGGACCGGGGCGGCCGTGCGGGGGCCCTGACGGGAGAAGAGCACGACGAGCACGGGGAGGATCACGGGGAAGATCACCCGGACGGATCACCCGGGGAAAATCTTGTCGAAGGCCGCATTGTCGATCAGAGGTACGGGAAGGCTGAGGATCGTGACACCGGTGGTTCCTCTCCCGACCTCTCCTCCACCACCGGATCCGACGGCGCGTCGGTCGACCGGCTGACCGCCGGTCTGCTGCGCCTGCACGCCGAGCGGATGCAGGTGCTGGCCCGCGAACAGCGCACGCGCGACCGTTTCACCGCGCTCCATCCCGAAGTCCCGGTGGCCGAGGTGGCCGCCCTGCCCGGCGATGTACACGATCTCGCCGGGCTCCGGGCCATCGGGGAACGGCTCGCGACCCAGGAAGAGCGGGCCGGAGCTCTCTGACGCCTGCGAGGCGCCTGCGCCTGCGCGGCGCGGGTGCGGCTACCCCACGGCCGCGTACGTCTCGTCCACGGCGTGCCGATAGGCGTACGCCTCGTCGTCGTCCACGGCGACGGACAGGATGCCCGTGCTGCGCTCGTATTCCGTGCGCGCCGTCTCCAGGAGACGGCGCCAGGACGTGACGGTGGGCCGTCGGCGCAGCAGTGCGCGGCGCTCCCGTTCCGTCATTCCGCCCCACACGCCGAATTCGACGCGGTTGTCCAGTGCGTCCGCGAGGCATTCGGTCCGCACCGGACATCCGGTGCACACCGCCTTCGCCCTGTTCTGAGCCGCACCCTGTACGAACAGTTCGTCCGGATCGGTAGTGCGGCAGGCTGCCTGCGCACTCCAGTCGGTTACCCAGCCCATGCCGGCGCCGTCCTCTCCCGAATCGAGGCTCCCCCACGGCGGCAGAGGCATATTCACCGCTGCCAGTTGAGGACGTTACGGAAGGTGGGCACAGCGCAACACCCCCTTCGGGCCCAATCTTGAATGGCCCGAACGGACTATGCGTACGCGGCAGATCACCCAACGGAGTGAGCTGGGGACATTCGTGAGGAACCCGGCCAATCGGGACGTTTCAGTTGAGCCACAACGGACGCCGAATGACGGATGAGGCGTAAAGGGACAGCAACGGACAGCAATTCCGGACGGGTGAACTCTGCCGAGGGTCTGACTACGACGTGGTGCGCAACCGCACTGCTGTGACAGCTGAGAGCAGCTTAGGCCAGAGCATTGACCCGTGTCCGGCGAATCAGAACGTAGGCTGCCCCCATGGCAAAGAAGCGCTCGGGCGGTGGTCTGACCGGGACCCAGCAGGCCGCGAAGTTCGTCGGAGTCAGTGTGCTGTCCGGAGCGGTGCTCGCGGGCATCGCGCTGCCGGCGTTCGGCGCGCTGGGTCTGGCGGCCAAGGGAACGGTCGAGGGGTTCGACGAGATCCCCGCCAATCTGAAGACCCCGCCGCTGAGTCAGCGCACCACCATCCTGGATTCCAAGGGCGGTCAGATCGCGACGGTGTACTCGCGCGACCGCACGGTGGTCCCGCTCGCGGACATCTCCCCGTACATGCAGAAGGCGATCGTCGCGATCGAGGACGCGCGGTTCTACGAGCACGGCGCGATCGACCTCAAGGGCGTGCTGCGCGCGCTCAACAAGAACGCGACCTCCGGCGGCGTGGCCCAGGGCGCTTCGACCCTCACCCAGCAGTACGTGAAGAACGTCTTCGTGGAGGAGGCGGGCGACGACCCCGACAAGGTCGCCGAGGCCACCCAGCAGACGCTCGGCCGCAAGGTCAAGGAGCTCAAGTACGCGATCCAGGTCGAGGAGGAGCTCGGCAAGAAGAAGATCCTGGAGAACTACCTCAACATCACGTTCTTCGGGCAGCAGGCGTACGGCGTGGAGGCCGCCGCCAAGCGCTACTTCTCCAAGTCCGCCAAGGACCTGACGCTGGAGGAGGCCGCCATGCTGGCGGGCATCGTCCAGTCGCCGAGCCGGTACGACCCGGTCAACGACTCCACCGAGGCCAAGAAGCGCCGGGACACGGTGCTCCAGCGGATGGCCGACAAGAAGGACATCTCGCAGGCCGAGGCGGACCGCGCCAAGGCCACGCCGATCAAGCTGAAGGTCTCCAAGCCGAAGAACGGCTGCATCACCGCCGTCAGCGGCGCGGGCTTCTTCTGCGACTACGTGCGCGAGGTCTTCCTCTCCGACCCGGTCTTCGGCAAGACCAAGGAGGAGCGGGCCAAGCTCTGGAACCAGGGCGGTCTCACCGTCCGCACGACCCTGGACCCGCAGGCCCAGAAGTCCACCCAGAACTCGATCAAGGACCACGTCTACCAGTCGGACAAGGTCGCCACGGCCGTCACGCTGGTCCAGCCCGGCACCGGCCGGATCACGGCGATGGGCCAGTCCCGCCCGTACGGCTTCGGCAACCACGAGACGCAGATCAACTTCTCGGTCAACAAGCAGATGGGCGGCTCGAACTTCGGCTTCCCGGTCGGCTCGACCTTCAAGCCGTTCCTGGCCGCGGCGGCGATCGAGGGCGGCAAGCCGCCGACCCAGCAGTACTCCTCGCCGTACGAGATGCCCTACCCGGCGTCGATCCCGACCTGCTCCGGCAAGCCGTGGCAGAACGTCGCCAACGAGAGCCTGGAGAACGAGAACGAGAGCGAGCACGGCCCGTACGCGCTGAAGGAGGCGATGGCCAAGTCGGTCAACACCTACTTCGTGCAGATGATCGGTGACGTCGGCCTCTGCCCGGTGTCGCAGATGACGGACAAGCTGAACGTGCTCCAGGGCAACGGCGCCAAGCTCCCGATGGTGCCCTCGGCGCTCACCCTCGGCTCGACCGGCATCTCGCCGCTGACCATGGCCAGCGCGTACGCGGCGTTCGCCAACCGGGGCACGTACTGCACGCCGGTCGCCATCGAGTCGATCAAGAAGGCGGACGGCAAGTCGCTGCCCGTCCCGCAGACCAAGTGCTCGCAGGCCATGTCGCAGAACACGGCGGACAGCATCAACACGCTGCTGCGCGGTGTGATCGACTCCGGTACGGGTACCCAGGCCGGTCTCCAGGACCGCGACAACGCGGGCAAGACCGGTACCACCGACCAGCGCAAGAACGCCTGGTTCGTCGGCTACACGCCGAACATGTCGGGCGCCGTGTGGGTGGGCAGCCCGCTGCAGAACGTCGAGATGGAGAACATCACCATCGGCGGCGAGTACCGCGACAAGGTGTTCGGCGGCCAGGTCCCCGGGCCGATCTGGAAGGACGCCATGACCGGCGCCCTCTCCGGCCTGCCGTCCCCCGGCTTCGTGTCGGTCGACATCCCCGACCCCCAGACGAAGGAGCCCCCGGCCAACGACGGCGGCGACAACGGCAAGGGGCAGGGCGGCCAGAACCAGGGCCGCGGCAAGGGCGGCAAGAAGCACCGCCCCGGCGGCGACAACAAGCCGGGCGGCGGCGGCCCGGGAACGCCCGACCCCGGCATCCCGCTCCCGCCGGGAGTGATCGGCGGCCAGACGACGGACGGCCAGATCGGCGGGAACTTCCCGTAGGGGGCGGGGGCGCGGCGGCGGGGCCGCCGCGGACCGGCTGACATGCGGAAGGGCCGCCCGGGAATCCCGGGCGGCCCTTCCGCGTGAGTGGTGCGTTGCGCGCGGGGAGCTGGAGGCTGGTGCGTGCGGCTGGTGGGCGGGGTGGCTCGGCCCATCGGGAGGCCGGGGCTCAGCCCGCCAGGAAGCCGGAGTGGCTGGGCCCATCCAGAAGCCGGGGCCCAGCCTGCCAGGAAGCCGGAGTGGCTCGGCCCGCCAAGAGGTTGGGGGGGGCTCGGCCCAACGGGAGGCCGACGCGGCACAGCCGACCAAAAGCCGGGTGGCTCGGCCCGCCAAGAGGCCGGGGCTCAGCCGCCAGGAGGCTGGGGTCGGCTCAGCCGGCAGAGGCCAGGGCGGCGCAGCCCCACCGGCATGCCGGGCGGCTCAGCCGCCAAAATGCTGGAGTGGCCCAGCCCGCCAAGAAGCCGGAGTGGCTCAGCCCGCCAAGAAGCTGGGCTGCTCAGCCCGCCAGGAGGGTCTTGACCGCCGCCGACACCCGGCCGCCGTCGGCGAGTCCCGCCACCTTCGGCTTCACGATCTTCATGACGGCGCCCATGGCCCGCGGCCCCTCGGCGCCCGCGGCCTTCGCCTCGGCCACGGCCTCCGCGACGATCTCATTGAGCTCGTCGTCGGTGAGCTGCTTGGGCAGGTAGGCGTCCAGGATCTCGCCCTCGGCCCGCTCCTTGGCCGCCGACTCGGTCCGACCGCCCTGGTCGAACGCCTCGGCCGCCTCGCGCCGCTTCTTCGCCTCCTTGGCGATGACCGTCAGCACCTCCTCGTCGGAGAGCTCGCGCGCGCTCTTGCCCGCGACCTCCTCCTTGGCGATGGCGGTGAGGGTCAGCCGCAGCGTGGACGAGCGGAGCTCGTCGCGCGCCTTCATGGCGGTGGTGAGGTCGTCCTTGAGCGTGGCCTTGAGCGTGGTCATGCGCCCAGTGTGTCAGGTGGCGCCCCCGGGGCGCGTGCCAGTTTCCCGCCGGGCGCGCGGAGCCGGGCGTACGCGGGGCGCGGGGCGGGGCGTACGGCGAGGCCCCGAGCCACCTGCGAAGACCGTAGGCGTACGTACGTCTGCAACGATGGGCGCATGCACGCGCGATACGGGATTCCCTTGAAGACAACGGCGGCGATCGCGGCGGTCGGCGCGGCCGGCATCGCCTACGCGGCGGGCTTCGAAGCCCGTTCGTTCCGGCTGCGACGGGTGACCGTACCGGTGCTGCCGAGAGGCTCGCGTCCCCTGCGCGTACTCCAGGTCTCCGACATCCACATGGTGAGCGGCCAGCGCAAGAAGCGCGCGTGGCTGCAGTCGCTGGCGGGCCTGCGTCCGGACTTCGTGGTGAACACCGGCGACAACCTGTCGGACACCGAGGGCGTGCCGGAGGTGCTGGACGCGCTGGGCCCGCTGATGGAGTTCCCCGGGGTGTACGTCTTCGGCTCGAACGACTACTACGGCCCCAAGCTGCGCAACCCCGCCCGCTATCTGCTGGAGAAGGTCCAGGGCAAGCACGGCCTGAACGGCAACCCGCCCGCGGTCGGCGTCGTCCACAACCCGTGGGAGGAGCTGCGGGACGCGTTCGACGCGGCGGGCTGGGTGGGGCTGAGCAACACCCGGGGCCGGCTGAAGCTGGACGGGATGGAGCTGGCGTTCACGGGCCTGGACGACCCGCACATCAAGCGGGACCGGTACGCGAGGGTGGAGGGCGGCCCGGAGGCGGACGCGGACCTCTCGATCGCGGTGGTCCACGCGCCCTATCTGCGCTGCCTGGACGCGTTCACGGCCGACGGCTACCCCCTGGTCCTGGCCGGCCACACCCACGGCGGCCAGCTGTGCGTCCCCTTCTACGGCGCCCTGGTCACCAACTGCGACCTGGACACGGACCGGGTGAAGGGCCTCTCCACCCACGAGTCCGGCGGCCACCGCTCCTATCTCCACGTCTCGGCGGGCTGCGGCACGAACCGCTACACCCCGGTCCGCTTCGCCTGCCCCCCCGAGGCCACGCTCCTCACCCTGACCCCCCGCCCCTGACCAGCCACAACCCCCAAACCAAGCCCCGCCCCCAAGCCCCCCACCGCACCCCGCACCCCCCACCCCGAAACCGGATTTCGTCTCCGGCCGCCGGTGGGCTAAAGTAAACGACGTCGCCGCGACAACCGGTGACAATCGGGGTGTAGCGCAGCTTGGCAGCGCGCTTCGTTCGGGACGAAGAGGTCGTGGGTTCAAATCCCGCCACCCCGACAGCTGTAACAGCAAGTGAGGCCCGGTACTGAGAAATCAGTACCGGGCCTGACTTGTTTCCCGGGCCGCCGGGGGGCGAACGGAGAGTCGGATCTCTCGGCACTCCGCTTCGCCGCCCACCCAGCGCCCCGCAAGGTCACACCAAACCAAAATGACTGGGTCAGGAGTGCCAGCGGTTGCGGCCGTCAGAGCCGGGGCCGCAGATCATGGGCGTGCCCTTCTTGGTGACGCCTACTGCTCCCGGCGTACTGCAGAACGAGCCGGGGTGGACGACACCCGCCCCGCCGCCGGAGGACGAGCCGCCGCTCGAACTGCCGCTCTCGGAGGAACCGGAGCCACCCGTACCGCTGCCACCGGTCGATCCGTTGTCCGGGGCGGGGTCGTGCGTGGGCGTGGGGTGCAGCTCGGTGCCCTCGCTCCGCGGGCACGCGGTGCCCGGTGCCACCAGGTGCAGGCTCGGGTCGGCGTACTTGCGTACGAGCGTCTTGCCCGCCGTCGGCCCCTGGAAGCAGACGATCCAGTCGTCATGGTCCTTGGGCAGCTCGACATCCGTGTAAGCACTGTACGCGCGGATGTCGCCGTCGATCAGCCGGCCGATCGCCCTCGACGCGTCCCCGTACGTCTCCGCCACGACGCGTGGCATCGGCGCCTCGCTCGGCGTCGGGGTCGGCGTGGGCCCGGCGGTCGTCGCGGAGGGGGTGGGGGACGCGGTCGCCGTCGCGATCGGCTTCGGTTCGGCCGCCGCCTCCTCCTGCTTCTTGGGCGGGTCCTGGAAGAGGATGAGCAGGAACCACAGGAGCGCCAGCGCCGAGGCGACGATCTTCGTCTTCGGCTTCCAGGGACTCAGCCACGCGAGCACGATGCCGGCCGGGGGGATGAAGACCAGCAGCACGGTGATCAGGGCCGGGTGCTGCCACCAGCGTCGGGAGGGCGCGTTGGGCGGGCCGTACGGGTGCGGCGAGTACGGGGACGAGGCGGACATGAGACTCCGGCGTGATGAGACGAGGACAGCCGGACACTTTAGCTTATTGGTCTAGTCCATTCCGGAGATCGGGAGATTCGACCGATCGCACCGCCTTCACCCTTCGGCCCCACGAAGGCGCTCACGCATGGTCACAGGAGCGTCACAAGGCGAAACGTACGGGTGCTCTCGTGGCTGACCGGAAAGAAAATGCCACTCTACGTTTTCCGGGATCGCCGGGCGCCTGTGCGCCGGGCGTCCCAGGGCGAGGGGTGCGGAATGATCACTTGTCGTTTCAATCCGCCGCCGGGTTGGCCTGTGCCACCTGCGGGATGGGTGCCGCCGTCGGACTGGCGGCCCGAGCCCTCGTGGCCTCCGCTGCCCGCGGGATGGCAACTGTGGCTCCCCGAGCGCGACTTCGCAGCCGACGCCCTCGTCAGCGGTTCGGCCGCAGGCTCCGCGGTGCCGCCGCCAAGGAGAGGCGGACTGTTCGGGCGGCGTCGTGCGGATGCCGCGTCCGAGGCCGAGGAGCTGCGGGCGTGGATCGCGAGGACGCAGGGCCTGGATGCCGCCCGGGTCTCGGTACTCGTACGGCAGGTCGAGGCGGAGGCCGCCGCGCTGCGGGAGAAGGCGTCCGCCGAGGTCGCCGAGGAGGCCGAGGGGATCCGCAAGGACGCGCGCGAGACGGCGAAGGAGATCCTCGACGACGCGCGCCGCACGGCCAAGGAGACCGAGCGCGTACGCAAGGAGGCCGACCGGCACCGCAAGGACGTCGCCGAAGCCGGGCGCCGGCTCGCCGAGTTGCGGGCCCGGATCGTCAACGCCGACGAGACCGCCATGCTGCAGGAGGCCGGGATCTACGCCTACCGGCATGCCCTGCACGACGCGATCGCCTACCGCAGCCGGCTCGACACGTTGCAGACCGAGATCAAGTCGCTGGCCCGTGCGGGGCGCGCCGTGAAGGCGGCCACGGACTGGACGGTCAACGGCTCCAAGCGCGAGGGCCAGAAGATGGTCCGGGACTTCTCCAAGCTGATGCTGCGCGCCTACAACGCCGAAGCCGACTACGCCGTGCGTTCGATGCGGCCGCACCGGCTGGATTCCCTGGTGGACCGGCTCTTCAAGAGCCGCGAGACGATCGCCCGGCTGGGCACCACCATGCACATCCGGATCACCGACGAGTACCACAACGCGCGCGTGCGGGAGTTGGAGCTCACCGCGGACTTCCTGCAGAAGAAGGAAGAGGAGAAGGAGGCGCAGCGCGAGGCGCGCGCCCGGGAGCGTGAGGAGGCGGCGGTCCAGCGCGAACTCGACCGGCAGCGCGAGAAGCTGAACAAGGAACAAGGCCACTACCAGGCAGCACTTGAACGCCTGCGCCAACGCGGCGACGCGGCGGGAGTGGCCGAGCTGGAGGCCAAACTCGCCGAGATCGAGACCGCCCTGCGGGACGTCGAGTCCCGCGCGGCCAACGTCCGCGCCGGCTATGTGTACGTCATCTCGAACATCGGCGCCTTCGGCGATCGCATGGTGAAGATCGGCATGACACGTCGGCTCGAACCCCTGGAGCGCGTCTACGAGTTGAGCGGCGCGGCCGTCCCGTTCCGCTTCGATGTCCACGCCCTGATCTTCAGCAAGGACGCCGTCGGCCTGGAGTCGGAGCTCCATCGGCACTTCGCTTCGCAGCGGGTCAACCAGGTCAACAGCCGTAAGGAATTCTTCTATGCCACCCCGGCCGAAGTGCGCGAGGCGCTGCAGCAGTTCGCCGGACAGCACCTGATCGAGTTCACCGAGGAACCCCATGCGCTCGAATGGCGGGCCGGGCGGCGCAGGGGCGAAGCCGGTGTGCCCGGCGCGGGCGCACGAGGAGTCGCAGACCGGCCGTCATGACGGCCGACGGCGCCTCACTACGATCAACGTCATGGACTGGCTGGAGCGTGTCGCGAAGCTGAGGCAGTGGAGCCGGGAGGGGGCGCGGGCACCGCACAAGCCGTTGCTGCTGCTGTACGCACTGGGCCGTTTCCAGGCCGATGCCGCGGACGAGTTGCCGTACACCGCGGTGGAGGCGGATCTGAAGCGACTGCTGGTGGAGTACGGTCCGCCGCGGGGGACCACGCCCGCCTATCCGTTCCACCACCTGGTCAGCGACGGGGTGTGGGAGGTACGGACCGAGCGCGGTGTCGGCAGCCCGGGCACCGGGGTGCGGGAACTGCGGTCCAGCCGGGCCACCGGGCGCCTGGCCCCGGACCTTCGGGCGGCGCTCCGGCGGGAGCCGTCGCTGCTGGCCCGCATGGCGAGGGTGCTGCTGGACCTGCACTTCCCGGCGTCGCTGCACCAGGACCTGTGCGACGCGGTGGGCCTGGAACTGGAACGGGCGGAGACCGACGCTCCGGCAGCTCCCGGGAGGCGGCAGCGGGACCGGCGGATGCGGGAGTTGGTGCTGACCGCGTACGAGTACCAGTGCGCCTTCTGCGGCTACGACGGGATGATCGGTACGGCGCCCGTCGGACTGGAGGCGGCGCACGTGCGCTGGTGGGCGTTCGACGGGCCTGACGACGTCGACAACGGAGTGTGTCTCTGCTCGCTGCACCACAAGCTCTTCGACAAGGGTGTCCTGGGCATAGGCGAGGGCCATCGCATCCTGGTCTCGCAGCGGTTCATCGGCCGCAGTCGGGCGGCCCGCGAGCATGTCACAGCACTCGCGGGCCGAGAGCTCATGGGCCCGCAACCCGGCACCCGGCCCGTCGCGGAGTCCCATCGCTCGTGGCACACCAGCCAGGTCTTCCACGGCAGCCGGCGCCCCAGCGCCGCCTGACCTGATGTCTCCCGGGGGTCCTCCCCCCTCCGGAGAGAGGGCCTCCGGCCGTACCCCTCGGCGCGGAGACCCGTCCACCAGACCCAGCTCAGACCCCTTGTGGATGCATCCGCGTATCCGATACGTTCCTGTATCCAAGGAGGTCGCCCCCATGACCCGCACCGCCGCCCCCAAGCCCCCCTCCCCCCGGCGCGCCCGGACTCGGCGGTTGTTGCTTGAGGCTGCTCTGGGGGTGTTCGCCGAGGAAGGGTTCGGGCGGTCCACCGTGGAGCAGGTCTGTGAGCGGGCCGGGTTCACCCGCGGGGCCTTCTACTCCAACTTCACCTCGCTCGACGAGCTCTTCCTCGCCATGTGGGAGGAGCGCTCCACCCGGCTGCTCGCCGATGTGCGCGAGGCGCTCGCCGAGGTGTCGGGGGCCGCGCCCGAGGACGCCGTGCGGGCGGCGCTGCGGGCGATCCCCGTGGACGACGCCTGGTACCGGGTGACCGCCGAGTTCACCGCGCACGCCCTGCGCAACCCGTCGCTGCGGCGCGTGATGGCCGCCCGCGAACAGGCCGTCCAGGACGCGGTCCTGCCCGTCGTCGTGGACGCGCTGGAGCGCGCCGGGCGGCGGGTCGGCGACCGCGACGTCCTCGGCCAGGCGCTCGTCGCGGTCCACGACGGCACCGCCGTCCAGGTCCTGCTCGACCCCGGCAGCGACGTGGTCCGCGCCCGCCGGGAAGCCCTGTTCCAACACGTTCTCGACGCCTACAGCACCCCGGTGACGGCCGGCCAGGGGCCCGAGAGCGGCGCTTCACCGTCCTGACCCCAGACTCCAACCATCCAGGAGGCCGCCGTGAGTGACGACGCCGATGTCATCGTCGTGGGAGCCGGGCTCGCCGGGCTCGTCGCCACGTACGAACTCGTCCGCGCGGGACGCAAGGTGCTCGTCGTCGACCAGGAGAACGAGGCCAACCTCGGCGGCCAGGCGTTCTGGTCGCTGGGCGGGCTGTTCTTCGTCGACAGCCCCGAACAGCGCCGGATGGGCGTGCGCGACTCCTACGACCTCGCGCTCTCCGACTGGCTGGGCTCCGCCGCCTTCGACCGCGAGCGCGAGGACCACTGGCCCCGCCAGTGGGCGAAGGCGTACGTGAACTTCGCCGCCGGCGAGAAGCGCGGCTATCTGTACGGGCTCGGGCTGCGGGTCACGCCGACCGTCGGGTGGGCCGAGCGCGGCGCGGGCACGGCGGGCGGCCACGGCAACTCCGTACCCCGCTTCCACCTCACCTGGGGCACCGGCCCCGAGGTCGTGCGGGTGTTCCGGGAGCCCGTCCTGGCCGCCGCCGCGCGCGGGCTGGTCACCTTCAGGTACCGCCACCGCGTGGACGGCCTGGTCGTCGAGAACGGCGCGGCCGTCGGAGTGCGCGGCAGTGTGCTCGTACCGTCGTCCGAGCCGCGCGGGGTCGCCTCCTCCAGGGAGGTCGACGGCGAGTTCGAGCTGCGCGCGCAGGCCGTGGTGGTCACCTCCGGCGGCATCGGCGGCGATCACGAACTGGTGCGCAGGAACTGGCCGGTGGAGCGGATGGGCCCCGCCCCGCGCTCCATGGTCACGGGCGTGCCCGCGTACGTGGACGGGCGGATGCTCGGGATCGCCGAGGGCGCGGGCGCCTCGATCGTCAACCGGGACCGGATGTGGCACTACACCGAGGGGCTCAGGAACTGGGACCCCGTCTGGCCAGGCCATGGGATCCGGATCATCCCGGGGCCGTCGTCGCTGTGGCTGGACGCCAACGGCAAGCGGCTGCCCGCGCCGCTCTTCCCCGGCCACGACACGCTCGGCACGCTCAAGCACATCGTGGCGACCGGGCACGACCACACCTGGTTCGTGCTGACGCGGTCGATCGTGGAGAAGGAGTTCGCGCTCTCCGGCTCCGAGCAGAACCCCGACATCACCGGCAAGGACCTCAAACTCGTGCTCTCGCGGGTACGCAAGGGCGCGCCCGGACCGGTGCAGGCGTTCCTGGACCACGGCGAGGACTTCGTGGTGCGCCGCACCCTGCGCGACCTGGTCGAGGGCATGAACGCGATCTCGCCCGGCCCCAAGCTCGAACTCGACGCGGTGGAGCGGGAGATCGTGGCGCGCGACCGCGAGATCGACAACAGCTACTCCAAGGACTTCCAGGTCATGTCGATGCGCAACGCGCGCGCGTACTGGCCCGACCGCGTCACCCGGGTCGCCAAGCCGCACCGCCTGCTCGACCCGGCGCACGGGCCACTGATCGCGGTCCGGCTGAACGTCCTGACGCGCAAGACGCTCGGCGGTCTGGAGACCACGCTGGAGTCGCAGGTGGTGCGGCCGGACGGGACCCTGTTCGAGGGGCTGTACGCGGCCGGGGAGGTCGCCGGGTTCGGCGGCGGCGGGGTCCACGGCTACAACGCGCTGGAGGGCACCTTCCTCGGCGGCTGCATCTTCTCCGGCCGGGCCGCCGGCCGCGCCCTCGCACGGCGGCTGGCGTGAGCGCGGCGGCGGGCTCGGCCCCGGGCACGGGCGCGGCTGGTGCTGCCGCCCCGCGTACCGCGCTGGTCACCGGCGCCTCCTCCGGCATCGGCGCGGCCGTCGCCGCCGCCCTGGTGGCGCGCGGCCACCGGGTCCTGGGCACCAGCCGGGACCCCGGGAAGGTGGAGCGGCCGGTGCCGGGCGTGGAGTATCTGGCGCTCGACCTCACCGACTACGCCTCGATCGAGGCGTGCGCCGACGCCGCCGGGGACGTGGACGTCCTCGTCAACAACGCGGGCGAGAGCCAGAACGGGCCGTTCGAGGAGCTGCCCATGGACGCGGTGGAGCGCGTCTTCCGGCTGAACGTGTTCGGCGCCGTCCGCCTGACCCAGCTCCTGCTGCCCGGCATGCGCGCCCGGGGGTACGGGCGGGTGGTGATGGTCGGCTCGATGCTGGCCAGCTTCCCGCTCGCCTACCGCTCCTCGTACGTGGCGTCCAAGGCGGCCCTGAAGGGGTTCGCGAGCGCGGCGCGGCGGGAGGTGGCGCCGTACGGGGTGGGGATCACCACGGTCGAGCCGGGCTCGATCCGCACCGGGATCAGCGAGCGGCGCACGCAGTACCTCCGCGAGGGCTCGCCGTTCACCGGGGAGTACAAGACGATGCTGGCCGCGCTCAACGCCAATGAGGAGAAGGGGATTTCGCCCGAGCTGGTCGCCGCGACCGTGGTGAAGGCGGTGTCGGACGCCCGCCCCCGGCCGCTGTACGCGGTGGGCAGCAACGCGCCGCTGGTCTTCGCCCTGCGGCGGCTGCTCCCGCGCGGCGCCGCCGAACGGATGGTGGCCCGTCGGCACGGGCTGCGCTGAGCGGGCCCGCCCGAACCTGCGGGCGGCGCCGCTCCAACCTGTCGCTGCGTCCTACTCGTTGACCAGCACCGGTACGGAGAGGACCGCGCTGGCCGGGGTGCCCGTCAGCGGGGACTTCGGTACGGCGGTGAAGTCGATCCCGGCGCCCTCGGCGCGCGGTGCGGCGTGTCCGGCGGTGCCGTGGGCGGCCTCGCCCGCCTCGCCCTCCTCCGCGTACTGGAAGCTTCCCGTGCCGACCAGCCGGCCGCGCTCGTCGTAGAACGCGGCGCGCAGCTCCAGCGCGAGCACGTCGCTGACGTCGGAGGTGATGGCGAAGTGGCCGGTGACGGCGGGCTTGCCGGTGAGCTTGAGGGCGCTGACCCGCACCCGGTCGGTGAACGGGCCCTGCTCCAGCGTCACTTCGCCCTTGGCCGGGATCTTCGCCAGGCTCGCGGCGGGTGCGGGCGCGCCCTTGGGGGCGGGGAAGGTGACGGCCGGGGCCGCCGCCTGCTCGGCCCGGACGGGCTGCTGCGGGCCGGAGTCGGCCTTGTCGCCGGAGCCCCCGCAGGCCGTGGTGAGGGCCAGGGCGGTCAGCGCGAGCGCGGCCAGACGGATCGAGCGGTTCACTGCGTACTCCTGTGTCACTGGTACGGGGCCGGGAGAGGGGTGGTCCCCCGGCCCCGGGTAGGGCCGCGTCGGGTCAACGCCCGCGCTGCGCCATGGGGTTGGCCGCGCCGTTCCACGGTGCCGTTTCACGGCGCTGTTTCACGTGAAACAGCGCGGCCGTGCCTCGGCCGTGTCAGCCGCGCGGCGCCCGGCCGAACAGCGAGCGGTACATCTTGCCGTACAGCTCGGTGTTGATCTGGCTGGCCGCGAAGCGCTCGGCGCCCGGGCCGTACGCGTAGATCGGGACGTCCGCGCCGGTGTGGTTGCCCGAGAGGTAGGTCAGCCAGAGGCTCGCGTCGGGGCTGCCGTCCTTGACGCCCGCCGGGTCGTCCGGGGTGCGGAAGGTGGCCGGGGCGAAGTTCTTGGCGTCGCCCGAGCCGGTGCCGTTCAGGATGCCGGACGAGCGGACCGGGTCCTTGGCGCCCGACTTGTCGCGCGAGGGCGTCGAGTTGTTCGCCGGGTTGCCCGCGTCCGTGTTGGCCGGGGGCGCGACGGACTCGGCGTTGGTGTACGTGCCCTTCTCGATGATGTTGAAGCCCGCGCACTCGTGGTCGGCGGTCACGATGACCAGCGTGTGCCCGTCCTTCTTCGCGAAGTCGTACGCCGCCTTGACCGCGTCGTCGAACGCCTTGACCTCGGCGAGCGTCTGGGCCGCGTCGTTGGCGTGCGAGCGCTTGTCGATCTGGGCGCCCTCGATCTGGAGGAAGAAGCCCTTCTTGGACCGGCCGTTGAGCAGGTCGATCGACTTCTTCGCCATGTCGACGAGCGTCGGCTCCTTCTTCTGCGGGGCGTCCGCCGGGAGCCCGGCCTTGGCCTGCTCCACCGTCAGGTTGCCGCGGTTGAAGAGGCCGACGACCTTCTTGCCCTTGACCGCGTCGAGGTCGGCCTTGGTGGCGACCTGCTGGCTGGCGGCCGTCTGCGCGGGCAGCTTCGGGTCGCCGAAGCTGCCGAGCACCTGGTAGCCCTGGGCCTGGAGCGCCTTCTGGTCGTCCGGCTCGAAGCGGGCCAGGCCGCCGCCGAGGACGACGTCCGCGGTGCCGTTGCGCGCGATCTGCTCGGCGACCGGCGTGATCAGCGTCTTGTCCGCGGGGGCCTTCTCGTACGAGCCGTCCGCGTTCTTCGGGAGGCAGGCCGCGTCCGAGTAGACCGGGCCCTGGCAGCCGCGCAGCAGCACATGGCTGAACTGGGCGCCCGGGGTGGCGTCGGTGATCTCGGCGGTGGAGACGTTGCCGGTGGCGAAGCCGGCCTGCTTGGCCTGCTCCATGAGCGTGGCGCGGCGCCGCTCGTACGAGTCCACGCCGAGCGCCGCGTTGTAGGTCTTCACACCGGAGGACCAGGCGGTCGCGGAGCTGGCCGAGTCGGTGACCAGCGCGGGCTGGTCGGAACCCTTCTCGACGGCGTACGTGGCGACCGCGCCGGTGAACGGCAGGCGCTCCATGTTCAGCTTGCCCTGGGCGCCGTAGTAGCGCTCGCGGCCCGCCGTCACATGGGTGCGGCCCATGCCGTCACCGAGGAGGTAGATGACGTTGCGTATCTCCTGGCCGTGGCCCGGGAACGGGCGGCCACCCTGCTGCGGGGCGGAGTTGGCCGTGACGGCGCTGCCCGCCGCGACGGCGGAGGCCAGCGCCACCACCGTCAGCGCCTTGCGGCGCTTGTTTCCCATGGATCTCATGGCCGCGAAGCTATGAGCCGAATGTGAACGAGTTGTGAGGTGCGGGCGTACGGCGGACGAACGGCTTTACTCCTGTATGAACTTCTTTACGCACACGTGGTGTTAACGGCCCGCCCGGACCGGAGGTTCCCGGTGTCCTCGGCGGCCCTTGGCGGCCTTTGGCGGCCTTGGCGGCCTTGGTGGACGCGGTGACCGCAGCGGCCTTGGTGGCCGCGGCGGGTCAGCCGTACGACAGGTTGGAGCAGACGTCATCGTCGGCCGAGCGGGCCTTCTCGGCGACCTGGGAGGGGACGGCGGCGGGCGCGGCCGGGCCGGCGTCCGGGGCGGCGGCGTACTTCGACCCCAGGATGACGGTGAGCCCCGCCTTGGCCGGGCGCAGCAGCGCGCCGGGGAAGCGCTGGGCCAGGGCGTCGGCGTGGGCGCGCTCGCCCGGCCCGTACTCGATCACGGTGTGCTCGAAGTCCTGGGTGGCGGCGGTGGCGGTGCCGGTGACCGTGTAGCCGCCCGCCTTCAGCGCGTCGGCGGCGCGGGCGGCCAGGCCCTTGGTGGTGGTGCCGTTGTAGACGGCGACGGCCGTTCCGGCGCCCGACGGCGGGGCGGTGGGGCTGGGGCTCGGCCCCTTGTCGTCGGACTTGCCGTCCGACTGCTTGCCGCCCGCGTCCTTGCCGTCGACGGTCCGGTCCGCGCGCAGGGCCGCGAAGAGCGCCTCGGCCTCCGGCTTCACCATCGCCACGCGCGCGCCCTCGTACCGCCAGGGCAGGGTGACGAACTTGGTGTTGTGCAGATCGATGTTCTTCATCGACATGGCGAAGGAGATCAGCTTGTCGGCGGAGCCGAGGCCCGGGTCGACGGTCATGGACTGGGTGGCGGCCTTGGCGAGCGGGAACAGGGTGGTCGGGTCGAGCCCCTTCGACTTGACCTTCTTCATGAGGCTGGAGATGAACGCCTGCTGGCGCTGGATCCGGCCGATGTCGGAGCCGTCGCCTATGCCGTGCCGGATGCGTACGTAGTCGAGCGCCTTCTGGCCCGAGACGTCCTGGACGCCCTTGGCGAAGATGCGCTCCCCGCGCGCGTGCCGGTTGGGGTTGAGGTCGCCCTCGTAGACGTCCTTGGGGAGGCACACCTGGACGCCGCCGACGGCCTTGGTCATCTTGGCGAAGCCCGCGAAGTCCACGACGACGGTGTGGTCCACGCGCAGCCCGGTCAGCTTCTCGACGGTGTTCTGGGTGCAGGCCGGGTTGCCCCGGGCCGTGTCGCCGACGGAGAACGCCGAGTTGAACATCACGTTGTGCTGGGTCTTGGTCCAGTTGCCGTTCGGCAGCTTGCAGGGCGGTACGTCGACGAGGGTGTCGCGGGGGATGGAGACCGCCGTGGCGTGCTTGTGGTCGGCGTGCACGTGCATGAGGAAGGCGGTGTCGGAGCGGCCGATGTCGCCCTTGCCGTGGCCGTACTCCTCGTTGTCGCCCGCGCGCGAGTCCGAGCCGATGACCAGGACGTTCTGGCCCTTGAGCGAGGCGGCCGGGCGGTCGCCGGAGACACCGCCGTCGTCGAAGGTGCGGATGTCGCCGTTGAGCTGGAAGTAGACCCAGCCGAGCCCGGCCACCACCAGGACGAGCAGCGACACCAGGATGGCGAGGACCAGCCGCAGCCGGCCGCGTCTGCGACGCCCGGCCGGGGGCGCGCCTGCGGCGCCTTCCCCGCCGCGACCGCGCGCATGTCCCGCCTTGTGGCTGCCTGCCATCGTGTACGCCCTCATCCGTGTCCGCTTGGTTGTACAGTTGCGCAATGTAGCAAGTCTTGCTGAGAGAGGAAGGACCCCGGATGTTCCTGCGCAATGGCCTGGAGCCCTGGCATCTGCTGATCGTCGCGGTGGTGCTGATCCTGCTCTTCGGCTCCAAGAAGCTGCCCGACACGGCCCGCGCCCTGGGCAAGTCGCTGCGGATCCTCAAGAGCGAGACGCGGGCGATGAAGGAGGACGGGGGCCGGGCGGACGAGGCCCCGGCGCCGGCCGCCGACGCCGCGCCCCGCACGATCCCCGGCACCACGGCCGCCCCCGCCGACCGGGCCGCCGCCCCGCACACCACCACGACGCCGGGCGCCTGACCCGCTCCCCCGCCACGGCATCGGACGCCTGACGGCCCTCCCCGCCACGGCGGCGGGCGTCCGACCGGCTCCCGCGCCACGCTGCCGGGCGCCGGAGCCGCTCGCCCGCCGCTCGTTCCGGGCCGGGTCCGGCCCGTCGGCCGCGAGTTATCCACAGGCTGCGGACGATGTCGGCGGGGCGGCGCATGATGGGGTCCATGAACGAGATGCCGGAGTGGGAGAAGCGGTTCAGGGCACCGAGGGTGGGGCTGCCCGACTGGGCGGAGGACGCCCCGGACCGCTCGCTGTTCGTGTCGAACGCGACGGGGACGTACGAGCTGTATGCCTGGGACCGGGCGACCGGGGCCCAGCGCCAGGCCACGGACCGGCCGAACGGCACGACGGACGGGGTGCTGACGCCGGACGGCGAGTGGATCTGGTGGTTCAGCGACACCGACGGGGACGAGTTCGGCGTGTGGATGCGCCAGCCGTTCGGCGGGGGCGACGACGAGCCCGCCGTGCCCGGCCTGGAACCGTCCTACCCGGCGGGCCTCGCGCTCGGCCGGGACGGCACGGCGGTCGTCGGCCGCTCCACCGACGAGGAGGGCAGCACCGTCCACGTCGTGCGCCCCGGCGCCGCGCCCGTGGAGATCTACCGGCACCGCGAGTCCGCCGGAGTGGGCGACCTCTCGCACGACGGGGCGCTGATCGCCCTGGAGCACACCGAGCACGGCGACGCGATGCACTCGGCGCTGCGCGTGGTGCGGCTCGACGGCACGACGGCCGCCGAGCTGGACGACACCAAGGGCGGCACCGAGGAGCTCGGCCTCGAAGTGCTCGGCTTCGCGCCGCTGGCCGGGGACACCCGGCTGCTCGTCGCCCACCAGCGCCGGGGCCGCTGGGAGCCCATGGTGTGGGACGTGACCTCGGGCGAGCAGACCGAGCTGGCGCTCGCGCTGCCCGGCGACGTCACGGCGGAGTGGTACCCGGACGGCTCGGGGCTGCTGGTCGTCCACAGCTTCGAGGCCCGCAGCGAGCTGTTCCGCTACGACCTGGCGGCGGCCGAGCTCATCGAGGTGGAGACCCCGGCCGGATCCGTCTCCGCCGCCTCGGCCCGGCCCGACGGGACCGTGGAGTATCTGTGGTCCTCGGCGGCGCGCCCCTCCGAGGTGCGCGCGACGACCGGCGCGGTCGTCCTGGACCCGCCGGGCATGAAGGCACCGCACTCGGTCCCGGTGGAGGACGCGTGGGTGGAGGGGCCCGGCGGCCGGGTCCACGCACTGGTGCAGAAGCCGGCCGGGGAGGGCCCGTTCCCGACCGTCTTCGAGCTGCACGGCGGCCCGACGTGGCACGACAGCGACGCGTTCGCGGCGGGCCCGGCGGCCTGGGTGGACCACGGCTACGCGGTGGTCCGCGTCAACTACCGGGGCTCCACGGGGTACGGCAGGGAGTGGACGGACGCGCTCAAGCACCGGGTCGGGCTCATCGAGCTGGAGGACGTGGCGGCGGTGCGGGAGTGGGCGGTGGCGTCCGGGCTCGCCGATCCGGCCCGACTGGTGCTGGCGGGCGCGTCCTGGGGCGGCTATCTGACCCTGCTGGGCCTGGGCACGGAGCCGGACGCCTGGGCGCTCGGCGTCGCGGTGGTGCCGGTCGCGGACTACGTGACGGCGTACCACGACGAGATGGAGGCGCTCAAGGCGATGGACCGCACGCTGCTCGGCGGGACGCCCGAGGAGGTGCCCGAGCGCTTCGAGGCGTCGTCGCCGCTGACGTACGTGGACGCGGTGCGGGCACCGGTCTACATCTCGGCGGGCGTCAACGACCCGCGCTGCCCCATCCGTCAGGTGGAGAACTATGTGGACCGCCTCGCCGCGCGCGGCGCGGTCCACGAGGTCTACCGCTATGACGCGGGCCATGGCTCGCTGGTGGTGGAGGAGCGGATCAAGCAGGTGCGGCTGGAGCTGGAGTTCGCGGGGAGGCATCTGGGGAGCTGAGGACCCCGGGGGCGGCGGCAGTTGCCTCGTGGGCCCGGTCGCGTACCGGCCGGGGCCTCGGCGGCCTCGGGGGCCTCGGGGCGGGGGCCCGGCGGCCACCCATCCCGGTCGGCTTCCCTGCGATGGCCTTGCGGGGTCGGCAGCGGCCCGACGGCGGCATCGGGGCGGGTCCGTAGGCGGGCCGGAAGCCCTTCGGTCGTCCTGTGGAGTGGGGTTGCCGGGCACCCCGCGACCCGGGGCGCCGAAGGGATTCCGTACGGTGGTGGTGTGTACCGGTTCCTGCTGACTCCCCGCTGGTGGGGGATCAACATCTTCGTCGTGCTGGCCATCCCCTTCTGCGTGTTCATGGGGTCCTGGCAGCTCGGCCGCTTCGAGGACCGCGTGCAGTCGCACAACGCGGCCGAGAAGCGGCCCGACGCCGCCGAGCTCAGGGCCGTGCCGCTGCGTGAGCTGCTGCCGGTCGACCAGAAGACCTCGGGGCGCTCGGCCAGCGCGACCGGGAAGTACGGCGAGCAGTTCCTGGTGCCGGACCGTCGGGTGGACGGCAAGGACGGCTCGTACGTGCTGACCCTGCTGCGTACCGATGGCGGCAAGGCGCTGCCCGTGGTGCGGGGGTGGCTGCCCAAGGGGCGCCCGGCTCCGGCCCCGCCCGCCGGGCAGGTCACCGTCGACGGTGCGCTGCAGGCGTCCGAGACGCCGGGGACCGACGGGGTCAACGCCGCAGGGGGGCTGCCTCGGGGGCAGCTTGGGATGATCAGTGCGGCTTCTCTGGTCAACCTCGTTCCGTACGACGTGTACGACGCGTGGATCACGTTGAACCGGGCCGATGCGGGGATGGTGGCCGTGCCGGCCGCGAAGCCGCAGAACACGGGGCTTGATCTGAAGGCGTTCCAGAACCTCGGTTACACCGGGGAGTGGTTCGTCTTCGCCGGGTTCGTGGTGTTCATGTGGTTCCGGTTGCTTCGGCGGGAGGCGGAGGCGGTGGAGGACGCGGAGCTGGGGTTGGCGCCGGTGTCGCCGTCCGGAGCCGCGCCCGCGTCCGCGTCCGCCGAGTCGGGGCGGGGCTCGTCGTCCTGACGCGGGCACTTGGCCTGTGGCCGGGTGTGGCTCGTCTTTGGCCGGGGGCCCCTTCGTGCCCGGACTTTGCCAGCGGGCCTCTTGTGCCCGGACTTTGCCTGCGGGCCGGTGGGGGCTTGTCGCGCAGTTCCCCGCGCGCCCCTGGAAAGCCCCGTCTGTCCACGGACCGTGCTGGGTTCCCCGCGCCCCTGGGTAGTCCGTCGCCTGCGGGCCGGTGGGGGCTTGCCCCCTTAATCCGCTGCCCCCTGCCGACCGTGCTCGCTCCTCGCGCCGTTCCCCGCGCCCCTGAGAGCGCAGCCACTCCGCCCCGGCCCCTTCTCCCGTTCTACGGTGTCGGGGCCGGCGGTGCTGCCAGTACCCCCGTGCGGTAGATCGTGCCCGCGCAGGCGTGGGGGATGGTGGCCTCGGCCGTGGGGGCGCCCGGTTCGGCCACGTGGGTCACTGCCACCTTGCCGTCGGCGGCGACCTCGGGGGCGCCCGGGTCGACGCCGCCCAGCTGGGGCTGGATGCCGGTCGGGGTGCCGGTGCCGGAGCCCGTGGTGGAGCCGTTGGTGCCGGAGCCCGTGGACGTCGTGGGGTCGGGGCTGGGCTGCGGCTTGGGGCAGGTCTCCGACGGCACCCAGGCGAACTTCACCTCGTAGGCGGCCGACGGCTTGAGGACCAGGCCGGTGGTTTCGAGGGAGGGGTCGGGCAGCCCGGCGGCCGGGTCGCCCGAGGCGTGGTCGACGACGGTGATCCGGGAGGCGTCGGCCGCGCCGAGCGCCTGGAAGTCGACCTTGCCCCCGCCGCTGACCTGGCAGAGCTTGCGCGAGACGTTGGCGACGCGGAAGGTGCCGTAGACCTTGCCGTCGGCGTCGGGCTTGCTGATCCGGGCGGACTTCACCCCGAGTTCGCTGGCGTCGCAGACCGGTGAGTCGGTCACGAGGGGGCCGCCGACCGGGCCGGTGGCGCCGCCGGAGATGCCGCCCTCGGTGGCCTTGCCGGGCGGCTGGGGCTTCACGGTGCCGCTGGGGAGCGCCGTCGGCGTGGTCCGCCCGGAGGGCCTGTCGGCCCCCCGGTCACCGCCTCCCGCGCCCGGGGCCGCGCCGGTGCCGCCCTGGGTCTGCTGGCCGTGTCCGGCGATGGCGGGCCGCTCCTCGGCACCGGTGGACGCGGTGTTGGCGACGTGCAGGAACGCGGGCACGGCGGTGCCGATCAGCAGGGCGGCGGCAGCCGCGCCCGCCCATGCCTGCTTCTTGCGCGCCCGGCGGGCGGGAACGGCCCGCCGCAGCTGGTCCAGGGCGCCGTCGGCGGGCTCCATGCCGTCCACCGCGCCGTGCAGCATCCTGCGCAGGGCGCGTTCGGCCGGGGTGAGGCCGGGTGGGAAGGGGTCGTTCACAGTTGCGTTTCCAGTCCGGTCGTCCAAGGGGCGGTCGGGCCCGTACGTACTCTCCCCGTGGGTCCCGCGCGCGCGGTGGTCGCCGCGCGTGCCGTGGTGCCCTTGGCCGCCGGGGACACCGTGGTGTCCGCCCGCGCCGTGGTGCCCGTGTTCCCCCCGGGCTCCGTCACCGTGGAAGGGGCGGTCGTGGTGGTCGCCACCGCCGCCGGTCGCGCCGTTCTTCCCCCGGCCCTCCCCGTCTCTGGGTCCTTGGTTCCGCCCGGCGCTCATACCGGGGCCTCCATGGCTATCCGGAGCGCCGCGATGCCGCGCGAGCCGTACGCCTTGACCGAGCCCAGGGATATCCCGAGGGTGTCGGCGACCTGCGACTCGGTCATGTCCGCGAAGTACCGCAGCACGAGCACCTCGCGCTGGCGGCGCTGGAGGCCGCGCATGGCCTTGATCAGGGCGTCGCGCTCCAGCTGGTCGTACGCGCCCTCCTCGGCGCTCGCCATGTCCGGCATCGGCTTGGAGAGCAGCTTGAGCCCGAGGATGCGGCGGCGCAGGGCGGAGCGGGAGAGGTTGACCACGGTCTGGCGCAGGTACGCCAGCGTCTTCTCGGGGTCGCGCACGCGCGAGCGCGCCGAGTGGACGCGGATGAACGCCTCCTGGACGACGTCCTCGCAGGAGGCCGTGTCGTCGAGCAGGAGGGCGGCGAGACCGAGGAGCGAGCGGTAGTGCGCGCGGTAGGTCTCGGTGAGGTGGTCGACGGTGGTGCCTGCGGCCATGGTCTCGTCAGTGCCCTCACGGCCCGGCGTCGGCTGCGCGGGGACGCGGGAGGGGCGCGCGGTCGGCACGGGGGCGATCACCGGCATGCCGCCGGGAGTGCGCGGGCGCCGGAGCGGACGCACCACTGCGCCCGGCACCGGAATCGCGGTGATGTCGAGAACCTCTGCCACGCCAGTTGGACACGCTTCCCCCCGTCAGGGTTGTACGCGTACGACACCGTTTTTGACAGTGCGACGAATGCCCTCATGCGTACTCGCTCTTCCCCAATGCCCCGATATTTACGGCACCTTGATGGGCGACCGCATAGACGCTCCATGCCGGGCTGCCGGTTGCAGGGACACGGAATTGCATCGTGTAACAGGGCAACAGCGCAGTTCAAGTGGTACAGACCAGCGACTTGCTCACAGAGCGTTCACAGATCCTACAAACTCTGTGGCCCTGTCCGCCGCGAATTCGCTCGGTTGTCCAGACGGGATTCCGGGGCGGTGGCCCGCAGCCGTCCGGTCCGCAGCCGGCGGGTACGGAACCGGCCGGTCCGCAGCCGGCGGATGCAGAACCGGCCGGTCCGGCCCCGCCCGGTTCACGGCCGGTCGCCGAATTCCCCCGCCGCCAGCTCGGCGATCTGCGCCGCGTTCAGGGCGGCGCCCTTGCGCAGGTTGTCGCCGCAGAGGAAGAGGTCCAGCGCGTACGGGTCGTCGGGTGAGCGGCGCACCCGGCCCACCCACGCCGGATCGGTCCCGACGGCGTCGGCCGGGGTCGGGAACTCGCCCGCCGCCGGATCGTCGAGCAGCACCACGCCCGGCGCGGTCGCCAGGATCTCGTGGGCCCGCGCCACCTCCACCTCGTTCTCGAAGGTGGCGTGCACGGAGACGGAGTGGGTGGTGATCACCGGCACCCGTACGCAGGTCGCGGCGACCGCGAGCCGCGGCAGCCCGAGCACCTTGCGGGCCTCGGCGCGCAGCCCCAGCTCCTCGCTGGACCAGCCGTCGTCGGCGAGCTCGCCGGACCAGGGCACCACGTTGAGCGCCACCGGCGCCGCGAACGGCCCGGTGTCCTCGCCGACGGCCCGGCGCACATCGCCGGGCCCGGTGCCCAGCTCCGTACCGGCGACCAGGGCGAGCTGTTCGCGCAGGGTGGCGACGCCGGCCCGGCCCGCGCCGCTGACCGCCTGGTACGTGGAGACGACCAGGCCGCTCAGCCCGTACTCGGCGTGCAGCGCGCCCACCGCCACGATCAGGGCGAGCGTGACGCAGTGCGGGGAGGCCACGATGCCGCGCGGGCGCATCCGTACGGCGTGCGGGTTGACCTCGGGGACCACCAGCGGCACGTCCGCGTCCAGCCGGAAGGCCGCCGAGGTGTCCACGACGACCGCGCCCTTGGCCGCGGCGACCGGCGCCCACTGGGCGGCGACCTGCTCGGGGACGAGGAAGACGGCGACGTCCACGCCGTCCAGGGCCTCCTCGGCCAGCGGCACGACCTCGGTCTCCGCGCCGCGCACCACGAGCTTGCGGCCCGCCGAGCGCGCGGAGGCGACCAGTCTGATCTCGCCCCAGACGTCCGCGTGCTGGGACAGGATCTGGAGCATCACCGCGCCGGCGCCCCCGGTCGCACCGACGACCGCGAGCGCCGGCTTGCGGGTCATCGTCCGGTGCCTCCGTAGACGACCGCCTCGTCGGAGTCGGAGTCCAGGCCGAAGGCGGTGTGCACGGCGCGCACGGCCTCGTTGACGTCGTCGGCGCGGGTGACGACCGAGATGCGGATCTCGGAGGTCGAGATCAGCTCGATGTTCACGCCCGCGTCGCTGAGCGCCTCGAAGAAGCCGGCGGTGACGCCCGGGTTGGTCTTCATCCCGGCGCCGACCAGCGAGATCTTGGCGATCTGGTCGTCGTAGCGCAGCGACTCGAAGCCGATGGTCGCCTTGGCCCGCTCCAGGGCGTCGATGGCCTTGCGGCCCTCGGCCTTGGGGAGCGTGAACGAGATGTCGGTGAGCCCGGTGGAGGCCGCCGACACGTTCTGCACGACCATGTCGATGTTGATCTCGGCGTTGGCGATGGTCCGGAAGATGGCCGCGGCCTCGCCCGGCTTGTCGGGGACCCCGACCACCGTGATCTTCGCCTCGGAGACGTCGTGGGCGACTCCGGAGATGATGGCGTGCTCCACCTGCTGACCCTCCGCCTTGGAACGTGGTTCGTTGCTGACCCAGGTGCCCTGAAGTCCGCTGAAGGACGACCGCACATGGATCGGGATGTTGTAACGGCGCGCGTACTCGACGCAGCGGTGCAGCAGCACCTTGGAGCCGGACGCGGCCAGCTCCAGCATGTCCTCGAAGGAGATCCAGTCGATCTTCTTGGCCTTCTTCACCACACGGGGGTCGGCGGTGAACACGCCGTCCACGTCCGTGTAGATCTCGCAGACCTCGGCGTCGAGCGCCGCCGCGAGGGCGACCGCCGTGGTGTCGGAGCCACCCCGCCCGAGCGTGGTGATGTCCTTCTTGTCCTGGGACACGCCCTGGAACCCGGCGACGATGGCGATGTTGCCCTCGTCGAGCGCGGTGCGGATGCGGCCCGGCGTGACGTCGATGATCCGCGCTTTGTTGTGGACCGAGTCGGTGATGACGCCGGCCTGGCTGCCCGTGAACGACTGGGCGTTGTGGCCCAGGTTTTTGATCGCCATGGCGAGAAGTGCCATGGAGATCCGCTCTCCGGCGGTCAGCAGCATGTCGAATTCCCGGCCGGTGGGCATCGGAGATACCTGTTCGGCGAGATCGATCAACTCGTCCGTCGTGTCGCCCATCGCGGAAACCACGACGACCACCTGGTGGCCGTTCTTCTTGGCTTCCACGATCCGCTTGGCGACGCGCTTGATGCCCTCGGCATCGGCAACGGAGGAGCCTCCGTACTTCTGCACGACAAGGCCCACGTGCGCTCCTCGCTCAGTCCATTACTGCGGTCGGCTCAGTCTAACGAGCGGGCCGGATCCGCCCGGAAGGTGCCACATCGTGAGATGTCCCGCTCGCGATGTGATCTTGGGTGGGGGGAAACCCCTCCCGGGAGGGGGGAATCGGGATCCGGTCCGCTCGTGGAGGCGCACCTGCCCCGCCGACGCGTACGTACGCCCCGATGTGGGGCGGGTCACAGGGACGGGCGGTTACTTGACCGTGCGCAGGCCCAGCGGGCCCGCCAGCTCCTCGGCCATCACCCGGCCCGCCTCCTCGGCCAGCGAGTCCTCGGTCAGGTCCTCGTCGGTGTCCAGTCCGTCCAGCTCCTGGAGCGGCTGGTTGAGGCGGACGTGCGCCACCAGCGACTGGAGGGCGCGCAGGGTGGCGGAGGCGGTGGAGCCCCAGTTGGAGAAGTAAGAGAACTGCCACCACCACAGCGCCTCGGTGGTGCGGCCCGCGCGGTAGTGGGCCAGGCCGTGGCGCAGGTCGGTGACGACGTCGGCCAGGTCGTCGGAGATCCGGCACGGCACGGGCGCCTTGCGCGGCTCGTACGGGTCGAAGACCTCCGAGTAGACGTCGATCGGCTCCAGGAGGGCCGCGAAGCGCTCGCGCAGCTCGTCGACGTCCGGCTCGGGGCCGAGGTCCGGCTCGTACCGCTCGTCCGGGACGATGTCCTCGTGCGCGCCGAGCCGGCCGCCCGCCAGCAGCAGCTGCGAGACCTCCAGGAGCAGGAACGGCACGGCGCTGTCCGGCTCGTCGCCCTTGGCCACTTCCGTGACCGCGACGATGAACGACTCCACCTGGTCCGCGATCTGGACCGCGAAGTCGTCCGGATCCTGGTTGGCCGCGTGCAGCGTTGCGTCAGACATCGAGAAGTCGCCTTCCTTCAAAGGCCCGCCCGAGCGTGACCTCGTCCGCGTACTCCAGATCTCCCCCCACGGGGAGTCCGCTGGCCAGCCGGGTGACCCGCAGGCCCATCGGCTTGATCATGCGGGCGAGGTACGTCGCCGTGGCCTCGCCCTCCAGGTTGGGGTCGGTGGCCAGGATCAGCTCGGTGACCGCGCCGTCGGCGAGCCGGGCGAGCAGCTCGCGGATGCGCAGGTCGTCCGGGCCGACCCCCTCGATGGGGCTGATGGCGCCGCCGAGGACGTGGTAGCGACCGCGGAACTCACGGGTCCGCTCGATCGCCACGACGTCCTTGGGCTCCTCCACGACACAGATGACGGCCGGGTCGCGGCGCGGGTCGCGGCAGATGTTGCAGCGCTCCTCCTGCGCCACGTTGCCGCAGACCTCGCAGAACCGGACCTTGTCCTTCACTTCGAGCAGGGCGTGCGCCAGCCTGCGCACGTCCGTGGGCTCGGCCTGGAGGATGTGGAAGGCGATCCGCTGCGCGCTCTTGGGACCGACGCCGGGCAGCCTGCCCAACTCGTCGATGAGGTCCTGGACCACGCCTTCGTACAACGGACTGCCTCTCGGGGTCGCCTGGGTGCTTACGGTAGTTGCTGGGCGGGCGCCGCAGAAGGGCGGATCCGCCCCGTGGACCGGGCCCGCGGGCCCGGTCGCCGGTTCAGAAGGGCAGACCCGGCATGCCCCCGAGGCCCTGGGCCAGCGGGCCGAGCTTCTGCTGCTGGAGCTGCTGGGCGTTCTCGTTGGCGGCCTGGACCGCGGCGACGACCAGGTCCGCCAGGGTCTCGGTGTCCTCCGGGTCGACCGCCTCGGGGGCGATGACGAGCGCGCGCAGCTCACCGGAGCCGGTGACGGTCGCCTTCACCAGGCCGCCGCCCGCCTGGCCGTCGACCTCGGTCGCGGCGAGCTCCTCCTGCGCGCGGGCGAGGTCCTGCTGCATCTGCTGGGCCTGCTGGAGCAGCTGCTGCATGTTGGGCTGGCCACCACCAGGGATCACGGTGCACTCCGTCTTTCGTCCGTCGCATGCCTTCGCCGGGGTACCGGCACTCCGAGCCTACGTGGTCCGGGGGCCCGCTGCTCCGCAACTCTTTCGAGTGAGTCGACGGACGTTTTCCTACCTGATCACGACGCTCTTACGGGGGGAAATACCGGGATATCGGCGCTCGCCCCCACCATTCGGCGGTAGGAAGGGCGGACGCCCGGCGCGGAGTCACGCGCGGAGTCCGGCCGAGAGTCACGCGGAGTCACTGTTGCAGTCACCGGGCGTTACGCAGAGATTCGAGCAGAGTTTCGACGTACGGGCCGATCCGAGGAACGGTCCGCAGGTCGGCGATGCACCGCGGAGGGAGCGCCGGGTGAGCCAGCCGGAGATGCAGCCCGAGGGGCCCCCGGGACCGCCCCGGGACGAGAGCGACCTGACCGGTCGCCCGTTCCCGCTCGGCGACTGGGGCGAGCCCGCGGAACGGCTGGACGAGCTGTACCGGTGGGTGGAGGCGGGGGCGCTGCGCACGGCCGAGTGGTACCTCGCCGACCGGCTGTGGAAGCGGCGGGGCGCGCGGGTGCTGCGGGTCGGTACGGCGGTGGGCGCGGTCGCCGGGGCGACGCTGCCGCTGCTCGACGTCACCGGCGCGCTGTCCGGGTCCGCCGGGTGGGGCTATCTGGCGCTGCTGCTGGGCGCGGCGTGCCTGGCCTGCGACCGGTACTTCGGGCTGACGTCCGGGTGGATGCGGGACGTGGCGACCGCGCAGGCCGTGCAGCGGCGCCTCCAGGCGCTCCAGTTCGACTGGGCGTCGGAGTCCGTACGGGAGGTGCTGGGGCCGACGGAGGGGACCGCCAGCGAGGCGGCGGAGCGGTGTCTGGGGGTGCTGCGGCGGTTCTCCGAGGACGTGACCGAGCTGGTGCGGTCGGAGACGGCGGACTGGATGGTGGAGTTCCGGTCGGGGCCCGCGCCGCTGGTGATGCAGTCGCTGGCCTCGTCCTCCCCCCGCCCCGACGCGGCCCCCGGCCCCGGCCGCTTCCCCCTCCCCCCCGGCACCCGCCCCAACATGCCCCGCCAACGCCCCCCGGAGACCCCGAGATAACCCTCCGGGGGCGGCACGGGACTTCCCGGCCGCGGGTAGTGGTGGGTTGCTCGCGCCCCTGATCGGGCCGGGACTTCGCCTGCGGACCGTGGTCGCTTCTCGCGCAGTTCCCCGCGCCCCTTATCGGGCCGGACTTCTTCTGCGGACCGCGCTGGGTTGCTCGCGCAGTTCCCCGCGCCCCTGAAAGCCGGTGGCCGAGCTGAGTCCTCCGGCTGAGCCGTACCCCCCTAGGGGCGCGGGGAACTGCGCGACCAGCCCCGCACGGTCTGCGGACGAAGGCGGGTTTCCAGGGGCGCGGGGAACTGCGCGAGCAAGCCACCACAACCCGCAGCCGAAGTCCGGCCCCATAGGGGCGCGGGGAACCGCGCGAGCAGCCCCCCACCGACCCGCACCCGGAACAAAGGCCCCCCGGATGGGCCCCTCAGCGTCGCGGCAGCAGCGTCCGGGCCAACCGCCGGGCCAGCGGCTGCTTCTGCCGCGAGACGGGCGCCGGGGCGGGCGCGGGGGCGGGCGCCGGGGCGCCGGCGGCCCCGGCACCACCCCCGCCCGCACCCTCGTGCCGAGACCGGGGCGCCTCCGGCGCCACCGCCTTCTTCCCGCTGATCCGGATCAGCGGCGCCCCCGCCACCTCCTCCACCCCGTGCCACATGTCCGGCCGCGTCCCGAGCCACTCCAGCAGCTCCCGACGGGCGGGCCCGGGATCCGACCAGGTGCCGTAGAACTTCGTGCCGGTGATGCAGATCGGCCGCAGCCCGGTCGTGGCGACCGCGCCCCACACGGCCGCCGCCACCCCGGGGCAGTGCTCGGCCCGGAAGTCGTCGAAGGCGACGATCCCGTCGGGGGCGAGCACCGCCTTGGCCGCCGCGATGTCCCCGTGGACGTGCTCGTACAGGTGCGAGGCGTCGACGTGGACGAAGCGGCAGGAGGCGTCCTCGACGCGCGAGGTGATCACGGAGGTGGGGGCCTGGACGACCACGGGCAGCTCGTCGTGGAAGGAGAGGTAGTTCGCCTCGAAGGCCCGCCGCGTCAGCGTCGCGTACGAGCGGTCCATCTCCTCGCTGTTGGGGTCGTCCGGCGCGGGCGAGTCGAACAGGTCGCAGACCGTGAACGTCTCGCCCGGCCGCAGGTACGACCCCAGGAAGATCGCGCTCTTGCCGAGGTACGCACCGAGTTCCAGCAGGTCACCGCCGAGCCGCTGGCGCTCCTGGCGCGCCAGGAACCAGTCGAAGAGCAGTTGGTCGGCGGGCCAGAACCACCCCTTGACGTCGGAGAAGCGGGCCGGGGCGGCGCTCTGGGCGCTCGTCGTTTGTGACATGGACCCGGTCCTACTCCCGCCAGATGGCGCGGAGTTTACGGCGAGGCGTGGGCCCGGTGGTGCCCCGGCGACATCCCCCCGCCCCGTGCGGAACGTACCGAAAGCCCCCTCGGTCAGCTGAAGATGATCATAGATCCCTGGGCCAGCGACCGCGTCGCCGCGGCGTGCAGCCCGAGCCACACGTGCCGTTCGCGGGCGAACGGGCTCTCGTCGTAGGGGATCGGCCCGGCGGGCTCCTCCAGGGAGGTCGGGCGGTCCGGCGGGGCCGGGGCCATGGGCGGGTTGGCCGGGTCTATGCCGATCGCGGGCGCGACGAACTCCAGCTCCCGCAGCAGCCCGTGGGTGGAGCCGAGCGGGCCGCCCCCGGCGAGGAGTTCCTCGTTGGCGAGCGGGCTGGGGAAGTCCACGGGGACGTAGGCACCGGCGTGGTCGTAGTGCCAGACCAGATGGGACTGCTGGGCGGTGGGCTCGAACATCTCCAGGAGCTGCTCGTAGTCGCCGCCGAGCTCGTCGACCGGGGTCACGGCGAGGCGGCAGAGCTGGAGGAGGTAGGCGCGGCGCAGGAAGTGCAGGGCGTCGTAGTCGAAGCCCGCGACCGGGGCGACGTCCCCCGAGAGGCCGGGCATGTAGGCGAAGACCGGTACGGGCGGCAGCCCGGCCTCGCCGAGCGCCTTGTCGTACGAGGCGATCTCCTCGGCGAAGGGGTTGTCGGGGCTGTGGCACAGCACGTCGACGAGGGGGACCAGCCACAAGTCACAGGCCACGGGGCTCCTTACGAGGTCGCGATGGTCGGGACAGCGTAGTCCGCCGAGCACGCTCCGCGAAGCTCGCCCGTCAACTCCCGTGCGGGCGGGCCGTCAACTCGGTGCGAGGGGGTGGAATCACGTGTCACAGACGTATCTGCAGGCCCCATCCCTCCCCCGCGTTTCCGTGCGTCACACTCCCGCGCACGGGTGTGCTCAGCGGCCCACGTCCCAGATCCACACGCCGTCCACCCGGCGGCCCTCCCGGCCCAGCAGCCGGGACACGGTCTTGTAGAGCGCGTCGTCGTTGTCCTGCGGCGGCAGGACGACCAGACCCGCCCGCCAGAACGCGAGGTCCTGGCGGGCCTGCTCGCGCCAGGCGGCGCCGATGTCGGGGATCGCGCCGCCGTAGCGGACGTCGTGCAGCAGGTTGGACGTCCAGCGCGGGGAGGCGCCGTAGATGCCGATGCGGTCGGGGCCCCAGGGGCCGTTGAAGTAGCCGCCGGGCACCGGGTAGCCGAGGCCCGCCTTCACCTGCCAGTGCAGGGCGTCGGCGGCGGCCGGGTCGGGCACCGGCACGGTCACCACGGACTCGCCGGGCCGCACGTACTCCCGCCACTTGCCGTCCGCCAGGAACGCCGGGACCGGCGCCCGTTCGGTGACCGGGATCGGGGTCGGCACGATCGGCAGCAGCGCCGCCGCCACCGCGGCCAGGCCGAACGCCCGCCCGGCCCCGCGCGCGGCGGCCAGCCGGGCCGCGGCGAGCGCGAGGAGCGCGCCGAGCGCGGGTGCGCAGAGCATGCCGACGCGGCCCTCGATGACCGATTCGAAGAGCGGCCGGTGGGCCAGCGCCCGCCAGGGGCCGGGCAGTTCCACACCGGTGTACGGGATGCGGATCTTCTGGCCCATGGAGAGCACGGCCGCGCCCACCGCGGTGGCCGCCAGCGCCTTGACCAGCGGTTCCCGCCACAGCCGTACGGTGATCGCGAACGCCAGGGCGATCAGCGGCCAGCCGTAGAACGCGTTCTGCTCGGTCCGGTTGAGCGCCAGCTTGTCCGCGACGGCCTCGTCGCCCAGCAGCGCCCGTCCGGAGAACCGCAGGAAGGAGAGCGGGCTGTTGCCGGCGGCGTCGCCGTGCAGCACCGACCGGTAACTCTGGTCGCCGAGGAACTGCCAGGTCAGCGGGTAGGCGACCAGCGGGAGGCAGACGAGCGCGGCCACCCCGAGCCCCTTGGCCAGCGGCCCGGCCGCCGCGCGCACGACGTGGCGGCGGGCCAGCGCGTACGAGAGCGCGAAGAGCAGCATCCCCAGCGAGGCCAGCAGCAGGACCTCTTCGCCGAGGAAGATCTGGTACGCGGTGAACAGGCCGAGCAGCACGCCGTCGCGGCGGACGTTCGCGGCCGGGGAGCAGAGCCGCAGCGCGCGGTCCACGATCACCGGGATCATGAACAGCACGCAGAAATTGGGGTGCGCGTTGGCGTGCGAGATCATCGGGGGCGCGAACGCGGCGAACGCGCCCCCGAGTCCGGCGGCCCACCGGTTGCCGGTCACCCACTTCGCGAACAGCCGGTACCAGGCGAACGCGGTGGCGGTCAGGCCCAGCGTGAGGACCAGCGCCCAGGTGACGGTCGGGCCGAGCGCGAGGGTGACCGGGGCGAGCGGCACGGAGAGGCCCAGCATGGGGGTGTTCCCCATGAGGTTCACGCCGTCGGGGTAGTTCTGCAGGGTGCTGAAGAGCGGGTCCCGCAGGTGCGCCACGTTGTCGGCGGTGACCGCGAAGAACCACTCCCACTGGTTCTGGTCCTGGCCCGAGTCGGCGAGGTAGCCGCGCCCGAGGTCGGCCCACAGGCCCTTGTAGAGCAGGACCGAGGAGAGCAGGAACAGCGTCAGCAGGACCAGGCTGGTGCGGTTGGCGGTGCGGGCCTTGAGCCGGGCCAGCTCCAGCAGCACCCGGCCGTAGTCGGCGGGCCCGACCTTGGAGCCCTCCTGGTGCGACCAGCGCACCGGGACCTCGGCGACGGCCCAGCCGCGGCGGCGGAAGTACTGGAGGATCTCCACGTCGATGCCCCAGCCGTCGAGCCGGGCGTCGGCGAAGGCGGCGCGCGCCTTCTCGCCGTCGAACAGCTTGAAGCCGCACTGGGTGTCGTGGATGCCGGGCACGGCGACCGCGCGTATCAGCCGGTTGCCCATCCGCCCCAGCCATTCGCGCACCCGCCCCTGGTGGACGGCGATGTCCGCCTCGGGGTGGGCGCGGGAGCCGATCGCGGCGCTCGCGCGGGCGCCGTCGAGCTCCTTGGCGAGCCGGTCGAGTTCGGCGACGGGGGTGGCCAGGTCGGCGTCGGTGAGCAGCACGCGCGCCCCGCGCGAGGCGGCCACGCCCAGCCGCAGGGCGTGGCCCTTGCCCCGGTTGCGGTCGGCGCTCAGCAGCCGGATGCGCGGGTCGGCGTCGGCGGCGGCGCGGGCGACGTCCGCCGTGCCGTCGTCGGAGCCGTCGTCGACGACGATCAGCTCCCAGGCCGTGGCCGCGCCGTGGAGGTGGTCGCGGATCGCGTCCAGGGTCGGGCCGAGCCGCCGTTCCTCGTTGTACGCGGGGACGACGACCGACAGGTCGAGGGGGCCGCCGTCGGTCACCGCTTCAGCCGCTCCGCCCAGGTGAGCGAGTGGTCGTTGTACGCCCGTATCACCTCGTACGCGGCGTCCCCGTCGCCCTTGACCACCGCGTCCACGAGGGCGCCGTGGCCGTTCCACAGCCACTGGGCGAGGTCGTCCCGGCCGCGCAGATGGGGCACGGCGAAGACCCAGCACTGCATCCGCAGCCGGTGCAGGAAGTCCGATATGTAAGGGTTTCCGGCGAGGGCGCCGAGCTCCCGCCAGAATCGCAGGTCATAGCCGATGAGTATGTTCAGGTCGCCGCTGCGGGCCGCCCGCGCGGCCTCCTCGGCGCGGCGCCGCACCGACACCAGCGCGGGCCCGTGGGCCGCCCCCAGCGCCGTGATCTTGCGGAAGATGCCGTTCACCACCAGCGAGCGGGCCTCGACCATGCCCTCGTAGTCCTCGACGGAGAACTCGTGGACGCGAAAGCCCCGGTGCTGGTCGGAGTCGAGCAGGCCCTGCGCGGTCAGATCGACCAGCGCCTCGCGCACGGGGGTGGCGCTCACCCCGTACTGCTCGGCGATCTGCTTGACGGTGAACTCCTCGCCGGGCTGCAGGCGCCCGGCGAGTATCTCGTCGCGCAGCGCGTCGGCGATCTGGCGGCGCAGCGTGCTGCGCGTCACCCCTCCGCTCGCTGGCATGGGCGTCCCTCCCTCCTCGGCTGTTTGGCACACCTTAGCCGCAGGCAAACCCGGCATCCCGGCCCGTGCGGGGGCCGGGGGGCGAGGGCGGGGGCGGCCCGGCCCCGGAGGATTCCGGAGCCGGGCCGCGGGAGCGCAGGCCCCCGGGAGGAAGGCCGGCCGGATCAGACGGTGTACTCGTCCGCCACCGCCAGCGCCTCGTCCAGCACCGCGAGGCCCTCCTTGGCCTCGGCCTCGGTGATGTTGCAGGGCGGGACGACATGGGTGCGGTTCATGTTGATGAAGGGCCACAGGCCGTTCTTCTTGCAGGCCGCGCCGAAGGCCGCCATGGGGGCGGCGTCCGCGCCCGAGGCGTTGTACGGGACGAGCGGCTCGCGCGTCTCCCGGCTCTTCACCAGCTCCAGCGCCCAGAAGACGCCGGTGCCGCGCACCTCGCCGACCGAGGGGTGGCGGGCGGCGAGCTCGCGCAGCCCCGGCTCCAGGACCGTGCTGCCGATGTGCGCGGCCTGGGTGACCACGCCCTCCTCCTCCATCACGGTGAGGGTCGCCACGGCCGCGGCGCAGGCCAGCGGGTGCCCGGAGTAGGTCAGGCCGCCCGGGAAGGGCCGGGTGTCGAAGGTGGCGGCGATCTCGGCGGAGATGGCGACGCCGCCGAGGGGCACGTACCCGGAGTTCACGCCCTTGGCGAAGGTCATCAGGTCGGGCGTGACGCCGTAGTGGTCGGCGGCGAACCAGGCGCCGGTGCGCCCGAACCCGGACATGACCTCGTCCAGGACCAGGACGATCCCGTACCGGTCGCAGATCTCGCGCACGCCCGGCAGATAGCCCGGCGGCGGGGTCATGATCCCGGCCGTGCCCGGCACGGTCTCCAGGATGATCGCGGCGATCGTGCCGGGGCCCTCGAAGGCGATGGTGTCCTCCAGGTGCTGGAGGGCGCGGGCGCACTCCTCGGCCTCGTCCGTGGCGTAGAACGCGGAGCGGTAGAGGAACGGCGCCCAGAAGCGGACGACGCCCGCCGCGCCGGTGTCCGAGGCCCAGCGGCGCGGGTCGCCGGTCAGGTTGATCGCCTGGGCGGTGGCGCCGTGGTACGAGCGGTAGGCGCTCATCACCTTCTGGCGGCCCGTGTGCAGCCGGGCCAGCCGGACGGCGTTCTCGACGGCCTCGGCGCCGCCGTTGGTGAAGAAGATCTTGTCCAGGTCGCCCGGGGTGCGCTCCGCGATGAGCCGCGCGGCCTCGGAGCGCGCCTCCACCGCGAACGCGGGCGCGAAGGTGGCCAGCTTCCCGGCCTGCTCCTGGATCGCGCCGACGACCTTGGGGTGCTGGTAGCCGATGTTGGTGAAGACGAGGCCGCTGGTGAAGTCGAGGTAGCGGTTGCCGTCGTAGTCCCAGAAGTACGAACCCTCCGCGCCGGCGACGGCGAGCGGGTCGATCAGGCCCTGGGCGGACCAGGAATGGAACACGTGCGCACGGTCGGCGGCCTTCACGGCCGCGCCGGCCCGGGGGTCGGGTTCGACATGAGGGGTCATGGGCCCAGGGTAAGGAGGCGCTGGTGGGAAGGGGTATGACCAGGTTGTCCACCGTGGGGCGCGGAGCTCGGCAGGATGTCGGGCCTTTTCCCCCCGCAGACCCCTCCCGGTCCGGCCCACTATCCTCACCCCGTTGACCGACCCGGGGAGGCACCGGACCGCATGGAGCGACTGGGAAGCGGAGATCCCTCGCGGATCGGGACGTACCGCCTGCTCGCGAGGCTCGGTACGGGCGGCATGGGCCGCGTCTACCTGGCCCGCTCCGACCGGGGCCGCACGGCGGCCGTGAAGCTCGTGCACCGGGAGCTGGCCGACCTCGACGAGTTCCGGGCCCGCTTCCGCCAGGAGGTCGCCGCGGCCCGCCGGGTCGGCGGCGACTGGACCGCCCCGGTCCTGGACGCCGACACGGAGGCCCCGGTCCCCTGGGTCGCCACGGGGTACGTCGCCGGTCCCAGCCTGCACGCGGTCGTCTCCGGCGGCCACGGCCCCCTCCCCGCCGCCTCCTTGCGCGTCCTCGCCCGCGGCCTCGCCCTCGCGCTGCGGGACATCCACTCCGCCGGTCTGATCCACCGCGACCTGAAGCCGTCGAACGTCCTGATCACCCTCGACGGCCCCCGCGTCATCGACTTCGGCATAGCCCGCGCGCTGGAGACGGTCGCGGAGGGCGGGCTGACGCGGACGGGCGCGCTGGTCGGCTCGCCCGGGTTCATGGCCCCCGAGCAGGTGCGCGGCGACCGCGTGACGCCCGCCTGCGACGTGTTCTGCCTGGGCTCGGTGCTGGCGTACGCGGCGACGGGCCGCCTCCCCTTCAGCGGCACCGACAGCGGGGTGCACGCGATGATGTTCCGGATCGCGCAGGAGCCGCCGGACCTGGAGGGCGTGCCGGAGCCGCTGCTCGACCTCGTGCGGGCGTGCCTGAGCAAGGAGCCCGCCGAGCGCCCCTCCCTGGCGGACGTCCTGTCCGGGCTCGGCCCGCAGGACGCCTCGCCCGCCCCCTGGCTCCCGCTCCCGCTGGTGGCCCGACTCGGCAGCCAAGCGGTCGAGTTGCTGGAGATCGAGAACCCCGAGAGCCCCACCAACGGCGCCCTCGCCCGCCCCGGCACCCCCGACCCGGCCCCCGCCCCCGAGGCGCACGCCCCCGAGCCCGGCCCCGCCCCCGAGCCCGAGCCGTACGCCCCCGCGCCCCCGCCCTGGGCGACCGGCGGCCACAGCCACGCCCCGCAGAACCAGCCCCCGGCGTACGGCTATCCGGCCCCCGGCCAGCCCCCGGCCCCCGCGTACGGCTACGGCTATCCCGACCCCGGCCAGCCCGCCGGGCACGGCTATGCGCACCCGGCGCCCACGTACGGCTACGCCCCGGTCCCGCCCCCGGAGGAGCCGCCGCGCCGCAGCGCCAAGTCGACGGCGGCGCTGATAGCCGTGGCGCTGGTCGTCGCCGTGGGCGCGGGCGGCGCGGTGTACGCGTACATGAACAGCCCGATCGACGAGGAGAAGACCACCGGCGGAAGCCGGTCCACCGCCAACCCCCCGTCGGAAAAGCCGAGTTCGCGCACGGACGGCGGCCCCTCCGACGAGCCGTCCCCCTCCCCCAGCGCGAGCGCCCCCGGCGACATCCCCGCCAAGTACCTCGGCACCTGGTCCGGCACCGTCGAGGGCGACGGCGGGGCCGCCGATCGCCATCTGGTCCTGCGGCCCGGCAAGGTCGGCGACCAGGTCATGACGCTGACGGCGGACGGCCCGGCGGCGGGCGGCGGCGCGTACCACTGCGTGTTCCGCGCGGCCCTCACCGCCAGGCCCTCCACCCCGGACGCGCCCCTCAAGCTCGGCCCGTCCACCGTCGAGACGGGCGAACCGGCCACCTCCTGCACCCCCGGCGCCGCCACGACCCTCACCGTCCTGCCGGACGGCCGCCTGCGCCGCGAGAACGACAGCAACGGCGACCAGCTCGTGTACGACCGCGTGTCCCGGTACGACGGCGGCTAGCCCCCGCCCGGCACGCCAACAGGCCGGTCAGCAGGGGCCGTCCGGCCCCGCCAGCACTTCCCGCACGACCGCCCGCAGCATCAGCGTGTGCACGAACCGCCCGTCCCCCGGCGGCAGACACCGCCACGACAGCGGCCAGGTCCGGCCCCACAGCGCGGGGACCGGGACGTAACCCACTCTCCCCTTCCCCGAGTTGAACCTCACCGCCCCCGCGGGCCAGATCCGGTGGGACGTGCTTCCGGCCGGTACGAGGAAGTACACGCCCCGCCGCCCGGAGGCGTCCGTCACGATCGGCCCCGGCTCGCCGCCGGTCATCGCCTCCAGCACGTCGGCCACCCGGCGCCCCGCCTCCCCGTCGACCCGTACGGCGTCGAATTGAACGCCCGCTTTTCGCAGCCGGAACCCCGAAACGGGAATCCAGCCCGGCTGGGTGACAGAGTTGGGCGTTCCAATTCGCGTATCCATAGCGACAGCTTCGGGCATTACCGCTAGCGTTTCCCATGACCGTGGGGGACCGTCGGGTATTGGTTGACCTGCCTGAACTCCCCTTGAATTGGGTTGAATTCGGCGGGGGATCAGTTGTGACCGGTTGAGTCCGGTTGAGTTCGAGGCGGTGGAGAATATGGCACGCGCAGAAAACAAGGTAACCGCAGGTCCCGTGGCCCAGTTGCTGGCCATCGTGGCCAAGCGACTGCGTTTGCGAAAGGGCTGGACACAGGAGGAAGTCGGTAAGCGCACGGGCTTTTCGGCGGCGGCGATCAGCGCCATGGAAACGCTCGCCCAGCCCGCGAGCGACGAGATGCTGGTGAAGCTGGAGGAGGCACTGGGAGAAGAGCTGGGGATCTTCGAGGAGGCGCGCGTCTTCGTCCGCCTGGAAAAGTACCCGCCGCAGTTCCAGAATTACGCGCTGCTGGAGCGGAAGGCACTGGTCCTTCAGCTGTACTCCACCCTCGTCATCCATGGCCTCTTCCAGACCGAGGAGTACGCGCGGGCGCTGATCGGGGGCGGGTACCCACCCTTGCCACCGGAGCGTGTGGAAGAACTGGTCGAGGCAAGGATGGCTCGCAAGGCACTCTTCGACCGCAACCCTGTCCCGCTCATCGAACTGATCGTCGACGAGTCCGCTCTACGGAGGATCATCGGTGGCCCCGAGGTCATGCGGCGGCAGCTACTGCACCTCGCCGAGTGCGCCCGGCGGCGCAACGTGACGTTTCAGGTGCTACCGCTGGACGTCGGACTGAGCGGCGAGCAAGCCGGAGCTCGGGGCGGGTTGAACTTGCTCGAAACGCCGGAACACGACCACCTCGTCTACCTCGAACCACAGGACGAAAGCCTGCTGATCTCCGACCCTGCAAAGGTGAGTACGTACGCCCAGCGGTATGCGAAGATCCGGTCACAGGCCCTGGGTCCTCGTGAATCACTGGGCCTCATCGAGCAGTTGGCAGGAGAGCACAGATGAGTAAGACCCTGCGATGGTTCAAGTCGAGCTACAGCGATAGCAGCGGGGGCGAATGCATCGAAGTGGCCATCGGCTGGCGCAAGTCCTCGTACAGCAGCGACAGCGGCGGCGACTGCGTAGAGGTCGCCACCTGCCCCCACGCCGTCCACGTCCGCGACTCCAAGCTCGCCGACGGCAGCCCCACCTTCGCGGTGGGGGCCGACGCCTGGGCCGGGTTCGTGGGGTGGGCCGCCGGATAGGCTGCCGCGCCCATCCCCGCTGTGCCACCATCCCGTCATGGAAGGTCTGGCGGCGGGGGACCCGTCCCATATCGGTCCGTTCCGGCTGCTCGGCAGGCTCGGAACCGGTGGGACGGGGCGGGTCTACCTGGCCCGTTCGGCGGGTGGGCGCACGGTCGCGGTCAGGCTGGTGCAGGAGGAGTACGCGCACCGGGACGGACTCCCGGCGCGGTTCGCCCGTGAGGTGGCGGCGGCGCGGCGCGTGGACGGCGAGTGGACCGCGCGCGTCCTCGACGCGGGGATGTCGGACGGAATCCGCTGGGTGGCGACGGAGTACGTTCCCGGGCCGAGCCTCCAGGACGCGGTGGCAGGGGACTTCGGACCGCTGCCGGAACGTTCGCTGCTGGTGCTCGCCCACCGGCTCGCGCTCGCCCTGGACGCCACGCACAGGCTGGGGCTCGTACACCCCGGCCTGAAGCCGTCCAACGTCCTGCTGACGGCGGACGGGCCGCGCCTCGTCAGCGTCGGCGCTCCGTGGGAGCGCACGCCGACGACCGTGGGCGCGCTGTCCGAGGCGGGCGACGTGTTCCGGCTGGGCCTGGTGCTGGCGTACGCGGCGACGGGACGGCTGCCGTTCGGCGACACCGACGGCGGTGCGCACTCGACGGCACCCGGGGAACCCGACCTCACCGGTGTGCCTCCGGTGCTGCTCCCGCTCGTGCGCTCCTGTCTGCACAAGGATCCCGACCAGCGGCCCGCGCCCCGGCGGATCGCCCGGCGGACGGCCACCGACCCGCATCCGCCGTCCTGGCTTCCGATCAGGATGCTGGCCCAAGTCGAGGACCATCGGCACCAGTTATGGGCAGCGGACGACCTGCGTACGGGCGTCCGGACCGGCGGGTACCGGCCGCCCGTGCCCGAGCTCGGGCCGAACCCCCGCAACGACTTTCCCCCGGAACCCGGCGCGTTCAGCAGCGCGCCCGACCTCCCGCGCCGGCGTTCCGGCGTCGCGCTCGCAGCCGCCGTCGGCGGCGGCGCGGCAGTGGTCGCCGCCGCCCTCGGCTTCCTCTTCGTGCAGTCGCCCGGCACTCCCGCCGGCCGCCCCGCCAGCCCGTCCCCGACGCACAGCACCCCCCACGTCCCTCACCAGTTCCTCGGCACGTGGAAGGCGACGACGCCGTCGACGGGCACCACGTACACCGTCACCATCACCGAGACGAAGATCGCGGAACGGCTGAAGACGTACGTCGAAGGCGGCGCGACCGACAGGCTCTGCGTCTGGACCTCTCCCGTGGTCGCGGCCGACAGCCGACGGCTCAGCCTGGGCCGGTCCGAGCCGGTCGACGGCGGCCCGGGGGCGGGGTGCGCGGCCGGGCCCCCGCACCAGTACGTCTTCACGGGGGCCGACACGCTGCGGCTGCACTACCCCGACGTGCAGTCCGGCACGACGCCACCCGACATCACCCTGACCCGGGAGGCCCCCGCCGGCTCCGCCCCCGGAACGCCGAAGGGGCCGACGGCACGGGACGGATCCCGCACCGGCGGCCCCTCGGGGCACCCGGGTCCTACAGGAACGAGTTGATCTCGATGGTCTCGGTCCGGCCGGGGCCGACACCGATCGCGGAGATCGGCGCGCCCGACATCTCCTCCAGCGCCTTCACGTACGCCTGCGCGTTCTTCGGCAGGTCGGAGAAGGTCTGCGCCTTGGTGATGTCCTCGGACCAGCCCGGCAGCATCTCGTAGATCGGCTTCGCGTGGTGGAAGTCGGTCTGGGAGTACGGGAGTTCCTCGACGCGCTTGCCGTCGATCTCGTACGCGACGCAGACGGGGATCTGCTCCCAGCCGGTCAGCACGTCCAGCTTGGTGAGGAAGAAGTCCGTCAGGCCGTTGACGCGGGTCGCGTAACGGGCGATCACCGCGTCGAACCAGCCGCAGCGGCGGTCGCGGCCGGTGGTGACACCGCGCTCGCCACCGATGCGGCGCAGGTCCTCGCCGTCCTGGTCGAACAGCTCGGTCGGGAACGGACCGGCGCCGACGCGGGTCGTGTACGCCTTGAGGATGCCGATGACCCGGCTGATCTTCGTCGGGCCCACGCCCGCACCCGTGCAGGCGCCGCCCGCGGTCGGGTTCGACGAGGTGACGAAGGGGTACGTGCCGTGGTCGACGTCGAGGAGCGTGCCCTGGCCGCCCTCGAAGAGGACGACCTTGCCGTCGTCGATCGCGTTGTTGAGGATCAGCGTGGTGTCCGCGACGAACGGCTTGATCTGCTCCGCGTACTGGAGCATCTCCTCGACGATCTTCTCCGCCTCGATCGCGCGGCGGTTGAAGACCTTGGCGAGCAGCTGGTTCTTCGACTCCAGCGCCGCCTCGACCTTCTGCTCCAGGATCGACTCGTCGTACAGGTCCTGGACGCGGATGCCGACGCGGTTGATCTTGTCCGCGTAGGTCGGGCCGATGCCGCGACCGGTGGTGCCGATCTTGCGGGAGCCGAGGAACCGTTCCGTCACCTTGTCGAGGGTGACGTTGTACGGGGTGATCAGGTGAGCGTTACCGCTGATGAGCAGCTTGGACGTGTCGACGCCGCGCTCGTTCAGCCCGCTCAGCTCGGAGAGCAGGACCGCCGGGTCGACGACGACTCCGTTGCCGATGACCGGGGTGCACCCCGGCGAGAGGATCCCGGAAGGGAGAAGATGCAGCGCGTACTTCTGGTCGCCGACGACGACGGTGTGGCCGGCGTTGTTGCCGCCCTGGTAACGCACTACATAGTCAACGGAACCACCGAGCAGGTCGGTGGCCTTTCCCTTGCCCTCGTCACCCCACTGAGCACCGAGCAGCACAAGTGCGGGCACAGGCGTACACCCCTTCCGGGCGGGGCATGTCCAAGGTCAGGGGCGTGTCGCCGCCTCACCAATGTGCCCCGGAATAGACGAAGCCCCTGGCGCAATAGCGCAAGGGGCTCTTGCACAAAGATGCTACCCGAGGAAGGACCGAAGTGTCGGCTGCCGACCAGCTACTGGTGGTCATCGACCCGGTCGCCCGCCGTATCGACGGCGAGTCCGTGCGGATCGCGAAAGATGTGCTGTGTGCGGGTGCACAGGCGAAAATATGCTGGCCGGAGGGGGTGGAGGAGTTCTCCCGCGCCCTCTCGCGCAGGGGTGCGCGGCGGCCCGTGGTGGTCGGTGACGACCTCACCCTGCTACGTACTGTGACTTTGCTCCACAAGGAGCGCGGGGGCGCCGGATCCCGGGCCGCGGGCGGGTCCCGGGGCGGGCCCGCCGTCGCCATGGTGCCCGTCGGGGCGGCGGCCTCCCTGGAACTCGCCAGGTCACTGGGGGTGCCCACGGGGGCGGTGGCGGCGGCGCGGGCGGTCCTGGACGGGGCGCCGCGACGGCTCGACCTGCTGGTCGACGACGGGGACGGGGTCGTGCTCGGCGGGCTGCGGATTCCGGCGCCGCCGCCGGCCCCGGCCCCGGCGGTACGGGCGCCCGCGCCCGCGGTGTGGAGTGCGTGCCGTTCGCTGGTACGCACCCTGGTGCGGGCACCCGCGCCCGTGGCGGCGGCCGTCGCACAGCGGCTGCGGGTGGAGGCGGACGGCATCCTCCTCTCCGACGCCCCCGTCACCGGGGTGTCCCTGTCCGGCCTGAACGGGCTGGCAAGGGTCGTGGTGGAGGGGCGGTCCGGGGAGCGGGTGTGCGCGGGGGCGGAAGTGGTGACGGTCACGTCCGGGGAGGCGGGGTTCCGGTACCGGGGGGATGCGGAGCAGGTGGGGGGGCCGGTGCGGAGCAGGACGTGGCGGGTAGCCACGTGGACCCTGACGCTCCCGTAGCCGGGGGCGCCGTCAGTGGCCCTGCGGGGGTCCCCGCGCCCCGATTGGGCCCGGATTGTGTCTGCGGCCCGGTGGTGAGCTGGTCGCGCAGTTCCCCGCGCCCCTGGAAACCCGCCTTCGACCGCAGACCGTACGGGGTTGCTCGCGCAGTTCCCCGCGCCCCTGAACCCGCTGTCGTCCGCAGACCGTGCCCGCTCCTCGCGCAGTTCCCCGCGCCCCTGAACCCGCTGTCGTCCGCAGACCGCGGTCGCTTCTCGCGCAGTTCCCCGCGCCCCTGAACCCGCTGTCGTCCGCAGACCGCGGTCGCTTCTCGCGCAGTTCCCCGCGCCCCTGAACCCGCTGTCGTCCGCAGACCGTGCCCGCTCCTCGCGCAGTTCCCCGCGCCCCTAGGGGGTACGGGCAGCCGGAGAACTTGGCTCGGCCACCGGCCTTTAGGGGCGCGGGGAACTGCGCGACCGGCCCAGCACGGTCCGCAGACACAGTCCGGGTTCACAAGGGGCGCGGGGAACTGCGCGACCAGCCCGGCACGGTCCGCACACGAAACAGGACCCGGTGGGGGCGGAGCCCCCGTTTAAGGGGCGCGGGGAACTGCGCGACAAGCCCACCACGGTCCGCAGGCGAAGTCCGGACCCGAAAGGGGCGCGGGGAACTGCGCGAGCGGGCCCCCGCCGGGCCGCGGCCAGTCCCACCAGCCGCCCGGCTGAGGGCTTACGGGGAGGGGCGGGGTGGGGAAGGAACCCCCATGGACACCACCCACCACTTCCAACCCACCTCCCCCCACTTCATCGCCAACCCCTACCCCGCCTACACCCACCTCCGCGAAGCGACCCGCGCCCACCACACCCCCGTCACCGACCAGTGGCTGATCCCCCACCACCACGACGTCTCCACCCTCCTCAGAGACCGCCGCCTGGGCCGCACCTACCTGCACCGCTTCAGCCACGAGGAGTTCGGCCGCACACCCCCGCCCCCGTCCCACGAGCCGTTCCACACGCTCAACGACCACGGCGTCCTCGACCTGGAGGCCCCGGACCACACCCGTATCCGGCGGCTGGTGGCGAAGGCGTTCACGCCGAGGCGGGTCGAGGAGCTGGCCCCGGTCGTCGAGCGGATCGCCCGCCGCCTGGTGGGCGACTTCGTCGCGGCGGGCGGCGGCGACCTCCTGAGCGAGGTGGCCGAGCCCCTCCCCGTCACCGTGATCGCCGAGATGCTCGGCATCCCGGAGGCCGACCGCCACCTCCTGCGCCCCTGGTCGGCCGACATCTGCGGAATGTACGAGCTGAACCCGGACGAGGAGACCGCCACCCGCGCGGTACGCGCGTCCGTGGAGTTCTCCGGCTATCTGCGCGGGCTCATCCGCGACCGCCGCCGCACCCCCGCCCCCGACCTCGTCTCCGCGCTGATCGCCGTCCACGACACCGACGGCACCACGCTCACCGAGCAGGAGATGATCTCCACCTGCGTGCTGCTCCTCAACGCGGGCCACGAGGCCACCGTCAACACCACGGCCAACGGCTGGTGGACCCTCTTCCGCCACCCCGACCAGCTCGCCCTGCTCCGCGCCGACCCCGCCCTCCTCCCCGGCGCCATCGAGGAACTGCTGCGCTACGACACGCCGTTGCAGCTCTTCGAGCGCTGGGTGCTCGACGACATCGAGGTGGGCGGCACCGTCGTCCCACGGGGTTCGGAGGTCGCGCTGCTCTTCGGCTCCGCCAACCGCGACCCGGCCGCGTTCGAGGACCCGGACACCTTCGACGTACGCCGTCCGCCCGCGGCCAACCGCCACGTGACCTTCGGCGCGGGCATCCACTACTGCCTGGGCGCACCGCTGGCCCGGCTCGAACTCGCCGCGTCCTTCGGCCTGTTGCTGCGCGAGGCCCCGCGCATGCGGCTGCTCGCCGAGCCGAGCTGGAAGCCGGGGTACGTGATCCGGGGCCTCACCGCGCTCCACGTGGAGATCTAGGCCACCCCACCCCGTGGATGATCGCCTGCGCGGCCGGCCCAGCACGGTCCGCGGGCGAACACCGGCCCCACAGGGGCGCGGGGGGCTCCCCCGTCAGCCACCACCGCCCCCCGGAGGGCTACGTCGGGGTGATCAGGCGGGTCTCGTACGCGTACACCGCAGCCTGCGTACGATCCCGCAACCCCAACTTCACCAGCACCCGACTCACATGCGTCTTGATCGTCGACTCCGCCACCACCAGCCGGTCCGCGATCTCCGCGTTGGAGAGCCCCTGGGCGATCAGCACCAGCACCTCCGTCTCGCGCTCGGTCAGCTCCTCCACCTGGTGGCTCCCCACCACCCCCCGCCGCACCTGGGTGACCCGGGCGAACTCGGTGATGAGCCGGCGCGTCACGGACGGCGCGAGCAGGGACTCGCCGGAGGCCACCACCCGTACGCCCTCGGCCAGTTGCCGTGCGGACGCGTCCTTGAGGAGGAACCCCGAGGCCCCCGCCCGCAGCGCCTGGTACACGTACTCGTCCAGGTCGAACGTCGTCAGCACCAGCACCTTCGCCGACGTGTCCGCCGCCACGATCTCGCGGGTGGCCTCCAGCCCGTTCATCCCGGGCATGCGGATGTCCATGAGGACGACATCGGGTTCGAGCGCCCGCACCTTGGCCACCGCGTCGTGCCCGTCGACCGCCTCCCCCACCACCTCGATGTCCTGCTGCGCGTTGAGGAGCACCGAGAACCCCTCGCGGACCATCATCTGGTCGTCGACGACGAGGACCCGGATGCTCATGGCCGCAGCTCCGGTTCCGCCGACCCGGCAGCCCCCGCCGACTCCACCGGCTCCACCGGCTCGGCCGTCTCCACCGGTACGAACACCGCCACCTCGTACCCGCCGTCCGCCGTCGCCCCCGCCGTCATCTTCCCGCCGAGCATGGCCACCCGCTCCCGCATGCCGGTGATGCCGTGCCCGCTGCCGGGGGACGCGGCGACCGGACCGGTGGCCGGGCCGTTCACGATCCGCACCCCGACCCCGCCCAGCACATAGCCGACCTCGACCCGCGCACCCGCGCCCGGCGCATGGCGCAGGCTGTTGCTGAGCGCCTCCTGGATGATGCGGTACGCGGACAGCTCGACCCCCTGCGGCAGCTCCCGCACCGCGCCCGTCACCGTCTTCTCCACCGCGAGCCCCGCCTCCCGTACGTTCGCGAGGAGCGCGTCGAGGTCGGCGAGGGTGGGCTGGGGCGCGTCCGGCGCCTCGTAGTCCTCCGCGCGTACGACACCGAGCACCCGGCGCAGCTCGATGAGCGCGGACACCGCGTTCTCGCGGATCGTCGCGAACGCCTGGGCCAGCTCCGGCGGCGGGTTCTCGACCCGGTACGGGGCCGCCTCCGCCTGGATCGCCACCACCGACATGTGGTGCGCGACCACGTCGTGCAGCTCGCGGGCGATCGTGGTGCGCTCCTCCAGGACCGTGCGCTTGTCCCGCTCCACCGCCGTCACCGACTGCTCGATGGTGATCTTCTGCTCGGCGTCCCGGCGGATGTTCACGACGGAGGCGAGCAGCAGCAGGACCCCGGACGCGACGGCCATCGGACCGGTCTCGGGCGAGAAGTAACGCCCGCTCGGAGCCTGCACGACCGCGCCGACCAGCAACGTCAGCGCCCACATCCACGCGGCCGTCCTCGGCCGGGTCCGCAGCGCGACCACCACCATGACGGCCAGATGCCCGAGGAACGTGCCCGGTATCAGCGGCCAGCCCCCGAACACGTCCGTCCTGAGCAGCCCCCCGACGAGGAAGGTCATGGCGAGCGACAGCCACCAGGCGCCGATCGGCCGCACCAGCGTCATGGCCACCGGGAAGCCCACGGCCAGCCCCATCGCCAGCCAGATCAGATCGGTCCGGGGGCCGCCGCCGACGCCGTACGTGGCCGATGCGGAGACGAAGGCCGCGAACAGCACGGCCGCGTGCGGGGTCCACGCCGCGTACCGCCGCAGCCGCTGCGGCAGCAGCGCGGTGAGCGGGCCGTCCGTGCGCATCGGCCGCAGCGGGCGGTAGGCGAACGCGTCACGGAAGAGGTCCTCGCGCAGTCCGCCCAGGGCGTCGAGGGCAAGCAGGAACTCGGGGCTCCGCCCGCTGTTGCCCGCGGGCGGGCTGGTCGTCTGGGTCATGGCCCCACCGTAAGAGAGGGGGCGGGCGGGGGGCGTCCCCTGCGGTACGGATCTGCGGGGGTCCGTCTCAGGTACTACGCGGGGGGCTGGTGGTGGGTGGCGGGGCCCGGTGGTGCCCTCCGGGGCCCGGTGGTCGGTTGCGGAGTCCGGTGGTGGGTGGCGGGGCCCTCGGGTCAGTACGCGAGCTGGGCGATCTCCTCCGCCACGACCGCGCAGGCGTCCGCGGCCGGGTCGATGAGCGGGAAGTGGCCGACCCCTTCGAGCAGCGTGTAGCCGACGGGCTCCCCGGCCTCGGCCGCCGCGTCCGCGTACGCCTCGGCCACGGCCTGCGGCACGACGATGTCGTCCCGGCCCTGGACGAGGGTGGTGGCGACGCCGGTCGGCAGGAGGAGGGACGGGTCGGCGAGGGAGCGCCTCTCGGCGAACTGCGCGTCCTGGCCCAGCAGTTGACCGACCGCCCCGCCGCACACGTCCAGCTCCACCGCGCGCGCGAAGTCGGCGATCGGGGCGAGGGCGACGACGCCCCGGAGGCGGCCGGCGGCCGGCGAGTACCAGGGGGAGTCGGGCGGCAGGACGTGCCGGGCCGCCGCCCACAGGGCGAGATGGCCTCCGGCCGAGTGGCCCGTGAGGACCGTACGGCGCGGGTCCGCCCGGGGCAGGTGCGTACGGGCCAGGTCGGGGAGGGCGTCCAGGGCGGCGGCCACGTCGTCGAACGTCTCCGGCCAGCGGCCCGCCGGGGCGCCGCCCCCGCCCTGCTGCGGCAGGCCGCTGCCGCGCCGGTACTCGACGTTGGCGACGGCGAAGCCCCGGCGGGCGAGGAAGTCCACGAACGGGGTGAGGTGGCGGCGGTCGTACCTGGCCCGCCAGGCGCCGCCGTGCAGGGCGACGACGAGGGGGGTGGGGGTGGGAGTGGGGTCGGTGGTGGCGCGGGGGTGGTAGAAGTCCACGACCTGGTCGGGGTGGGGGCCGTACGAGGCGGTGGCGTCGGGGGCGACGGGGGGATGCGAGAAGGCGGAGGCCATCTCGGCGGTGTCGCGGGCCTCTTGGTTGTCCGGCATGCCTCAACCTCTCGTACGGACGGATCGACGGGACGCTACCAGCGATTTCCCGCCACTCCGCCCCGGCCGCGCCCCGGTTCTGGGCCCGCCTGGACTCCGGGCCGGAGGTACGCCCACCTACAGCCCGGCCGCACACCTGCCTGACCCATCCGCCTGGGGCCCGGCGGGGTTACTCGCGCAGTTCCCCACGCCCCTTTCGGGGCCGGACTTCGTCTGCGGACCGTGCTGGGCTTGTCGCGCAGTTCCCCGCGCCCCTTTCGGGGCCGGGCTTCGTCTGCGGACCGTGCTGGGCCGGTCGCGCAGTTCCCCGCGCCCCTAAAAGCCGGTGGCCGAGCCGACTTCTCCGACTGCCCGTACCCCCTAGGGGCGCGGGGAACTGCGCGAGAAGCGACCACGGCCAGCAGACGAAGGGGGGTTTCAGGGGCGCGAGGAACGGCGCGAGCAACCCCGCACGGTCTGCGGACGAAGACGGGTTTCCCAGGGGCGCGGGGAACTGCGCGAGAAGCGAGCACGGCCAGCAGACGAAAGCGGGTTGAGGGGCGCGGGAAACTGCGCGAAGAGCGACCACCGGCCCGCAGACAAAGATCCGGCCCATGAGGGGCGCGGGGAACTGCGCGACCAGCCCCCGCCGGGCCGCAGACGACGACCGGCCCAATCGGGGCGCGGGAACCGCGCGGGCGGGCCCCGCCGGGCCGCAGGCGCAGCGGGGCCCGGGGAGGGCCCGCGGGCCGAGGGGCTAGGGGAGGGAGCGCGACAGGACCGCCGCCGCCCTCTCCGCGTCCCCGAACCCCACATACAACGGCGTGAACCCAAACCGCAGCACATCCGGCCGCCGGTAATCACCGACAACCCCCGCAGAGATCAACTCCCGCATCACCACCCCCGCATCCGCACACCGCAACCCGACCTGACTCCCCCGCTCCCCGTGCGCGACGGGCGTGACGGACGTGACCCGCCCACCCGGCACGTACGCCTCCACGCACTCCAGGAAGAAGTCCGTCAGCGCCAGTGACTTCGCGCGGACGGCCTCGATGGAGACGCCGTCCCAGACGTCGAGCGCGGACTCCAGCGCCAGCATGGACAGGATGTCCGGCGTACCGACCCGGCCCCGGACGGCTCCGCCGGCCGGAACGTAGTCGGGCCGCATCCCGAAGGGGTCCTCGTGCGAGTTCCACCCGGGAAGGGGCGAGTCGAAGGCGGACTGGTGGTCCCCCCGGACGTACAGATACGCCGGTGAACCCGGCCCCCCGTTCAGGTACTTGTAGGTGCAGCCCACCGCGAAGTCCACCCCGTGCGCATCGAGCCCGACGGGCAGCGCGCCCGCGCTGTGGCACAGGTCCCAGACGGCGAGCGCGCCCGCCGCGTGGGCGGCGGCGGTGATGCCGGGCAGGTCGTGCAGCCGGCCCGTGCGGTAGTCGACGTGGTTGACCAGGATCGCCGCCGTGCGCGGACCCAGCTCCGCGACCATCTCACCGGGCGCCACCGGCCGGACCGTGCGCCCGGTCATCCGCGCCGCCGACGACGCCACGTACCCATCGGTCGGGAACGTCGACTCGTCGACCAGGATCTCGTCCCGCTCGGCGGGCGCCAGCCGGACCGCCGCCACCAGCGCCTTGAAGACGTTCACACTCGTGGAGTCGCCCACCACGATCCGGCCGGGGGCCGCGCCGACCAGCGGCGCGATCCGGTCGCCGATCCGCTCCGGCGCCGTCCACCAGCCGCTCTCGTCCCAGGAGCGGATGCGCAGCTCGCCCCACTCGTGGGTGATGACCTCCTGCATGCGCGCCGCGACGTGCCGGGGCAGCGCGCCCAGCGAGTTCCCGTCGAGGTAGACGACCGAGTCGTCGAGGGCGAACAGCTCGCGGTGCTTGGCGAGTTCGTCTGCGGCGTCGAGCGCCGCGGCCTTGCCGGCCAGGGACTCAGACATGGCTGCGCGCCGTCCACAGCTCGGGGAACACGTTCTTCCCGGCGCGCTTCTCCAGCCAGGCCACGCCCGCCGAACCGCCCGTACCCGTCTTCGCGCCCATCGCTCTCCTCGTCGCCACCAGATGGTCGTTGCGCCAGCGCCACACCAGCTCACCCACATCGGTCAACGCCTCGCCCAGGCGTACGAGTTCCCCGTTCTGGTCCCCGGCGTAAAGATCCGTCCAGACGGCCTCGACCTCGGGCGAGGGCTCGTAGCGCTGCGAGAGGTCGCGGTCGAGGACGGCGGCCGGCACCGCGTGGCCCCGGCGGGCCAGCAGCGCGAGCACCTCGTCGTACAGGCTCGGCTCCTGGAGCGCCTTCTCCAGCTCGGCGTGCACGCGCGGCGCGCCCCGGTGCGGCACCAGCATGGACGCCGACTTCTCGCCCAGCAGGAACTCCATCCGCCGGTACATCGCGGACTGGAAGCCGGAGCCCTCGCCGAGCGCCGAGCGGTAGGAGTTGAACTGCGCGGGCGTGAGCTGCGCCAGCGGCGTCCAGGAGGCGTTGAGCGCCTCCAGCTCGCGTACGGAACGCTTGAGCGCGTCCACGGCCACCGGGATCCGGTCCTCGCGCAACGCGCGCGTGGCGGTCTCCCACTCGTGGACGATCACCGTGAACCACAACTCCATGACCTGGGTGGTCACCAGGAAGACCATCTCGCCCGGGTCGTCGGAGCGCAGCTGCTGGAGGTGGGTGAGGACGTCCGCCTGGACGTAGTCCTCGTACGGCGTGGTGCCCGCGAAGTCCAGATTGGGGGCGTCCACGGCCGCGTCGGCGGAGGCGGGCGCGGTGGACGCGGAGGGCGCTTCTACGGGCGCGGTGGGCGCTTCCGCGTGCGCGGCGGGTGCTTCTGCGGGTGCGCCGTTTTCGACCGGTTCGGACATCTTTGATGACACCGCTGTCTCCTCGACGTGTCCGGGTAGCGGTCCGCCCCTTCCTTCATCGGCATCGGAGCCCCGGTCCCCACCCGCATCATAAGCACGCCCCCTCCACCCACGTCAGGGCACGGAAGGCCCCTCCACGAAGGCGCCGCCCTTGGTGTACGGCCACGCGTTGGACTTGCAGCCGTCCAGGCCCTTGATCTGCTGCTGCATCACCGGCGCGGGCTTGCCCGGCCCCGGGCAGGCCATGTGCTGGTGGAAGCCGATCATGTGCCCGATCTCGTGGTTGATGATCAGGTGCCGGTACTCGGCGGGCGGCCCGTCGTACTGCGGCGAGCCCAGCACCCACCGCTTGAGGTTGACCACGACGCCGTCCTGGACCTCGCAGTTCAGCTCACCGTGGGTGTCGCCGTTGACCGCGCACAGCTTGTCCGTGGTGGCCGGGGTGGCGATCTTTATCGTCACGTCGGCGCGGTCGTCGCCCGAGACCAGCTGGAACCGGCCACGCCCGTGCGCGGCCCAGCTGCGGGGGTGGGCGAGTATCGCCTCGATCTCGGTGGCGGCCTGGCGCGGCGAGACGTCGACGCCGTCCTCGACCAGCACCTTGTAGCGGCGCAGCGGCCCGCCCGTGCCGACGGGGGCGCCGGAGGCACCGGCCGGGGTGAAGGTGCCGGGCCCGGAGGCGGGCACGTCCCCCGGCGCGCGCCCGGAGCCGCCCTTCCCCTTCTTCTCGTCCTTCTGCTTCCCGTCCTTCTGCTTCTCGTCCTTCGACGACTTGGACGGGGACGGGTCGGCGGGCAGGGGCTCGCGGTCGCCGAGCGGGGTCTCCGCGGCGTATCCGGGCTGCTGGGTGTCGTCGCCGTCGTGCCACTCGGCGAACGCCGCGCCGCAGATCAGGGAGAGGCCGAGCAGACCGCCTACGAGCAGCAGGGCGCGCGGGTGGCGCCGGGCCGGGCGTCTGCCACGGCCACGGGGTCGGGTGTGGTCACGGCCACGACGGGCTCCGTTGCGGGCTGCTCGCTTGCCCAAGACAGACTTCTCCCCTTGTTGTGGCTGGAGTTGGGGGGAGAGGTGTGGGGCCTCGTGCGCCAGCGCGTGCAGTTGTCCGATATTCGATGGTGCGTGCGATCGTACCGTCCGGGCCGAAGATGCCCGGACGGTACGGAAACGCGCAGGTCAGCCCAGCGTGTCGGCGGCCAGCGGGGAGGAGTCCCGCAGGAACGTGGTGCAGCGCTCGAACTCGGCCTGCTCGCCGATCGCTTGGGCGGCGCGGGCCAGGGCGTGCAGGGCGCGCAGGAAGCCGCGGTTGGGCTCGTGCTCCCACGGCACCGGGCCGTGGCCCTTCCAGCCGGCGCGGCGCAGCGAGTCCAGGCCGCGGTGGTAGCCGGTGCGGGCGTACGCGTACGACTCGACCGTGCGGCCCGCGTCGAACGCGTCGTCCGCGAGCTGGGCCCAGGCGAGGGAGGAGGTGGGGTACTTGGCGGCGACGTCGGCGGGGTCGGTGCCCTGCGCGAGGAGGTCGCGGGGTTCGGGGTCGTCGGGGAGGTGGGTCGGGGCGGGGCCGCCGAGGAGGTTCTCGTGAATGGACATGGGGCCAGTCTGCCGCGTGGCGCCGACAACGGAGGATCACCCCCACCCCACCCGTTCCCCAGACCCTCCGGGGGACACCACCGAACGCGGTCGTTCACCTGCGGGCCGGTGGGGGCTTGTCGCGCAGTTCCCCGCGCCCCTGAAAAGCCAGCGGCTCAGCCAACCGTTCCAGCCACCCCCGCACCCCCAAGGAATACCCGACACCCGAAGAACCCACCTCAGCCCCACGCTTTAGGGGCGCGAGGAACTGCGCGACCAGCCCACCACGGCCCGCAGACGAACGAGGCTTTTCAGGGGCGCGGGGAACTGCGCGAGAAGCGACCACGGCCCGCAGACGAAAGCGGGTTTCCAGGGGCGCGGGGAACGGCGCGACCAGCCCACCACCCGCCCGCAGACGAACCCCCGGCCGAAAGGGGCGCGGGGAACTGCGCGACCAGCCACCCGCCGGGGGAAAGGGGCCAGTGCTCAAGGGGTGGGATGACGTGGGGGTTCCTCGCGGGCGCGTTCCAGGGGTGGTACCACCCCGCACGACACCCTGCACTCCGGATGACACCCCGCTCCCCCCCTCCGCACCGTCACGAACGCCACCACCGCCCCCACCACCAGCACCCCCGCACACACCGGCATCGCCCGCCGGAACGTCGATCCGAACTCCGCCGCCGAGCGGTACGCGTCCGGTGACATGCCCGCCACCAGCGGCAGCGCGGCCACCGCGACCAGCCCGGCCGCCCGTGCCGCCGCGTTGTTGATGCCGCTGGCCAGCCCCGCCCGGCCCGCGTCCACCGAGGCCAGGACCGTGGCGGTGAGGGGCGCGACCAGGGTCACCATGCCGAGGCCCAGGACGACGACCGCGGGGAGCACGTCCCGTACGTACGACGCGCCCACCCCCACCCGCAGCATCAGCAGCATCCCCGCCGCGCACAGCAGCGGCCCCACCGTGAGGGGGATGCGCGGGCCGATGCGCTCGCCCAGCTCGCCGGAGCGGGCCGAGAGCAGCAGCATCAGGGCCGTGGTGGGCAGCAGCGCGGCCCCGGCGCCCAGCGCCGAGTACCCGGCGACCACCTGGAGCTGGAGCGCGGCCAGGAAGAAGAAGCCGCCGAACGCCGCGTACACGCACAGCGTCACCAGGTTCACCGCCGTGAACTGGCGCGACGCGAAGATGTCGGGCGGCAGCATGGGGTCCGCCAGCCGCCGCTCCAGCCGGACGAAGGCGGCGCCCAGGACCGCGCCCAGCGCCGCCGTTCCCAGCACCAGCGGCGACGCCCCCTGTCCGGGCGCCTCGATCAGCGCGTACGTCACCAGTGCCAGCGCGGCTGCTCCCAGCGCCGCCCCGGTGGCGTCGAACCGCCCGGTGTGCACGCGCTCGTCGCGCGACTCGGGCACGTGCCGCAGGGCCACGGGGACGCAGACCGCCGCCAGCGGCACGTTCAGCAGGAAGACCCAGCGCCAGCCGGGGCCGTCCACCAGCCAGCCGCCCAGGAACGGGCCGACGGCCGCGCCGACCCCGCCCAGGCCCGACCAGACGCCGACCGCACGGGCCCGGTCGTCGGGGTGGAAGCCCGCCTGGATCAGGGCGAGCGAGCCGGGGGTGAGCAGCGCGCCGCCGATGCCCTGGAGGGCGCGGGCGGCGATCAGCACGCCCGCGTCCGGCGCGATGCCGCACAGCAGCGACCCGGCGGCGAACCAGACGACGCCGAAGACGAAGACCTTGCGGCGGCCGTACCGGTCGCCGAGGGCTCCGCCGAGCAGGATCAGCCCGGCGAGCGTCAGCATGTACGCGTTGACGGTCCACTGGAGCACCGCCATGTCCGCGTCGAGGTCGGCGCCGATGCGGGGCAGGGCCACATTGACGACGGTCGAGTCGAGCATGGCCATCCCGGACCCGAGCACCGTCGTCAACAGCACCCATCGCCCCGCCGCCGTGCCCATCCGTACGCTCATGCACTCCACTCTCGCCGAACGCACGGGGCCCGGCACCCCCCACGAGAGGGATACCGGGCCCCGGACGGGGGAGCGCGGGCGCTGGGCCCGCGCGGCCGTTACTTCAGCTTCGTGCCGGTCGAGCGCAGGTTGGCGCACGCCTCGGCGACCCGCTTGGCCATGCCCGCCTCGGCGAGCTTGCCCCAGGTGCGCGGGTCGTAGGTGGACTTCTTGCCGACCTCGCCGTCGACCTTCAGGACACCGTCGTAGTTGCGGAACATGTGGTCCGCGACCGGGCGGGTGAAGGCGTACTGGGTGTCGGTGTCGAGGTTCATCTTCACGACGCCGTTCTCCAGCGCGGTGGCGATCTCCTCGGCCGTGGAGCCCGAGCCGCCGTGGAAGACGAAGTCGAACGGGGACGCCTTGCCGTACTTGGCGGCGACGCCCTCCTGGAGGTCCTTGAGGAGCTCCGGACGCAGCACGACGTTGCCCGGCTTGTAGACGCCGTGGACGTTGCCGAAGGAGGCGGCCAGCAGGTAGCGGCCCTTCTCGCCCAGGCCCAGGGCCTCGGCGGTGCGCAGCGCGTCGTCGACGGTCGTGTACAGCTCGTCGTTGATCTCGTGGCTGACGCCGTCCTCCTCGCCGCCGGTCGGGGTGATCTCGACCTCAAGGATGATCTTGGCGGCGGCGGCCTTGGCGAGCAGCTCCTGGCCGATGGCCAGGTTGTCCGCGAGGGTCTCGGCGGAGCCGTCCCACATGTGCGACTGGAAGAGCGGGTTCAGACCCTTGGCCACGCGCTCGGCGGACACCTCAAGGAGCGGGCGGACGTAGCCGTCCAGCTTGTCCTTGGGGCAGTGGTCCGTGTGCAGCGCGACGGTGATGTCGTACTTGGCGGCCACGATGTGGGCGAACTCGGCCAGGGCGACCGCGCCGGTCACCATGTCCTTGTTGTGCTGGCCGCCCAGGAACTCCGCACCACCGGTGGAGATCTGGATGATGCCGTCGCTCTCGGCCTCCGCGAAGCCGCGCAGCGCAGCGTGCAGGGTCTGGGTCGAGGTCACATTGATGGCCGGGTAGGCGAACTTGCCTGCCTTCGCCCGGTCGAGCATCTCGTTGTAGACCTCGGGGGTTGCGATGGGCATCTGTCCGCTCCTTGTGATGTGCGGGTTTGCGTATGTGCTGGCCCTGACCTGGGGGCGACGTCATCGTCGCGGCCCATCTTTCCAGACTCTCGGCCCGGCTCCACCCTGCGTGTGCGCGAGGGGGCGGCTGTTTCACGTGAAACAGCCGCCCCCTCGGGGAAAGCGCAGGTCAGAGGCGCTGTGCAGAAGCACAGGGAGCCGAGTGACCACTTTCGGAGTGCCCGTCAGTCGATCTTGCGGGATACTCCGGACCGGTTACGGGCAGGGCGACATCCGGGTCATTCCGCCCATCGCCCCGGCGCCCGGCGCCCCCGTACGGCGGCGCCCGGCACCTGCGTACCGCTAGGCCAGGCCCAGGTCGCCCAGCTGGTAGCCGGTCAGGTAGGACAGGCCCGCACCGGCGATCGCGTCCGCCGCGCCCCGGTCGACGATCGTCGCCACGGCGACGACCTCGCCGCCCGCCTCGCGCACGGCCTCGACGGCCGTCAGCGGCGAGCCGCCGGTGGTGGAGGTGTCCTCGACCACCAGGCAGCGACGGCCCTTGACGTCGGTGCCCTCGATGCGGCGCTGCATGCCGTGCGCCTTCTGCGCCTTGCGCACCACGAAGGCGTCCAGGCGCTGCCCGCGCGCGGCCGAGGCGTGCAGCATCGACGTCGCCACCGGGTCGGCGCCCAGCGTCAGACCGCCCACGCAGTCGAAGTCCAGGTCGGCGGTGAGGTCGAGCATGACCTGACCGACCAGCGGCGCGGCCTCGCCGTCCAGGGTGATCCGGCGCAGGTCGATGTAGTAGTCGGCTTCCAGACCCGAGGAGAGGGTCACCTTGCCGTGCACCACGGCCTTGTCCTTGATCTGCTGGAGCAGCTCAGCGCGTACGTCAGTCATGCCCGCCAGCTTAAAGGCGGCGCCAGCTCCAGGTCGTCGCCAGCTCCAGCGGGTCCACCGGCGTCACCAGCCGGGGGAGCGTGTTGAGGCCGTTGGGCGGGCCGGACTGCGGCTCCACGCACACCGCCTCCTCCTGCTCGTCGTAGACGACCACCCACTCGCTGCGGCTGGTCACCTTGAGCTCCAGCCGCTCCGGCCAGGTCAGGGTGACGTCGACGCCGTCCGGCATCCCGAAGCAGTCGTCCCAGGGGCCGGGGGCCGGGGCGATGCGGCGGCCGGTCGGCAGATGGTCCTCCCCGCGCTCCTCCTGCCAGGCGGGCTCGAACCCGATCCGCACGTCCTCCTCGCCCCCGATGGCGCGCCGGAACCAGGGGTGCCAGCCGACCTGCGCCGGGAACGAGTCGCCGTACGTCTCGACACCCATGGTCAGCGTCAGCGCGTCCGGCGACAGCTCGAAGGTCTGGGTGACCCGGCCGGTGTAGGGCCACGGCTCCACCAGGTCGTACGTGAAGTGGGCCTCGGCGCGGCCGTCCTCCGTCTCGGCGAGCCGGACGCGCTTCCACACCGAGTCCCGGCCGGTGCCGTGGATGGCGTGCGGCGGGGAGTTGAGCGGCATCGTGTACTTGGTGCCGCCGTTGCGGAACTCGCCGTGCTCGATCCGGCCGCACCAGGGGACCATCGGGAAGCAGCCGTACCGGTCGCCCTGGCGCAGCAGCTCCGTACCGCCGATGCGCAGGCTCTCGATCCGGCATCCGTTGTCCGGACGCACCGTCAACTCGACGTCACCGGCAGCCAGCCGGACACTCTTGTCACTACTCACGCCCCCGACACTACTTGCGCGGGGGCGGCGGGGTGCGGTGACGTGCTCCCGTACCGCCGCGCCGTCCCGTTCGGCGGCAGGGCGACGGTGGCCTAACGGCGGCGGCGCAGTGCGCGGCCCACCACCACCGCCGAGGCCAGTGCCAGGGCGGCGGCGGGGGCGACCCAGCGCAGGGTGGCCCCCGCGCCCGAGCCGGCCGGGGCGGGCACCGGTGCGTACCGCCCGCGCGGCGGCGCGTGGTCGACCTCCTCGGCGCTGCGGCCGATCATCGTCCGCCGGGCGTGCGCGGCCTCCACGGGCGCGTAGTCGGAGTCGAGCAGCTCGAACTCGTCGTCGGCGAGCGGGTCGAGCGACGGCGGCGGCACCACGGCGTCGAACACGGACCGCCCGAGGGCGTCGTCGAACTCGGCGGCATCGCCGCCGGGGCCGGACGCGTCCTCGGCGGCGGGCACCTCCCCGGCGCCGTCGCCGCGGCCGGGCCCTTCCCCGGCGGCGGAGGCACCAGCGGAGGCCGCGGAGTCGGAGGCGTCGGCGGGCCGGGCCTCGTCGGCGGACCCGGCGGGTGCGGCAGCCGCCTCGTCGACCCCCGCAGCCGCCGCCTCGTCAGCCCCCGCGTCCGCCTCCGCGGCACCGGCCGCCCGGCCCTCGGACCCGGCCGGGTCCGGGTTCTCCTGCGCCGCTCCCGCGTCGGCGGCCAGCGCCGAGGCGAAACGGTCCAGCAGGCGGGTGGCCGATGCCTCGGCCGCCTCGGGGCGGGCCTCGGCGACGCGGCCGTCGGCCGTGGCCGTCGCCGTGAAGGTCAGCAGGGTGCCCTCCGCCCGGGGCGCCAGTGCGAGCGTGAGGGAGAGCTTGGCCGCGCCCGTGCCGCGCGCCTCCGTGCCCTCGGCCTCCACGCCGAAGGTGTCCGCGTCGAGCTCGGTGATCCGCAGTGTGCCCCGGTAGGTGATCGTGTGCCCCTCCAGGCGCAGCCTGAGACGGCCGGCCACCGGTGGCTCGCCCGCGTCCTGCTGCAGGCCCGGGACGCAGCGGGCGACCCGCGCCGGGTCCCGCAGGGCCGCGCGCAGCGGTTCGGTCTCGACCGGAACGAACACCTCATGCTCCATGGGCACCGAGCCTACTCAGGGCCGGGCGCCGCGTCTGCGCAAACGCCACGCCCGCCTCATCCGGTGTAGCGCGGGTGCACCAGCGTCGAGGGGGGCAGCGGCGCGCGGGGCCGCTGCCGGGCCAGGGGATCCAGCTCCGGCGGGAGCACGGCGGCCGGGACGCCGGACGCGGAGGCGAGGACGAAGCCCCAGTCGTGCGGCGCCTTCGTCGCCTCCGAGGCGCGGTCGGGGCCCGCCGTGAACCCGGTGAGGCGGCCGGTCGCGCGGTACGGCACGGTCCGCAGGCCCGCCGCCCGTACCGTCGACTCCACCGTCCAGTACGTGTGCGGCCGGGTCGCCACCGGGCCCGCGTGCACCACGATCCGGCCGCCGGGCGCCAGCACCCGGGCGGCGAGGCCGAAGAACTCCTCCGAGTACAGCTTGGTGCTCGGGGTGATGCCGGGGTCGGGGAGGTCGGAGATGACCACGTCGTACGGGCCCGCCGCCCGGCCGGGGCCGCGCAGCCAGCCGAAGGCGTCCGCGATCACGGGCGTCACGCGCGCGTCGTCGAAGGCATGGCCGTTGAGCGCCGACAGGGCCGGGTCGTGGCGCGCCAGGTCGACCACCGCCGGGTCGAGCTCGACCAGGGTCACCTGCCGCACCCCCGGGCGGCGCAGCACCTCGCGCGCGGCCAGGCCGTCCCCGCCGCCCAGCACCAGGACCCGGCCGTGCGGCCCGGCGTCCATCACCGGGCCGACCAGCGCCGAGTGGTAGCGCCGCTCGTCGCGCCCGCTGACCCGCAGCCGCCCGTCGAGGAAGAGGTCGAGGGGGCCGCCGGGGCCGTGCCCGGTGCGGCTGCCGGTGAGGACGATCTCCTGCACCCCGGTCTGCACGGCGACCCGCACCTGTCCCCCGTACACCGCGCGGCGCGCCGCCTGCTCGAAGGCGCCGACCAGCGCGGTGGTGACGGCGAGCACCGACAGGACCAGGACGTTGGCGGCGAACAGCCACCAGCGCGCGCGGGGCGTCAGATCGCGCCGGAACAGCCAGAGCACCAGCGCGCCGCCCGCCACCGCGTTGACCGCGCCGGTCAGCAGCGCGCCCGTGAGCTGGCCGAGCAGCGGCAGCAGCAGGAACGGGAAGGCGAGCCCGCCGACGAGCGCCCCCACGTAGTCGGCGGCGAACAGGTCGGCGACCGTGCCGCCCGGGTCCTGCCGGGAGACGCGCTGGATCAGGGTCATCAGCAGCGGGACCTCGGCGCCGATGAGCACGCCGATGGCCAGCGAGAACGCCACCAGCGCGTACCGCGCGCCGCCGAACCACGCGAACGTCCCGTACAGGACGATCGCCGAGCAGCCGCCGACCAGCGCCAGCGCCGCCTCGATCAGGCCGAAGCCGACGGCGGCGTGCAGCCGCAGCCGTTTGGCGAGGAGCGAGCCGATGCCCATCGCGAAGACCATCACGGACAGGACGACGGACGCCTGGGTGACGGAGTCGCCGATCAAGTACGAGGCGAGGGCGACCAGTTCGAGTTCGTAGACCAGGCCGCAGGCCGCGCAGACGAAGACGGTGCCGAGCACGATGAACCGCGCGGTGCTGCGCCGGGGTGCCGGAGGCGGGATGCCACAGGGCAGGACGGACACAGACGGTTCGATCATGATGGGAACGCTACGTCACGACACGCTGCCATCCTGTCACCCACAAGGGTGCAACTAGCGCACCGCGGAGGGAATTACGGCCCCCGCAGTGGCGGTGCACCCCCGTTAACCTGCACGCACCCGCGCGTGGCGATCAGAGGGGGACCGGGGCGGTCATCCGGACGCCGACCCTCGTACGGGTCACGACCAGCTGCCCCTCCTGCGGGTACGCGTGCCAGGTCCGCCAGCGCACCTGGCCCTCGCAGCGCTGGGCGAGCATCGCGGTGAACGCGTGCGGCGAGCCCGGAAACGTCCCTGCAAGGCCGTTGGGGTGGTCCGCGACGAGCGCGAGGAGCTCCTGGGCGCGCCCGGCGAACGAACCGCCGGACAGCGTCTCGACCCGGGCCGCGAACTCGTACTCCCACTCCCCGAGGCGCTTCGCCACGCCGAGGGGGAGGGGGGTGCTGCTGCCGGGCATGCAGGCGACGGTCTCCGAACAGGAGCCCTGCTCCTCCTCCAGGAGGACTTGGTGGGAGGCGCCGAGGAGTCTCAACTGGAGCTTGGCGCCGGAGAGTTCGAGGTCGAGGACGGCCAGGGCGGGCAGGGGTTCACGGCCCAGCGCCCAGGCGAGGTCGCTGGCACGCGTGTCGGTGTAGACGGTCTTGAGAGTCGTGAGCATGGGTGGGCTCCGCAAAAACACACATGTGGAGGGTGGACTACCGGGGTCACCCCGGAACCGGTGCGCAGAAAGGGGGGACCGCCTGCTCAGGTCCGCCCGGTGGGGGTCCGTGGGCTGCGTTTCTCAACAGCGAGGGAATCATGAAGTGCGCGGCGCTCACAGCGTTTTTACCCAACTTGACGGGGTTTCCATCCCCTCGGATGCAACACGGTTCAACTGTTCAACCCGAGGGCGCGCATGAAGGCGCCCGGCGGGGGTCCACCCACCGGGCGCTCACTACGGGCGTGCGGACGGAATCAGCTGCCCCGTGTCAGCTGGAACCGCAGCCGCCGCCCCCGCACGACGAACCGCCCCCGCAGGAGGAGTGGCCGCCGCCGCACGAGTGGCCGCCCCCGCAGGAGTGGCCGCCGTGGTGGCCGTGGCCACCGCCGCCGCTGTCGCCGGCCCACCAGGAGGACGCGGACGTCCCCGACGCGCCCGACGCCCCCTTGCGGCCCGGGCCCGACCCGTACCACCCGCGCCGCCACCGGGCCTTGCTGCCCCGGGTCAGGCGGCCGACGACCCACCAGATCAGGACCAGCACGGCCCCCGCGATGACATATCCCATCTCCCCCACCGTCCTTCTTCCGTCGTGCGTGACCGGGGGATGCCCTCCGCCGCCGCGCGCGAAAGCACACTTGAGCAACTCCAGAGGTTGCGCGCAGGATGGCCGCCATGACCTCCAGCGCGCGCCCTCCGCTCAACCGCCGCCTCGCCGAGTTCGGGACCACGATCTTCGCCGAGATGTCCGCCCTCGCCGCCCGCACCGGGGCCATCAACCTGGGCCAGGGCTTCCCCGACACCGACGGCCCCGAGGAGATCCGGGAGGCCGCCGTGCGGGCCCTGCGGGACGGGCGCGGCAACCAGTACCCGCCGGGCCCGGGCGTACCCGAGCTGCGCGCCGCGATCGCCGACCACCAGGAGCGGCGCTACGGGCTCGTGTACGACCCGGAGAGCGAGGTGCTGGTGACGGCGGGCGCCACCGAGGCGATCGCGGCGGCGCTGCTCGCGCTGGTGGAGCCGGGCGACGAGGTGATCGCCCTGGAGCCGTACTACGACTCGTACGCCGCCTGTGTCGCGATGGCGGGCGGCACCCGGGTCCCGGTCACCCTGCGCCCCGACGGCGGACGCTACGTCCTGGACCTCGACGAGCTGCGGGCCGCCGTCACCCCGCGCACCCGCCTCATCCTGCTCAACACCCCGCACAACCCGACCGGGACCGTGCTGACCCGCCAGGAGCTGACCGCCGTCGCCGAGCTGGCGTGCGAGCGGGACCTGCTGGTGGTGACGGACGAGGTGTACGAGCACCTGGTCTTCGACGGCGACCACGTGCCGATCGCGACGCTGCCGGGGATGCGCGGGCGCACGGTCACCATCGGCTCGGCGGGCAAGACGTTCTCGTTCACCGGCTGGAAGGTCGGCTGGGTGACGGCGGCGCCCGAGCTGGTCACGGCCGTGCGGTCGGCCAAGCAGTTCCTGACGTACGTGTCGTCCGGGCCCTTCCAGTACGCCGTCGCCGAGGCGCTGCGGCTGCCCGACGGCTACTTCGACGCGCTCCGCGAGGACCTGCGGGCCAAGCGGGACCTGCTGGGCGCGGGCCTGGCGGCGGCCGGGTTCGCGGTCTACCGGCCGGCCGGCACCTACTTCGTCACCACCGACATCCGCCCGCTGGGCCCGGAGCTCTCGCACGGCGGCGACGGCTTCGCCTTCTGCCGGGCGCTGCCGGAGCGGTGCGGGGTGGTGGCGATCCCCAACGCCGTCTTCTACGACCACCGGGACGCGGGCGCGCCTTTCGTCCGATTTGCCTTCTGCAAGAGGGAGAGTGTGATCGAAGAGGCCGTCTCCCGGCTCAAGGCGCTCGCGGGCTGACCCGCGGGCCGCACGGCCCGCGCCGGTGCCCCGGGGAACGGCTCCGAGCGCGCCCGGAGGTGCCCCCTGTCCGCCGAGATCACCGCTCTCGTACGCCGCTCCGGCGCCGCCCTGGCCGCGCCGCGCCGGCTGACCGCACTGCGCCGGGCGGCCCCCGCGCTCGGGCTGTTCGCCGCCGCCCGGCTCACCGGGGTGCTCGTCCTGGCGGGCTGGTCCTGGCACCTGGGGCGCTCCCCGCGCGCCCTGCTGGCCACCGCGTGGGACGCCGACTGGTACATCAAGATCGCGGCCAACGGGTACGGGCGGACCCTGTACTGGCCGAGCGGGGTGGTCCAGAGCGACCTGGCGTTCTTCCCGCTCTACCCGAGCCTGCTGCGGGCGGTGCGCACGGCGCTGCCGGTGGCGGGCGGCACGGCCGGGCTACTGGTGTCCTGGACGGCGGCGTTCGCCGCGGCCTGGGGGATCCACGCGGTCGGCGAGCGGCTGTACGGGCGCCGCACCGCGACCGCGCTGGTGCTGCTGTGGGCCCTGCTGCCGCACTCCGTCGTGCTGTCCATGGCGTACACCGAGCCGCTGATGACCGCGCTGGCCGCCTGGGCGCTGTGGGCGGTGCTGGAGCGGCGCTGGCTGTGGGCGGGCGGCCTGGCGGCCCTGGCGGGCCTCTCGCGGCCGAACGCGGTCGCGGTGGCGGCGGCGGTCACGGTCGCCGCCGCGGCGGCCCTGTGGCGCGGCGGGCCGGGCGTACGGCGGGACTGGCGGGTGTGGGCGGCCGGGGCGGCGGCGCCGCTCGGCTGGTGCGGATACGTCCTGTCGGTCGGCGTCCGAAAAGGTGATCCGCTGCACGGCTACTTCGCCGTGCAGGCCGCCTGGACGTCCCGCTTCGACTTCGGCCGCGGCTCGCTGCGCTTCGTGCGGAAACTGGCCACCGGGCCCTTCGACCTCGGCTACACGATGGCGTTCCTGATCACGGCGGCGGCGCTGCTGCTGTTCGCGCTGTTCCTGCTGGAGCGCCCGCCGCTGCCGCTGCTCGTCTACACGGCGGTGCTGGTCCTGATCGCCGTCGGCGGCTCCGGCTTCTTCGAGTCCAAGCCCCGGTTCCTGCTCCCGGCCTTCCCCCTGCTGCTGCCGCTGGCGGCGGCACTGACGAAAGCCCGGCCGGGACCCGCGGTCACGGTGACCGCGGCCCTGGCCGGGCTGTCGTTCGCGTACGGGGCGTACCTGCTGACGCTGGCCCCGATGGCGCTGTGAGGAGCGGTCAGCGCCGGGTCACTCGGACGGGGCGTCGCCCTCGTCGCCGCCCTCGGCGCCGTCCACGTCCTTCTCCAGGCCGAGCTGCTCCACGAGCCACTTGTCGAACTCGATCGAGGCGCGGACCCAGCTGACGGTCGACGACACGAAGTGCTCCAGGCTGACGCCGGTGCCGATGAGCATCTGCGCCTCACCGATCAGCCGGACGGCGCCGTCGTCGTGGGTGTGCGTGTAGACCTTGGGCCACAGGGTGCGGCGGTTCCAGTCGTCGATGGTCTCCAGCAGCGCGAGCTTGTCCTCGATGCCGTGGGGACGGTCGTAGAAGGTCCGCACGGAGAAGACCTGCTGGTCCTCCTCGCCGCGGAACATGAAGTACGTGCGGAACTCCTCCCACGGCGCGGCGAGGTCACCCTCGTCGTCCACCACGTACTTGAGCTCCATCTGGTCCAGGAGCTGCTTGACCAGGTCCTGGTCGGGTACGACGGGCCCGGCCGGTCCACCGGTGGGCTGCGGGCCGGGCTGAGCCCCGAAATTCGGAATCGAGGACGGGTCGATGCTCATCGTGAATCTTCCTTCGTACGGTTCCGGTCATCCTCCCCCATGCCGGGCGGGGGCTGGCAACCCCCGCCACGGGTATCCGCTGACGGCTGACCGAATCCGGGCGCGCGGGTCCGGCCGGGGACCCTTTTCCGGCTAGAGGCTCTTCCCGGTCGCCGCCCCCACGATCAGGTCGTCGCCGAAGCGGTCGACCCGGACCGTGTCGCCGTCCTTGATCCCGCCCGCCAGGATCTCCTTGGCGAGGCGGTCGCCGATGGCGGTCTGGATCAGCCGGCGCAGCGGGCGGGCGCCGTACGCCGGGTCGTTGCCCTTGTCCGCCAGCCAGGCCAGGGCCTCGGGGGTGACGTCCAGGGCGAGACGGCGGTCGGCCAGGCGCTTGGCCAGGCGGGCGATCTGGAGCTCCGCGATGCGGGCCAGCTCCTCGCCGCTCAGCGCCGAGAAGACCACCAGGTCGTCCAGGCGGTTGAGGAACTCGGGCTTGAAGGACGCCCGTACGACCTCCAGGACCTGCTGCTTCTTCTCCTCCTCCGAGGTCGTCGGCTCCACCAGGTACTGGCTGCCCAGGTTGGAGGTGAGGATCAGGATGGTGTTGCGGAAGTCGACCGTGCGGCCCTGGCCGTCGGTGAGGCGGCCGTCGTCGAGGACCTGGAGCAGGACGTCGAAGACCTCCGGGTGCGCCTTCTCCACCTCGTCGAGCAGCACCACGCTGTACGGGCGGCGGCGGACCGCCTCGGTGAGCTGGCCGCCCTCCTCGTACCCCACGTACCCGGGCGGGGCGCCGACCAGCCGGGCCACGCTGTGCTTCTCGCCGTACTCCGACATGTCGATGCGGACCATGGCCCGCTCGTCGTCGAAGAGGAAGTCGGCGAGCGCCTTGGCCAGCTCGGTCTTGCCCACGCCCGTCGGGCCCAGGAAGAGGAACGAGCCGGTGGGGCGGTCGGGGTCGGCGATGCCCGCGCGGGTGCGGCGCACCGCGTCCGCCACCGCCCGGACCGCCTCGCCCTGGCCGATCAGACGGCGGCCCAGCTCGTCCTCCATGCGCAGCAGCTTCTGCGTCTCGCCCTCCAGCAGGCGCCCGGCCGGGATGCCGGTCCAGGAGCCGACCACGTCCGCGATGTCGTCCGGGCCGACCTCGTCCTTGACCATGGTGTCCTTGGCGGCCTCCTGCTCGGCCTCGGACGCCTCCTCCAGCTCCCGCTCCAGCGTCGGGATCTCGCCGTAGAGCAGCTTGGAGGCGGTGTCGAAGTCGCCGTCGCGCTGGGCGCGCTCGGCCTGGCCGCGCAGGTCGTCGAGGCGCTCCTTGAGCTCACCGACCCGGTTCAGGCCCTCCTTCTCCTTCTCCCAGCGGGCGGTCAGACCGCGCAGCTCCTCCTCCTTGTCGGCGAGGTCGCGGCGGATCTTCTCCAGCCGCTCCTTGCTCGCCGCGTCCGTCTCCTTGGACAGGGCGAGCTCCTCCATGCGCAGCCGGTCCACCGACCGCTGGAGCTCGTCGATCTCCAGCGGCGAGGAGTCGATCTCCATCCGCAGCCGGGAGGCGGCCTCGTCGACCAGGTCGATCGCCTTGTCGGGCAGGAAGCGGGAGGTGATGTACCGGTCGGAGAGGGTGGCGGCGGCGACCAGCGCGCTGTCCGCGATCTGCACCTTGTGGTGCGCCTCGTAGCGGCCCTTGAGGCCGCGCAGGATCGCGATGGTGTCCTCGACCGTGGGCTCGGCGACCAGCACCTGCTGGAAGCGGCGCTCCAGGGCCGGGTCCTTCTCGATGCGCTCGCGGTACTCGTCGAGGGTGGTGGCGCCCACCATCCGCAGCTCGCCGCGGGCCAGCATCGGCTTGAGCATGTTGCCCGCGTCCATCGCGGAGTCCCCGCCGGCGCCCGCGCCGACGACGGTGTGCAGCTCGTCGATGAAGGTGACGATCTGGCCGTCGCTCGACTTGATCTCCGCGAGGACGGTCTTCAGCCGCTCCTCGAACTCGCCCCGGTACTTCGCCCCGGCGACCATCGCCCCCAGGTCGAGGGAGACCAGCCGCTTGTTCTTGAGCGACTCGGGGACGTCGCCCTTCACGATCCGCTGGGCCAGGCCCTCCACGACGGCCGTCTTGCCGACGCCGGGCTCGCCGATGAGCACCGGGTTGTTCTTGGTGCGCCGGGAGAGCACCTGCACCACCCGGCGGATCTCCTGGTCCCGGCCGATGACCGGGTCGAGCTTGCCCTCGCGGGCCGCGGCCGTGAAGTCCGTGCCGAACTTCTCCAGGGCCTTGTACTGGCCCTCCGGGTCGGGGGTGGTCACCCGCCGTCCTCCTCGTACTGTCTCGAATGCCCCAAGGAGCTTCTTCGCCGTCGCGCCCTGCTCCGCGAGCAGTTCGCCGGCCTGGCCGCCCTTGGCGGCGAGGCCGATGAGCAGGTGTTCGGTGGAGAGGTAGTCGTCGCCGAGCTCCTTGGCGCGCTGCGCGGCGTCGGCGATGACGGCGAGCAGTTCGCGGTTGGGCTGCGGCGGGGCGACCGTGGAGCCGGTCACGCTGGGCAGCGCGGCGAGCAGCCGCTGGGCGCCCGCCCGCACGGCGGCCTGGTCGGCGTCGACGGCGGCGAGCAGGTCGACGATGTTCTCGTTCTCCTCGCCCGTGAGCAGCGCGAGCAGCAGGTGCGCGGGCGTCAGGTCGGGGTGCCCGTCGGACACGGCGCGGTTGCTCGCCGCGTTGATCGCGTCCCGGCTCTTGTTGGTCAGCTCGGCGTCCACGTGCGGTCTCTCCTCCTCGGCGTGCGGGTGCCGAACCCGGCGGTCCCGGATTCAGAAGTCCATGACCCGTCCAGCGTACATAAAGTTGAGTCTATTCCGCTCAAGGTGGGGAGGCCAGGTCCGCGGGCCCCCGGTACGGGAAAGGATCCGGCACCGGGACGGGGTCCGGCACCGGGTCCGGCACGGCGTATGTTTCGGCCCATGACCACGAGCACCACACCGCGTACCCCGGTGGACGTCCGGCAGCCGGACGAGTCCTACCTCAGCTTCTGGCGCGAGCGGCACTTGTGCACGCTGACGACGATCCGCCCGGACGGCACCCCGCACCTGGTGCCGGTGGGCGTCACCTACGACCCGGAGGCGGGGCTCGCCCGGGTCATCACCAACGGCAGGAGCCGCAAGGCCGCCCATGTGCGGGCGGCCGGGGAGGACGGCGCCCGGGTCGCGGTCTGCCAGATGGAGGGGCGCCGCTGGGCGACCCTGGAGGGCCGGGCCTTCGTCCGTACGGAGCCGGAGCGGATCGCGGACGCGGTGGCGCGGTACGCCGAGCGGTACGGGCGGATCCCGCGCGAGAACCCGGAGCGCGTGGTGATCGAGATCGTCCTGGACCGGGCGATGGGCAAGGGCTGAGCGGCCCGGCGCGGGGCTCGCGCGGGCCGGCCCGCGCCGAGGCGGTCTTGCGGACGCAGCACAGCGGCGCCACCGTGTTCAGGTCCACGATGGCGCCGCTGTGTGGGGGAAGCGCCTGAGCGATTTACAACGACGGGGGAATCGCTTCAGGCACTGCGGGGGGTGGCGGTAGACGACTCGGGGTCGAACAGTTGGTGATCTCGCTGGTCCAGGTTGACGAACACCATGCCGTAGCGCACGGCACAGCGAATCGGCTGCGGCGCACCGCGCGGCCGGCGCAGGCACCGGTACGCGCGTACGTCCTCGTCGTCCTCACGCGCGACCAGGATCGGCTCGCCGAACAGGGTGACCATCAACGAATCGCCACGATGCGGTATCGCCGTGACGAGGTCGATGAAGTGCCACCCCGAGCGGTAGGCCGTGGCCATCTCGCGCCGGAAGACCCGGTCGTCCGGCGGGAGGCTCATGCGCTTGCACCCATGGGCGCGCTGTCCCAGGTGGGCTCACCTGGAGACGCCAGGACTCGAGTCGCCGGACTGCTGTCCCACGTGGGATCCACGGCGACCACGCCCCGGGAGGGCTTCTGGTCCCACGTCGGTTCCCCGCTGACGGCGAGAGCGCCGAAAGCAGCCGCCACGACGGCTACAGCGCTGAGTGCTCGAACCATCCTGCTCATGGCCGATCTCCACCTCTTTATGATCATTCCCTCCCCCCGCGGATAAGACGATGGCTCACTCTGAGCGCTTCCACCAGCGAGGCCAGGCATCATGTTCCTGTAATTCAGGAGTATGAGGGGGGTGTAATCCGGTTGTATCAGGGGCACTTCGGACATAGCCATGGTCCTACAGACCTGTGCGAGATGGGCAAGACCCTCTACGCCACCGCGTTGCGTACCGGCGGAATCACTCGCACGGAAGCCCAGGCCGCTCCCTGTCTCATCGATCTCGCACTGCTGCGGCCCGACGCGGACGACGCGGAGCAGCTGCGTCCGGTCCCTCCCTCGGTCGTCCTGAACCAGCTCGTGCAGCCCCTCGAACGGGAGATCCATGAGCGCAGGAAGCTGTCCATGCAGCTCACCAGCACTTTCGAGCCGTTCATGGGCATCACCGGCCAGGACGCGGCGATCACCAACGCCATCACCGTCCTGGAGGGCCTCGAACTCATCAACACGACCCTGGACCGGGTCATCGACGAGTGCACCAAGGAGCTGCTGACCATCCAGCCCGGCAGCGGGCGCAGACCCGAGGTCATCGAGTCCGGTCTGCGCCGGGTCCGGCCGCTGCTCGACCGGGGCGTGGACATGCGCACGCTCTACCAGCACACCGCCCGCCACCACTCGGCGACGATCGGCTACGTGGAGCGCATCGCGCCGTACGGGCTGGAGGTGCGGACGCTGGAGGAGATCATCGACCGGCTGATCGTCGTCGACCGCCGGGTCGCCTTCATCCCCGCCCGCAGCGACCGCAGGGTGGCCCTGGAGCTGCGCCACGAGGGCCTGGTGCAGTATCTGGTCGGCGTCTTCGACCAGTTCTGGCTGCACGGGGTGCCGTGGGAGGAGGAGGTCCCGTACGCCGCCAAGGCCGAGGGGATCACCGGCGTCCAGCGCGCCATCGCCAAACTCCTGGTCGAGGGGCACGTCGACGACTCGATCGCACGGCGGCTCGGCATGAACGTACGGACCTGCCGCGCCCACATCGCCAAGCTGAACGCGGCGCTCGGCAGCGGCAGCCGGGCCCAGCTCGGCTACCTCATCGCCCAGTCGGGGATTCTGGAGCAGGAGAGTTGAGCGCTCTGCCCGGCCTCGTTCCCGAGGAGCCCACCGTCGCGTACGACCCGGACACGGGCACCGTCACCGTCCACGGCGAGGGCCTGCCCGCCGTCGTGCTGCGCCGCACCGGCGGCCGGGCGGACGACCACACGCCCGTCGGCACCCGGGACGCCGCCCGGCTGGCGCTCACCCTCGACGGCGGGGCCGCCGGGCTCACCCTCCCCAAGGGACGGCTGTCCCGGCGCTCCTACCGCGTCGACGTGCGCTGCGACGGCGGCGCCTACCGGCTGATCCCCGACTCGCTGGCGACCAGCCGGCTGCTCCGGGACGGACGCCGGCTCGGATCGCTCACCTGCGACGGCGACGGGCGCGTGACGGCGGACTGGCGCGAGGGCGCCAAGGTGCTGCCGCTGGACGTGTCGCTGGGGTACGCGCTGGCCGCCGGGTTCGGCACGGGCGCGCAGCCGATGTGGGTGACCGCGATCGACATCGGCACGGACCTGCTCTCTCCGTGAGGGTGCGGTTCCCCCGGCGCCCGGCTCCGTACGCGAGGGACCGGCCCCGCGCCGCCGGGGCCCGGGGCCCCGGCCGCCGCGCCCGGCTCACACGTGCGGGTGGCTGCCCGGCGGGTCCGGGTCGTCGCCCGGGTCGGCGGGCCGGGGGCGCGGGCGGCCCCGGGGCCGGTGCGGCATCAGGTCCTTGCCGCGCGTCTGGCCGGTGCCGACGATCGGCAGGGGATGGCCGCCCCGGCCGTCGGGCGCGTGCGGGAACTGCAGCAGCCGCCCGGGGGCGAGCGGCCGGTCGTCGTCGGGGTGCCCGGCCGCCGCACGGCCCCGGGACTCGTCCCCGTACCGGTCCGGCGCGGTGCCGTAGGGCGCCGGGTCCTCCTCCGGGGCGGTGGCGCGCGCCGCCGCGCGGCGGCTCACCTCCGCCTCCTCCCAGCCCTCCCGGAACCAGCGCAGCTGCTCGCACTGGAGCTCGTCGTCGGTGAGGATGCGCACGCCGTCGATCCCGGCCCGCCGGACCTTCTCGCCCAGCTCGATCAGCAGGCCGCCCAACAGGTGCGCCAGCCGGTCCGGTTGGGACCCGCCGGTGTCGCCGTCCCCCATGCCCCGCCCCCTTCCGCGCCTCCGGTCACCCGTGCGGGCCGGTGCCCCCGCCGCCGTCCGGCAGGAACGCCCGCGTCACCCGCGCGAAGAGCTCCCGCAGCTCCGGGGGCACGCCCATGCGCACGGCCGCCTCCTCGGGAGTGAGCGGCCCCGGACCCTCGTCCTGCCCGCCACGGCCCGCCGCAACCGGCAGATCGTCCTCGGAGAGCCGTCCCGACCGGATGAGCATGTCCCGCAGCGGTACGCCCAGCACGCCCGCGAGGCGGCGCATCGTCTCCAGGTCGGGCATGCTCTGGCGCTGCAGCAGCCTGCTGACGGCGGCCCGGTGCACCCCGGCGTCGTCGGCGAGCTTGGACTTGCCGCCGCCTCGCGGGCTGTCGATGTCGTACTGCCGCAGCCGCATCAGGCGCTCGATCCAGGCGGCGAACTCCTCCAGGCCGTCCGCGTGGCCCCGGCCGCCGTCGCCCCGGTATCCCTGCTCGTTGCGGGCCCCGGCCCGTGCGCTCGAACCCATGTGGTCGCTCTCCCTCGTCGCGGGACAGCGTACCGCCGGGGCCCTCGCGGACAGCTGGATGCGCGCTCGCACGCATGATTCGCTTGCGTACGCGCACGCACCGTGTCACCCTGATCACGCGTTCGCCATTTGCCGAACACGCGTTCCCATACGTGGGGAGGGGTTTGCACGTGCCTGCACGGACGATTACTCCAAAAACACCTCTGACCTCGGACTTATCCCGCCCGGCGGATGAAGGTCCGGACTGGCGCAGGGCCGCCGCCTGCGTGAATCTGCCCCAACGCTCGGTCTTCACCCGTATCCCCGCCGAAGCCGAGCCGGTATTGCGAGCGTGCAATCAATGCCCGATCCGGACGGAGTGCGAGCGCGTCGTCGACCCCGCGCACACCTGGTTCGACGGGGTGAGCGGCGGCCGGCTCTGGCGCAACGGACGCGAGGTCCGGCAGGCGCGGCGATGAACGCCCCGGCCGCGCGGACCGCCTCCGCCGCGACGCCCCCCGCCGCCGTCCCCGAGGACCTGATCTGGCTGGAGTCGCTGGCCCGCCGCTTCCCCCAGCTCCTCGCCGAACTCGCCCCGGCCGCCGGCGGCCCGCGCGAGCGGCGCGGCACCGGCCCCTCGGCGACCGCCCCGATCCGGCTGCACATCTCCGACGCCGTCCGGGACATCACCGACGGCGTGGTCGAGCTGGAGGAGGCCGTACGCGAACGGCTCGGCCTGCGCCCACCGGCCCCGGCCCCCGTGGTGGCCCGCCTGCGCCGCCTGGCCCAACTCATCGCGTACGTAAGAGCGCTGCCCGACCTCGCCGCGCACCTCACCGACGAGACCCGCCGGATGGCCCGGCGCTGCGCCCGCGAGCTGGGCGACCCCGAGCAGATGATCCGGGTCGGCGGACGCTGCCCGGCGTGCGCCTCGGTCTCGCTGCGCATCTTCCCGGAGCGGGGCGCGGTGCTCTGCGTGAACCCGGTCTGCCGCCATGTGGTGGAGACATCACTGGAGGACGCGTCATGAGCACGTACCTGATCCCGGGCGAACTCGCCGCCGCCGAGGTCGACGTCTCGCCCGCCACCATCCGCAAGTGGGTCCAGCTGGGACATCTGAAGTCGGCGGGCCGGCAGGGCAGGCGGCTGCTCTACCGGCTGGAGGACGTGTTCGCCGCCGAACGCTCGGCCCACCGGGTCCCCGGCCGGAACACGGCGTAGCCCGCCCCGCCCCCTTCTCCCCATGGCCTCACCCGTATCGGGGTGGGGCCATTTCCCATGCCGTCGCAGTGGCCCCAAAGACCCCTGGGGAAAGACGAGTTGCGGATTTCCCGCACCGGGATCACACTTGGAGCAGCGGCAGAGCCGCGCCCACAGCGGGCGACGGGTCTGCCGTTTCGCATGGGGCGGTCCGACGAAGATCGGAATTCACCAATCCAACGTCGGAATACCGCAGTTGCACATCCTGGCGCGTTAGCCACCCCGCCATCACGCCCACCGTCGACGCCACCGCACTCCTTGAGTACCTTGTCGCACCGCTTCGAAGCGATTCGTACAGGCGACCACACAAGGAGCGTGGAAATGGCACGTACGGACGGCAAAGAGGCCCGCATTCACCCATGGCTCGTGCGCCACTGCATTTCCGTACTGCGCCTCTGCATGGGCGCGGTGCTGCTTTCCTTCGGATTCCTCAAGTACTTCCCGGACCTGAGTCCGGCCCAGGGCCTCGTGGTCGCCACGCTGCACCGGCTCACCCTCGGCCTGGTGCCGCACCTGGTGTCCGGGACGGCCGCGATGGACTGCGTCGCGACGCTGGAGTGCGTCATCGGGGTGCTGCTGATCATCGGGCGGTGGATGCGCCCGACGACCGCCCTCCTCCTGATCCACCTCGTCGGCATCCTCACCCCGCTCGTGGTGGTGCCCGGCCGCATGTTCGGCGGCCCCCACCACATGCCGACGCTGGAGGGCCAGTACGTGCTCAAGGACGTGGTCCTGCTCGCCGCCGGCCTGGTCCTCGCGACCACGGCCCGCGCCACCGCCCCGCCCGTCCGCCACCGCCCGGCGGACGAAAGCCCCGCCGAAGTCACCACCAGCACCTCGGGGGGCCTTGTGAAAGGAACCTGACGCGTGGATCAGATCCTGTACTGGAACGCGGTCGCCCTGGAGGCCGACCGCACCACCCACACCACGGGCGCGCCCGCCGAAGCCGGCTCGCGCGGCCCGTGCGGCGCCAGCCGTGCGCTGGCGATCGTGCACCTGGCCATGCACGACGCCTACTTCGGCATCCACCCCGGCCACGACTGCTACCTGGGCACCTCGCTGCCCCGGGCCGCCGTCGGCGCCTCCTCGGACGCGGCGGTCGCCGCCGCCGCGCACTCCGCCCTCAACGCCCTCTACCCCGCCCAGCGCGACTACTTCAACGACCGGCACCGGGCGGCCGGGCTGGCCGCGGGCCAGGCCAACGGCGACGGCCACGCCTTCGGGCTGGCGGTCGCCGGGGCCCTGCTCGCCCTGCGCCGCGGCGACCCGGGCCTGGGCGACGACGGCTATGTGTACTCGGTGGACCGGCTCCACCACCGCCCCGACCCGGTCGACCCCGCCCAGCCGGTGTACGCGGCGTACTACGGCGCCCACTCCCACCTGTTCGCGGCGACCACCCGCCACCACCTGGCGCCGCCCCCGCAGCCCGGCACGGCGCTGTACGAGAGCGCGCTGCGCCAGGTCCGCGCCAAGGGCGTGGCGACGCATCTGATGGGCGCCCTGCCCGAGGCGCTCCGGGGCGCGCGGCGCACCCAGGACGAGACCGCCAAGGGCATGTTCTGGGCGTACGACGGGGTCAAGGGCCTGGGCACGCCGCCCCGGCTCTACAACCAGATCGTCCGCAGGGTCGCCGACGCGCAGCACAACGACACCGCCAAGAACGCCCGGCTGTTCGCGCTGGTCAACGCGGCCATGGCGGACGCGGCCATCCTGGCCTGGTACGACAAGTACGTCTACGACCTGTGGCGCCCGGTGGTGGGCGTGCGCGAGCACGACGCCTCGGCGGGGCCGGCCGGGACCGGCGCCGAGCTGCTCGGGCCGGACGCCGACCCCGAGTGGCTGCCGCTGGGCGCGCCGAACACCAACAACCCGGGCGGCAAGGTCAACCGCACCCCGCAGTTCCCTTCGTACCCCTCGGGCCACGCCACCATCGGCTCGGCGGCCTTCCAGAGCGTGCGGCACTTCTACCGCCAGGGCGCCCACCGCCCGGACAACCTGGCCGCCGGGCTGGAATTCGTCTCGGACGAACTCGACGGCGTCAGCACCGACACCAATGGCGTCGCCCGCACCCGGGTGGTGCGGCGGTTCCCCGGCGGACTCTGGGAAATGATCAAGGAGAACAGCATCAGCCGGGTATTCCTCGGAGTGCACTGGAATTACGACGGCTGGATTCCCGACGCCTCCGGCGAGATCGACCTCAGCAAGAACATCGGCGGAGTACGGCTCGGTCTCGACATCGCCGACGACATCGCCGCGCACGGTCTGACGGCCGCCCGCGCCGCCGGTCCCGCCGCCTAGCCGAAAGACCCCGAAGCGTCATTGGGGAATACGGCTCCGGCCCGAACTCCCGTGCATCCCGCGCGAATTCGCGCACCCTCCCCGAAACGGCCCCCCGGGCCGCACTGCGGCGCGCCCACGGGCGCGCCTTTCGCCATCCAGGCCGGCCAGTCCGGCACGACGAAGGACATCATCATGGAAACCACTGGGACGCCCGAAGCGGTGACCGAGCTCGGATCCGGTCACCCCGGCGACGACCCGAACCCGCCCGCGACCGCGCGCGGCGGCTTCGTGTACGTCATGAGCAACCAGGAGACCGGCAACTCCGTGACGGTCTTCGCCCGCGACATCTACGGCGGTCTGACCCGCAAGGGCACCTACCCCACCGGCGGCCTCGGCATCGGCCGCAGCTACGACCTGGAGGACGCCTCCGACCCGCTGGTCTCCCAGGGCTCGCTGATCATCAGCGCGGACAAGCGGTTCCTGTTCGGCGTGGACGCGGGCAGCAACGAGGTCTCCTCGCTGGCCATCGAGGGCGACCGGCTCCGCCCGGTCAGCCGGGTCCCCTCCGGCGGCCTGCGCCCGGTCAGCCTCACCGTGCACGGCAACCTGCTGTACGTGGCGAACTCGGCGGACGCCTCCATCGCCGGGTTCACCGTCGGCGACGACGGCGTGCTCACCCCGGTCGACGGCTCCCGCCAGTACCTCTCCGGCGGTCCCGACTCGGCCCCGTCGCAGATCACCTTCACGCCCGACGGCACCCAGCTGGTCGCCACCGAACGCCAGCTCAACGCACTCGACGTCTTCCCCGTCGACGCCTACGGCCGGGCCGGTGCCCCGGTGCGCAACGACTCGCACGGCCCCGCGCCCTTCTCCGCCACCTTCCACGGCGACTTCCTGCTGGTCACCGAGATCGTCGGCGGGCACAACTTCCTGGGCTCGATGTCCACGTACCGGGTCAACCGGGACGGCACCCTCCAGGTGATCAGCGGCTCGGTCGACACCACCGAGGCCACCACCTGCTGGACGGCCAACAGCACCCTCGACCCGACCGTCATCTACGCGGCCAGCGCGCAGAGCGGCACCATCTCCGGGTACCGCATCGACGCCACCGGCCGGCTCACGCTCTTCCCGCCGGACGGCCACCTCGCCACCTCGCGCGACCAGCACGCCACCCAGGACATGGCGATCAGCGAGGACGGGCTGTACCTGTACGTGATCGTGGCCGGGTTCGACGAGAAGATCGCCGACCCCCGGCTCCCCAACTACGCGGAGAACACCCCGTACAGCAACAAGATGTCCATCGGCGCCTGGCGCATCGAGGCGGCGGGCGGGCTCACCCCGCTGCGCGGCTTCGGCGTCCAGGACGACCCGCCCCGGGTCGTCTCCACCGGCATCCTGGCCCCGAGCATGGGCGGCCTGGCGCCGGGCTCGGAGGGGCTGGTGGCCATCTGAGCCCTGGCTGCGCGGACCACTGGGTGAATCCGGGCACGGCCGAGCGCCCAGACCGGGCACCCGGCCGGCCGAGCGGGCGGGCCGGGTGAACCGGCCGCGCGACAGGCCGAGCGGTCGGGCCCATTGAACAGGTGGTCCACGGGCGTCCCGCGAACGCCGCCCGTGGGCCACCGCCCGCCCCGCGCACGGCTACGCCGCCAGCACCGCCAGGTCCAGACGGCGCAGCCGGTCCGGGTCCGCCCGCAGGGTGATCCCGGTGATCCGGTCCCCCTCCAGCGTGAACCCGATGACCACCTTGAGCGCGCCGCCGGGCGCCCACACCGCGCCCACCGCACCGTCCACCAGGGCCAGTTGGGCCGTCTGGGCGCGCCCCTTGAACGTGCCCGCCACCGCCAGTGCCCCGCGCACCTCGCCCAGCGCGCCGACCTCCACGGTCGCGCGGTCGGCCCGCACCACCACATCGGGGTCGAGCAGTTCGAGGAGCGCGTCGAAGTCGCCCGCGCGCGAGGCGGCGAAGAAGGCGTCCACCACTTCCTTCTGGCGGGCCAGATCCGCGTCCGGCACCGGCGCCGACTCCTGCACCCGGCGCCGCGCCCGGCTCGCCAGCTGCCGGGTGGCCACCGTGGAGCGGCCCACCACGGCCGCTATCTCGTCGAACGGCACCATGAACATGTCGTGCAGGACGAAGGCGATCCGCTCGGCGGGCGCCAGGGTGTTGAGGACGACCAGCATGGCCAGCCCCACCGAGTCCACCAGCAGCACCTCGTGCTCGGGGCCGCCCGGCTCCTCGTGGATGTGCGCGGGGCGCGGCACGGGTTCGTCGTAGAGCAGCTCGCGGCGCGAGTCGCGCGAGCGCAGCATGTCGAGGCAGACCCGGCCCACCACGGTGGTGAGCCAGCCGCCGAGGTTCTTCACTTCGCGGGCGTCGGTCCGGCTGAGCCGCAGCCACGCCTCCTGAACGGCGTCGTCCGCCTCGCTCAGCGAGCCGAGTATCCGGTAGGCGACGGCCCGCAGATGGGTGCGGTTGGCCTCGAACCGCTCCGCGAGCCGTTCGCCCTCGTCCACGTTCACGGTCACTTCTTCCCCTGCCTCAGCCGTAGAGGTGAACCCGACTGTATCCGCTGCACCGTTCCTCGGGTACGCCGCTTTTTCTCCCAACTCCCTTGCAGATCATCGCATTTGGCGGAGGTCCCATGACCGTGTCCCCCCACTCGCCACCCTCCCGCGTCCCGTCCGTCACCCGGGTCGACGCCGCCCGCGCCCAGCGGCTGGAGGCGTTCGACCGCGGCTGGGCCTTCGAGCTGGGCGGCGAACTCTTCGAGCTGCCCCGCGAGCTGAGCCGGGACGCCGCCCGCAGGCTGCGGGCCGCCGGGGACGACGCCGGCGCCGCCCTCGACCTCCTCCTCGGCGAGGAGCAGAGCGCCCGGCTGCGCCGCCACCGCCCCTCCCCGTACGACGTCCAGGAGATCCTCACGGCCCACGGCCGGGACACCGGGCTCGGCCCGGGGGAAGGCTGCGCCTCGGCGTGTACGTGGACGCCAACGCCGAGGCGCTGGAAGCCGAACTCCTGCGCCACTACGGCGTCGACCTCCTGGACTGGTACCGCGGCACGCTCTCCTCGCGCCGCCTCGCCGTGCTGATCCGGCACCTGCCCCTGTCCGCGCCGCCGCAAGGCCGCTGACCGCCACCCCAGGAAGGCACCCCATGCGCACCTCCCCGACCGCCGCCCCGGCCCGTGCGCCACGGGCCGGGGGCCCCGCCGGCCACCGCCGCACCCACCACCGCCGCGCCCACCCCGAGGGGACCCCGCGCGGCACCGGCCCCCGCCGGACCGGCCGCGAGCGGCCCCGGGTCCCCGCCGCACCCACGAGGGAGGCGTCATGGTGAACAGCGGCCAGGCCGAAGGGGTCGCCATCGAACTGGAGCGGCTGCGGCGCGCGGTGGAGGTCGGCTTCGCCACCACCCGGGGCGATCTGGCGCTGCTGCTCCAGCGCGCCGACCAGACCGACAAGACGCTCGGCGAGCACGACGGGCGGCTCGACGCCCTGGAGCGCGGACGCTGGCCGCTGCCCGCGATCGCCGCCCTCACCTCCTGCGCCGCGCTCGCACTGAGCATCTGGCAGGGCACCGGCCACTGAACCGCGCGCCACCACCGAAGACCCGGCACCGGCCACCGACCCCTCGGCGCCGCCACCGAAGACCCCGGTACCGGCCACTGGATCCCGCGCCGCCACCACACACCTGGCAACACCCCGCGCACCACGTCCACTTGAGGAGCGATCCACCATGTCCGCGACCCACGGCAGCACCCCCTGCGCCCACGCCGGCGCCAACGCCACCAGCGGCGACTTCGTCCGCATGTTCCCGAACCTGCCGCCGCGCAAGGCCACCGGTCTGCCGCTCGCCCTGCGCTACGGCGCCCCCGGCGGCCTCGTCGACGGCGGGCAGACCTCCGACGGCCAGCTCCACCCGGAGGTCCCGGCCGGCTTCACCTTCCTCGGCCAGTTCATCGACCACGACCTGACCCTGGACGTCCTCTCCGTGCTCGGCGGACGCGCGGAGCCCGCCTCCCTCACCGACTTCCGCACCCCCCGCCTGGACATGGACTCCGTCTACGGCGCCGGTCCCGTCGTCAGCCGCCACCTCTACGACGGCTCGCCCCAGGGCAAGCTCGCGGTGAACCCCAACGGCGCCGACTTCGCCCGCATCGACGGCGACGTGGCCCGCATCGGCGACCCGCGCAACGACGAGAACATGCTGCTCGCCCAGCTCCACCTCCAGATGATCAAGTTCCACAACCGGGTCACCGATCTGCTGGCCCAGGGGCAGATCACCGACGCCTTCGGCCGTACGCTGCCGCCCAAGCCCGCCGACGAGCCCCCGACCCAGCAACCGGGCGCCACCCTCGACCAGTTGCTGGACGTCGACAACTACTACGAGGACCTGCACGCGTCCGCCAAGCGGCTGGTGCAGTGGCACTACCAGTGGATCGTGCTCCACGAGTTCCTGCCGAACTTCCTGGACCCGGCCGTGCTGAGCGACATCGTCGACAACGGGCCGCGCTTCTTCGACGCGGGCGAACGCCCCGTCATCCCGGTCGAGTTCTCGGCGGCGGGCTTCCGCGCCTTCCACTCGACCATCCGCTCCAGCTACCGCATCAACGAGCGGTTCTCCGGCAAGCTCTTCCCGGACAACCCGGACGCCCCCGCCTCCCCCCGCGTCGACCTGCGCGGCGGCCCGGTGCTGCCCGAGCACGCCATCGACTGGCGGTTCTTCTTCGACGTCTCGCGCTCGCTGAAGCCGCAGACCACCCGGCGCGTCCAGGGCAGCATCAACACCCAGCTGCTCGACCTGCCGGTCAGCGCGGTGCCGGGCGCCAAGCCGGGCGCGCTGGCCCGGCCGGTCGCCTCGCTGGCGGTGCGCAACCTGCTGCGCAGCGAGACGGTGGGGCTGCCGTCCGGCCAGGACGTGGCCCGCGCCATCGGGGACACCCCGCTCACCGAGGCCGAGCTGGGCACGGCCGAGCCCAGCTACCTCTGGTACTACATCCTCAAGGAGGCCGAAGTCCGCGCCCGGGGGCGCCACTTCGGGCCGGTCGGCAGCCGGATCATCGGCGAGACCGTGGTGGGCCTGCTGAAGGCCACCCCCTCCTCGTACCACCAGGTCTTCCCGGCCTGGCGGCCCACGCTCGGCGAGACGCCCGGCCGGTTCGAGATGACGGACCTGCTGTACCTGGCGGGCTCGATCAAGGACTGACGAAGGGCCGACGGCCGACCGGCGGGGCCACCGCCCCCGGACCGCCGCGCACGACAGAAGGGCCCGCGCCCCCTCCACGGGGTCGCGGGCCCTTCTCGCGTTGACGCGTCCTGCTCGTCGCCTTGCGGCTCGCCGTCTCGCGGCCTACTCCGACGGCCGCTTGGGCCGCCACACCACCAGCGCGCTGGTGTGCTGCACATCCGTGTAGGGCACGAGGTCGCGCCGGTAGGAGGCGTGCACCTGGGCCTCGCGCTGCTGCATCGCGGCGGCTGCCCCGTCCACCGCCGCCGAGAGCTCGGCGACGCGCTGCTGGAGCGCGGCCACCTGGTTCTCCAGCTCGATGATGCGCTTGATGCCGGCCAGGTTGATGCCCTCGTCCTGCGACAACTGCTGCACGTTGCGCAGCAGTTCGATGTCACGGGCCGAGTAGCGCCGGCCGCGCCCGGCCGTGCGGTCGGGCGAGACCAGGCCGAGCCGGTCGTACTGCCGGAGGGTCTGCGGGTGCAGACCGGAGAGCTGAGCGGCGACCGAGATGACGTACACCGGCGATTCGTCGGTCAGTTCGTACGGATTGCGTCGTCGGCCGTCCATCTCATGCTCCCTTCGCGGCCTGGAACAGTTCTGCCCGCGGATCGGTGTCCGCAGTCGCCTCGCGGTACGCCTCCAGGGCCTCCCGCGCCTTGTCGCCGAGGTCGGTGGGGACCAGCACCTCGACGGTGACCAGCAGATCGCCGCGCGAGCCGTCCTTGCGGACCGCACCCTTGCCGCGGGCCCGCATCGTACGGCCGTTGGGCGTGCCGGCGGGCAGCTTCAGGGTGACCGGGGGCCCGCCCAGGGTGGGCACCTTCACCTCGCCGCCCAGCGCCGCCTCCACGAAGGTGACGGGCACGGTGACCGTGAGGTTGTCGTCCTTGCGGCCGAAGACCGAGTGGCCGTCGACGTGCACCACCACATAGAGGTCGCCCGCCGGGCCGCCGCGCTCGCCCGCCGCGCCCTTGCCGCGCAGCCGGATCCGCTGGCCATCGAAGACGCCCGCCGGAATCCTGACCTGCATGGTCCGGGACGACTTGGCCCGCCCGCTGCCCTTGCAGACGTCGCACGGGTTCTCCGCGATCAGTCCGCGGCCCTTGCAGTCCACGCACGGGTCGGTCAGCGAGAAGCCGCCGCCCGTACCGCGCGAGACCTGGCCGGTGCCGACGCAGGTCGGGCACACCCGGGGCGTGCCGTTCTTGTCGCCGGTGCCCGAACACGCCTTGCACGGGGCCTGGCTGGAGAGCCGGATCGGGACCGTGGCCCCGTCGACCGCCTCGGTGAAGCTCAGCGTCACCTCGGACTCCAGGTCCTGGCCCCGGCGCGGCTGCGTCCGGGTGCCCGGGCCCGCGCCGCCCCGGTTGAAGAGACCGCCGAAGACGTCGCCCAGGCCGCCGCCGAAGCCGCCGCCACCGCCCGCCCCGCCCTGGGCGCCCCCGAAGAGGTCGCCCAGGTCGAAGTTGAAGCTGCCGCCGCCGGCCCCGGGACCGGCCCGGAAGCCGCCGTTGCCGAACAGGGCGCGCGCCTCGTCGTACTCCTTGCGCTTCTTGGGGTCGCCGAGGATGTCGTTGGCCTCGGAGATCTCCTTGAAGCGCTCCTCCGCCTTGGCGTCACCCTTGTTGGCGTCCGGGTGGAACTCGCGCGCGAGCTTGCGGTACGCCTTCTTGATCTCGGCCTCGGTGGCGTCCTTGGGGACGCCGAGAACCTTGTAGTAGTCCTTCTCGACGAAGTCCTTCGTGCTCATCGACGTCCCTCCTCCCGGGCGACCACTTCATCCACGACCGCTGCGTCAGCCCTTGTCCGGGCCACCGCTCTCCTCGTCGGCCGGCTTGCCTTCCTTGCCTTCCTTGCCCTCCTTCGCCGCGCCCGGCTGGGGCTCGGCGACGGCGACCCGCGCGGGACGGATCGTACGCTCGCCGATCCGGTACCCGGGCTGGAGGATGGCCACGCAGGTCGTCTCGGTGACGTCCGGCGCGTAGCTGTGCATCAGGGCCTCGTGGACCGTCGGGTCGAAGGGCTCGCCCTCCTTGCCGAACTGCTGCAGGCCCATCTTCGCGGCGACCGTCTCCAGGGACTCGGCCACCGACTTGAAGCCGCCGGTCAACTCGCCGTGCTCACGGGCCCGGCCGATGTCGTCGAGCACCGGCAGCAGCTCGGTGAGCAGGCCCGCGACCGCGATCTCCTTGACCGTGACGCGGTCGCGCTCCACGCGGCGGCGGTAGTTCTGGTACTCCGCCTGGAGGCGCTGGAGGTCCGCGGTGCGCTCGGTGAGCGCCGTCTGGGCCTGGTCCAGCTGCGCCTGCAGAGCGATGTCCTTGGCTGCGTCCCCGGCCGGGGCCGCCTTCTCCGCCTTGGCGGAGTCGGCGGCCTTCGGCTCGGCGTCTTCCTGTGCGCCGGAGGGGACGTCGGGCTTCTCCTCGAAGCCCGGGGTCTCCTCAGACATCAGGCCGCGCCGCCCTTCGCGTCGCCCGGCTTCTCGTCGTCGACGATCTCGGCGTCGACCACGTCGTCCTCGGCCTTGGCCTGCTGGGCGCCCTCGGCACCCGGCGCGCCCTGAGCGGCCTGGGCGTCGGCGTACATCGCCTGGCCGAGCTTCTGGGAGACGGCCGCGAGCTTCTCGGTCGCGGTGCGGATCTCCGCGGTGTCCTCGCCCTTCAGCTTCTCCTTGAGCTCGGTCACCGCGGTCTCGACCTCGGTCTTGACCTCGCCCGGGACCTTGTCCTCGTTGTCCTTGAGGAACTTCTCGGTCTGGTAGACGAGCTGCTCGCCCTGGTTGCGGGACTCGGCGGCCTCGCGGCGGCGGTGGTCCTCCTCCGCGTACTGCTCGGCCTCCTCGCGCATGCGGTTGACCTCGTCCTTCGGCAGCGAGGAGCCGCCGGTGACGGTCATCTTCTGCTCCTTGCCCGTGCCCAGGTCCTTCGCGGTCACGTGCATGATGCCGTTGGCGTCGATGTCGAAGGCGACCTCGATCTGCGGCACGCCGCGCGGGGCCGGCGGCAGACCGGTCAGCTCGAACATGCCGAGCTTCTTGTTGTACGCCGCGATCTCGCGCTCGCCCTGGTAGACCTGGATCTGCACGGACGGCTGGTTGTCCTCGGCCGTCGTGAAGATCTCGGAGCGCTTCGTCGGAATCGTGGTGTTCCGCTCGATGAGCTTGGTCATGATGCCGCCCTTGGTCTCGATGCCGAGGGACAGCGGGGTCACGTCGAGGAGCAGGACGTCCTTGACCTCACCCTTGAGGACACCGGCCTGCAGGGCGGCGCCGATGGCGACGACCTCGTCCGGGTTGACGCCCTTGTTGGCGTCCTTGCCGCCGGTCAGCTCGCGCACCAGCTCGGCCACGGCCGGCATACGGGTGGAGCCGCCGACGAGAACGACGTGGTCGATCTCGGAGAGCTGGATGCCCGCGTCCTTGATGACGTTGTGGAACGGGTGCTTGCAGCGCTCCAGCAGGTCCGCGGTCAGCTGCTGGAACTGGGCGCGCGTCAGCTTCTCGTCCAGGTGCAGCGGGCCCTCGGCGGACGCCGTGATGTACGGCAGGTTGATCGAGGTCTCGGTGGACGAGGACAGCTCGATCTTCGCCTTCTCGGCGGCCTCGCGCAGGCGCTGGAGCGCCATCTTGTCCTTGCTCAGGTCCACGCCGTGGCCGGAGTGGAACTGCTTCACCAGGTAGTCGACGACGCGCTGGTCCCAGTCGTCGCCACCGAGGTGGTTGTCGCCGTTGGTGGCCTTCACCTCGACGACGCCGTCGCCGATCTCCAGGAGGGACACGTCGAAGGTGCCGCCACCGAGGTCGAAGACGAGAATGGTCTGGTCGTCCTTGTCGAGCCCGTAGGCCAGGGCGGCCGCGGTCGGCTCATTGACAATACGCAGGACGTTGAGGCCCGCGATCTCACCGGCCTCCTTCGTCGCCTGACGCTCGGAGTCGTTGAAGTACGCCGGGACGGTGATGACCGCGTCGGTCACCTTCTCGCCCAGGTACGCCTCGGCGTCGCGCTTCAGCTTCTGCAGGATGAAGGCGCTCATCTGCTGCGGGTTGAAGGTCTTGCCGTCGAGGTCGATCTTCCAGTCGGTGCCCATGTGGCGCTTGACCGAGCGGATGGTCCGGTCGACGTTGGTGACGGCCTGCCGCTTGGCGACCTCACCGACGAGGACCTCGCCGTTCTTGGCGAAGGCGACGACGGACGGCGTGGTCCTGGCGCCCTCTGCGTTGGTGATGACGGTGGGCTCGCCGCCTTCGAGAACGCTGACGACGGAGTTAGTCGTGCCCAGGTCGATGCCGACCGCACGTGCCATTTTGATTCCTCCAACTGACTACTTGAGTGGAACTGACTCAAGGATGCACGATCCATCCCACGCGGTCAACAGAACTGAGTCGCCCCGACTCAACTTTAGTGTGCGCGAACGCGTGACCTGCGGATACTCAACGGGGTGCGCTACATCACGCGCGCCCCGCAGCCGCTCCTCGCACCCCTAGAAGTACGTTCGCCTGCGGGCCGGCGGGGGCTTGTCGCGCAGTTCCCCGCGCCCCTGGGGGTCCGGCTGCCTGCGAACCGTGCTGGCTTGCTCGCGCAGTTCCCCGCGCCCCTTCCAGGCAGGGACTTCGCCTGCGGACCGTGCTGGCCTGATCGCGCAGTTCCCCGCGCCCCCAAACCCGACTTCGACCGCAGACCGTGCGTGGCCGGTCGCGCAGTTCCCCGCGCCCCTGAAAAGTCGGTGCCTGAGCCGATCGTTTCGGCCGCCCCACGCCCCTAGGAATGCCCCGGCAGCCAAAGCCCCCAGCTCAGCCCCACGCTTTAGAAGCCGTATCTCAACCGAACATCATCGCTTGATTTCCGCTGGTCAGGCATGGTCTAGCTCGGAATGAGGGAGGCATGCGGCGTCTTGTTTCGGCTCCGTGATCGGGGGGTGCGCGATGGCGTCGGTGCTGGGAATTCTGGAGGAGCGGGAGACAGCAGCCCGGGTGCGAGTGGAGGGTCTGCGGGAGGAAGTTACGCGGCTGGCTGGGGTGTTGGAGGCCGCGGAGATCGAGCTGGACCGACGGGTGATCGCGCGGGAGGAGCTGGTCGAGGCCCTGGCAGCCTCGGCTGCCGAGACCACCGCCGTGACCGCGGCGAAGGCGGAAACCGCGCCCTCGCCGGTGCCGGGTTCGATCGTGCCGCCTTGGCGCGAAGGACTGCCGGTGACGGTGCTGGCGCCGGACTATCAGCGGATTCTGGGCGTGCTCGACGAGCGGCAGCCTGCGGGCCAGGGGCCGCTGAAGGCCAGGGAGATCACGGCTCGGCTGGGCTTGGAGACAACGTCGGCGAAGGTCGAGGGGCGCGCTCGAAGGCCCGGCGCCTGGCCGAGCGCGGGTGGCTCCTCATGGAGGAGTCGGGGGCATTCAGTGCCGGGCGGCGGCCCGTGGCCGTGCCAGACGCCGGCTCATCCGCGTGACCATCGACCACCGGATCATCGCCTCGCTACTGGCCTACAACGTCTCGTAGTCCCGGCCCAGCCGCGCGAATGCATTAGCCACGCGAACGTGCGCTCTGCCACCCAGCGCCTGGGCAGCACCACGAACCCTGTCATGTCGTCGGTGCGTTTGACGATCTCCAAGGTCAGCGCGAGTCTGTCCCGGCACCAGTCGACGAGGGAGCCGGTGTAGCCGCCGTCGGCCCAGACGAGGGTGATGTCGCGGTGCAGACGGCGCAGCTGCTGCAGCAGGCCCGTAGCGGCGTCGCGGTCACCGATGTTCGCGGCGGTGACACAGACGACCAGGAGCAGACCGAGTGTGTCGGTCACGATGTGCCGCTTTCGCCCGGGCACTTTCTTCCCGCCGTCGTAGCCGCGTGAGGCGGCCGGCACCGATGGGGCGGCCCGCACCGACTGCGCGTCGATGATTCCCGCCGTGGGCTCGGCCTCACGGCCCTCGTGCTCACGGACCTTCCCTCGCAGCCGGTCGTGGAACTCAGCGATCAGCCCCTGCTCGCGCCAGCGGCGGAAGAAGGCGTAAACCCGGCCCCAGCCGGGGAAGTCCGCGGGCATCGCCCGCCACGAGATCCCGCCCGCGACCAGGTAGCGGACCGCGTCCAGCAGTTGGCGGTGGCAGTAGCCCTCGGGGCGTCCGCCCCTGCCCCTCAGCCAGGGCGGCACCGGCAGCAACGGCCGGATGGCCGCCCACTCCGCGTCCGTCATGTCCGACGGATATCGGCGTTCCCGGTCGGGATGGTCGGCCGCATTGCCGTACACGTGCGCGAGGCAATCACACGATCGTGCAGCCGAGTTGAACTGGACGGGCTCCAACGCGTACAACAACGACATCAGGGCCTCCCGGCACTGCTCGGTCAGATTCGCATCCCCGAGCTACCGAGAGGCCCTGTCTTCATGCGCGCACAACGGGAAGATCACCCCAGCGGGAAACCTGTTCGACCCGCACGTTCCATGATCGGTTGAGATACAGCTTCTTAGGGGCGCGGGGAACTGCGCGACCAGCCCACCACGGCCCGCAGACGAACGAGGCTTTTCAGGGGCCCGGGGAACTGCGCGAGAAGCGAGCACGGTGGGCGGACGAACGAGGGTTTCCAGGGGCGCGGGGAACTGCGCGAGCAACCCAGCACCGGCCCGCAGACGAAGATCCGGCCCGAAAAGGGGCGCGGGCAACCCGCCACCGCCCTACGCCGGAGGCGCCCCCTGGGGCGGGACCTGTTCCGACGGGTCGGGGGTGTCCTCCCGCAGCAGCACCACCTCACACCCCAACAACCGCCCGTCCCGAGGATCCACCAACCCCGGCCGCACGGACATCAGGCTCAACCCCAGCTCCCCCCGCCCCACCGCCAGCACCTCGTCGAACCCCGCCCCACCCTCGTACAGCGGCACCAGCGCGGCCCCCGCCTGAATCCCCACGATCTCGTCGGCGTACGCCCCCGCCCCCCGCAGCACCTCCCGCTCGTACCCCTGCACGGCGACCCGCAGGAACACCCGCTCGCCGGGCGCGGTGACCCGCTCCCACAGTTCGTCCAGCCGGTGCGCCTCCACGCTGCGCGTCCCGGTGTACGCGGTGTGCGGCGCGGCGGCCCGGTGCCGGGGCAGCATCGCCAGCGCCGAGCTGCTCACCCCCGCGTCCCCGGCGACGTTCAGCGTCAGCGGCCCCGTGCGCTCGCCCAGCGCGTACGGCAGCACCGACCAGCAGGGGTCCTCGGCGGCCCGCAGCCGCAGCTCGGCGCGGGGTTCGCGCAGCGGCTCGAAGGAGACGATCCGGCCCTGGTAGCCGCAGCGCCGCAGCATCGCCCCGTACGCACCCCCGTACGCCCCCACGTCCAGCACCAGATCGATCTCGTACCGGCGCAGCAGCTGGACCAGCCGCGCACCGTCCTCGGCGCCCGGGTGGCGGGGCGCGCGCGGGCGGGGCGCGCGGGGGCGCACCGCGCCCAGGCGCCGCACGGCCGCACGGGCGCGGGCGCGCAGCGGGCGGGGGCCGGGGGCGGTCTCGGTCGTCACGCGGATGCTCCTTCGGGGGCGGTCTCGGCGGCGGACTCGGTACGCGGGCCGGGGCGCTCGTCGCCGTAGACCGGCACCCGCAGCAGCGCCACCACCGCCACGGCCGTGCCGAGCGCCAGCGGCAGTACGGCGGGCGGCGGCAGGCTGCCGCCGTGGACGAGCAGCGCGGTGGCCGTCCCGGCGAGCGCGGCGAGCCCGAGGACGACCGCCGCGCCCTGCACGGTCAGACCGCCGCGGCGCAGCCGGTGGGCGATGTGGTCGGCCCCGGCGCGCGCCAGCGCCCGTCCGGCGCGCCGCCGCGACACCAGGACGAGGGCCGCGTCGGCCAGCACCACCGAGGTGAGCGCGAACAGGGAGGCGGCGGCCCGGGCGGGGCCCGCCTCGGTGTGGACGAGGACGGCGGCCGAGGCGAGCAGGAACCCGGTGAAGAGCGAGCCGCATTCGCCGAGCACGATCCGCGCGGGATGCCAGTTGTGCAGCAGGAACCCGGTGAGGGAGGCGGCCAGCACGCTGAGCAGCAGGGCGAGTCCGGGCCTGCGGTCGGCGATCGCGCAGACGGCGAGGCCGAGCGCGGTGACCGCGGCGACCGTGCCCAGGGCCCCGTCGGAGGCGTCCAGCAGGGTGAAGGCGTTGGTGACCAGGACGATCCACAGCACGGCGAGCGCGCCCGTACCGGGCGGGAGGCCGGACGCCAGCGCGACCACCACGGTCGCGGCGGCCGTCTGCACCCCGAGCCGCACCCGTACCCCGAGCGGGCGCAGGTCTCCGGCGAGTCCGAGCAGGGCGACCGCGCCGGCCGCGCCGAGGACCGGGGCGACGCCGTCGCCGAGCGGGGCGAGGTCGAGCGCCGGGCCCGCGCCGACGGCCGCGAGGGTGCCCGCGGCCACCGCGATGCCGCCGAGGCGGGGGGTGCGGTCCGGGCGGCTGCCCCGGGCGCCGCGGGCCCCGACGCGCAGTACGGCCGTACGGACGAGCGCGGCGAGCAGGGCGGTGCACAGCAGGGCGGCCACGGCGGCCGTGAGCCCGGAGATCATGCGCACCAAGTTAGATTGTTATGTCCGTGTATGGGCTGAATAACACGATGGACATTTCAAAAGTGGCGGACCCAGCACCGACACTGGTCACTGAGGGCGGCCTGAGCGACACAGATCACCGCGTGCGCGGCTACATCGCCGCCGCATAAATGGGTACGCTCAGACGAACTCAATAAGTTACTGCTTAGTAATCCCCTCGCAGGCCCGAGGAGCCCCAAATGCAACTCGCCGCGATCATCGTGTCGCTGGTCCTAATCGTGGTCGGCGTGGCGCTGTTCGGCCGTGCCGTCTGGCAGATCTACCAGTTCGTGCGGCTCGGCCAGGCGGTGCCCGCGGGCACCCGGACCGACCAGCCCGCGCAGCGCACCGTCACGGTGGTCAAGGAGTTCCTCGGCCACACCCGGATGAACCGCTGGGGCATCGTCGGCGTCGCGCACTGGTTCGTGGCGGTGGGCTTCTTCTCGCTGCTGCTGACGATCGTGAACGCGGTCGGCCAGCTCTTCCAGGCGGACTGGCTGATCCCGATCATCGGCGACTGGCTGCCGTACGAGATCTTCGTCGAGTTCCTCGGCCTGATGACGACGCTCGGCATCCTCACGCTGATCACCGTCCGCCAGCTGAGCAAGGCCGACAAGCCGGGCCGCAAGTCCCGGTTCGCGGGCTCCAACACCGGCCAGGCGTACTTCGTCGAAACGATCATCCTGATCGTCGGCGTCTGCATCATGACGCTGCGCGCCCTGGAGGGCGTCCAGCACGGCGTGGACGGCTACGAGGCCGGGTTCTTCGCCTCGTACCCGCTGATCCTGGCCTTCAAGGGCCTCAGCCTGACCGCCGTCCAGAACATCACCTACGCGGTCGCGGGCCTCAAGATCGCGGCCTCCTTCATCTGGATGATCACGGTCTCCCTCAAGACCGACATGGGCGTGGCCTGGCACCGCTTCCTCGGCTTCCCCAACATCTGGTTCAAGCGCGAGGCGGACGGCTCCACGGCCCTCGGCGCGCTCCAGCCGATGACCTCCGGCGGCAAGGCGATCGACTTCGAGGAGCCGGGCGACGACGACGTCTACGGCGTCTCCCAGATCGAGCACTTCTCCTGGAAGGGCATCCTCGACTTCTCCACCTGCACCGAGTGCGGTCGCTGCCAGTCGCAGTGCCCCGCCTGGAACACCGGCAAGCCGCTCTCGCCGAAGCTCCTGATCATGTCGCTGCGCGACCACGCGCACGCCAAGGCCCCGTACCTGCTGGCGGGCGGCGGCAAGGACATGGAGGGCAACGAGAAGGCGTCCGAGGAGCAGCTGAAGGACGTCCCGGCCGCCGCCCTGGCCGAGGCCGAGCGCCCGCTGATCGGCACCGCCGAGGAGAACGGCGTCATCGACCCGGACGTGCTGTGGTCCTGCACCACCTGCGGCGCCTGTGTCGAGCAGTGCCCGGTGGACATCGAGCACATCGACCACATCGTCGACATGCGCCGCTACCAGGTGATGATCGAGTCCTCGTTCCCGTCCGAGGCGGGCACGATGCTCAAGAACCTGGAGAAGAAGGGCAACCCCTGGGGTCTGGCCAAGAAGCAGCGCGTCGAGTGGACCAAGGAGGTCGACTTCGAGGTCCCGATCGTCGGCAAGGACGTCGAGGACCTGTCCGAGGTCGACTACCTCTACTGGGTCGGCTGCGCCGGCGCCCTGGAGGACCGCGCCAAGAAGACCACCAAGGCCTTCGCGGAGCTGCTGCACATGGCGGGCGTCAAGTTCGCGATCATGGGCGGCGACGAGAAGTGCACCGGTGACTCACCGCGCCGCCTGGGCAACGAGCCGCTGTTCCAGCAGCTCGGCCAGGAGAACGTGGCGATGCTGAACATGGCGTTCGGCGAGGACGACGAGGACGAGTCGACCAAGAAGCCGAAGTCGGCCAAGAAGATCGTCGCGACCTGCCCGCACTGCTTCAACACGATCGCCAACGAGTACCCGCAGCTCGGCGGCGAGTACGAGGTCATCCACCACACCCAGCTGCTCCAGCACCTCATCGACGAGGGCAAGCTGGTCCCGGTGACCCCGGTCGAGGGCCTGATCACCTACCACGACCCCTGCTACCTGGGCCGTCACAACAAGGTCTACACGCCCCCGCGCGAGATCATGGACAAGGTCCCGGGCCTGCGCCAGCAGGAGATGCACCGCCACAAGGAGCGCGGCTTCTGCTGCGGCGCCGGCGGCGCGCGGATGTGGATGGAGGAGCGGATCGGCAAGCGCATCAACAACGAGCGCGTCGACGAGGCCCTCTCCCTCAACCCGGACATCGTCTCCACCGCCTGCCCGTTCTGCCTGGTCATGCTGACCGACTCGGTCAACGGCAAGAAGAACGACGGCCAGGCCAAGGAGCACGTGCAGGTCGTGGACGTGGCCCAGCTGCTGCTCGACTCGGTCAGGACCCCGGCCGACCCGGCCGCCGCGGCGGACGAGGAGTCGGCCCCGGAGCCCGAGCCGGTCAAGTAGCGCGGACCCCTGCGGTCCACAGACGGCAGCGGCCGGTTCCCGCCCCCGAGGCGGAGACCGGCCGCTGCCGCGTTCGCACCCGCCGCCGTCAGCCTCGCTGCCGGCCGCGCCGGTGGTACAGCGCGAACCCCAGCCCCGCCGCCCCCGCCGCGGCCATGCCGCCGCCCGCGGCGATCAGCGGCACCTGGTTGCCGGTGGAGACGCCCTCGGCACCGGCCCTCACCCCGCCCTTGGGGGCGGTCCCGGTCGTGGTGGCGGGCTTCTCGTGGCCCTTGCCCCGGCCGTCGACCGTGTACTTCTCGATCAGCTTGCCGTTGAAGTCGTACACCCGGCTGTCGCCGCCGTGCTTGCCGTCGACGACGACGAACTTGTAGAAGCCCTTGCCGGCGTTGACGATCTTGTACGTCCAGCCGTCGTTCAGCGTCGACGGGTTCTTCAGGTCGAGCGACCCGAGGACGTTCCCGTTCGGCATGGAGATCACGGCGCGCGGCCCGTCGGTGGTCTTGACCAGCTTGGCGATGCGCCCGTCGGGCATGGTGACGCGCGCGGTGGAGAGGACCTTGGCGTCGCCCTTCTTCTCCCTAGCGCGCTCGTCCGGCTTCTTCTCGTCCTTCTTGGCGTCGTCCGGCTTCGCCTCGTCCTTCTGCCGTTCCTGCTGCTGGTCCCGCCGCTGGTCCTTGGTGTCTTCCTGCTGACCGGCCGCGCCCGGGGTGGCGTCGGCCGCGAAGGCCGCGCCGGTCGGCAGGGCGAGGGCGGCGATGGCTCCGGTGGCGATGGCGGCGGTACGAATGGTGCGACGGGTGGCGCGCATATCGGTGGCACTTCCTCGAAACTCGGCGGTCTTTATGTCGTGTCCGTGGCCCTTTGCGGCGGTGACACCAGAGAAGTTACGAGGGCGATGTCTGGGTCATGCGTAGGCAAGGTAACGACCGACCAGCTGCTTGGCCTGCAGAAACGTAAATACACCCCGTTTCAACCAAAATGGCACGCAGTGCACCGACTCCACTACCCAGCGCTTAACCCGTGGCCTGCGATACGGCATTCTGTGGCCCGTGAAGAGGCGGGTGGGGCAGGTGAGGCAGGTGGGACGACCGATGCGTACGGGGAGAGGCACGGCGGCCGTGGCCGCGCTGCTGGCCACGGCCCTCGGCGCGGCGGGCTGCGACTCGGCCGCCTCCGCCCACCACCAGGACCCCGGCCGGACCGCGGCGGCAGCCGCCGGCCAGCCCCGGCCCGTACCGCACGGGCGCGGCAGCCGCGTCCCGTACGACTTCAACGGCGACGGCCACCGCGATCTGGTCGTCAACGACCTGGCCAAGCGCGACAGCTACGCCGACGACGCGGGCATCGCCGTCGTCTACGGCACCGGGTCCGCCGCCCGCCCCCTCGAACCGGGCGTGCGCCAGGTGCTCACCACGCGCCGCGACGCGGCCCCGGTCGGCGGCCGTCCGCCCGCCACCTTCGACGCGGAGGCGGCCTGTGACCTGGACGGGGACGGGTTCTCCGACCTGATCGTCACCACCGACCCGCCGTACGACGGCGTCGGCCGCCCGCCCGTACCCCTGCAGATCCTCTTCGGCGGCCCCGGCGGGCTCACCGGCCGCGCGGTCGTCCTCGGCATCCCGGACCGGGCGCGCTGGGGCAACGACTGGCCCGACCACCCCGTCTGCGGCGACTTCGACGGCGACGGCGCCACCGATCTGGCGGTCACCGCGACCGGCGGGCGGGTCAGCTTCCTGCGCGGCCCCTTCCGCCGCACCGGCGCCCCGCGCGCGGCCGGGCCCTCGCTGCCCGGCGGCGGCCCGGTCCTGGAGGCCCCGGCCCCGAGGGCGGACGTGAACGGGGACGGCTACGACGACCTGGTGGTCCGCGCCTCCGCCGCGCCCGGCGCCCGGGGCCGGCTGCTGCTCGGCGGCCCCGACGGCCCGGCCCGCCCCGGCGGCGCCGCCGCGCCCGTGCGCCGCCCGGTGCCGCCCGCCGCGGCCCTGCCCGGCTCCGGCCCGGCGCCCGTGACCGAGGTGCTCGACCACGCGGACCTCACCGGCGACGAGGTGGCGGACCTGGTGGTCCGTACGCACCGGGGCGCGACCCGGGACCTGGTGGCGGTGTACCGGGGCGCGGGCCGCGGGTGGGCGGCCGAGCCGCTGGTCACGTTCACGACGGCGGGCTGGGGCTGAGCGCCGGTCGCGCACCCGCCGCCCCTTCCGGGTCGCCTTCCGCGAGCCCCTAGGGGATGTCACAGCTCAGCCGCAAACTCGGTCGGTTCCGGTCGCCCCGGCTTGGCGCCCCGTCAGAACAGGTACGTTCGAAAGCGTGGCTGGATTCAGGATGGGACGGGGCAACCGGGACGACCGGAACGACCCGCGACGACAACCGCAGCGGCAGGGGCAGGGCGGCCAACAGCAGTGGCAGCCCGGCCCCCAGCAGCGTGCGCAGCAGCAGTACGGGTACGGGCAGCAGCCGCAGGGCCGACAGGCACACGGCCGGCCCGCGCCGTACCCGCAGCAGGGCGAGCCGGAGTACTTCGGCGAGCCGTACGGCCAGGACGGCGGCTACGACGCCCACGGCCAGGACGGCTACCGTCAGGACGGCCGCAACCGTCGCCCCCAGGGCGGCGGTTACGGGCCCGGCCACGGCCAGGGCATGCCGCAGGGGTACGCGCCCGCCCAGGACCCGTACGCCAACAACCCGGGCCACACCCAGGCGTTCAGCATCGGCGAGGACCCGTACGGCTCGGGGGCGACCTATCGCGCCGGTGCCGCCGCCGCGCCCCCGGCGGGCCCCCGGCTGCGCTGGAAGGAGCTGCTGCGCGGCATCGTGATGCGCCCCGGGCCGACGTTCTGGCAGATGCGCGACTACGCGGTGTGGGGACCGGCGCTGACCGTCACGTTCCTCTACGGCCTGCTGGCGATCTTCGGCTTCGACAAGGCCCGCGAGGACGTCATCAGCACGACGCTCTCCAAGGCCGTCCCCGTGGTGCTGACCACGGGCGTGGTCTTCGTGGTCGGCGGCATGATCCTGGGCGCGGTCACCCACACCCTGGCGCGCCAGCTCGGCGGCGACGGCTCCTGGCAGCCCACCGTCGGCCTCTCCATGCTGATCATGTCCCTCACGGACGCGCCCCGGCTGGTCTTCGCCCTCTTCCTGGGCGGCGACAACGGCCTGGTGCAGGTGCTCGGCTGGGCGACCTGGCTGGCGGCGGGCGCGCTGTTCACCTCGATGGTGAGCAAGTCGCACGACCTGCCGTGGCCGAGGGCCCTGGGCGCCAGCGCGATCCAGCTGGCGGCGCTGCTGAGTCTGATCAAGCTGGGCACGATCTAGCGGCGGCGGCAGCCGCCGAGGGCGGTACGGGGAGGGGCCCGGGGTTCTGAGAACCCCGGGCCCCTCCCCGTACTCCCACCCACCGGTGGGACCTACGCGTCCAGCACCTGGCCCTCGCGGCGCACGACGGGCGGCTCGACGCTCCACGGGAAGTTGATCCAGTCGTCGGTGCGCTTCCAGACGTACTCGCACTTCACCAGCGAGTGGGACTTCTCGTAGATGACGGCGCTGCGGACCTCGGCGACGTGCTCCACGCAGAAGTCGTGGACCAGCTTCAGCGTCTTGCCGGTGTCGGCGACGTCGTCCGTGATCAGGACCTTCTTGCCGGAGAAGTCGATCGCGTTCGGGACCGGCGCCAGCATGACGGGCATTTCGAGGGTGGTGCCCACGCCGGTGTAGAACTCCACGTTCACCAGGTGGATGTTCTTGCAGTCCAGCGCGTAGGCGAGACCGCCGGCGACGAAGACGCCGCCCCGGGCGATGGAGACCACGATGTCGGGCTCGTAGCCGTCGTCCGCGATGGTCTGCGCGAGGTCGCGGATCGCGCCCCCGAACTTCTCGTAGGTGAGGTTTTCCCGTACTGCGTCGCTCATGGTCTTCTCGCTGCCGCTCACACCTGGGTCCGATGGAAATTGAGGTACGACCGCGAGGCGGTCGGACCGCGCTGGCCCTGGTACCGGGAGCCGTACCGCTCCGAGCCGTACGGCGACTCGGCGGAGGACGTCAGCCGGAAGAGGCACAGCTGCCCGATCTTCATGCCCGGCCAGAGCTTGATCGGGAGGGTCGCGAGGTTGGAGAGCTCCAGCGTCACGTGCCCGGAGAAGCCCGGGTCGATGAAGCCGGCCGTGGAGTGCGTGACCAGTCCGAGCCGTCCCAGCGAGCTCTTGCCCTCCAGGCGCGACGCCAGGTCGTCGGGGAGGGAAATGACCTCGTAGGTCGAGGCGAGCACGAACTCACCCGGGTGCAGGATGAACGCCTCGTCCCCGTCGGGCTCCACCAGCCGGGTGAGGTCGGCCTGCTCGACGGCGGGGTCGATGTGCGGGTACCGGTGATTCTCGAACACCCGGAAATAGCGGTCGAGCCGCACATCAATGCTGGATGGCTGGACCATGGATTCGTCGTACGGATCGATACGGACGCGACCCGCGTCGATCTCGGCCCGGATGTCCTTGTCTGAGAGAAGCACGTCCCGAGGATACGCAGGGTGCGCGGGCCGCCCGTAATCGGACAGATCCGCGCGCGCCACGGCGAAGGGGTCGGGGGTGCGGCGGGGGCCGTGCAGCGGGGCCGGCCGCGGCGCCCCGGACGGGATCCCGCCGGGCCGCGCGCGATCGGCACGCGGCGCGGCGGACCTACCTCGGACGGAACGCCCCCCCCGGCCGGACCGCCCCGGCGGACGGACCCCGGCGGACCGACTCGGCGGAGGACCCCGGCGGACCGACCCGTCGGACCGACCCCGGCGGAACTGCGTCGGCGGACCGCCCCCGGACAGAACCGCGTCGGACGGCACTGCGTGGGACGGGCCCTAGCGGCGCCGCTCCCCCACGGGGACGGCGTGCCGCAGGCGGGCGCAACGGGGGCACCGGATCAGCCGACCGGGCCCGAGGCGCTCGGCCCCGAGCTGCTGCATCGGGAACGAGTCGGTGGCGAAGACGTGCCCCTCGGCACAGCGGACGACGGTGCGCTCCAGCGAGTCCATCAAGTGGCTCAAGTCCCTTCCCCAACAGCAATCATGGACGAAGAAACCACCACATTAAGGGATGAACAGGACGCCCCTCCAGGCGGCACTCCGACCACCCCGAGACCCCCCTCGAACGCCCCACACGCTACGCCCCAACTCCCGCCCCCCGCGCCGGGATCCAGCCACTCCACCCCCACCCGAACAGCACAAGACCCCCGGGCTCATACGCGCGGGGGCCGGCATGGGGTAAGGTGAGCAGCGATGCGATTCCCTTCCGGGGGATGGCGCACGCGAGTGTAGTTTAATGGTAGAACATGAGCTTCCCAAGCTCAGAGCGCGGGTTCGATTCCCGTCACTCGCTCCATAGAGAAACCCCAGGTCATCGATCTGGGGTTTGTTTGTTGTCTAGACCACTTGCGGGGCGCGTGCCATTTACGTGCCACAAGGCGCCGATTACCGCCCCGAACTGGGCGGCGCAAGCCCCTTCATGGAGGCACATCGACGGATCGTCTCGAATCCTGAGACGCATTTCATGTGACCTGCGCCACTCGCGCGGTGGACTGAGGCTCGTGCGCAGGCGCGAAGTGTCTTCATGTCCGACGACAGGAACGTGACAGCGCCAGACTCGACGAGCATCGGTCCCGGCGCCGCACTGGTCACGCCCCTCGGAAAGCCGCGTCCTCCGCAGTGCCGCACGGGAGGACGGGGTGGGCGGTCCCCCTTCGCCTGACGGAAGCCCAGCATCCGATCTGGCGAGGAACCTATTAGGGAATCCCGCTTCGCGGATGATTCCCGCATGCATCCCACTGAGTTGGTGACCCGTCAGGCCGAGGCGATCGTGAACCGTCTCGGCCTGACGGGCCGGTGCGAGATCTCGGTCGTAACCGTTGGATACGCCTCAACAGCCATCGCGGGGGAACTGGGGCACCCCAGCACTCCGCCGCCCTTCCCCGCGGGGGCCTACAGCTCCCGGCTTGCTGTGCAGTCAGGACCGCTCGACGACGAGCCTCCCCTGGACGACGGCATTCACTTGCTGGTGACCGCCGCTGACGAGTCGACACGGGTCCACCTGCCACCGGGCATGGATGACGTCGAAGCTGTGGTGCTCCTGGCTGACCGGCTTCAGAACTGGGCCATCGAGCTGACACATGGCCAAGCCCTGCCACCGTGTCCAGGGCACCCGCACCCGATGTCCGCTGCCGCAGTGGATGACTCTGCGGCCTGGGTATGCCCCGCCCGCCCCGAACAGGTGCTGCTCCCGATCGCCTGACACGCCGGCCCTGCCACGGCGCGGCTCCGAGCCGATCCGAACCGAACCGTCACTGGACGAGGGTCGTCAGGCGACACACCGCGGGAGCGGGACCAGCGGGGCACCCGACCAGCCCTGCGGGTACTCATGCTTCCCGCACGACGGAGTCGTCGGTTGTGTCGTGTGCGCGCGGGACGAGGGGGTGGACGGTCGCCCCTTCGTCCCCCGCGTGCTCGGCCGCCTCCGCTTCCGCGCGCTGGCGACGCACGTCGACGTCGATGGCTCCGGCGAGCTTGCGCTGGTGCTTGCGCGTCGAGTGCTGGTAGATCAGCTGGGCCCGCTCCGAGGAGTGGCCGGCGCGGACCATGAGGTCCTTCATCTTCGCGCCGGTGTCGGCGGCGATGGTGTTGCCGGTGTGCCGCAGGTCGTAGAAGCGGAAGCCTTCGGGCAGGCCGACCAGGTCGCGGGCTTTGCGCCACTTGCGGCCGAAGGTCGTCCCGCGCAACCGGGCCCCGCGCTCGCCGACGAAGACCAGCCCCTCGGGGCCGGCCTCGGCGAACCAGTCGAGGTGGCGGCGCACGTCCAGGTGCATGAAGCCGGGAAGCGCGATCTCCCGTTTCCCCGCACGGGACTTGGGGGCGCCGATCACCCGGCGGCCGACGTTCAGCTCGGGCGCGGCCCTGCGCACGTAGAGGGCACTGCCGTCCGGGGCGATGTCCTTACGGCGCAGCTCGGCCAGTTCCTCCGGTCGCATCGAGGCGAAGGCTCCGAGGAGAATCATCAGCCGCCAGCGGATGCCGATCGCCTCGGCCACCGCGAAGACCTGCTCGACCGAGGCGACCGGGCGCTCGTCCGCCTCCTCCTTGCCCGCGCCACGGATCCTGCAGGGGTTGCGGCGGATCATGTCGTCGTCGACGGCAGCCTCCATGACGGCCTTCAGCAGCCGGTATGCCTTGGCCACCTGCGTCTTGCCCGTGGCCTGGAGACGCTCAGCCCGCCAGGTGCGGACCTTGGCAGGGCTGATGACGTTGACGTACTGCTGTCCGAACGCCGGGGCGAGGTGGAGCCGCAGCAGGCGGCGGTAGAGCTCGTCGGTCGTCGGCGCGACGCCGCGCTCGTCGATCCAGCGCTTGGCGTAGTCGGCGAACAGCACCTCACCGGCACTAGGGTCGAGCCAGTCACCGCGCGACTGGTCGGCCTGTATCTGTGAGAGGAAGACCTCGGCGTCCTTCTTCGTCTCGAAGGTCTCCGGGGCCGGGCGCAGAATTCCGTCCGTGCCGGGGTACCGGGCCTGGTAACGCCCGGAGGGCAGCTTGCGTATCGCGCCGAAGCTGCGGCGCGGCGCCTTCTGGCGCGGGCGCCCCACTAGGCCGCCCGCCCGTAGCGGGAGCGCCGGGTGCGGACCGGCTCGACCGTCCGCTCCTCGATGTACGCGGCCAGGACGCTGTCGGCGATGCGGACGTGTTTGCCGACCTTGACGTAGCGAATTCGGCGCTCGGACACGAGGCGGCGGATAAAGCGCTCGCCGACACCAAGGCGCTCGGCGGCCTCGACGACACTCAAGAGACGGTCAGCCATTCAGGGTCGCCCCCTTTACCGAGCGGGGACCGTCGCATGCCGCTTTCCCACTCTTCCCGCTTGTTCAATCAGCAGAGTGGGTGTTCCGGACAGGGATGAAGGGCGATCGGCGCAAGAGTTTTCTCTCGTGAAATAGGCATGGATATGGCATAGGGCGAACCGGCAATCGCACCGGGAACCGCAATGGTCCGGAGAAGCCCCGGTTTCGGAAACCGGCGATCGTCGGCTATGTTGCGCCCCGCCCCGACCGGCTCCGGCCACACGGGAAGGTCCGCGAGCAAGGTCTGAGGAAGGGTTCCGAGGGCTGCGGCGATGGCGACGAGATCGTCGATGTCGCAGCGCCTGACCGTGCGTTCGATGCGGGAGAGCGCGGTGAAAGTCATGGGCCGGCCGAGTGCGGTGACGCGGGCGGCGAGCTGGCGCTGGGAGTAGCCGCGGGCGACGCGGGCGCGTTCGATGGCGTGGGCGGCGGCCTGTCCGGCGGGTCCGATTTCGAGGGGGCGTGGCGGCATGGATGTGTTGTAGCTTGCGCGCCGGGCGCTGGGAAAGGCATTCCCGTCTGCTGTGAGCGATGTCCCGAACGTCGGGTATTTTCCGGGAGATTTCGGTGACCGGGTTTTCGGGTTTACAGTCCGCAGACCGGCATCCCGGTTTTCTTGGATTTCAGAGCCGAGTCTGGACTTTCACGCACCGAGTGTGGCTGTGTTGTCCATCCACCCCGGCTCCGCCGGTTTCGCTGCCACCGACTTCGAAAGGCGGTCGATCGACATCGCCCGTATCCGCACCATCAAGCCCGAAGCCTTCGAGTCCGAGGACCTCGCGAGTGTCTCGGTCACCGCGATGGTGACGTTCTTCGGGCTGCTCACCCAGTCCGACGACGCCGGGCGCTTCCGGGACCATCCGGCGGTCATCGCCGGGCGGCTGTGGGCGCTGCGCCGCGAGCACACCCCCACTGACGTCGCCGACGATCTGGAGCAGCTGGCCCGGGCGGGGCTGGTCTGCCGCTACACCGGGTGCGACGGCAAGCGGTGGCTGCACATCGTCACCTGGGACCGCCACCAGCGCATCAACCGGCCGAGCGATTCCCGTCTGCCGCGCTGCCCGGCCCACGACGCCGTGAAGGCGTGCGGGGAATGCGAGCGCCCCCAGTGCCCCACCGCACACCGCGCACTCGCACCTGCCGCGGACACCCGGGAGCTGCTCGACGCCGCCGCGAGCGCAGCCCCCGGAGCGGACGGCGAGGCGGGGGCACCCCGCTTCGCCGTCGAGCCGCCGGCCCCCCTGAGCACCGACGCCCCAGCCACCGACGCACCCCAGACGTCCACACCCATCGTGGTCCAGGGCGCCCCTGCCATGGTGACCCAGGTCACCATGACGGCGCCGACTATGACCCAGGCCACCAAGCCCATGGTGATCCAGGCCACCGTCCCGGTCGAGGCCGCAGTCGAGACGATTGGCGCGCGCCGTGCTCCCGCGCCCGCCGCCACTGTCCCGCCGGATGACGAATCCGCAGCTCAGAGCCTTCCAGGGGACGAGGGTGTGGTGATGGGGGCCGCATTCAGTGAGGCTTCAGGTACTGGATCTAGGATCTTGGATCCTGGATCTTCCCGTAGGGGGCGCGAGGCGCCCGCGCCCGATGCCGCCGCCGAGCAGCAACTGCCGGATGGGGTGGGTGCGGGTGCGTGGTCGGCCAAGCGGCTGATGAGCGAGTACATCCGGGCCTGCCCCGGCGGTCGCGCGCCGAAAGCGTTCCTGGGCCACCTGGGCAAGCAGATACGGCTGCTGCTGGAGGAGGGCTACGGGCCCGACGTGCTGCGCCCGGCCCTGGAGCGGCTGCGGGCCAAGGGCCTGCACCCCAGCGTGCTGCCCTCACTGGTGAACGAGGTCCTCAACGCCGAGCCCGTCCCCGCGCCGTCGCCGGGCTGGAGCCTGTCGTCCGCCTCCGGCGCGGGGCCCTGGGGCCACGCCTCCTCCCCCACGGCGTACACGCCGTACCTCAACGCCAGCGAGCCGACCGGGATCTTCGGAGTCGCCCTGTGACCACCCTCGCAGCTGGCCCGCGCACGAGCGGCGAGAGCCCGGCGATGGCCTGGATCGCCCGCAAACTCGCCGAACGCCACATCACCCTCGACCCCACCACCCCCGAGGCGGACACCCCGGAGCCCTCTCCGGCGCTGGAGGCCGCGCAACTGCGCATCCCCCTCGCCTACCGCACCGCCCGCGTCACCCACCCGCAGGTGGCTACGTGGGTGGAGGCTGTCGCCGGTGCGGCGGTGGCGCCGGGCGATGATCCGCTGGCGCCACACTTCGGCACCACGGGGCGGCGCCGGATCGCCCACGGGCCCAGCCTGCTGCTGTGGGGCGACACCGGTGCGGGCAAGACCCACCAGGCATACGCGGCGATCCGGGCGCTTACCGCGGCCGGGTGCGGCGTGCACTGGCAGGCCGTCAAAGCCGCCGACCTGTACGGGCAGATGCGCCCCCGCAGCGGCACCGACCCCGAATCCCTGCTGCGCCGCATCGCGCGCACCCCGCTGCTGCTCCTCGACGATCTGGGGGCGGCGAAGAACAGCGAGTGGACCGAGGAGATCAACTTCCGGCTGCTGAGCCGGCGGGCCGAGCACCACCTGCCCACCCTGATCACCACCAACCTCGCCCCCCCTGCGCACCGAGCACACGGACCCCCGCCAGCCGGTCCTGCGCGACCGGGTCGGCGACCGGATCCTCTCCCGCCTGTCCGGCATGTGCACGCCGGTCCATCTGGACGGCCCCGACCGCCGGTACCGCATCGCCGCCTGAGCGCGATCGCGCCCACGCGCCGCATCAACCCGGACCGGACCGAACCCGGACGCAAACCGGCGCCCGGCCGGGCCGCCGCACCGAACCTGGGCCACGGCGAACCCGGACCGGAGGGAACCCGGACCGCGTCCGACAACCTGGACCGGACCGAACCCGGACGGGACAGAAACCGAAGGGAACCCGGACAAGGACGGGGACGGTCCGGTGCGCCGAACCCGGACGACCCCGGAAGCAGGCCGGACGGCCCCACCGAGCCCAGACGGCAACCCGGACCGGTCCTAACCCGGACGACGGCGAACCCGGACGGCGCCCGGAGCCAGGCCGGACAGCCCCACCGAACCCGGCCGACAACCCAGACCGGAACGAACCCGGACGGGAGCGGGAACCGGTCCGTACCCGGACGGCGCCGCGTCCACGGACGGTCCGGGCGAAGGTCGCCGCCGGGTGCCAGCACCGCTCCGGACCGGTCCGGCTGTCCGAGGACGAGGCCGTCGCCCGACTCCTGCCCCACATCCCCGCCGTCCTGGCCGAAGACGGCAACACCCAGCTGACCCGGGACCAACTGCGGCGCAGCATGCGCGCCCAGGGCATCCCGCTCAGTAATGACCACCTCGGCCCGGTCCGCAAACGCCAGCGCACCGAATTCACCACCCCCACCCCTCGTTGATAGGGCCCGAACCACCCGATGAACAACGCAACACCGCCCGGCACGCCGAGCCCATACCAGCCCATGACGCGGGTCGAATCCCTTGCTATGGACGGCAGTTCTCCACACGGCATCGCGCTCCCAAGCGGAGCAAGTTATCCCTTTGGAGACTCCACCGGTGGCGGAGTCTCCAAAGGGCCCCCCGCCCCGGGAGGGCGGGGGCTCGTCCGGCGCCGGGGGACGCCGGACGAGGAGGCTGTGACCGGGGGCGGCCCACAGCCAGGAGATAACCAGCAGCCCGCCGCGCCGCCGCGCAGCGCACCGTCGTCTGCGTCGTCGCGTGCGCGCCGCCGTCCCTACCAGCGCCGCCAGCGTCCCCATGTGCGCACCACGCGCCTGAGCAACGACGAACTTGCCCACATCACCGCCGCCGCCCAGGCTGCGGGCGTCACCGTCGCCGGCTTCCTCGCCCGCGCCGCGCTCGGTGCCGCCCGTGATCTCGACCGCGCCGCCGCTGCGGTGGCCGGTGAACGCGAACTGGTCGCGGAACTGTTCGCCGCCCGCCGCCACCTCGGCCACGTCGGCAACAACCTCAACCAGATAGCCAGAGCCATCAACTCCGGTGACCGCCCCACTGATACCCACCTCGACGCGGTCCTCGATGCAGTGCAGCGGGCCACCACTCGCGTCCAGGCCGCCACCGACCACCTCCTCCAGCACCGCTAGGAACAATCCACATCTCATGGCCCCCAAGATCCACAAGCCCGGAACGCGCACCCTCGGCCTGCACGCCTACCTCTACGGACCGGGCAACGTCGAAGAGCACACCGACCCTCACCCCGTGGCGCCTGGAACCACGCCGCCACCGACCGGCACCTCATCGACGACGAGTGGACAAAGGTCGCCCGCCGCACGGTGACCGCTGCCGGGATCGACGGCCCCGGACTGGGCGCGGGCGGCCCACGGGTGGCCCGCGCCACGCCAACGACCACACCCTGGCTCGTGCCCTGAGTTCGCCTCAAGGCGCCCACCGTATTCGTCACTGTGACGTCAACTTGACTGAACCCGGCTGCTGTTCAGCACAAGTCTGCGATGCTGGAGGCCGATCGAGAGGGGCCGCAGCAATGCAGTGGAAGATCCACGGGGAACGTCCGATCTACGAGAACAAGTGGGTGAACCTCTGGCTCACCGACGTGGAGACGCCGGACGGGCACCGCTGGGAACACCACGTCGTCAAGCTCCGCCACCTGGCCGTGGCCGCCGTCGTCAACGACCACCAGGAGGTCCTGATGATGTGGCGCCACCGGTTCATTACGGACGCCTGGGCCTGGGAACTCCCGATGGGCCTGGTGGAAGCGGACGAGACCCCTGGCGAGGCTGCCGCCCGTGAAGTCCTGGAAGAGACCGGCTGGCGGCCAGGTCCCGTGAAGCCCCTCATCTACGCAGAACCGGCGAACGGCATCACTGACTCCCAGCACCACCTGTTCCGTGCCGACGGTGCGACGTACGAGGGGCCGCCGACCGAGAAGAACGAGTCGGACCGCATCGAGTGGATCCCGTTGACCGACATCCGGGGCATGATCGACCGCCGGGAGATCGTCAGCAGCGGTTCCCTCGTCGGCCTGCTCTACGTCCTCATGGAGGAAGGCGTCCGCTGACCGGGTACCGGCAGCACTTCACGCAGTCGCGCCTCGAAGGCCACCGCGGCCGGCACTTCGCGATGCGGCGCAAGTTGCTCGTAGAACTCGCGAAGGTGCCCGGCCACCCGCTCCGAGGTCACTGCGGCGGCGGGCGCCAGCGCCTGCGTCGCCGTATGGCACGCCTGGTCGACCTTGCCCTGCTGGAGCTGCGTACGGGCGAGCCAGAAGGCGTGAAAGGCACGGCCTCGCTGGTTGGCTTGGCCCTCGCGCTCCAGCGCATCCGCGATCAGTGGTTCGGCGATGGCGGGCTCCCCCAGACGGGCATGTGCGATGCCGGTGTCCACGATGAGCTTCGGCTCGTCGAAATACGCCACCCATGCCGGGTCCGGGTCCCCGGGCCTGATGTGCTCGAACTGGCCGTGTGCCTCGGAGATCGCCGTGTGCGCGGCCCTCTTGTCGCCCAAGGTGGCGTGGGCGAATGCTTCGCGCATGGTCAGCATGGCCTGCACTCTCGGCGTCGTTCCGCTCGCGACGCGGGCCTGGTCCTGGGCGGCGGACGCCAGCGCAAGGGCATCCGCCGGCTTGTCCTGGTAGGTCGCTTGCAGGCTCAGGCAGGCGAGCACGTTGGCCATGAACGGGTGGTCGTTGATTTCCCGTGCCAGTTGCAGGGCCTCCGAGAAGTAGGTACGCGCCTGGTGGTACTGGCGGGCGTCGAAGTACGTCCACCCGGTGAGCCGTGCCAGTTCCGCGGCGATGCCGTACAGGCCGTGCCGTAGTGACATCGGCCGCTGATCCTTCAGCAGCCCCTCGACATAACGCAGCTGGCCGACAACGGCGGGGCGTAGGGTCTCGCCCCCGTGCTCGTCGTCATGCCGCCAGTAGTCCTCGATGGAGGACCGGAAAGCCTGGAGAGTGGACGGGCTCAGATTGCTACCGGTGGCCAGGGTCAGGATGCCGTCCACTTCGGCCCCTGGTAAGGCGGCCAGGGGACTGGGCGCGGCCGGCGGATGAACGGGCTCCGCTGGATTGCGCTCGGCAACGGCGAGCGCGGTCGGCGTCTCCCACTCCCGTCGTGCCAGCCCGAGCATGTGCCCCGGGATGCGCAAGCCGTCGGCGATCCGCTCGATCACGTCCATGTGGAGAAGTTGCCGCTGGCCCGCGATGACCTCACCCACCCGGCTCGGTGTCAGCTCGCACTGCCGCGCGATCATGGACGGGTAGATGCCCGCGCGGGCCTTGAGCAGTCGGAAGATTGTCGCGAAGTCGCGTACGCGGCACGCCTCCAGCATCTCCGGATCGGTGAGCAGACTCGCCGGGAGTTCCTTCGCATGACGTGACTCGGGCATCGGGCACGCTCCGGAGGAGTCTACGGATGGCTTCAAGGGCTCAACCGAGCGTGATGGTACCCAAGTTGGGTAATCCGCTGGACCTTTCTGCCCCCTGGCCCTGATCGCGATCCTTCTGCACATGGCGAAGCGACCGAGGACGACCGCCTCGAACGACTCGGCGGGCACTCCTGACACGCAGCGAACGACGATCGGGAAGACCCCTGGCCCGGGCTTCAAGCCCCGCGTCCTCATGAGCATCCGGGTGTCACGGGACTCGGGCCGAACGTGGTCACCGGGGACGCGGGTCCTGGAAGGAGACCGCTACGACCTCCTCTCCAACCCCGGGCGCTACCCCCCGTGCAAGTGCCCGCGTTGCGGCGGCACGGCCTTGTCGGCCCGATCCCTGCGACCGGCCCCCGTCGAGACGGGGGCGGCGTGAGGGGCGGCTGCCCCCGGCCCCGTGCCCGTGGCCCCCGGGGCTGGCGCCAGCCGCTCGCCGTTCTCCTGTACGTCATCGCCGTCAGCGCCCTTGTGATCACCCTGGCCATGGCCGGGGATCCCAGTCGCTGACCCACGGACGTCCGTCCCGAGATCCCCGCACGTCACGGGGCGGAGGCACCACCGCAGTGCCCCGTCGGGTTCCCGGCGGAACTCATCGAGATCAGAGAGGAGTACGGAATGAACGAGAACGCTCCCACCGAAGAGAACAGCAGTCTGGTGATCGGTGTCCGCCGCATCGCCGCAGACCGCTCGCGCACCGAGGAAGCCTCGGACAACACGGGCGGCAGGTCGGACATGAACGACACCTGATCAACCCAGGAGACCCACGGTGACTGATTCCGCATCGTGGGCCGAGCGTCTGGGCGGGGACACGTTCCTCGCCCAGACGTGCTTCCGGGCCCACAAAATGATCCCCTCCGACGGCATCATCCGTCCCCCGCTACTGGGCTGGGACGACCTCAACGAGATCGTGGCCGCTCACCGGCTCGAACCGCCTCGGATGCGGCTCTCCCGCGCCGGGGAAGCCGTGGCTGCCACGGCCTACTCGAAGGCTCCAAGCGGTGGAAGATCTACAGCCCCACCCGCGTGGCACCTGCCTGGCGGGACGTCGAAGCACCCCAGGCCCCTGCTGGCGACCCGATCGCGGATCTCGTCCTGGCGCCGGGGGACGTGCTCTATCTGCCGCGTGGCTGGTGGCACGCCGTCAGCGCCGACCGGGGCACCGCCTCGCTTCACCTCACTTTCGGGCTCGCCACTCAGTCCGGCGCCGAGTTCCTGGGCTGGCTGTGCGACAGCCTCCGGGCGAGCGCGACAGTCCGGGCAGACGTACCGCGTTTCGGGACTTCGCAGGAGCGGGCGGACTGCCTGGCCGCGGTACGGAAGGAGGTTCTGGCCGCCCTGGACGACCCGGGGGTTCTGGACCGCTGGCAGACGTCACTGGACACCACGCACCCCGGGCGTCCACGTCTGTCGCTGCCACACCTCACCGGCGTTCCTGCCGAGCCGCGCATCACCGTCCAGGCCACGGTGCCCCGTGCCCGGATCGACCAGGACGACGAGACTGTGACCTTCGCCGGGGCGGGGAACGAGTGGACCTTCGCCCTGCCCGTCGCCCCGGTTCTCCGCCTCCTCGCACGTGGCGGGCCAACCACCATGGCGGACCTGGCCGCCGAGTCCGATCTCACCCTTGCTCAGGTGGCAGAGGTCGTCTCCGCGTTGGTTGCCGGTCAGGCCGTCGCCGTGGTCGGGGGCGCCTCGTGACCGCTTCCCTGGGACTGGGGACGTACCGGGTGCGCGCTGTCGAACAGGCGGCCCGCACCGCGTGCGCCGACGGGGCGGTTTGGATCGACACCGCCCCCAACTACGGCGGCGCCCACCAGGCGCTGGGCCCTGTCATCTCCGACTGCCCGAGCGCCCTGGTGGCAACGAAGACGGGGTTCTTCATGCCGGAAGAAGGTGAGGCCGCTCTCCGGGCCGGACTGCTCACCGCTGCCCAAGTCCGCACCGGACACAGCCTCGACGCCGCCTTCATCCGCTGGCAGACAAAGAGGTCCCTGGCCGCTCTCGGCCGGGTCGACCTGGTGTTCATCCACAATCCGGAGCGTGCCGGCCTGCGCCCCGGGGAACTGCACCCGGCGCTCCGTGAGGCGTTCGCGGTCCTGGAGGAGTTCGCCGGCGCGGGCAGGATCGGCGGGTACGGCGTGGCTACTTGGTCGGGGTTCCTGCACGGCACCTTCACCGTGCCCGAACTCCTGGGCCTGGCCACCGAGGCCGCTGGATCGGGTGAACATCACCTGCGGGCCATCCAGCAGCCGGTCAGCCTCGTCATGGCAAGACCGATCGCCCACGCCCTCGACAGCCGGGGCCCCCTCGTCCTGGCACATGCGGCGGGACTGATCAACTTCGGCTCCTCTCCCCTGCACGGCGGCGAGCTGCCCGGCCTCGTCACACCAGCACTCGCCGACTTCATCCGCCCGCGTGCCTCACCGGCCGCTTCCTGCCTCCTCGTCGCCGCCTCATGTCCGAACCTGGACGTGGTACTGCTGTCTACGAGCACCGCCCCTCACTGGGCCGCCGCAAAGGCCGCCATCACCGCCCCGCTCGATCCGGGCCATCTCAGGAAGGTCACCGATGTACTCGCCCACGGATGAGAGCACCAGGGCACGCATGGAGAATGCCCTGGCCGACGCCGCTGCCCGCCTGTCCACCACGACCATGGGTGCGCCTGCGTGGGGATGGCTGGGCCGCACCATCGGCAGCCGCACCGAGGGCGGACACTGGCTCCGCATCCACTGCGGCGAGGCCGCCAAGACCACCACCACTCGGAACGAGGGGATCGCACTCGCCGAGGAACGCGTGTCCGACAAGGTGCCCCGCCCGCACCTCCACGAGCTGTACCGCTGGGACAGCGGCGAGTACATCTTCGAGGCAGAGCTGATCGACTACATCGCCCAGCCCGTCATCTCGCCGGAAACACCCGACCTCACCCGCGACCCGCACCTACCGGACTCATGGTGGACCACCTTGCGGGAAAGCCTGGACGCCCTCAGCACCGCCGAACCGCCCCGCGAAACCATCCGTCAGTCCTGGGCCGACCGAGCCTTCCCCGAGTTCCTGGGCATCCCCGCGCCGGCCATCACCGAACGCGTCACCGGCCACGCCGATCTCCAGTGGGCCAACCTCACCCATGACCCGCTCGTCATCCTGGACTGGGAGCGCTGGGGCGCCGTCCCCGTCGGCTACGACCCCGCGATGCTCTACGTCAACAGCCTCCGCGTCCCCGCCGTCGCCGACCGCATCCGCGCCGAGTTCGCCCACGTACTCGACACCCCCGCCGGTCGGATCGCCGAACAGATCGCCCTCGCCGAGATGCTCCAGGCCGTGGGCCGCGGCTGGTACAGCAAGCTGGCCCCGCTCCTGCGGCACCGCGCGGAGGAACTGACCGGGGTCCGCCCTCCCAGCCCGGCTCCTGCTCCATCTACCGCCTGACCGGCAGCAGCACCCCACCTCCGGGCCCCGGCGCTTCTCCGTGGCTCCGCGGCTCAGATGCACCATCCCGCGGATGGCGCCGCTATCGCCTGGTGGCAACAGGGCGTTGGACTCCACTCGGCCAACACCGACTGCAAGGCGCAGCCCTGGCAGGTGTGGGCGGCCGACCCGGCCACCACGACGAGCCGCTGGACCAACCGGCCCACGATGCGCACCAAATATGCGACGCCCACCGAGACGAAGGGCAACCCCGCCTGCGGCGCGGACGGCTGGATCAACGCTGACGTCACCTCGCTCGTGCAGACCTGGGCCTCGGCCAAGGCGCCGCAGTCGACTATGGGCCTGACTGCGGCCGACGAGTCGTCCGTCGCCCAGTGGAAGCGCGTCAACTCCGCGAACGCCACCAGCAACCCGCCGAAGCTCACGGTCACCTACAACTTCCGACCGCGGTCGGGGAGCAAGTCGCATCCAGCGTGCTGCATCTTTCCGGGAACGGGCCCGCATTCCGGTCAGAGTCGCTGCCGGTCACTCATCCACCGCGCGCGACGGAACGCTGTTGCCGGGCAGAGGAGGGCGAGAGCCCGCAGGAGTGCGCCCGCGCGGGAGACCAAGTGCCTCGGCACACCACCCTGCAAGGCGGCATCCATTGGACGCTTCAGCTGGTCAGGGGGAGGCAAGCGCTCAAGTACTCCTTCATTCCCAAGCGTCAGAGCGCGGGTTCGATTCCCGTCACTCGCTCCACGACAAAGGCCCTGGTCAACGACCGGGGCCTTGTTTGTTGTTCAGGCACCCCTGCCCGACGGCGCTCAACGGCGCTTTGGAGGCGGCCGTCGCCGCGTATCGGCGACGGCCGCCTGCGCGCGGAGTTGCCCCCCTCATCACGGGATCCGCGCGCGCGGATCGTCCTCGCGGCCAGTGGGGCAGCGCGGGAGTGTGGCCCCAGTTCGAAGAGACCGGGAGGACGCGGGCCGGGAGCCGTCCACGTCCCTTGCGGGACGGGTTCCGGCCGCTTGACGAATGTGTCTCTCCCGACCCGGGGGCAGGGGGTCGGAAACCGCCCACCGCACAGGCCGACACTGCTGCCTCTGCCTCGATGGGCGTGGAGTTCCTTGCTCCGCAGCCTAGGGCGAACCTTCCGTGGGCAACAGCCCGCGAATCGGACTGTGCGGCGGGAAACCGAGCCCGTGCAGGCCCGGCCCCGGTTCACTGGCGGGCGCCTGCCGAACGTCCCGTCCAGGGCGCCCGACCGCCTCGTCCAAGGTGTCCGCCACCGCGAAGACCTCGTCGAGCCCCAAGACGCGGAGCATCCTGCGAATGCCGGGACCGGGACGTACGAGGGTCAGGCGTCCGCTCCGTTCCTCGACGCGTCGCCGTGCACGGCACAGCATCCCCAGCCCGCAGCAGTCCATGAACTCGACAGGACCGAGATCGACCACGATGTCGACACGCGGCCCCTCCGTGAGTACGTCCATCTCGGCGGTGAAGCGCAGGACGACGGCCATGTCGATCTCACCCAGCAGTTCGACGACGGTGCGCCCTTCCGTCTCACGGACACGCATCTGGCGGACAGAGGAGTGGACAGAGGACTGGACAGGGGGAACGGGCTCCCGGGGCATCGCGCCATCTCCGTAGGGGGTCGCGAGATGCCCGCCTCAAGGGCGAAGCGGGCGTCGATGGAGGTTCTCGGCCACCGGGAGCACGGGTGACGACGGGGCGACTCTAGGCCGACCCAGGTCAGGAACAGGACGCCTCTCGAACAGAAACGCTTCTCCTTGGCGGGCGTTCCGCCTTTCGGGTGTACTTTTGAGAATGACCTTGATGAGGAGCCCAAAGGGTGCAATCAGACCAGGCAGTCACCCCGGACGGCGCAGGCCGTAAGCACGGGGGCCTGTCGACGTCCTCGGCTCCTCACCCACCGGCCCGGTTCGGTTACGCTCGTGAGGTGACGCGCGAACGGCCACCCGCAGATCACTACGGCGTCCTCGCCGTCGCATCGTCCGCAGGCGGCATCCAAGCACTGAGCGCCCTGCTCGGGGCGCTCGACCCGGAGCTGCCGGTGCCCGTGCTGGTGGTCCAGCACCTCGATCCGAAGCACCGGACGGTGCTCGCCCAGGTCCTCGCGCGCCGTACCGCCCTCCCGGTCAAACTCGCCGAGGCGGGGGAGCGCGCGCGGCCCGGCACCGTCTACATCGCCCCTCCCGGCCAGCACCTCCTCGTCGGATCCAGCGGCTTCCTGAGACTGTCCACCACCGAGGCCGTCCACTTCGTACGCCCCTCCGCCGACCGCCTCTTCGCATCGGTCGCCAGCGCCTACGGTCCGGCCGCGATCGCCTGCGTCCTCACCGGCACCGGCCGGGACGGAGCCACCGGAGTCGACACCGTGAAGGCGCACGGCGGCACGGTGATCGCCCAGGACCCGAAGACCGCGGAGTTCCCCGGGATGCCGCAGTCGGCCGTGGACACGGGAGCGGTGGACTTCGTGCTACCTCTTGAGGAGATCGCCGCGGTCGTGCGCGGACTTGTCGAGGCCGAGAGGCAGTGATGGGCGGACCGCAGGACGCCGAGAGCAACGAGGCGCTGGAGGAGCTGCTCGGCTTCATCAGGGAAGCCCGCGGCTTCGACTTCACCGGCTACAAGCGCTCGACGCTGGCCCGGCGCATCCACAAGCGGATGACGGACGTCGGCATCGACTCGTACCCGGACTACCAGGATCTCCTGGAGACCAACACCGACGAGTTCGGCGCCCTCTTCAACACCATCCTGATCAACGTCACCTCCTTCTTCCGCGACCCGGAGGCGTGGACGCTCCTCCAGGACGAGGTCGTTCCCCAGCTGCTCACGACGCTCGACCCGGAAGAGGAGATCAGGGTGTGGAGCGCGGGGTGCTCCAGCGGCGAGGAGGCGTACTCGCTGGCCATGATGTTCGCGGAGACGCTGGGCATCGAGGAGTGCCTGCGCCGGGTCAAGATCTACGCGACGGACGTCGACGAGGAAGCGCTGCGCGAGGCCCGTTCCGGGCTGTACACGCCGAAGGCCCTGGAGTCGCTGCCCGCCGATCTGCGGGAGAAGTACTTCGAGCAGAACAGCGCGCAGTTCAGCTTCCGCCTCGACCTGCGGCGCCGGGTGATCTTCGGGCGCCACGACATCACCCGCGACGCCCCGATCTCCCGGCTCGATCTGCTCGTGTGCCGGAACACGATGATGTACTTCAACGTCGAGGCCCAGACGCAGATCGTCGACCGGTTCCACTTCGCCCTGCGCCCCGGCGGCTTCCTCTTCCTCGGCAAGGCCGAGATGCTGCTGAACGACAGCGAGCGGTTCGAGGTCGTGAACATGCGCCAGCGCGTCTTCCGCCGCCGGGCCGGCAGCAAGGGGCCGACCTACAGCCCCGCTCCCCTGAAGCTCAGGGCCGCCACGGGCACCGAGATGCACTCGGTGGCGCGCACCCGCCAGCTGCGCGACCTGGTGCTCGACGCCGGGCCCACCCCGCTGATCGCCCTCGACGCCGACGGAACCGTCGTCGCGGTCAACAGCCAGGCGAGGATCCAGCTCGGCCTGACCACCAGCGACATCGGCCGCCCCTTCCAGGACCTGGAGGTCTCCTACCGGCCGGTCGAACTCCGTTCCCTGATCGACCAGTCCACGCACGAGCGCCGGACCCTGCGGGTCAACCGCGTCGAGCGCCGCGGGGCCGAGGACGTCCAGTACTGCGACATCCTTATCCAGCCACTCTCCGGACCCAACGGGCTGCACGTCGCCACCGTGATCTCGTTCACCGACGTGACCGTCGCCACGCAGCTGAAGGCCGAGGTCAAAAGGGTCCGGGAGGAGCTGGAGACGGCGTACGAGGAACTCCAGTCCACCAATGAGGAACTGGAGACCACCAACGAGGAACTCCAGTCCAGCATTGAGGAACTGGAGACCACCAACGAGGAACTCCAGTCGACCAACGAGGAGTTGGAGACCACGAACGAGGAACTCCAGTCCGGCAACGAGGAACTGGAGACGATGAACGAGGAGATGCGCATCCGCACGGACGAACTGGACGAGGCCAGGGCGTTTCTGGAGGCGGTCCTCACCAGCATCGCGGCGGGTGTGGTGGTCCTGGGCAAGGACCTGAAGGTGAAGAGCTGGAACCGGGGCGCCGTCGACCTGTGGGGACTGCGCGCCGACGAAGTGCTGGACCGGCCCTTCTTCGACCTGGACTTCGGCCTGCCCACCAAGGAACTGCGACCCGTCGTGGAGCGCTGCATGGAGACCCGCACCCGCTCCGGCCCGCTCGGTGTGGAGTCCCTCAGCCGCATCGGCCGGCCCATCACCTGCGACGTGTTCTTCTCCCCGTTCGGCGGCAACCACGGCGGCGTCGTCCTGATGATGGAAGAGAGCCGAAACAACACCTCCGACTGAGCCAGGCGGCGTAGCTTCGTACTCATGGACGCTCAGGGGCGCAGGGAAGACCTCGGCCTGACAGCGGTGGCCCGGCAGCGGGCCGCGCTGGCCCGTGAACGGGCGGACCGGGCGGACGCGGTCGCCGAGCGGCACGAACTCCTGGCGGCGGAGCCCGGTCAGGAGTTCCACCTCCAGATCGCGAAGACCCATCGCAGAACCGCCGAGTGCCATCGCGCGTCGGCCCGCCTCCAGGACGACTTCGCCGTGCGCGCCGCGACCTGGTCCGGAGGCCACGACGTCCGGCCGCGGTTCATGACGGTGGTCGCGGAGGCGTGCGGCACCCGCAGCGCCGCAGTCGCACTGATCGACGCCGAACGGAACCAGCTCGCGGTGGCCGCGTCCGACCACCTGGCGGGTTCGGCCCAGGACCTGGAGTTCGTCCTCGGCGAGGGTCCGGGCCGGGACGCGGCGGCTGGACACCGACCGGTACACGTGTCGGGGCCCGGGATGAAGTCGCGCTGGCCGTGGTACGGGCCTTCCCTTCTCTCGCTGGGCATCGCCTCGGTGGCCGCCGTACCGCTGCGGGCACGCAGCAGCTGCATCGGCGCGCTGACGGTCTTCGGCACGGGGCCCACGGATACCGGAACCGCCCACCTCGCCGAGGTCGCCGAGGCCCTCACCCACATCGTCCTGCTCGACCCCGACGCCGACCCGGACCTCTACGGCGGGACGGACATGCGGGCCACCGTGCACCAGGCGGCCGGCATGGTGTCCGCACAGACCGGCTGCTCGGTCTCGGACGCGCTGGCACTCATCAAGGCCCGGGCCTTCGCGGAGGCGGTCTCCTCCGACACCGTCGCCCGGCAGATCGTGCACGAAAACCGGAAAATCATCTGAGATGAGGTGTCATGACAGCCGAACAGCGGCTGGCCGACGCGTTCGTGGCCCTGGCCGACAGCACGGCGGACGATTCGTCGGACGTGCCCGGGCCGCTGAGCGTCCTCGCACACCGCACCCCGGCCCTGCTCAACATTCGTGCCGCGACCGTCGTGTTCGCCCCGGGGGAGTACGAGGCGGCGCGCGCGACCGGCTCCAACCCCCAGGTGTCCCGCCTGGAGCACGAGGCCATCGGGTGGCGGGAGGGCCCGGGCCACGACTGCCACCGGGCCGACGCGGGCCCCTGGGCACAGACCGCTCTCACCAGCCACCCCACCAGGCAGCGCTGGCCGCACTACACCCCGCAGGCACTGACGCTGGGCTACACCCACGTCGCGGCCCTCCCCCTGCGCGAACACACCGTGACGCGAGGGGTGCTCACCCTGCTGTCCGGCGCACGGAACACCTTCTCCCCCGCGACGCTGGTGCTCGGGCGGTCACTCGCGGACTTCACCGCCGTCATGCTGGAACGCGCCCACGAAGCCGACCGCAGCCGGACCCTCGCCGCCCAGCTGGAACAGGCGCTGACCAGCCGCGTGGTCATCGAACAGGCCAAGGGGATGCTCGCGAACCGCCGGGCCGTGCCCCTGGACGAAGCCTTCGACCTGCTGCGCAGACACGCCCGCGCACGGCAGCGGCCACTGAGGGACGTGGCCCGTGAGGTGATCGAGGGCCGGGCGGATCCCGATCTCACCGATCAGTGAGCCGGGCCGTCACGGGCCTGCCCGCACCGGGCGGCGAAGCACGGCCGGTTCACGCGGTGTTGCGTCCGGCCCGACCGGTCCTAGCATGTGAGGTATTCGGAGAGCGCCGGACCGTGTTCCATCGACGGCCGGTGCGTCGCCCGCTGATGCGGCCCCCGGCCCCCGGGCTTCAGCACGCTCCACACTCTGGGCGGCCGGAACCGCACATGCACCGCATCACGACGGTTCCGGCCCTTCGTCCTCCTGGCACGTTCGAGCCGGGGTGTACTCCCGCGCACTCCGGGTGCCGATGAGGACGGTGGGGTGCGAGGACCTCACGGAGGGGGAGCCGTGCAGTTCCCGCACTCGTGGCCGCCGCCGATGTCGGCCCATGCCTCCGGCGGCGGCCTTCACACGCAACGAGCGGATTCCACTGGGGAGTTCATCCGCACGCTGCGGACTCGGACGCACCGCGCCCGTTCGAACGGACGCGCCGCGCGCCCGCCGCAAGGCCCAGGGTGCTGCGCCTCAACCGGTACGGCGGGCAGCGGAACAAGAGCCCGGCAGGCGTTCGGGAGGCAATGAGTCGACCGGGGTCCTGGGCCGCACAGCCCTACGGTAGTCCTCGGCAACCCCGCCTGACAGGGCTACGAATCAGCCGTCCTCGACGCGACCGAGCACCGAGGACCCGGCGGGCGGGTTCCGACCGTGGCGGAGAGGAAGCGACAGCCTCCTGGAGGCGCGACGGCTGCCGGCCCTTCGCGCCCATCGTGTTGCTGCGCCTGCCCCCGCGAGGCCGACGCCCAGAGGCGATGTGGCGAACGGCGTCGCACCTTCCCGAGGGCCGTGCACCTCCGTGCCACGACATGCCATAAAGGGCGGTAAACAGCGGCCGACAGACCCGTCCCACGATCGCCCTCAGGGATCCCCCACTGAAGGCATACCTGCAGATCAGGGGCCACATCGGCGTCCGAGGACCGTGCGATTCCCAAGCTCAGAGCGCGGGTTCGATTCCCGTCACTCGCTCCACAACAAAGGCCCTGGTCAACGACCGGGGCCTTGTTGCTGTGCGGGTGCGTCGATCGACGCGGTCCGTCCGCTCGCGTCAGCCCGGCACCCGCCACGCCACAGGGTCGGCGTTGCGGCCCGGCCCCAGGGCCAGTAGCAGGGTGCGGGAGCGTTTGGATTTGTGGCGGGTGCACAGGGCGTGGGGTGGGACGTACAGGACCGCACCCGTCTGTACGCGCAGGGTCAGCGCCGTTCCGGACTGCGGTGCTATGTGCCACGTGTCCGAGCCGCCCAGCTGGCACACCAGCAGGTCCTGCGGGGTGTGCGTGAAGCCGTACTCCGGTTCGCCCGGGAGGTGGGGCAGTTCGGTGATCCCCCGGGCCAGGCGGTGTGCCAGGGCGCTCGGCAGGGAGCGTTCCACCACTCGCGGGTCCAGCGGCTCGTGCTCCAGCCACATCAGGCCGGGGCGCCGGCCCCGGTGGACGGAGAGGAACAGCACGATCTCCTCCACCAAGGGGCGTTGCGTCCCCGTCCCCGCGGCACCGTCCTCGTACGCGTTCCCGTACGTCTTCTCCTGGACCTCGGTAGCGCTCGGCATCCGGGACCGCCTTCCTGGAATCCGGCCCCGCGAGGCGAGTTGTCCGCTTCGGCGGCCCGTTCGGTGGTCGGGGTGACGGTCGGAATCCTGGGCCGTGCGCGGGCTCGGGGAAATCCGCGAGAAGGCGGTCCCGGGATCTCGGTCCCGTACGTCCGGTCCCGGAAACCCGTTACCGCGTGGCCGGTGCCGCGTGCCCGGTCACGGATCCCCGGCACCGGACACCCCGGACCACGCGCCCCGCCACCAACCCCCGCCCCCCGAAACCCCGTACCGCGCGCCCCGCCACGCCCCCCGGGCCCGGGATCCCCCACCCCGCAGCCCCTCCCCCCCTCACCGCTCCCTGGACAGCAGCCCCGCCCAAGCCGCCGCCGCGCCCGCCTGGAAGCGGCTGTCCGCTCCCAGGTCGTCCATGATGTCCGCGATGTGGCGGCGTGCCGTGCGCAGCGACATGCCCAGGCGGCGGGCTATCGCCTCGTCCTTCAGGCCCGCGCCCAGCAGTCGCAGGATCGTGCGGTCGATCTCGCGGGCCACCTGCTCCAGCCCCTGGCTCGCCGCGTCCTCGAACACCGCCGCCTGCTCCCACGCCTGCTCGAACAGTTCGCACAGGTAGGCCACCGTGTGCGGCTCTCGGACCACCACCGCGCCCCAGCTGCCGTCGCTCAGCGGCAGGAACGCCGTCTCCCGGTCGTACACGACCAGCCGTCCGAACAGCTCGTGCGCCGTGCGGTGTTCGGCGCCCAGTTCGGAGGCGGCGGCCACGTACGCCTGCGTCGGGGCGTGGAAGCGGGAGGTGTGGGGGTGCAGTACGCGCAGCCGGATGCCCCGGTCCAGCAGGGGGCGGTCGCGTTCCAGGGTGTCGCGCAGGGTGTCGGGGGTGCGGAAGCCGCCGGCGGGCTGGCAGGTGAAGACCTCGCTGCGGCAGCCCGCCGCCGCCCGGGTCAGCAGGGTGCGCACGGCGTGCATGCCCGAGACGACCTCCAGCGCGCCGCCCGCCGCCTGCACCCCGCGCTGGTACGAGGTGGTGAACTGCTGCAACTGCCGCCGCATCCGCAGCAGTTGCTGCTGGCGGGTGCGGATCTCCGCCTCCACCGGGGCGGCCAGCTGCGCGGCGGCCACCTCGGGGGCGACGGCGTATCCCGTACCCGGCTCCTGCGGGTCGGCGTGGACCAGCCGGGCCGCGATCAGCCGATCCAGCGCGGCCACCGTCTCCTCGGCCGTGAGGCCGAGGTCCTCCGCCACCGCCGCGGCGTCGAGCCGGCGGTGCTCGGCCACCCACTCGTAGACCGCCCGGTCCGTTTCCTCACCGGCGGTGATGCCCGCTATGCCCCCGGAACTACGCCCTTCATCCACTTCGTCCCCCGCTCCCCTTCCTGCCACACAACTTTAGTGACAGGTGGGACATGTAGTGCGGGGGCGCGACGGCGACCAAGCTGAAAGGGATCCCGGAGCCCGGCCGATTCGGCCGGGCCCCGACCCACCTGTCCCGCATGACCGACCCGCCCGACCGACCCGCATGACCGACCCGCATGACCAACGGGAGTCCTCGTGAACACCAAGCTGAAGCACCTCGCCCTCACCGCCATGACCGCCGCCCTCTTCGCCGTGGGCGCCCCGGCCGTGGCGCACGCCGATGTCGCGCCGCCGACCACCATCGACCCGGACCGCGGTACGGGCAGGTGCCACTGGGCGTCCACCGAGGAGCTCCAGCGCCGGTACTCCCCGGCCGAGCTGGCCGTCATGAAGGAGAACGGGACCCTGCCCGTCGGCCCGGTACGGATCTGCACCGGCGACGGGACCGGCAACGGCTGGGGGCCCGTCCCCCCGCGCGAGCAGGACTGACGCGCACCCCCGGGAACCTGCGAACCCCACGGAGGCCCAGCCATGACCACGCCCGCCGCACTTCCGGACGCGTCCCCGGACGCACCTCCGGACGCGTCCCCACCGGCGCCCGCTCCCGGTCCCGGTCCCGCTCCTGCTCCTGCTCCCGCGCCCGCCTTCACCGCCCGCGAGCGGGAACTCCTCGGGCACCTCGCGCAGGGCGCCACCGACCGCGCCATCGCCCGCCGCATGGCGCTCAGCCCGCACACGGTGGACACGTATCTGCGGCGGCTGCGGTCCAAGACGGGGACCAGCAACCGCGTCCAGCTCGCCATCGTCGCCCACACCGCCCTGCACCCGGCTCGCTGAGGCCCGGCCGCCGCGGCCCGCGGCCCGCCCTCATCGCCCCCGGGGAGGGGCACCCCTCACAGCCCCCGCCCCCGTTCGAACCGGGCCCGCCCCTCCGCCAGGTCGACGACCGGTTCCGGGTAGCCGGTGCGGGCCAGTTCCCGCTCCGGCAGCTTCCACGGCTCGTGCACGAACTTGTCGTCCACCCCGGCCAGTTCGGGGACCCACCGGCGTACGTAGACGCCGCGCGGGTCGAAGCGCTTGCCCTGCACCACGGGGTTGAGGACGCGGTTGGGGCGGGTGTCGGTGCCGGTGCCCGCCACCCACTGCCAGTTCAGCTGGTTGTTGGCGAGGTCCCCGTCGACCAGCAGGTCGAGGAAGTGGCGGGCGCCGAGCCGCCAGTCCAGGTACAGCGTCTTGGCGAGGAAGCTCGCGGCCAGCATCCGGCCCCGGTTGTGGATCCAGCCCTCGTGGGCGAGCTGTCTCATCGCCGCGTCGACCAGCGGGTATCCGGTGTGCCCGGAGGACCAGGCGGTGAACTCCGCCTCGTCGTGGTGCCAGTCGTCGCCGCGCGCGCGGTAGTCCGCGCGGGCGGCGTCGGGGCGGGCCGCGAGGACCTGGTGGTGGAAGTCGCGCCAGGCCAGCTGGCGCACGAACGCCTCGGCGCCCGGGGAGCCCTCGCGCCGGGCCAGCTGGACGAGTTCGGCCGCCGACAGGGCGCCGAAGTGGAGGTAGGGGGAGAGCCGGGAGGTGACGTCGCCGCCGAGGTCGTCGTGGCCGTCCTCGTACCCGGCGAGCCCGTCCGAGAGCCACTGCCACAGCCGCTCGCGGCCCGCGGTCTCGCCGCCCTCGGCCAGTCCCGGCGAGACGCCGTCGACGTCGGCGCGGTCGGGCAGCGGCTCCGAGTCGACCTCGGCGACCCGCACCTTGCGCGGGGTCGCCACCACGTCCCGTAGGCCCGTGCTCGACCAGCGGTTGAAGTACGGGGTGAACACGGCGTAGTGGTCGCGGCCCTCGGGGGTGACCGCGCCCGGGGCGAGCGCGGTGAGCACCCCGTCGTGCACGGCGAGCGCGCACCCGGTGCCGGACAGCGCCTCGCGCAGCGCGCTCTCCCGGCGCGCGGCGTACGCGCTGACCCCGCCCGCCACGTGCACCCGGCGGGCGCCGGTCTCGGTGACCACGGCCCGGACCCGGTCGGCCGGGTCGCCGGAGCGGACCACGAGGTGGCCGCCGCGCGCCCGCAGCCCGGCGTCCAGGTCGGCGAGGCAGTCGGCGAGGAAGGCGCGCCGGTTGGGGGCGTCGAACCCCGCCTTGCGGATGCCGTCGTCGAGGACGAACAGCGGCACGATCCGGTCCGCCTCGCGCAGCGCGGTGTGCAGGACCGGGTTGTCGTTGAGCCGCAGGTCGGAGGTGAACAGGACTACGGAGACACTCACTTGGCTCGGGCTCCTCACGCCGTGGCCGGGACGTTCATCGGGGCGGGCGGCGCGGTGGCCGGGGCGGGCGGGCCGTGGCCGGGCGCTCCGCCCGCACCACCGCTCCTCCCGCCCCGCCGATCCTCCTCGACGCCCGCCGTCACACAGGTGATTCGGAGCGGGTGTCCCCAATGGATTCGCCGTACGCGAAAGAAAGCGGCGGACGACCGGAACGGGTGAAGGGGCCGGGCACCGAGCTCGGGCTCGGAGCCCGGCCGCGCGTGCCCGCCAGCCCCGCCCGGCCCGTCAGGCGCGGCTCCGCGTGTCCGCCCGGGCTGCCCGGCCCGTCAGGCGCCGCCCCGCGTGCCCGCCCGGACTGCCCGGCCCGTCAGGCCCGCTCGGGCCAGCCCTGGCGGCGCAGTACCTCGGAGACGTCCGGCGCCCGGTAGTGCTCGCCCTTCAGCACCTTTCCGTCCGCGCGCAGCAGCGGCCGGCCGTCGGGGCCGAGCTTGGTCATGTTGGCGCGGTGGACCTCGGCGATGACCGCGTCCAGGTCGATGCCGTGGACGAGGGCGGTGCCGTACGCCACGTAGACGACGTCCGCGAGTTCGTGCGCCAGATGGTCGAGTGGGCCGTCGACCGCGGCCTCGGCCGCCTCCGCCGCCTCCTCCACCAGCAGGTCGCGGCGGTGGGCGGCGAGGTCGGCGGGGACCTCGGTGGGGGTGGTGCGGGCGTCCAGGCCGAAGGCGACGTGGAACTCCCGCACGAGGGAGGCGGGCGAGGTCTGCGGCTCTGCCGTCGTGGGCTCGTTCATTGCCCTGATTTTACGTTCCTGGTACGGGAGTTGCGCCGGGAGGCCGACCCGCCGGGTGCGCCGGCGGCGGAGCCGGGCGAAGTGCGCGGCCGTGCGGTCTGTGCATCTGCTACGGACCCGGTGGGAGCGGTGGCGCCGCCGGGCGGGAGCCGCGGCCACCCCGTTCCGGGTGCGGCGACCGGCCGGAGGACACCGCCCGGCCCGGGTTCGCCGGGGCGGGGGCCGGGGCAAGGTGTGTACATGTGTACGCATGCGCGATCGGCGGGCCGCCTTGTCCCGGCGGGCTGACTCGGTGTCATAATGTATGGGTAGCCCTTCGTGCATCCCCCGTCGCGAAGGGCTACACCTCTCTCCGGGCATGCCCGAGCACCCGGTCCGGGCCCGGAAGCGGGCCGGAATCGGCTCGGAACCGGTCCGGAACCGGGCACGGCGAGGCCCGGAAAGGCACGGCTTTCACACGGGCAAGGGACTCCCCTCGTGGCCCCCTGCCCGTGTTTTTTCGAGTTAACAGTGGCGTAGAGTGTTTGTGCAAGCCCAGTTCTGACCAGACAGGGTGGGGACCCGATGGACGAAGCGCCCGACACGCCGGAGCTGTCGACCTTGCAGCAGAAGGTCGAATACATGGTGGAGAAGACCTTCCCCGGGGAGAAGGTCTCCGGGCGTACCTTCTCCGACCTCGTGAAGGAGCGCGGCGGCTCCCTGTCGCACAGCTACTTCTCCAACATCCTGGCGGGCAAGGTCACCCATCCGTCCGAGGAGATCCTGAAGGCCCTCGGACTCGGCTTCGGGGTCGACTGGCGGTTCTTCAAGGAGGAGTCCGAGGTCGTCGACGACGTCGTGGCGGGACTCCAGTTCCTGGCCAAGCGGCGTACGGGAGAGATCAAAGGCATCGCCGGGCGCGGCCTCGACGACGACGGGCTCTCGGCCGAGCTGCTCCAGTTCGCGCTGTCCCTGCTGGAGGAGACCAGCGGGAAGGGCAGGAAGGACGACGACGGAACGCCGGGGGACGGCGGCCCGACCGTCTGAACAGCACGGACGCGCGCACCCTCCGGCCGTGCGCGGCCAGGGCGGGACCCGGCCGCCGCACGCGGTTCACGAAAGTGTCAGCCCGTGTCCGCCTTCACCGAATCCCCGTTTCGCGGTAAGCCCGTATTCACCCTGATTCGTTAAGATGCGCCGATCGCTCACATGTCCAACCGGTCGATCGCATGTCCATACGTACAGCGTGACTACGCCCAGAGGGACCGAGAGACTTCCATGTCCATGCGGGAGCTGCGGAGAGAGTGCGAGGCCGGACTCGCCGACCTCCCCATCCCGGCCCCGTTCAGCGTCCCCGCGCTGGTGAAGAACATGGAAGAGGCCCGCGGCCGGACCATCGTGCTGCGGGAGCTGCCCGACCGGCTGGCCCGGGTCAACGCGGCCTGCGGGCTGCGGCTGAAGTCCGGCGACACCAGCTTCGTCCTCTACCGGCGGCGGCCCACCGACTACCAGACCCAGCACGTGATCCTGCACGAGCTGTGCCACGAGTGGTTCGACCACGGCACCACGCTGGACGCCGCGCAGCTCAAGGCGCTGCTGCCGGTCTTCGACACCTCGCTGATCCAGCGGGTGGTGAGCTCGGGCGCCACGGTCCAGGCCCGCGCCCAGTACGACACCCACGACGAGCGCGTCGCCGAGTTCGGGGCCTCCCTCATCCCCCGCATGGCGCTCGACGTGACCAGCGACGACATGGTCGGCCGGCTGGCGAACTCGCTGTCGCGGCCGGTGGCGCACCGGCGGCGCGGGCTCGGCCGGCTGTTCCGCAGAGACTGATCCCCACCCGCGCACAAGAACCGCCCTTCCCCGCGAACGACCCCCGTCCCCATTCCTGCCCCCGAGGAATTCCCCCCGATGACTCCGCTCGACCTCGCCGGCTACCTCATAGCCGCGCTGATGACCGCCGTCGCCCTGTGGCGGATGCCCGCCGCCCTGTGGGGCGACGAGGAAGACAGAAGGCGGCGGGCCCTGTGGGGCTGTTACGCCGGGTTCGCGGTCGCGCTGTGGACCAAGACCAAGATCGTACGGATCACGCTCAACGACAGCGAGGTCACCGACCTCGCCGTCCTCATCAAGCACTACACCGCCACGATCGCGATCCTGGCGATCCTCAGCTACATCGTGGCGATCTACGGCCACTTCCCGGACGAGGGCGCGATCCCCCGGCACGTGCGGTTCGCGCGGACCGTGCAGCGGGTCGCCGCCAAGGCGTCCGTGGCCACGCTGGTGCTGCTGACCGTGCTGTTCTTCACGGTGGTGGACCGCTCGGTGCCCTCCGACCGGTTCGTGTCGGACCACGCCGGGCAGTGGGGCGCCACGCTCTACATGAGCGTGTTCTACCTGTACTTGGGCGCGTCCTCGGCGGTGTGCGCGTACCAGTGGGCGCTGGCCACCCGGAACACCGGGGTGCGGCATCTGCGGGCCGGGCTCGGCATGATGACGTTCGCCATGTTCATCGGGGTCGCCTACACGCTCAGCCGGACGCTGTTCCTGTGGGTGAGCGTCGTCGACCAGCCGGGCAAGCGGTTCGCGCTGCACTTCGACGAGATCACCGAAGCCTCCCAGATCGTGCTGTTCGCGTTCTTCGCGCTGGGCGCGTCCATCCCGGCGTTCAGCAAGGGCTGGCGGCGGGTGCGGCTGTGGCGGGCGCAGGCGCGGCTGCACCCGCTCTGGCACGAGCTGATGACGGCGTTCCCTAACCAGCCGTTCGAGCCGCCGGCCTCGCTCGCGCGTGAGCTGACCCGCTTCGACACCCCCGCCGACCTGCGCGTCGACCGCTGGGCCGCGGACATCGCGGACGCGGTGGAGAAGCTGCGCCACTATGTGCCGGACGGGCTCGTGGACGCCGCCAAGCGCGCGGCCCGCGAGGACCGGCCCGAGCGGAACGGGCCGCTCGCCGACGCGCACTGGATCAAGGCCGCGCTGGCCGCCAAGGCCGGGGGCGCCGCCGCCGGTCCGGCCGCCGCCATCGAGCCGCAGCACGCCACGGACCAGGACGGCGAGGTCGCCCGGCTGGTGCGGGTCGCCGCCGCGTACCGGACGATCGACGACGGCCGGGCCCGCGCGGTGCTGGCGGCGGCGCGGGCCGCCGACGGGACGGCGGAACGGGCCCCAGAACGGACCGCGGAACGGGAGGCCACCGCGTGAGCGACACCATCGAGAGCCGGACGTCCGGACTGGACGATCCCGCCCGGCGCCCCGTGGCGCTCGCGGTCACCAACGTCCTCCAGCCCCGCAACTGCCTGCTCGTGGGCATGCTGGGCATCGGGCTCGCGGCGGCGGGCGACTGGACCGGGCTGCTGTGGGGGTTCCTGGGCGCGCTCTGCGCGGGGCTGATCCCGGCCGGGTACATCGAGTGGGAGCGGGGGCGCGGCACCTGGGGCGACCGGCACGTGGTCGACCGTACGAAACGGGCGCCGATCTTCTTCGTCATCCTCGGCTCGATCGGCACCGGCTCGCTGGTCATGGTCCTCGGGGACGCCCCCGTCGGCATCCTCGCGGCGATGCTGGCGCTGTGGGTGATGACGATCGGGCTGCTGGCCGTCAACACGGTCTGGAAGATCTCGGTGGACTCGGCGGTGGCGTCGGCGCTGGTGGCGCTGCTGGCCGCCGTGCAGCACCAGCCGCTGTGGCTGCTCGCGTACGGGCCGGTCGTGGCCGTGTGCTGGTCCCGGGTGGCGCTCAGCTACCACACCGTGGGGCAGGTGGTGGCGGGGGCGGGGCTGGGGGCCGCGACGGCGTCCGCGTTCCTGTTCGTCTGAAGGGCCCGCCCCCGGGGCGGGCCCTTCGGGCCCCCGCGCGGGTCACATGTGGACCGGGCCCGCGTCTCCGCCCTCCGTGGGGTGCGGGTGGGGTGGGCCCTTGCGGTAGAGGATCACGGTGACCAGCAGGCCGAGGGCGAAGAAGCCCGCCGACCACCAGTACGCGGTGGAGTAGCTGTGCAGCTGGGCCTTGGCCAGCGCCTGCGGGGTCTGCTCCTTGCCGACGAGATAGCTGGCGGCGGCGCTGGTGGCGAGGGTGTTCAGCAGTGAGGTGCCGACCGAACCGCCCACCTGCTGGCTGGTGTTGACCATCGCGGAGGCCACGCCCGCGTCGTGGGCGGCGACTCCGGCGGTGGCGAGGTTCATCGCCGGGGCGAAGATCAGGCCCATGCCGATGCCCATGATCAGGAGCGGCGGCAGGACGTGGGCGGCGTAGGTGCTGTCGACGTCCAGCGCCGTCATCCACACCAGCCCGGCCGCGCCGAGCCCCATGCCCAGCGGCACGATCGGTCTGGCGCCCAGCTTGGGGACGAACTTGTTCTGCGCGATCACCGAGGACACGATCATCACCGCGACCATGGGCAGGAAGGCCAGGCCGGTCTTCACCGGGGAGTAGCGCAGGATCTGCTGGAGGTAGTAGGTCAGGAACAGGAAGACGCCGAACATGCCCGCGCCCGAGATGAACATGCCCAGGAACGAGGCGCCCCGGTCCCGGTCCAGGACCACGCGCAGCGGCAGCAGGGGGTGCGCGGCCCGCAGTTGCCAGGCCACGAACGCGACCAGCAGGACCGCGCCCGCCGCCAGGAACCCCCAGGTCTGGGGCGAACTCCAGTCGTGCTTCTCGGCGTTGGAGAACCCGTACACGATGCAGAACAGGCCCGCCGAGACCAGCAGGGTGCCGGGGATGTCGAGCTTAGGGCGGTCGGCGGGGGCACCCGGGTGCAGCAGGCGCAGCCCGCCGAGGAAGGCGACGGCCGCGAAGAGCAGGTTGACGTACAGGCACCAGCGCCAGTTGAGGTATTCGGTGAGCAGGCCGCCGAGCAGCAGGCCCACCGCGCCGCCGGTGCCCGCGATGGCGCCGTAGATGCCGAACGCCTTGGCGCGTTCCTTCGGGTCGGTGAAGGTCGTGGTCAGCAGGGACAGCGCGGCCGGGGCGAGCAGCGCGCCGAAGACGCCCTGGAGCGCGCGGGCGATGACCAGGACGGTGAAGCTGGGCGCGGCGCCGCCGATCGCGGAGGCGACGGCGAAGCCGACCAGGCCGGTCAGGAAGACGGCCTTGCGCCCGACCAGGTCCGCGACGCGCCCGCCGAGCAGCAGCAGCGAGCCGAAGGCGAGGGCGTACGCGGTGACGATCCACTGGCGGTTGCCGTCGCTGAAGCCGAGATCGCTCTGCGCGGAGGGCAGCGCGATGTTCACGATGGTGGCGTCGAGGACGACCATCAGCTGGGCGACCCCGATGACCGCGAGGACCAGCCAGCGGTGTTCGTGGGCGGCGCCCGCGTGGGAGGTCTGCCCGGCGGCGGCCGTGGCCGCGCCCGCTCCCCGGGTGCCGGTGGCCGGTCCTGCGGCCGTGCCCGCCGCGCCGGGATCCTCCTCGGCTCCGGAAGCTGCGGCGATGCGTTCCGCCCTGCCTTCTTCGACGGCGTCCTTGGTGTGACGGCCCATGGCGTACGTCTCCTCACGGGACGATGGCGCCCTTTCCTCACGCTAAGTGGAGGTGGGACGTTCCGCCACGCGAGTGACGAGGGGGGACAAAAGGTGAGGGAGGGGAGGGTGGTGGTGGTACGGGGGCGGGCCCGGGAACGGTACGGCGACGGGGGTGTCGCGCCCCCCGCTCACATCCGCCCCGGCCGCCACTCCCGTACCGCACCCGCCTCCGGCCCCAACAGCCTTAACCGCAGGGCGACTTCGAGCTCGGAGCGCGCGTCCGGATGGGTGCGGTCGCGCTCGGCGGGCGGTCCGAGCGCGACCATCGCCACAGTGTCGGTCAGGGACCGGCCGGCCGCCAGCGCCGCCTGTTCGAGTGCGGACGGGTGCGCCCCGGAGACGGTCCGGCCCGGCGGCCGGCGGCGTCCGCGGTCCCGCCCGCCCGCCCGTTTCGGCCCGCGAGCCCGCTAGCGGAACCCGCCCATCGCGGCGCGCACCTCGTCGAGGGTGGCCTCGGCGATGTCGTTGGCGCGCTTGTTGCCCTCGCGCAGGACCTCGCGTACGTACGGGAGGTCGCGCGCGTACTCCGCGCGGCGGGCGCGCATCGGGGCGAGGAAGGTGTTCACGGCGTCCGTGACGCGCGCCTTCAGCGCGGCGGCGCCGCCGTCGCCGATCTCGGCCGCGATCTCGTGCGGGTCGCCGTTCCCGCAGAGGGCGGCCAGCTGGAGCAGGTTGGCGACGTTCGGCCGGTTCTCGGGGTCGTAGGTGATGCGGCGGTCGGCGTCGGTGGTCGCGCGGCGGATGACCGCGGCCGTCTCGTCGGCGGTGGCGCCCAGGGGCACCGAGTTGCCGCGCGACTTGCTCATCTTGGTGCCGTCGGTGCCGAGCAGGAGCGGGGTCGCCGACAGCAGGATGTCGGGCTCGGGGAAGACGTGCCCGTAACGGTCGTTGAAGCGGCGCGCGATCGTCCGGGTCACCTCCAGGTGGGGCGCCTGGTCCTGGCCCACCGGGACCAGGTCCGGCTTGCAGAACAGGATGTCGGCGGCCTGGTGGGCCGGGTACGTGTACATCAGCCCGCTCACCGCCGACTGCCGCGAATGCGCGATCTCGTCCTTGACCGTGGGGTTGCGGCCCAGCTCGGCCACCGAGACCAGGCTGAGGAAGGGGAGCAGGAGCTGGTTGAGGGCGGGGACCGCGCTGTGGTTGAAGACCGTGGTGCGGGCGGGGTCGATGCCGGCGGCCAGATAGTCCAGGACCAGGCCGAGGGTGTGGCCGACCAGGTCGTCGGCCAGGTCCCGGTCGGTGATCACCTGGTAGTCGGCGACGACCAGGATCACCTCCGCGCCCTCGTCCTGGAGGCGTACGCGGTTCTGGAGCGTGCCGAAGTAGTGGCCGAGGTGGAGGGGGCCGGTGGGGCGGTCGCCGGTCAGGATGCGGGGCATGTCCGCGGGTCCTCTCTGGAGTGGGTGGCGGGCGGTCCGGGGGACGGCCACGGGGTCCAGAGGGGTTCCGGTGCGGGGTGCGGCGCCGGGGTCCGGGCGTGGGAAAGGGCCGTCCGTGGCGAACGGCCCTTGGTCATGCAGGCGTGCAGGTGGGGTGGCCGCTCCTAGGGGGAGCGCCGCCAGCATCGGGGCTGCATGGAGGTCATGGGGGGAGTGTAGCGGGGGTGCGGTGCTTTGGCTTGGGTGTTTGTCTGCGGGCCGCCTGTGGCTGGTCGCGCGGTTTTCCCTGGGCCGGGGGTTCGTCTGCGGGCCGGTGGTCGCTCCTCGCGCCGTTCCCCGCGCCCCTTCTAGGCCGGGGCTTTGTCCGCGGGCCGGTGGTCGCTCCTCGCGCCGTTCCCCGCGCCCCTTCTAGGCCGGGGGTTCGTCTGCGGGCCGTGGTCGCTTCTCGCGCAGTTCCCCGCGCCCCTGGGAAACCCGCCGTCGCCTGCGGGCCGTGCTGGGTTGCTCGCGCAGTTCCCCGCGCCCCTCAGAAGCACCCCGTCTGCGGGCCGTGCTCGCTTCTCGCGCAGTTCCCCGCGCCCCTTCTAAACCCGCCTTCGTCCGCGGGCCGTGGTCGCTTCTCGCGCAGTTCCCCGCGCCCCTGGGAAACCCGCCGTCGCCTGCGGGCCGTGCTGGGTTGCTCGCGCAGTTCCCCGCGCCCCTCAGAAGCACCCCGTCTGCGGGTCGTGGTCGCTTCTCGCGTCGTTCCCCGTGCCCCCGAACCCGCTGCTCCAGCAGGCGCGGCTGCTCAGGGTTCTCTCGTGTAGAAGACGTAGAACGCCGCCGCCAGCATTCCTCCGCCCAGTAGTGCTCCCATCATCGACGCGCCGAACACGCTCTCGCCGGACTGGGCGTACAGGAAGCCCGTGCCCGCGCCGAACAGGGCTCCGTAGGCCAGGGCACGGGCCTCTCGCGGCAGGCGGTTCTGGATCGTCAGGAGGGCGAGGCCGAGGGCGGCGACGACCGCGCCCGAGACCAGGCCGAGGGCGATGTTCGCGCCGGTGACCTCGCCGCCCCGGCGGCTGATGGACGCGGCCCAGAAGCCGTAGCAGACGCCGATCACCACCGGCAGGGCCATCAGCGCGGGGGAGAGGCCGAGCGCGGGGGTCCTGTGCCGTCGCGCCGGACCTGCGGGCATCGCTGCGTGTGCGGACATGGCGAGACTCCTTCCGTTCCCCCATACAGCCCACACCCGCGCGCCCCGCCCGGCAACCCGGGGTTCCCTTGACGGGTGCGCACCTCCGTCACCGCCGTCGGCCTGGGCCTCGCCGCAGGCGGTCTCGGGCTGCGCGCACTCGTCGCCCTCGGCCGGGTCCTCACCATCGCCGACCTGCCGCCGCGCGCCGACCCGGGCACGGCGGCCGACGTCTACGACGCCCTCACCGACGCCCTGTCCACCTCCGCGTGGTGCGCGGTCGCGGTCGGTCTCGCTCTGGCGGCGGCCTGCTGGGCCGGTGGCCGGGCCCGGCGCGCCCCGCCGCCCCCGCCCGCCGTCTGAGCCCTGCCGCACCACCGACCCGTACGGCCGTCTCCCCCGTACGGCCGTCTTCCTCGTCGTCCGGGGCCGGGGAGCGGATACTTGAGGTGCGCGGAGCACGGCTGACCCGTAGACGGGGAGGGTCCCTTTGGACATCCTGGGCACCGCACCGCGGGCGCACGCGTGGCGGCGGGTCTCGGCGGTGTCGGCCGCGCCGCTGCTCGCGGTGGTCAGCGTGGTCGTGGGGTGCCGGGCGGCCGGCTCCGACGGCGTCACCCCCGTACCCCAGCTGCTCGCGTTCCTGCCGTGGCTGCTGGCGCCGGGCGCGGTCGCGCTGGCGCTGGCCGCGTTCGGGCGGTGGCGGACCGGGACGGGGTGGGCGGCGGCCGTGCTCGCGGTGACGGCCTGGTTCATTCAGCCGTACGGCGCCGACGGCACGCGCCCGGACGGCCGGCTCCTGGCCGAGGTGCGGGTGCTGACCTCGAACGTCGAATTCAGCGGCGCCACCGACGACTTGATCACCGCGATCGGCCGGGAGCGGCCCGACCTCGTCTTCGTGCAGGAGTGCGGTTTCCGCTGCGCGGACGCGCTGGCCCGGCGCGTGCCACGGGCGGCGTACCCGTATCGCGACGTGGTCCGCGAGGACGGCTCGGCCGGGTCCGCCCTCCTCAGCCGCTTCCCGCTGCGGGCCGGGCCCGTACTGCCCTCGGAGATGGCGATGCCGGGCGCGGTCGCGGTGGTGGCGGGCCGCCACGTGCTGCTCCAGCTGGCGCATCCGATGCCGCCGCTGCCGGGGCAGGAGGGCACGTGGCGCCGGGAGCTGGGCCGGGTGCGGGAGTTCGCGGCGGCGGCGCGGGGGCGGCCGGTGATCCTGGCCGGGGACTTCAACGCCTCCCAGGACCACGCCGTGTTCCGTTCGGTGCTCGCCGCGGGCGCCCTGCACGACAGCGCCCGGCTGACCGGCCACGCCCGTACGTACTCCTGGCCCGCCGACCGGGCGACACCCTTTCGGACCCAGATCGACCATGTGCTCGTCAGCGGCGCCGACTTCAGGGCCCGCTCCTCCCGGTTCCTGAAGCTGCGCGGCACCGACCACCGGGCGCTCCTGGTGGATCTCGCTCTGTACGGAGGGTGAATGCCCGGGGTGCGCGCCGCCGCACCGTGGGTCAGGATCGGACCAGTCGAAGGCGAGGGGGGCCCGAGCAGGAGGCGTCACCATGCGCGCTGTCGCGGTACGGGCCTTCAGGGCCGACCCGGAAGTGATCCACGTTCCCAAGCCGGAGCCCGGCCCGGGGGAAGTGCTGGTGAAGATCGAGTACGCCGCGCTCAACCCGTTCGACTGGCAGGTGGCCGAGGGGTTCTTCGACGGCCGCGTCCCGCACGTCTTCCCGCTCGTGCTCGGCGTCGACTTCGCCGGCCGGGTGGACGTGGTCGGGCCCGGCGAGCACCGGTTCGTGGTCGGTGACGCGGTGTACGGGCAGGCGGGCCGGACGCCGCTGGGCACCGGCACCTTCGCCGAGTACGTGATCATGCCGCAGGACGCGGCGATCGCCGGGGTGCCGGACGGGCTCGCCCTGCGGGCCGCCGCCGCGCTGCCCACGGCCGGGATGACCGCCCTGCAGATCCTGCGGGCCGGGGTCGCCCTGGAGCCGGGCGACTCGCTGCTCGTGGTGGGTGCGGCGGGCGGCATCGGCAGCGCCCTCACCCAGCTGGCCGCCGCCCGCGACCTGCGGGTGGTGGCGGCGGTGCGCGGCGACGAGCGCGAGCGGATGGGCGCCCTGGGCGCCGAGTTCACCGTGGACACCACCGAGGAGTCGGTGCGCGAGGCGTGCCGGCGGGCCTTCCCGGGCGGCCTGGACGCGGTCGTCGACCTGGCGTCGGCGGACCCGGAGTCGTTCGCCGCGCACGCCGCGCTGCTGCGGCCGGGCGGCACCGCGCTGAGCACCCGGTCCGCCGCGCCGCCCGGACGCGGGGTGAACTTCCAGCTCCGCGCGGACGGCGCCCTGCTCGAAGCGCTCGCCGACGCGGCCGGGGCGGGGCAGGTGCACATGCCGGTGGAGGGCGAGTACCCGCTGGAGAAGGCCCCGGAGGCGCTGGCCCGCAACCGCGCGGGCGGGGCGCGCGGGAAGACGCTGTTCGTGCCGTAGGGGCGGGGCGAGGGACGGGGTGCGGATGTGCGGGCGGTTCCGGGTGCGGGCGCGTGGGCCGTGCGCGCGGGCGTGAATTCTTTTCCACAGGTTGTGGAAAAGAATTCGGCCACCGACCCCGCACCACTCGCGGCACAAAGATCCATTGTGCCCCGGACACCCGCCCAAAAGGGTCCAATCGCCGTGATCGCATACTGATCCCATGGGTGCACAGCTCGACGTGGACAAGGACCCGCAGGGCCGGGGACGAGTACGGCTCACACCGCCCGAGTGGCTGGTCAGCGGGTTGCGTCCGCAGCGCACCCCCATCCCGTGGCCCGCCGTCGCCCGCGCCGGAGCCGGCCTCGCGGTCCCCCTCGCCGTCGGCTTCGCCGCCGACCGGCCCGCCTACGGCGCCCTGGTCTCCATGGGCGCCCTCTCCGGCGTCATCGGCGACACCGCCGACGCCTACCGGATGCGCGTCTTCAACATCGCCGTGCCCCAGCTGTTCGGCGCGATCGGCGTCACCCTCGGCACCCTCGTGTACGGCGACGGCTGGCTCGCCGTCGGCGCGCTCACCCTGGTGGCGCTGGTCTCCGGGATGATCTCGTCGATCGGCGCGGTGGCCTCCGTCTCGGGGCTGCTGCTGTTGCTGAACGCGGTCGTCGGCGCCGGACTGCCGATGCCCTCGCCGTGGTGGAAGGCGCCGCTGCTGCTCACCCTCGGCGGCCTGTTCGTCCTGCTGCTCACCCTGCTCGGCTGGCCGCTGCGGGGCCGCGGGCCCGAACGCGCCGCCGTCGCCGACACCTACCGGGCCGCCGCCGACCTCCTGGAGGCCGCGGGCACCGGCGCGTACGACGCGAAGCGGCAGGCGGTGACCCAGTCCCTCAACACCGCCTACGACCTGGTGCTCGCCCGCCGCACCCGCGACCACGGACGGCGCAGCCCGCTGGTGCGCCTGCTCGCCCAGCTCAACGTGGTCATCCCGCTCGTCGAGGCCGCCCCCGCCGCCCATCTGCGCGGCCGGCCGCTGCCCCCCGAAATCCCCGCCGCCGTACGGGAGCTGGCCGACGCCGTGGCGAACGAGCGGACCGGGCCGGTGCCCCAGCTCGCCCTGCCGGAACCCGGCAAGCCCTCCGAGCGGGCCGTGGACACGGCACTGCGGCACGCGGCCGTCGTCGTGCACAAGCCCGACCCCGACCCGTACAACGTCGACGACCGGCTCGGCCGTCCGGCCGCCCTGCGCATCCGGCTGCGCCGGGGCGCCCGCAACGTCCTGCTCTCCCAGGCGTCCTGGCGCTACGGGCTGCGCCTCGCGCTCTGCATCGGACTCGCCCAGGCTCTGGTGTCGCTGGTGGCGGTGCCCCGCTCGTACTGGGTGGCGCTGACCGTCACCTTCGTCCTCAAGCCCGACTTCGGCTCGGTGTTCTCGCGCGCGGTCCTGCGGGCCTTCGGCACCGCCCTCGGCCTCGTCACGGCCGCCGCGGTGCTCTCCGAGGTGCCGCGCGGCTGGTGGGACGTGCCGGTGATGGTGGTGCTCGCGGCCCTGATCCCGGCGTTCTCCGCCAAGGGGTACGCCTTCCAGACCGCCGCCATCACCCCCGTCATCCTGCTGCTTTCGGACCTCCTCAACCACCAGGGCTTCGCCCTCGTGCTGCCCCGGCTGTGGGACAGCCTGATCGGCTGCGGCATCGCGCTGGTGGCGGGCTATCTGCTGTGGCCCGAGAGCTGGCACACCCGGATCGGGGACCGGCTCGCCGACGCGGTCGAGGAGGCCGCGGGCTATGTGGAGTGCGCGTTCGCGGGCGCCGACCAGGCCGAACGGGTGCGGCGGCGCCGCCGCATCTACCGGGACCTGTCCGTGGTGCGCTCCGAGTTCCAGCGCGCCCTGACCGAACCGCCGCCCACCGGGGCGCGGGCCGCCGCGTGGTGGCCGCTGGTGGTGGCGGCCGAACGGATCGTGGACGCGACGACGGCGGCGCGGGTCCGGGTCAACCACGGCGCCCCCGGGCCGACCGCGGCCGAAGTGGCCGACGCGGCCCGCGAACTGCGCGCCCTGGCCGGGGGCCTGCGCGCCTCCGCGACGCTGGTGGAGGTGCGGGCGGAGCTCCCCGGCGACGAGGAGGGCGTCCTCGGCCCCCTGCGCCAGGAGGTCCGCGCGGCCCGCGCGATCGCCTCGCCGGTGCGGGGCGCGCCCGCCGGGCGGTGAGGGCCGGTGGCGCGCGCCGCCCTCAGAACAGCGGCAGCTGCCCCGGGAACGGGGCGAGTTCGAAGCCGTCCAGGGTGCGCTGCGCGGCGTCCGAGGGGGCGCCCCGCTTGGAGCCGGGGCACAGTGTCAGCTCCCCGCCGTCACGGGTCCGGGGGTCGTGCCGTACGTACCGGCCCGCCACCACGGCCACGGCACGGCCGCAGAAGGGACAGGGACGACGGGGAGAGACACTCATGGGGGTCATGCTGCCAGAGCGGTCACCGCACCCCCGCGGTCACCGCCCGGCGGTCCGGGCCGTGGTTCAGGCCGCGGGCTTGAAGGCCGACGCCAGACCGTTGCGCCACAGGCTGTTCACCCGCGACTTCTCCTGGCTGTTCGGGTAGGCGTTGCGGCACGAGGTGCCGGGGCCGCCGCCGGACATCAGCTCGCTGCACGGGCCCGAGTAGTGGTCGGGGAGGCCGAGCACGTGGCCGGTCTCGTGGGCGACCACGCGGACCGAGTAGTACTGCTGGTTCTGCGAGTAGTCCAGGAAGATGTAGCCGTTGCCGTGCCCGTCCGTGGAGGCGTACGAGCCGTTCTGCGGGTCGTTGCCCTCGTAGTACTGGAAGTCGGCGCCGGAGGAGGACTCGGCGAGGCGGACGTTCTGCACCGAGGAGTTCCAGATCTGCGCGGACTGCGATATCTGGGAACGGAAGCTCGGGGCGTTGCTGGTGCTGTAGTAGACGGTGACGGAGGCCGCCAGCGGGTGGGCGGCCCGCTTCTTGGCCACGGACTTCATGACGGCGTCGTAGAACGCCTTGTTGTTCGCGGCGGCCTTCGCGGAACCCGCGTAGTCGGCGTGCGACGCGGTGGCGGCGGTCGCGGCGCCCTGGGCGGGGGCGGCGGCGGTGGCGGGGATCGCGCCGAGGCCGGCGAGCGCCAGGCCGAGGGCGGTGGACAGGACGACGGTCTTCTGGTGTCTCATGGGGGGGCTCCTGCTCGTCCGTTCATGGGGGGCGTCCCCGGTGGGTTGCCGGGAACCAGGCCGAGTGTCCGGGAGCGGGACGGGCGCGCGGATGATGGCAACCGGCGATAACTCCGCGCTATCACTGGTGATTCGGCCGTCTAGTCGGGACATGACAAGCGCTTTACCCTCGGTGCCATGGAGCTCGACGTGAGGCATCTGAGGGCTCTGTGCGCGATCGCCGACACGGGCAGTCTGCACAGAGCGGCCCGGCAGCTCGGCACCAGCCAGCCGGCCCTGACCACCCAACTGCGGCGCATCGAGCACTCCCTGGGCGGATTGCTCTTCGCCCGCGAGCGCACCGGCTGCCGCCCCACCCCCCTCGGCCTCACCGTCCTCAGCCGCGCCCGGCCGCTGCTCGCCGGGATGGACGCGCTGGTCACCGAGGTGCGCGCGGCCGTCAACGGCGTGGACGGGCGGCCCCGGCTGCGCATCGGCTCCACCGCCAGCCGCGCCATCCCCGGCTGGCTGCGGCGGCTGCGCGAACGGCTGCCCGGCACCGACACCCAGCTCAACGTCGCCGTCTCCGCCAACGCCCTGCTCGGCCTGGTCGCGGCGGGCGAGCTCGACGTGGCCTTCGTCCACCAGGTGGAGGGGTGCCCGCTGCGGATGCCCGACGGGCTCGACGTCCGCGTACTGGTCGAGCGGGAGCCGCAGTTCATCTCGCTGGCCGCCGACCATCCGGCCGCCGCCGACGAGACCGTGGAGCTCGCCGACCTCGCGGGCGACCGCTGGATGGTCGACCCCAGCGTGGACGGGGAGTGGGACGGGCTGCGCCGGGTCTTCGCGGCGGCCGGGGTGAACCCGCCCGTCCTGCACGGCGACTACCTCACCGCCGCCTCCCTGGTCGCCTCCGGCGAGGCCGTCACCCCCTGCCAGCCGACGTCCCGGCCGCGCTCCGACATGGCGATCAGACCGCTGCGCGGCGACCCCCTGGCCGTACGCCTGCTCCTCGCGGCCCGCACCGGCGCCTTCGAGGACACGATCCACGCGACGGTCCACGCGGCCCTGGAGGCGGCGTACTGGGAAGCGGCCCGAATGTCGGCCCCCTACCGGGCCTGGCTGGCAGAACCCCACCACGGAGAAGACGGCCGAACCCTGATCCCGGCATAGCACCCGACGGGGGCACCCCCCTCCGAAGGGGCACGGGGAACGCCGCGAGAACCCACCACACCCCGCGGACGAGGATGGGTTTCCCAGGGGCGCGGGGAACTGCGCGAGAAGCGACCACGACCCGCAGACGAAGCCCCGGCCCAAAAGGGGCGCGGGGAACGGCGCGACCAGCCCCCACCGGCCCGCGGACAAAGACCGGCCCAAAAGGGGCGCGGGGAACGGCGCGAGCGACCCACCACCGGCCCGAGGCCGAACGACACCCCCCCGGGTCCCCCCGGGACACGTCCTGATCACGACCCCCCACCACACGGTTTCGGCCACTACGATGCACCCGTCTCCCAGGGGCCACACACAACACCCGCCCCGGCGACCGCAGTTCTGACATACCGCCATATGTCACGCCGCAAAGGACGTACGGGCCATGAACCACAGCCGCAGTACGGACCGGGGGCTCCGCGCCAACGCCCTCAGCACGTTCGACACCACCGTCATGGCCGTCGCGGGCAGCGCCCCCGCGTACTCGCTGGCGGCCACCACCGCCGTCCTGGTCGGCGCGGTCGGCCTGGCCGGCCCCGCCGCCCTGCTCTACTGCGCGATCCCCATGCTCGGCATCGTCCTCGCCTTCGGCCGGCTCGGACGGCTCGACGTCCACGCGGGCGCCGCGTACTCCTGGGTCGCCCGCACCCTCCACCCCTTCCTCGGCTTCCTCAGCGGCTGGGCCCTGGTGGTGGCCGCCACCCTGTTCATGGTGGCCGGATCCCTGCCCGCCGGACAGATGACCCTCGCCCTGTTCGACCCCGGCCTCGCGCACCACACCGCGCTCGCCACCGCCACCGGCGCGTTCTGGTTCCTGCTGATGCTGCTCGTGGTGCTGGGCGGCGCCCGCCTGTCCGCCCGCGCCCAGGTGATCGTCTCCGGGGTCGAGCTCACCATCCTCGTCGTCTTCGCCGTAGGCGCCGTGCTCCACCACGGCGGCGCCGCCCCCTTCGACTGGTCCTGGCTGGGCTTCGGCCACTTCGACGGGGTGCACGGCTTCGCCTCCGGCACGCTCGTCGCCGCGTTCTACTACTGGGGCTGGGACGTCACCAGCAACCTCAGCGAGGAGACCCGCGACAGCCGCCGCGCGGCCGGGGTCGCCGCGCTCGCCGGTCTCGCCGTCGTCTTCCTGCTCTTCGTCGGCTTCACCGTCGCCGTCAACATGACGCTGACCTCGGACCAGATCGAGCAGCACCAGACCAATGTGCTGGCGGTGCTCGGCGAGACCATCTGGCCGGGCGTCGGCGGCAAACTCATGGTCCTGGCCGTGGTCCTGTCCACCATCGCCACCTTGGAGACCACCCTGCTCCAGGTCACCCGCTCGCTCTTCGCGATGGGCCGCGACCGCACGATGCCCGCCGCCCTCGGCACCGTGCACCGGCGCTGGAACACCCCGTGGGTCGCGGTCGTGGTGGTCGGCGCGGTCGCCCTCGCGCTCTTCGTCGCCTCCAACGCCCTGGGCTCGGTCGAGGAGATCATGACGGACGCGCTGGCCGCGATCGGGCTGCAGACCACGTTCTACTACGGCCTCGCGGGCCTGGCCGCGGTCGTCGCGTACCGGGGCACGCTGACGCGCTCGGTGGGCGCGTTCGTCTTCGGCGGGGTGTGGCCGCTGCTCGGCTCCGCGTACATGCTCTGCGTCTTCGCCCTGTCGCTCACCGAGCTGAGCGGCGCCGCGATCGCCATCGGCGTCGGCGGCCTGGCCGCCGGGCTCGGCCCGATGCTCTGGTACTGGCGGCGCGGCAGCGGCTACTACCGGCCCGCCGCCCTGGACGCCGGCCGGGCCATCGCGGTCGACGCCGGCCACGGACGCGACCACGGGTACGGATACGGATACGCGGACTCCGGCGCGGCCCGCCACCCGGCCGGGCACGCGGGCGCCCTCCCCACCGACTTCTGACGCCCACCCCTCCCCGGCCCCTCCCCCAGAAAGGGGTGCCGATGGCAGCTGCCCGCCGCCGCTCCCCGGCCGTCCGCTTCGACCCCGACCTCGGCGACCGCCCGCTGACCGCCGCGCGCCACGACATCGTCATCGGCCGCTGGCAGGGCGTGCGCGACCTGCTCGCGGCGACCGGCGCGAACTGGCCACTGCGCACCCACCGCATCCGGCTGCTGGCCCCCGCCGTCGCGGGCTCCTCCGTCGTCGAGGCGTGGCGCGCGGCCGAACCCGACAGCGCCGACGCGGCCGTCCTGCGGGCCGCGACCGAAGTGGTGCGGGTCTTCAACCGGGCCATCGCGGCGGGCCGCGGCGCCCGGCCCGACCGGCACCGCCTCGACACGGCGGCCACGGCCTGCCTCGACGCGGCCGAGGCGCACCCGGCCGACCCGATGCCCTGGGCCTCGCTGCTCACGGTGGCCCGGCTCTGCCCGGGCGGGGTCGGGCGGCGCGATCTGCGCGGCTGGTGGGACGAGTTGCGGCGGCGCGACCCGTACCACGTGGAGGGCCATGTGCAGATGCTGCGGTACTTCTCGGCCCGCTGGCACGGCACGCACGGCACCATGTACGACTTCGCCCGGGACGCGGCGGGCGCGGCGCCGCAGGGCTCGGCGCTGCCGGTGCTGGTGCAGATCGCGCGGGTGGAGGAGTACCGGTACGCCGCCGAGGGCGCCAAGGGGCAGCCGGTACGGGGGTTCGGACAGCACTGGAGCGGCGAGCTCGCGGTGACCGAGCTGCGCCGCACCTACGACCGCTGGCTGGGCGCCCGGCCGCCCGGACCGGTCCCGGTCGCCGAGGCGGCCGAGCTCAACTACCTGGCGCACGCGGCGTGTTGCGCGGGTCTGGACCTGGAGGCGCGGGCACTGATGGGGCTGCTCGGGGAGCGGGTGGCCCGGGTGCCGTGGATGTACACGGGCGAGCCGGAGCGGCAGATCGCGCGATGGCGGGAACGGGCGCGGGCCCAGGGCCCGACGGGGTAACCGGTACGCCGCCCTCCGCCCCCTGCCGAGGATGACCGGATCAGATCGCTAACCTTACGTGTCCACGCCCGTGTCCCCCTCACTGCGGCGTGGACATGCACGAACATCGCACCCAACTCATGCGAAAGGCCAGGCCCATGGGCATTCGGAGCTTGCTGCGCAAAGTGTTCGGACGCGATCGCGCGGAGCGCGCCGACGCGACGGCGGCTCCGGAGGAGGCTCCGTCCCCGGCCGCCACCGTGCCGGCCCCGGCCGCCGAGCGCGCTCCCGCCGAGGAGTCCGCACCGGCCGCCGAGACCCCGACCGTGCCGGCTCCGGCCCGGCGCGACCTCTCCCCGGCGGAGGAACTGGTGGCCGCGGCGTTCGACGCCGCCCCGCGCCCGGCGGTCCCGTCCCCGGCCCGCCCGGCCGAGGACGCCCCGGCGACGCCCCCGACGAGCGAAGTCCCCCAGCCGCGAACGGAACCGACCCCGGAGCCGGTCATGGCCGAGCCCGAGCCCGAGCCGGAAGCGGTCGCGGCCGAGCCCGCCCCGGAGCCGGAGCCCGAGCCCGTCGTGGCCGAGCCCGCCCCGGAACCCGAGCCCGTACAGCCCGAGCCCGTCGTCGCGGACGCCGAGCCCGAGCCGGAGGCGGTCGTGGCCGAGGCCGAGGCCGTGCAGGCCGTCGTCAAGGCGTCCCCCGCCCTCTCCCTCGCCCGGCTCAAGTCCCGGGCCCCCGGTCTCGCCGAGGCGTACAAGGCCGCCGGGGCGCAGCTGCGCAAGGCCGGGCTCGGCGGCGAGCGGGCCCGGGTGTACCTGGTGCTCGACCGGTCCGGCTCGATGCGGCCGTTCTACAAGGACGGCAGCGCCCAGCACCTGGCCGAGCACGCGCTGGCGCTCGCCGCGCACCTCGACGAGGACGCGACCGTGCACACCGTCTTCTTCTCGACCGAGCTGGACGGCACCGCCGACCTCTCCCTCACCTCGTACGAGGGCGTCGTCGACGAGACGCACGCCGGGCTCGGGCGGATGGGCCGCACCAGCTACCACTGCGCGGTGGAGGCGGTGGTGGAGCACTACGAGAAGAGCCAGTACGAGGGCCCCGCGCTGGTCGTCTTCCAGACCGACGGCGCCCCGGACGCCAAGGTGCCCGCCCGCCAGGCGCTGGCCGACGCGGCCGGCAAGCCGCTGTTCTGGCAGTTCGTGGCGTTCGGCGAGGACGACAGCAAGGCGTTCGACTTCCTGCGCAGGCTGGACGCCGAGAACGCCGCGTTCTTCCACGCCGGGCCCGCGCCCCTGGACCTGCCCGCCGCCGCCCTGCACGCGGGGCTCGTCGGTGGGTTCGCCCGGCGGGAGCGGTAACCGGCGGCGGACCCGGCCGGGCCGGACCGCCCCCGGGGAGCGGTCCGGCACCGGGGTCCCCCGCGCGAAGGTGAGTGGACCTTCGCGCGGCCGTTAAAATTCCGACCATGGCGGCCACTGGATCCGAGAAGCAGGGGACGAAGGCGTACTACGTCACGACCCCCATCTACTACGTCAACGACGCTCCTCACCTGGGCCACGCCTACACGACCGTCGCAGGCGACGTGCTCACGCGCTGGCACCGTCAGCGCGGCGAGAAGGTGTGGTACCTCACCGGCACGGACGAGCACGGTCAGAAGATCATGCGCACGGCCGACGCGAACGGGGTCACCCCGCAGGAGTGGTGCGACAAGCTCGTCGAGGAAGCCTGGCGGCCCCTCTGGGAGCACCTGGACATCGCGAACGACGACTTCATCCGCACCACGGAGAAGCGGCACACCGACCGGGTGCAGGAGTTCGTGCAGGACCTGTACGACAAGGGCGAGATCTACAAGGGCGGCTACGAGGGCCCGTACTGCGTGGGCTGCGAGGAGTACAAGCTCCCCGGCGACCTCGTCGAGGCCGAGGACGGCACCAAGCTGTGCCCGATCCACAAGAAGCCGGTGGAGATCCTCAAGGAGGAGAACTACTTCTTCAAGCTCAGCGAGTACGGCCCGAAGCTGCTGGAGTTCTACGAGGCCAACGCGGACTTCATCCAGCCCGAGTCGGCCCGCAACGAGGTCGTGAACTTCGTCAAGCAGGGGCTCCAGGACCTGTCGATCTCCCGCTCCACCTTCGACTGGGGCGTCCCGGTCCCGTGGGACGACAAGCACGTCATCTACGTGTGGGTGGACGCGCTCCTGAACTACGCCACGGCCGTCGGCTACGGCGCCAACCAGGCGAAGTTCGACGAGACGTTCCCCGCCAGCGTGCACCTGGTCGGCAAGGACATCCTGCGCTTCCACGCGGTGATCTGGCCCGCCATGCTGATGGCGCAGGGCCTGCCGGTGCCCGGCAGGGTCGCGGCCAACGGCTGGCTGATGGTCGGCGGCGAGAAGATGTCGAAGTCCAACCTGACCGGCATCAAGCCGCAGGACCTCACCTCGCACTTCGGCGTCGACGCCTACCGCTGGTACTTCCTGCGCGCCATCGCCTTCGGCAGCGACGGCTCGTTCTCGTGGGAGGACTTCACCGCCCGGTACACCTCCGAGCTCGCCAACGACTACGGCAACCTCGCCTCCCGCGTGGCCGCCATGGTCGGCAAGTACTTCGGCGGCACCCTCCCGGCGGCGACCGCGTCCGGCGCGGCCGAGCGGGCGATCGCCGAGGGCATGGCGAAGGCCGTGGCCGAGGCCGACCGCCGGATCGGCGAGGAGCTGGACTTCCAGGGCGGCATCCTGGCCGTCTTCGACTTCGTCAAGCAGGTCAACGGCTACATCACGGAGCAGGAGCCGTGGAAGGTGGCCAAGGACGAGTCGGAGGAGGGCCGGGCGCGGCTCGCGACCGTCCTCTACACGGCCGCCGAGGCGCTGCGCGCGGTCGCCGTGCTGCTGAACCCGGTGATGCCGGACACCTCGCAGAAGCTGTGGGACTCGCTGGGCGCCGAGGCCGCGGACCTGGGTCCGCTGGCGGACCAGCGGGTGCAGGACGCGGGCCGCTGGGGCCTGCTGCCCGCCGGCGCGACGGTGACGAAGGGCGCGGTGCTGTTCCCGCGTCTGGAGGAGAAGCCCGCGTAAGGGTGGCGAACGTGTGAAGGGCCCGGGACAAGTCAGGTCCCGGGCCCTTCGCGTGCGCGCTCCGGGTTGCGGGCCGCGCCCGGTGCGCGCACGCTGCGGACACGGGGCACGTACCGAGGGGGTGCGCACAGTGACGAGGAGTACCGAACAGCAGCAGGCCGAGGAGGACGCGCGGCGCCGCGAGGAGCTACTGGAGAAGGTCCGGGAAGCGAACCGGCAGAGCACCAGCCGGCCGTGCGGCCCACCGTCGCCGGACCCGCTGGGCCCGGCGGACGACTGAGTGGCACGACCGGGCTCGGCGGGCGCGGGCCGACGCGCCCCGGGGTTCAGCGGGCCAGGGCCGCCGCGTCCCCCATCACGACCACCGGGGTGCGCGCCGGGTCCAGGGCGCGCAGCAGCTGCCGCATCCGTTCCTTGGGCAGCGCCACACAGCCGTGCGTGGGGCCGCCGTGGTCGACGTGGAGCCAGATCCCGCCACCGCGTCCGGCGCCGAGCGGGCGGGTCCAGTCCAGCGGGGTGGTGCCGGGCCTGCGGTTGTAGTTGACCGCGACCACGTAGTCGAAGGACCCGGCCAGCGGTTCGCCCTCGACCCCGGTGCCGCTCGCGGTGAACGCGGACGTGCGGTCGTAGGGCAGCCGGGTGCCGGGGTCGGCGAGCAGGCCGCCCGCGTCGGTCAGGCCGAACACCCCGACCGGCGAGCGCAGATCGCCCAGGTGGTGCTCGGCGGTCCAGCCGTGCGCCGCGTTGCGGGCCGGCCAGGGGCCGTCGGCGGGCTGCCAGCCCTTCACCGGGTCGCGGGTGTAGAGGACGGCGGTGGACTCGCTGGCGTCCGCCCCCTTGCCGGTGACGACGAGCGCCTGGGTGCTGGCGGCGGGGACGCGGGCGCGGGTGGCGGGGCCGAGCGCGGGTATCTCCAGCAGCCGGGCGGGCGCCTGCCGGGTGCGTACGGGTGCGGGGGCGGCCCGCCCCGCGTGCGCGCCGCCGCCGGAGTCGGTGTTCACGTCGGCGAGCGCGCCGGGGCCGTCGCCCGCGTCCCGCACGCCCTCGCCGCTGTGGCCGCAGCCGGTGAGCAGCAGCGCCGCCAGGGTGGCGGCGGCCCAGGTGGCGCGGGTGGCACGGACGGACATGGCGGAGCCTTTCTTCGCGGGGCGGCCGGTGGCGGCGGGCGTCATCGGCCCCTCCGCCTGGCGGTGGGGGTGGGGGGCTCGGTGGCCGGGGAGGCGCTCTCGTAGGTCGCGCCGTCCAGCAGCGCGGCGACCTCGGCGGCGCGCCCGTCGGCCCCGCTGCCGTTGACGCACAGGGTGGCGTACAGGTCCGTCGAGGGGTCCGGCGTGGCGCGCTTGAGGGTGTAGTAGGCGGTGGCGCCCATGCTCCGGCAGCTCTCCGGGACCTCCGGCACGCGCTCCATCGGCGTCCCCGCCGGCGGCGCCGCGGGGAGATCGGCACCGCCCGGCAGCCCCCACAGCGTGAGCAGCAGGCCCCCGGGGGCCAGCCGTTCCAGCGGCTCGCACAGCACCCCGGCGCCGTCCCCTGCCGCGGTCTTCTTCGGGTCCGGGCACGCCTGCGCGTACGAGCGCAGCGGCTGCGCGGCCAGATAGCCGGACGGCAGGGTCTTGAGCTTCTGGCCGTCGGGCAGCCGCAGCGCGTCCCAGCTCGCGGGCAGCCGCAGCACCAGACCGCCGAGCTCGGGGAAGGCGGCCCGCACCCCGGCGGGTTCGGTCACCGCCCGCGGGGGCGCGGCCGGGGGCGTCCGGTCCGCGTCGGTGCGCAGCGCGTCCGGCAGCAGCGCGCCCGCCGCCACCAGCAGGACGACCGCGGTGGCGGTGCCTCCGGCGGCCCGGCGGCGCCTGCGCCGCGCCAGCCGTTCGCGCACCGCGTCCAGGCGGGTCGCGGGCACCGGCAGCCGGGGCACGGTCCGCTCCAGCAGGACCCGCAGCGCCTGCTCGTCGTCGTCCGGCCCCGAGGGGCCCGGGTGGTCAGTCACGGCGCTCCTCGATCGGTACGGGCAGCAGCCCGCGCAGGGTGCGCAGCGCCTTGGCGGCCTGGCTCTTGACGGTGCCCGGCGCACAGCCGAGCACCGCCGCCGTCTCCTCCACGCCCAGGTCCTCGAAGTAGCGCAGCACGACCACCGCGCGCTGCCGGGCGGGCAGCGCGCGCACGGCCGCCGCCAGCGACTGCTCCAGGTCCACGCCCTCGTACGGGTCGTCCTGCCCGGCCGCGTCCGGGAGTTCGCCGTGCGGGACCTCGCCCCGCCAGCGGCGGCGCCACCAGGAGGTGCAGGTGGTCACCAGCGTCTTGCGGACGTACGCCTCGGGGTGGTCGTCCGCTATCCGGTGCCATTTGGGCCACACCTTGGCGAGCGCGGTCTGCAACAGGTCCTCGGCGAGGTGCGCGTCGCCGGTCAGCAGCCAGGCCATGCGCAGCAGCCGGGGGCCCCGGGCGGCGACGAACTCCTCGAATCCGTCGGGTCCTCCGGGGTGCATCCTCGTGTCCTCGTCTGTCCGTACGGGTTCTCACACCTGTCGAACGCGGTGGGGTCCCCGGTCGGTTGCCCCGGGAGGCGGACCGGATGCGGAAAGGACCCGGATCCACCGGGATCCGGGTCCTTCTCCGTGCGGAACGGCCGTACGGAACGGCCGTACGGGCGGCTCTACTTCTCGGTGCCCTTGGCGGCGACCGGCTTGCGCAGCTGGATGTTCAGCTCGCGCAGCCGGACCTCCTCCAGCTCGCTGGGCGCGCCCATCATCAGGTCCTGCGCGTTGCCGTTGAGCGGGAACGCGATGGTCTCGCGGATGTTGGGCTCGTCGGCCAGCAGCATCACGATGCGGTCCACGCCCGGGGCGATGCCGCCGTGCGGCGGGGCGCCGAGGCGGAAGGCGCGCAGCATGCCGGCGAACTCGCGCTCGACGGTCTCCGCCTCGTAGCCCGCGATCGCGAACGCCTTCAGCATGATGTCGGGCTCGTGGTTGCGGATCGCGCCGGAGGACAGCTCGATGCCGTTGCAGACGATGTCGTACTGCCAGGCGAGGATGTCGAGCGGGTCCTTCTCCTCCAGGTCGCGCATGCCGCCCTGCGGCATCGAGAAGGGGTTGTGCGAGAAGTCGATCTTCCCGGTCTCCTCGTCCTTCTCGTACATCGGGAAGTCGACGATCCAGCAGAACCGGAAGACGTTCTCCTCGAAGTGGCCGGCGCGCTTGGCGGCCTCGACGCGGACCGCGCCCATGATCTTGGAGACCTCGTCGTACTCGCCCGCGCCGAAGAAGACGGCGTGCCCGGCCGTCAGGCCCAGGCGCTCGGTGAGGACCTTGACGTTCTCCTCGGTGAGGAACTTGGCGATCGGGCCCGCGAAGGCGCCGTCCGCGCCGACCCGGATCCAGGCCAGGCCCTTGGCGCCGTGCTCCACCGCGTACTCGCCGAGGCCGTCGAAGAACTTGCGGGACTGGTCGGCGGTGTCCGGGACCGGCAGCGCGCGCACGTGCTTGCCCGCGAACGCCTTGAACTCCGAGCCCTCGAAGACATCGGTGATGTCGACGAGCTCCAGCTGGGCGCGCAGGTCCGGCTTGTCGTTGCCGTACTTCAGCATCGACTCGCGGAACGGGATGCGCGGGAACGGGGAGGTGACCTCGCGACCGCCGCCGAACTCCGTGAAGATCTCGGTCATGAGCTTCTCGATGGGCTGGAAGACGTCTTCCTGCTCCACGAAGCTCATCTCGATGTCGAGCTGGTAGAACTCGCCCGGCGAGCGGTCCGCGCGCGCGTCCTCGTCGCGGAAGCAGGGCGCGATCTGGAAGTAGCGGTCGAAGCCCGAGATCATCAGCAGCTGCTTGAACTGCTGCGGGGCCTGCGGCAGCGCGTAGAACTTGCCGGGGTTCAGCCGGGAGGGGACCACGAAGTCGCGGGCGCCCTCGGGGGAGGTCGCGGCGAGGATCGGGGTCGCCATCTCGTTGAAGCCGAGCGCCGTCATCTTGTGGCGCATCGCCGAGATCACGGCCGAGCGCAGCATGATGTTGCGGTGCATGCGCTCGCGGCGCAGGTCGAGGAAGCGGTACTCCAGGCGCCGCTCCTCGTTGACGCCGTCCTCGGCGTTGATCGTGAACGGCAGCGGGCCGGCCGCGCCGAGCACCTCGACCTCGCCGACCTCGATCTCGACCTCACCGGTCGGCAGGTCCGCGTTCACGTTCTCCGCGCCGCGCGAGACGACCTTGCCGTCGATGCGGACGACGGTCTCCTTGGAGAGCTTGTCCAGCACCTCCGCGCCGGCCGTGCCGGGGCGGGCGACCAACTGGGTGATGCCGTAGTGGTCGCGCAGATCGATGAAGAGGATGCCGCCCAGGTCTCGGCGATTGTGCAGCCAGCCGCTCAGCCGGACGTCGGCGCCGACGTCGGAGGCGCGGAGCTCGCCGCAGGTGTGGGACCTGTACCGATGCATTTCTTCATCCAGTTCTTCGCGTGACAGGCGGGAAACAGTCCCTCCAGGTTACCGGCCGGGCCCAGCAGCTCTCGCCGGTACAAAACGCGCTGCCTACAGTGGGGATCATGCGCACCGAGGACGTCCTGGCTGCGATCGCCACCGGGCTGTGGCGCTGGGACAACGCGTCCGGGACGGTCACGCTCGACGCCGAGGCCGCCCGCCTCCTCGGGCTGCCCCCCGAGCGGGCCGTGCTGACCGAGGCCGCCGTCCGCTCCCGCTTCCACCCGGTCGACTGGAACGAGGTCGACCAGATCGTGGCGCTGGCCCTGGCCGAGGGCACCCTCGCCGAGGCCCGCATGCGGATCATGGACGAGAACGGGCGGGTGCTGCGGACCGTGCGCAGCCGCTCCAAGCCGCTGCGCCGGGACAGTGCCGACGGCCTCGACTACCTGCTGGTCGGCACCCTCCAGGAGGTGGCCGAGCCACAGCCCGGCGCCACCGCCGCCCACACCTCCATCACCGGCGACTGGCGCCGCTCCCGGGAGGCGTTCCTGCTGGACGCGGGGCGGGCGCTGGCCGAGGCCCGCTCGACCGCCGAGGTGCTGCGGGTGGCCGCCTCGCTCTCCATGCCGGGCTTCTCGCCGGACGGGCTCGCCGTCTTCGGGGTGGCGGGCGACCGGCTCTCGATCATCGGCCACCACGGGCACAACCCCGGCGACGACGGCCCCTTCGCCGACATGCAGCTGGACACCGACTATCCGGCCGCCGACGTCGTACGGACCGGCCGGGCCATCTATCTGCCCACCCCCGAGGAGTACCGCCGCCGCTATCCGGCCACCTGGCCCCTGGCCCAGCGGTTCGACCGGCACTCCTGGGCGTTCCTGCCGCTGATCGTGGCCGGGCGCACGATGGGCACCTGGATGGCCGCCTTCAAGCAGCCGGTGGCGTTCACGCCCGACGAGCGCTCGGTCCTCACCACGGTGGCCCGGATGCTGGCCCAGGCGCTGGCGCGGGCGGGCGAGGCCGAGTCCGAGCGGGAGCTGTCGCTGGGGCTCCAGCGCTCGATGATGCCCACCCTCGGCCCGGAGATCCCCGGCATGACGGTGGCGGCCCGCTATGTGCCCACCGGCGGCGGGCTACAGGTCGGCGGCGACTGGTACGACATGATCCCGCTGCCGTCCGGCCGGTTCGCCCTGGTCATCGGGGACGTGCAGGGGCACGACGTACGGGCCGCCGGGCTGATGGGCCAGCTCCGCATCGCCCTGCGGGCCTACGCAAGCGAGGGCCACCGCCCCGACGCGGTCCTCTCCCGCGCCTCCCGCTTCCTGTACGGGATCACCGAGTCGTACGGGGAGTCCTACGGCGACGCCGACGACCACCCCCGCTTCGCCACCTGCCTCTACATCGAGGTCGACCCCGCCACCGGCACCCTCGACATCGCCCGCGCGGGCCATCCCGACCCGGTGATCCGCACGGCCGAGGGCACCGCCCTGATCCGGCAGACCGCGGGCGGCCTGCCGCTGGGCATCGAGGCCGACTCCGACTACCCCACCACCCGGCTCTTCCTGGAGCCCGGCGAGACCATGATGATCTGCACCGACGGGCTGATCGAGACCGGCGGCCACGACATGGCCTCCGGCTGGACCCGGCTGCGGCCGGTCCTGGAGGAGGACGCCGGGGACAGCCTGGAGAAGCTCGCCGACGCGCTCGTCCAGGCCGTGCACGGCCCGCCCTCGCACCACACGGTCGGCCCGCTGGCGGACCGGCGCGAGGACGACATCGCGGTGCTGCTGCTGTGCCGCAACAGCGACCTCTGCGGCTGCGGGCCGGTCACCGCCGCCGGGGCCGCCCCGGCCCGCCGCACCGCCCTGACCGTCGCCCAGGCGGAGCCGCACCGCATCGCGGGCGCCCGCCGCCAGCTGCGCGAGCTGCTGCACGACTGGGCGGACGCCGAACAGGTCGACGCGGCGGTCCTGATGGTCTCCGAGATGGTCACCAACGTCCTGGTCCACACCGACGGCGACGCCCTGCTGGTCGCCGAGGCGGCCGGCCCGCCCGGCACCCGGCGCCTGCGCGTGGAGGTGGCCGACGCCAGCGACGACCTCCCCCACAAGCGCCGCCCCGGCGAGATGGCGTCGAGCGGGCGCGGCCTGATCCTGATGGAAATGCTGGCGGACCGCTGGGGGGTGGACCCGCGGGGGGAGGGCAAGTCGATCTGGTTCGAACTCTACGAGGGCGACGCACCGGGCGGGGGCGGGGCGGGGGCGTCCGGAGGCGCCGCCGGGGAGTCGGGCGGCTCCTCCGTCCCGTAACGCCCGCGCAGCTCGCCCAGGACACCGAAGCCGGCGGCGGCCACCGGTACCGCCAGGAGCATCCCGAGCAGCCCGGCGACCCCGGCGCCCGCCGTGATCGCGATCATCACCATCGCCGGGTGCATCTGCACGGTCCGGCTCTGGATCATCGGCTGCAGGATGTGCCCCTCCAGCTGCTGCACGGCGAGGACGACCCCGAGCGTCCACAGCGCGGTCCCGACGCCCCGGTCGGCGAGCGCCACCAGGACGGCGACGGCGCCGGAGACGAAGGCGCCGAGGTACGGGATGTACGCGCCCATGAACACCAGCGCGCCCAGCCCCACCGCGCCCGGGACGCCCAGCACCAGCAGCCCCACGGTGATGCAGACCGCGTCGATCAGGGCGATCAGCGTGGTGCCCCGCATGAACCCCTCCACCGCCTCGAACGCCCGCCGGGCCATGGCCTCGACCACGGGCCCGGTGCCGCGCGGGGCCAGTGAGTGTGCCAGCCGCACGGCCCGGTCGGAGTCCTTGAGGAAGAAGAAGGTCAGCAGCAGGGAGAGCACCCCCGTCGCGATGAGCGAGCCGACGATGCTGAGCCCGGTGAGCAGCCCCGAGGCGGCGGTGGCGCCGAACCGGCCGAGCAGCTTCTTGGCGTTGTCGGCGAGGCTGGACACGCCGTCGCCGCTGGCGACCCCGAAGTGGTCGGCGAGCCACTGTCCGGCCTGCCGCAGGGAGTCGATGATCTGGTCGCCGGTGTCGATGAGCGCGCTGACCACGACGTACCCGGCTCCGCCGACGGCGGCGACCAGGGCGACGCAGGTGAGTCCGGCGGCGACGCCCCGCCCCAGCCGCAGCCGCAGCAGCTGCCGGAAGACGGGCCCGAGCAGGGCGGTGCCGAGCAGGGCCAGCAGTACGGGGGTGACGGCGGTCTTGAACACGACGCACAGCCACACGGCCACGGCGCCGACGCCGGTGACGAGCAGCACGACGACGCACCACGCGGCGAGGCGCCGCGCGGCTTCGGGGAGTAGGTGCCCACGCTCCACGCCCCCACGTCACCACGCCCACCCCCACCCCGCCCCCGGAAACCCCCCACCCGGGTTGCGCCACCCCCCAACAGCCGAAGCCCCGGCCCGGGCCTTGAGGGGCGCGGGGAACGGCGCGAGCACTCACCACGGCCCGCAGCCGAAGCACCGGACGGGGGGCGGGGCCGCAGGCCCGCCGAGCGGGGGGGCGGGGGCGAAGCCCGGCCGAGCGGGGTGTGCAGGGGCGAAGCCCGGCCGAGCGGGGGGGCGGGGGCGGAGCCCCAGCGAGGGGTGCAAGGGCGAAGCCCCGTAGGGTGCGGGGGCGGAGCCCCAGCGGAGGGTGCAGGGGCGGAGCCCCAGCGGAGGGTGCAAGGGCGAAGCCCCGCAGGGTGCGGGGGGGGGGGACCCCCAGCGGGGTGCAGGGGCGGAGCCCCGCAGGGTGCGAGGGGGCAGAGCCCCCAGCGGGGGGCGGGGGCGAAGCCCCGCAGGGTGCGGGGGCGGAGCCCCAGCGGGGTGCAGGGGCCGCAGGCCCCGCGAGGGGGGGCCGGGGGCCCCGCCCCCGGGAAAAGAGACGCCCACCCCCACCCACCCCCGGAGGGTTTGGGGAAGGGGCGGGGAGGGGCTACATCCCGTGGACCGCCGGAACCGTCCCCAGCCGCCCCTTCTGAAAGTCCTCGAACGCCTGCTGCAACTCCTCCCGCGTGTTCATCACGAACGGCCCGTAGTGCGCCATCGGCTCCCGGATGGGCCGCCCACCGAGGAGCACGACCTCCAGGTCCGGCGTATGGGCGTCCTGCCGCTCGTCCGCACGGACCGTCAGCGACCCGCCGTCGCCGAACACGGCGGTCTGCCCCATGTGGACGGGCCGCCGGTCGGTGCCCACCGACCCCCGCCCGGCCAGCACGTACGCCAGCCCGTTGAAGTCCTGCCGCCACGGCAGCGTGATCTCGGCCCCCGGCCGCACGGTCGCGTGGATCATCGTGATCGGCGTGTGCGTGATGCCGGGCCCGTCGTGGCCGTCCAGCGACCCGGCGATGACCCGCAGCAGCGCACCCCCGTCGGGCGAGGTGAGGAGCTGGACCTGGCCGCCCCGGATGTCCTGGTAGCGGGGGTCCATCATCTTGTCGGCGGCGGGCAGGTTCACCCACAGCTGGAGGCCGTGGAAGAGGCCGCCCGAGGTGACCAGCGACTCCGGCGGCGCCTCGATGTGGAGCAGGCCGGAGCCCGCCGTCATCCACTGGGTGTCGCCGTTCATGATCGTGCCGCCGCCACCGTTGCTGTCCTGGTGCACGAAGGTGCCGTCGATCAGATAGGTCACGGTCTCGAAGCCGCGGTGGGGGTGCCAGGGGGTGCCCTTGGGCTCGCCCGGCGCGTACTCCACCTCACCCATCTGGTCCATCATGATGAACGGGTCGAGGTACTTGTAGTTGATCCCGGCGAACGCGCGCCGCACCGGGAACCCCTCCCCCTCGAACCCGGCCGGCGCCGTGGTCACGGCGAGCACGGGACGCGGCACGGCACCCTCGGGCGCGGCGACCCGCGGCAGGGTGAGCGGGTTTTCGACGGTCACAGCAGGCATGGGACGGCCCTCCTCGCGGGATGCTCAGCATCCAAAGTAGTTGAATGGTGAACAGCTAGCAAGGCGCAGCCATTCCCACGCCGGAACCCGGCGCCCAAAACCACCCGAATGGCGGAAAACGGCCCCTGCCGGACCGGCGCGCGGATCCCGCCCCGGCCGCCACGACGACGCGGCGGCACCGGAGCCGACGGGATCCGGGAGGCACGCCCTACCCGTACATCCGTCGCATCGCGAAGTCCACCATCTGCTCGACGGCCTTGGCGTCGAACACCATCCGGTGGTCGCCCTCCATGTCGAGGACGAAGCCGTACCCGGTCGGGAGCAGGTCGATGACCTCCGCGCCGGTGATGACGAAGTACTTGGACTCCTTGCCCGCGTACCGGCGCAGCTCCTTGAGCGAGGTGAACATGGGGATCACCGGCTGCTGCGTGTTGTGCAGCGCCAGGAACCCGGGGTTGTCCCCGCGCGGGCAGTACACCTTGGAGCCCGCGAAGATCTGCTGGAAGTCCTCGGCGGACAGGGACCCCGTGGTGAAGGCCCGCACCGCGTCCGCGAGCGAGGGCGGCGACGGCTCGGGGTACAGCGGCTGCTCCCCGTAGGAGGGCTGCGGCTGGGCGTACTGCGCTTGAGCACCCTGGTTCTGGTCGTAGCCGTACATGGGCGCAAGAGTAGTGCGCCACATATGGGCCCAGAGGGGTTGCGTCTTATTACCCGTGGGTAGCATCATCGTAGCTACTTGCTGGTAGAGATGTAACCGATCCTGCTTACGGAGCCGTCGCCATGGGGCACTACAAGTCGAATCTCCGCGACATCGAGTTCAACCTCTTCGAGGTCCTCGGGCGCGACAAGCTGTACGGCACCGGCCCGTTCGCCGAGATGGACGTCGACACCGCCAAGACCATCCTCGACGAGATCGCGCGTCTCGCCGAGAACGAGCTGGCCGACTCCTTCGCCGACGCCGACCGCAACCCGCCGGTGTTCGACCCGGAGACCAACACCGCGCCGGTCCCGGCGTCCTTCAAGAGCTCCTACAAGGCGTTCATGGACAGCGAGTACTGGCGCCTGGGCCTGCCGGAGGAGATCGGCGGAACCGTTTCCCCGCGCTCCCTCATCTGGGCCTACGCCGAGCTGCTGCTGGGCGCCAACCCGGCCGTGTGGATGTACTCCTCGGGCCCGGCCTTCGCCGGCATCCTCTTCGAGGAGGGCAACGAGGTCCAGAAGAAGATCGCCGAGATCGCCGTCGAGAAGCGCTGGGGCTCCACCATGGTCCTCACCGAGCCGGACGCCGGCTCGGACGTGGGCGCCGGCCGCACCAAGGCCGTCCAGCAGGACGACGGCTCCTGGCACATCGAGGGCGTGAAGCGCTTCATCACCTCCGGCGAGCACGACATGGAGGAGAACATCCTCCACTACGTCCTCGCCCGCCCCGAGGGCCACGGCCCCGGCACCAAGGGCCTCTCCCTCTTCCTGGTCCCGAAGTTCCACTTCGACTTCGAGACCGGCGAGCTGGGCGAGCGCAACGGCGTGTACGCGACGAACGTCGAGCACAAGATGGGCCTCAAGGCGTCCAACACGTGCGAGATGACCTTCGGCGACAAGCACCCCGCCAAGGGCTGGCTGATCGGCGACAAGCACGACGGCATCCGCCAGATGTTCATGATCATCGAGTTCGCCCGGATGATGGTCGGCACGAAGGCCATCGCGACCCTGTCGACGGGTTACCTGAACGCGCTGGAGTACGCCAAGGAGCGCGTCCAGGGCAGCGACCTCTCGCAGTTCATGGACAAGACCGCGCCCAAGGTGACGATCACGCACCACCCCGACGTGCGCCGCTCCCTGATGACGCAGAAGGCGTACGCCGAGGGCATGCGCTCCCTCGTCCTCTACACCGCCGCCGTCCAGGACGCGATCCAGCTCAAGGAGGCCGCGGGCGAGGACGCCAAGGCGCTGGTGGGCCTCAACGACCTGCTGCTGCCGATCGTGAAGGGCTACGGCTCGGAGAAGTCGTACGAGAAGCTCTCGCACGAGTCGCTGCAGACCTTCGGCGGCTCCGGGTACCTCCAGGAGTACCCGATCGAGCAGTACATCCGCGACGCCAAGATCGACACGCTCTACGAGGGCACCACCGCGATCCAGGGCCAGGACTTCTTCTTCCGGAAGATCGTCCGCGACCAGGGCGCCTCCCTGAACCTCCTCTCCGAGGAGATCAAGAAGTTCCTCGCCGAGCAGTCGGGCCACGAGGAGCTGGGCGGCGCGCTCGACTCGCTGGCCAAGGCCGCGGTCGACCTGGAGGCGATCGTCGGCACGATGATCACCGACCTCACCGCCACCGGCGAGGACGTCAAGAACATCTACAAGGTGGGCCTCAACACCACCCGCCTGCTGATGGCCTCCGGTGACGTCGTCGTCGGCTACCTGCTCCTCAAGAGCGCCGCCGTCGCCGCCGAGAAGCTGCCCTCGGCCGCCGGCAAGGACGTCGCCTTCTACACCGGCAAGATCGCCGCCGCGAAGTTCTTCGCCGCGAACGTCCTGCCCGGCGTCGGCACCGCCCGCGCGCTGGCCGAGACCGTCGACAACTCCCTGATGGAGCTGGACGAGGCCGCCTTCTAGGACGTCCCCGGGCCTCCTTCCAGGCCCCCCGGACGGAGGGCCCGCATCCCCTTGGGGAAGCGGGCCCTTGTCCGTCGGTGCCCCTGGTTAAGGTGAACGCATGAGCACTCCGCCCCGCTTCGACCGCGGCCACACCGACGACCTGATGTCCTTCCTGGCGGCCAGCCCGTCCCCGTACCACGCGGTGGCGAACGCGGCGGCGCGGCTGGAGAAGGCCGGCTTCCAGCAGGTGCGGGAGACGGACGCGTGGGACGCGAGCGCGGGCGGGAAGTACGTGCTGCGCGGCGGCGCGATCATCGCCTGGTACGTGCCGGAGGGGGCGGCGGCGCACACCCCGTTCCGGATCGTGGGGGCCCACACCGACTCGCCCAACCTGCGGGTCAAGCCCCTGCCGGACACCGGCGCCCACGGCTGGCGCCAGGTCGCCGTCGAGGTCTACGGCGGGACGCTCCTCAACACCTGGCTCGACCGCGACCTCGGGCTCGCGGGCCGCCTCACCCTGCGCGACGGCACCCACCGCCTGGTGAACGTGGACCGCGCCCTGCTGCGCGTCCCCCAGCTCGCCATCCACCTGGACCGCTCGGCCAACGACGGCCTCAAGCTGGACCGGCAGAAGCACCTCCAGCCCATCTGGGGCCTCGGCGACGTCGCCGAGGGCGACCTCATCCGCTTCCTGGAGCAGGAGGAGGGCCTGGCCGAGGGCGAGGTCACCGGCTGGGACCTGATGGTGCACTCCATCGAGCCGCCGTCGTACCTGGGCCGCGACCAGGAGCTGGTGGCCGGGCCCCGGATGGACAACCTGATCTCGGTGCACGCGGGCACGGCCGCCCTGGCCGCCGCGTCCACCGCCGCCGAGCCGGACTTCATCCCGGTCCTGGCCGCCTTCGACCACGAGGAGAACGGCTCGCAGGCCGACACCGGCGCGGACGGCCCCCTGCTCGGCACGGTCCTGGAGCGCTCGGTGTTCGCGCGCGGCGGGTCCTACGAGGACAAGGCGCGGGCCTTCGCGGGCACGGTCTGCCTCTCCTCCGACACCGGCCACGCCATCCACCCCAACTACGCGGAGCGCCACGACCCGACGCACCACCCGCGCGCCAACGGCGGCCCGATCCTCAAGGTCAACGTCAACCAGCGGTACGCGACGGACGGTTCGGGGCGGGCGGTGTTCGCGGCGGCGTGCGAGCGGGCGGGGGTGCCGTGGCAGACGTTCGTGTCCAACAACGCGATGCCCTGCGGGACCACGATCGGGCCCATCACGGCGGCCCGCCACGGGATCCACACGGTGGACATCGGGGTGGCGATCCTGTCGATGCACAGCGCGCGCGAACTGTGCGGGGCGGACGACCCGTACCTGCTGGCGAACGCGCTGCTGGCGTTCCTCCAGGGCTGAGCCCCGCCCCTTCCCGGGCTGGTTCTTCGTCCGCGGACCGCGGTGGGTCGCCCGCGCGGTTGCCCGCGTCCCTTTCGGGGCCCGGGCAACCGCGCGGGCAGTCGGGGCCTAACCGTCCAGGCCCGCCAGGACCAGGGGCAGGCGCGTGGCACCGGCCTCCGTCAGGCGCACCGGGACGCCCCAGTCCTGCTGGTGCACATGGCACGCCGGGTACTCGTTCGCCGGGTCGTCGTCGCACGACGCCGCCATCGCGGAGACGTGCAGGACCCCCTCCGGCACCGACGGGTTCAGCGTCAGGTCACGGGACAGGTCCGTGCCCGTGCCCTCCCCGGACACCAGCAGCTCCACCGGCGTCGAGGACACGATCAGCCGCGTCGACGGGCCGTAGCGGGTGTCCAGCTTCTGGCCGGACGGGGCCTGGAAGACCACGTCGAGGCGGAGCGCGCCGGGGGCGACCTCCGTCGCCGCCCGCTGGGTGCGGTGCGCGACCGCGTCGACCCGTACCGCCTCCTCGGGCAGCCGCAGCCGCGTCAGCCGGTGGCGGGCCGACTCGACGACGACGATGTCGTCCCCGACCAGCACCGCGTCGCTGGGCTCGCGCAGGTCCGTGGCCAGCGTGGTCACTTCACCGGAGGCCGGGTCGTACCGGCGCAGCGCGTGGTTGTACGTGTCGGAGACCGCCACCGAGCCGTCCGGCAGGGCGGTGACGCCCAGCGCGTGCTGGAGCAGCGCCTGCCCCGCCTCCCCGTCCCGGTGCCCGAAGTCGAAGAGCCCGGTCCCGACCGCCGTACGCACGGCGTAGCCGGAGCCGTCCGCCTCCACGTACCGCAGCGCCGAGTTCTCGGAGTCCGCCACCCACAGGCGGTCCTCCGTCGCCGCGAGCCCCGACGGCTGCGCGAACCACGCCTCGGCCGCCGGGCCGTCGACCAGGCCCTCCTGGGTCGTACCGGCCGCGACCCCGACCGTGCCGGACTCCGGGTCGTACGTCCACAGCTGGTGCACCCCGGCCATGGCGATCCACACCTTGCCCTGCCACCAGGCGACGTCCCACGGCGAGGAGAGGTCCACCTCCAGGGCGGGGCCGGAGGTGGGCGAGCCCTGCCACCACTGCCTGCCGGTGCCCGCCACCCGCTCGACGGTCCCGCTCTCCGGGTCGAAGACCCGCAGCGCGTGGTGGACGGTGTCCGCGACGATCACGCGCCCGTCGGGCAGCAGCGCGAGCCCCTGCGGCTCCTTGAAGTCGCCGTCGCCGATCCGCCGCACGACGCTCTCGCCGTCCGGCGCGAGCTCCACCAGCTGGTGCCGGGTGGAGTCGGAGACCAGGAAGTTGCCCGAGCCGGGCAGGACGAGCGCCTTGCCGGGGAAGCGCAGATCGGTGGCGACGGGCTCCGGCGCCACGTACGGCCCGTCGCCGCGCCGCAGCGTCCCCTTCGCCCCGTGCTCGGCCTCCAGCTCCGCCACCAGCGCGGCGATGGCGTGCGCGTGCCCCTCGCCCGCGTGCTGGGCGACGATGTACCCCTCGGGGTCGATGACGACGAGCGTGGGCCAGGCCCGTACCGCGTACTGCTTCCAGGTCGCGAGCTCCGGGTCGTCCAGGACCGGGTGGTGCACCTGGTAGCGCTCGACGGCGTCGACGACGGCCTGGTGCTCGGCCTCGTGCACGAACTTCGGCGAGTGCACGCCGATGATCACGACGGTGTCCCGGTGCTTCTCCTCCAGCTCGCGCAGCTCGTCGAGGACGTGGAGACAGTTGATGCAGCAGAACGTCCAGAAATCTACGACAACGCACTTACCTCGCAGGTCAGCGAGGGTGAGCTCTTTGCCTCCGGTATTGAGCCAGCCGCCCTTGCCGATCAGCTCGGGGGCACGGACACGGGCACGGCGGCGGGGCGCAGGCGCGGGGGTGGGCGCCGGGGCAGCATCGTTCATCCTTCAAGCTTGCCATCCTGGTATGAACGTCGGATCACACGCGTACGGCAGGACCTACGGCAGGGGACCGAAGGTTGACTACGGACGACGACGAGAAGACTGCCGGCGAGACGGCGCGGACGGTTCAGGGGTTCCTGGCGCTGCCGGGGCCGGTGGAGGACCATAGGGATGTGTTCGCCGGATGCGTGGCGGAGGTCGTCCGTGTCCTCGGGCTCGATGTCGCTCGGGAGCCGCAGCCCGGCGATCCACGAACCTGGGTGAACCATGCTCGGACGGCGCTGTACAAGGTCTGCCGCCGGGAGCTGATCCTTTCCGAGGAGTCCTTCCAGACGTTGATCAAGGCAGCCGTCTACGACCCCGACCCAAGCTTCAACCGCCATTTCCTCGAGCCGGCGCTGAACGCGTTCGGGCACAGGCGGGTCCAGGCCTCGCTGCTTGGATACCTGCGGGCCGGCGCGGACCTCGAGCGGGCGGGCGCGGCGAATGCCTGGTACTGGTCGGGTCTACCCCTGCGCATGCCCACCGTACGGGCGGAGCACCCCGCAGCCACCGGTCCGGCGGAACCCGACGACGCCGCAACCGTGAGGGCCGAGGATTCCTCCAGGTCAGCCTTGAATGCCCGCCCAAAAACGGAGCCACACCCAGCGCATGTCTTTCGAGCTGGGGCCAGGGTCGCTGCGAGGGATTCGCCCGAACTTTGCGTATGCCGAGTGACGAAGTGACGGAATGACGATGAGTTCTGATCCACTCATGGAAACAACGAGAGCGTCATTCCGTCACTTCGTCACGCCTGTCCGCTGTCGGCGGGGCGCTTACCGGGTCCTCAGGCGGCCGTGTGGGTGACCGCCAGCTTCGCCCAATGGACCTGGATGCGTTGCTCGGGGATGATCCGCTGACCACGCACCCCCTTGCTCACCTCAACCCGGTCTATGGCGAGCGACAACCGATCGCGCCGGTCTTCGTTCGTCGCGTCAGCCCACGCCTCACGCAGGGTGAGGCCATCGAGCATCGGTGACACGTCCACGGACGGCATGGGGAGCTTACGGAGATCGCTACGAAGCCCCTCGATGCGCCCCCTCAGCCGCTCTGAAAGCCGGTTGTAGCGCTCCACGGCTGCGGCGCCGCTGAACTCGCCACGCACGTAGCGTGCATCCTCCAGATCGGCCAGGCGGGCTTCCTCGTCCTGGATCTCCGCAGTCAGGGCATCACGTTTCGCGAAGGTCTCCGGGTCCACACGGTGCACCCAGCGATCTGCGATGGCGACAAGCAGCGGGTCGTCCGGTTCAAGCGCCGGGAGCTTGGTGAGGAACTGTTCCGTCACGTACTGGTCCACCGCCTCAGCCAATGCCGACGCTCCGATGCACTGGTTGCCCGCGCGGCGAGCCATGCACTGATAGCTCCCGCCCACACGGTGCATCCGGCGACCGCAGCCAGGAACCGCGCAGAAGACGAGTCCCGTGAGCAGCGCCGTCCCCTCCGGCTTCGGCCGCCGCTTTCCCGCGTGTACGAACGTTCTGGATTCCAGGGTGCGGATGATCTGTTCACGTTCTCCGACCGTGATGATCCCCTCGCCGATCTCGACAGTGTCCAGCGTCTCGGGATCGCGGTACGGAAAAACCCTGCCTGTGTACTTCCGCTCGCCGTCATCCGTCTCGACGCTCTCGGTCTCCGGCATCAGGCCAGCGAGCGCAGGGGAACGCAAGAGCTGCATGATGCTGGCCGCGTTCCACTGCCCGCCCCTGGGCGAGAGGATCTCGTACTCGTTGAGGAGTCGAGCGATCTTGACCAACGATGTCCCGGCGAGGGCTTCGTCCGCGATCAGGCGGGCATAGACGGCGTGCTCCGGGTCGTGGACGAGCTTCTTGGTCTTCGGGTCGATGAGCAGCCCGTACGGAGGCTGTCCGCCGTCCACTGCCCCTTGCTGCGGAGGTAGCGCTTCGCGTGCCCGACACGCGTCCCGAGATTCTTCGACTCGGACCGGGCCAGCTCAGCGAGCATCGCGACCACCATGCGCGCCGAGTCGTTCGAGGTGTCGAGGCCGTCCACGACTGAGACGAGACGGCCGCCGGCGTTCTCAATGTCGTCCAGCACCTTGCCCACCTGGCCGATGCCCTTGCGGGACAGGCGGTCCAGTTTCCAGACGATCAGCGTGCCGACGACGCCCGCCGTGACGGCCGCCAGCGCGGCGTCGAAGCCCTTGCGCTCAATGGTCTTGTAGCCGGAGCGCCCTCTGTCTATGTGGACCTTGCGGACGGTCAGTCCGTTGCGTTCGGCCCAGGCACGGCAGTCGGCTTCCTGCCGTTCGATTGCGGTCTTGCCGTCCCGGTCGAGGGACAGGCGGAGATAGAGATCACAGATCGTGTCTTGGTGCACACACTCAGCGTGACGAAGAGTTCAGTGCTCTGTCGTCTACTTTCAGAAGTCGAGGATGACGATCCTCCCCCGCAGGTCGGCGAGGGTGTACTCCTGATCACCGGTGTTCAGCCAGCCGCCCTTGCCGATCAGCTCGGGGGCCCGAACGCGTGCACGTGTAGCCATACCCCCATCCAACCCCAAAAGCAGGGGTACGCATTCCGCCATGAAATATCTGGTGCGCGACAAGATCTTCGCGATCGGCGACGACTACTGGATCGAGACCGAGGACGGGCGGCACGCCTTCCTCGTCGACGGCAAGGCGCTGCGGCTGCGGGACACCCTGGAGCTGAAGGACCCGACCGGGCGGGTCCTGATCACTTTGCGCAAGAAGATGTTCGGCATCCGGGACACGATGACCGTCGAGCGCGACGAGCGCCCGCTGGCCACCATCCGCCGCAAACGGCTGTCCCTGCTGCGCAACCACTACCGCGTGACCCTGGTCGAGGGCACCGAGCTGGACGTCTCGGGCAAGATCCTGGACCGCGAGTTCGCCGTCGAGTACGACGGGGAGCTGCTCGCGCACGTCTCGCGCCGCTGGTTCCACGTGCGCGAGACGTACGCGGTGAACATCGTCCGCGAGGACGCGGACGCGGCGCTGCTGATCGCGGTGGTGGTCAGCGTGATCAGGATGGACGAGCGGGACCGGGAGCACCGGAACGAGGAGGACGACTGAGGGCCCCGGGACGGCCGAGAGCCGGGGGCGGAGACGGCGCGGGGCGGGCCACCGCCGGGGGCGGACCCGGCCGAGCGGGCCGGGCGGCCCACGGTCAGGGGCGAAGGCGGGGCGGCCCACGGTCAGGGGCGGAGGCGGGACCGGGGCGGGTCCGCCCGTTTGTCACCCCAGTCTGCGGTCCTTCAGGGCCGGGAACTGCTCCCGGGTCGTCGCCACCCGGGACAGGTCCAGGTCGACCGTGAGGACCTCCTCGGCCCCGCCCGCCTCCGCCAGCACCTCGCCCCAGGGGTCGACGACGATGCTGTGTCCCGCCTGCGGGACGTCCGCGTGGGTGCCGGCGGTGCCGCAGGCCAGTACGTAGGACTGGTCCTCGACCGCGCGGGCCCGGGCCAGCAGCGTCCAGTGCTCGCGGCGCCGGGCGGGCCAGCCCGCCGGGATCACGAAGAGCTGGGCGCCCGCGTCCACCAGGCCCCGGAACAGTTCGGGGAAGCGCAGGTCGTAGCAGGTGGCCAGGCCCAGCGTGGTGCCGGGCAGGGCGACCGTGACCAGCTCCGTGCCCGCGCCCATCAGGACGGCCTCGCCCTGGTCGAAGCCGAAGCGGTGGATCTTGCGGTAGGCGGCGGCGAGCTCGCCCTCCGGCGTGAAGACCAGCGAGGTGTTGTAGAGGGCGCCGTCCGCGCCCCGCTCGGGCACCGAACCCGCGTGCAGCCAGACGCCCGCGTCCCGGGCCGCCTTTGACATGACCTCATGCGTCGGCCCGTCAGGAACCGGCTCGGCGTGCTCCGCGAAGCTCTCGTAGGCGAACGCGCCCACCGTCCACAGCTCGGGCAGCACCACCAGATCCGCGCCGCGCTGCTCGCGCACCAGCGAGGCCGCCCGCTGCCTGCGCGAATCCACTGATTCCCGCTGGTCCACGCCGAATTGGATGAGGGAGGCGCGCACACTACCACCGTCCTGGCACTCGAGTCGTCAACACGGGCCTACGATCGTCACACGAAAGCACTGCCGGGGTGCCTTTCGGCAGCGTAACTTAACTGCCACAGCGCCCAGCCCGCGTACGTACAGAACCGCCGAGGGGTCCCGTGACCGTCCATCCCAGCCTCCAGACCTACGCCGACGCCTGGACCCACTCCATCGAGGCGATATCCGAGCTGGTGATGCCGCTCGTCGAGGGGGAGTGGAACCGGGCCACGCCGTGCCCGGCCTGGTCGGTGCGCGACATCGTGTCGCACATCATCGGCATGGAGTGCGAGCAGCTGGGCGACCCGCGTCCGATCCACACGCTGCCGCGCGATCTCTACCACGTACAGAGCGAGTTCGCCCGCTACATGGAGATGCAGGTCGATGTGCGCCGGCACCACACGGCGCCGGAGATGACGTCGGAGCTGGAGTACACGCTGATCCGCCGGGCCCGGAAGCTGCGCAACGAGACCCGCGCCCCCGAGACCATGGTCCGCGCCCCCCTCGGCGCCGAGCAGACCCTGGAACTGGCGCTGCGGATGCGGGCGTTCGACGTGTGGGTGCACGAGCAGGACCTGCGCTGGGCGCTGAACCGGCCGGGCAACCTGGACTCGCCGGGCGCGTACGTGACCCGGGACATCCTGCTGCACGCCTTGCCCAAGGTGGTCGCCAAGGACGCGGGCGCCCCGCCGAACTCGGCGGTGGTCTTCGACATCCACGGGCCGGTCGAGTTCCTGCGTACGGTCCGGGTCGACGCCGAGGGGCACGGCACGATCGACGGCGCGCCCTCCCTCGGCCCGCTCGCCACGATCGCGCTGGACTGGGAGACGTACGTGCGGCTCGCCTGCGGACGGGTGCGCCCGCGCGCGGTGGCGGACCGGGTGAAGACCGAGGGCGACCAGGAGCTGGCGGCGGCGATCCTGCGGGAGTTCGCGGTCACGCCGTAGGCGCCCCGCCGGGCGCCGTGCGCGCCGTGCGGCCCCGGGCACCGGCACTCCCCGCCCGCGCACCGGGCCCTTCCACGCATCCGTCGCACACCGCGCGCCCCCTCGGGCGGCTCACGCCGGTACGTGCACCGCCTCCACCCGGCTCGCCACCAGATGGTCCCGCTCGCGGTGCGCCGCGCGCGCCCGCAGCCGCAGGATCTGCGCCACCCCGAGCGCCTCCAGGAAGAACACCGAGGAGAACGCGATCCGGTAGTTGTCCCCCGTCGCGTCCAGCAGCACGCCGACGGCGAGCAGCGTCGTCATCGACGCGACGAAGCCGCCCATGTTGGTGATGCCGGAGGCGGTGCCCTGGCGCTCGGGCGGATTGGCCGGGCGGGAGAAGTCGAACCCGATCATCGACGCCGGGCCGCAGGCGCCCAGCACCACGCAGAGCGTGATCAGCAGCCACATCGGGGTGTGCGGCGCCGGATAGGCGATGGCGGCGGCCCACAGCAGGGCGGTCGCCCCGACCGTGCCGAGCGCCAGCGGCAGCCGGGCCGCGTGGTGGCGCGCGATGACCTGCCCGTACACCAGCCCCACCACCATGTTGGAGAGCACGACCAGCGTCAGCAGCTCGCCCGCCACCCCGCGCGAGTGGCCCTGCGCCTCGACCAGGAACGGCATGCCCCACAGCAGCAGGAAGACCATCGCCGGGAACTGGGTGGTGAAGTGCACCCACATGCCGAGCCGGGTGCCCGGCTCGCGCCAGGACTCGGCGATCTGGCGGCGTACGTAGGCGGCTCCGGCGTGCCGCACCGGCGCGGGCTCGTGGCCCTCGGGGTGGTCGCGCAGGAACAGCAGGAGCAGCACCAGCACCACCGCTCCGGCCAGCGAACTGCCCACGAACGTGGTGGTCCAGCCGAGGTCGTGCAGGGCGCGGGCGATGAAGATGGTGGAGACCAGGTTGCCCGCCATCCCGAAGAGGGCCGCGACCTGGCCGATCAGCGGGCCGCGCCGGGCCGGGAACCACCGCGAGCCGAGCCGCAGCACGCTGATGAACGTCATGGCGTCGCCGCAGCCGAGCAGCGCGCGGGAGGCCAGGGCCGTGCCGTACGAGGGGGAGAGCGCGAAGCCGAGCTGTCCGGCGGTGAACAGCACGACCCCGAGGGTGAGTACCTTCTTGGTGCCCAGCCGGTCGACCATCAGGCCGACGGGTATCTGCATGCCCGCGTAGACCAGCAGCTGGAGTATGGAGAAGGTGGACAGCGCCGAGGCGTTGACGTCGAAGCGGTCGGCGGCGTCGAGTCCGGCCACGCCCAGGCTGGTGCGGAAGATGACGGCGACGAAGTAGACGCCCACGCCGATGCCCCACACCAGCGCGGCCCGGCGCCCGCCGGGGGGATCGCCCGGCAGCGCGGCGGCGGGGGCCACGGGGGCGGGGGCGGTGCCGGGGGTGGGGGCGGTGCCGGGGGTGGGGGCGGTGCGGTCGGGTAGCGGTTCCGGGCCCGGCTCGGACCTGGATCCCGGGCCCGGCTCGGACATCCGTCCCGGTTCGGGTATCGGTTCCGGGCCCGGTTCGGGAGTGGCTCCGGATGCGGCGGAACTCATCGTTCCTCCCCCCTGACCAGGACCTTGACCCAGCTCAGATGCTGGCGCACACAGTGCGCGGCCAGCTCGCCGTCCCCGGCGCGGATCGCGTTCAGCATCTCCTCGTGCTCGACGATGTTCTTGGCGATCCGGTCGGGCTGGGCGTGCATCACGGCCACGCCCATCCGCAGTTGCCGGTCGCGCATCTGGTCGTAGAGCCGGGAGAGGATGTCGTTCCCGGCGTTGCGGACGATCTCGGCGTGGAAGCAGCGGTCGGTGACCGCGACGGCCGCGAGGTCGCCCGCCGCCGCGTTGGCCTTCTGCTCCTCCAGGAGCGCTTCGAGCCGCTCGATCAGCCGGGACGGGGCGGGCACGGCCCGGCGCACCGCGAACTCCTCGACCAGCAGCCGGGTCTCCACCACGTCGGCGGTCTCCTGCGCGGAGACGGCCAGCACCAGCGCGCCCTTCTTGGGGTAGAGCCGGATCAGCCCCTCCACTTCGAGCTTGAGCAGGGCCTCGCGCACGGGGGTGCGCGACACCCCGACGGCCTCGGCGAGCTCGCCCTCGGTGAGCAGTGTCCCGCCCTCGTAACGCCGGTCGAGCACGGCTTGTTTGACGTGCATGTACACGCGGTCGGCGGCGGGCGGCTGCTTGGGGGCGGAGGCGGCGCGGGGCTCGGCGGAGGCGGGAGCGGGTGGCATGCGCACAGGATAGATACAACAGATGCGCAGGAGAAAGGGGCGTCCGGATGCCGGAACGCCCCTCCGCGCGCGCCGGTGGCGCCGGCGCGCAACGCTCGTGCCCCCGGGCGCCGAGGCGTCCGGGGGCACGTACGACCGGGGCGGCTACGCCCAGGTGATCAGCCGCTTGGGCTGCTCCAGGATCGCCGCCACATCGGCCAGCACCTTGGAGCCGAGCTCGCCGTCGACCAGCCGGTGGTCGAACGACAGCGCCAGCGTGGTGACCTGACGGGGCTTCACCTTGCCCTTGTGGACCCACGGCTGGAGCTTGATCGCACCGACCGCCAGGATCGCGGACTCGCCCGGGTTGAGGATCGGCGTACCCGTGTCGACGCCGAAGACGCCGACGTTGGTGATGGTGACGGTGCCGCCCTGCATGGCCGCCGGGGACGTCTTGCCCTCGCGGGCCGTCGCCACCAGTTCGCCGAGCTCCGCCGCGAGCTGCGGCAGCGTCTTGTCGTGCGCGTCCTTGATGTTCGGCACGATCAGCCCGCGCGGAGTGGCCGCCGCGATGCCCAGGTTCACATAGTGCTTGAGGACGATCTCCTGCGCCGCCTCGTCCCACGCCGCGTTGACGTCGGGGTTGCGCTTGATCGCGACGAGCAGGGCCTTGGCGATGAGCAGCAGCGGATTGACCCGCAGCCCCGCCATGTCCTTGTCCGCCTTCAGCTCCTCGACCAGCTTCATCGTGCGCGTGACGTCCACCGTCACGAACTCGGTGACGTGCGGCGCGGTGAACGCCGAGCCGATCATCGCCTGCGCGGTCGCCTTCCGTACGCCCTTGATGGGGATACGGGTCTCGCGCGCACCGGCGGGGACAACGGCCGCGACGGGCGCGGGAGTTGTTTCACGTGAAACACCGGCGGGCTCGGCCACCGGCGCGGCCACCGGAGCCGCCGCCGCGTGGATGTCCTCGCGGGTGATGATCCCGTCCGGGCCGGTCGGAACGACGGTCGCCAGATCGATGCCGAGGTCCTTGGCGAGCTTGCGGACCGGCGGCTTGGCCAGCGGCTTGGCGGCCGGGGCGGCGCCGTGGCCGTTCAGCTCGGCCTGCACCGCGGCGGCGGCCTGCGAGGGGACCTGGGCCCCCTTGCGCGGGCGGCGCTTGGTGGAGGACTCGGCGACGCCGTAGCCGACGAGGACGGGCTGGCGGCCCTTGGGCTCCTCCGGCTCGGCGGGCGCCTCGGCGACGGGGGCCTGGGCGGGGGCGGCGGCCTCGGCGGCCGGCTCACCGGAGCCCGGGGCCACGTCCACCGAGATGATCACCTCGCCGACGTCCACCGTGGTGCCCTCGGGAAAGCGCAGCTCGTGCACCACGCCGTCGAACGGGATGGGCAGCTCGACGGCCGCCTTCGCCGTCTCGACCTCGCACACGACCTGGCCGTCGGTGACGGTGTCACCGGGCTGGACGTACCACTTGAGGATCTCCGCCTCGGTGAGCCCCTCGCCGACGTCCGGCATCTTGAACTCGCGGAAGCGGGCGGAAGTTTCAGTCATGGTCACGGGACTCCTCAGTACGCCAGCGAGCGGTCGACGGCGTCGAGCACCCGGTCCAGACCCGGCAGGTACTCCTCCTCCAGGCGGGCCGGCGGGTACGGGGCGTGGTAGCCGCCGACCCTGAGCACCGGTGCCTCCAGGTGGTAGAAGCTGCGCTCGGAGATCCGCGCGGCGATCTCCGCGCCGGCGCCGTAGAACACCGGCGCCTCGTGGACCACGACCAGGCGGCCGGTCTTCTCCACCGACGCCTGGACCGCGTCGAAGTCGATCGGGGACATCGACCGCAGGTCCACGACCTCGATCGACTTGCCCTCCTCGGCGGCGGCAGCGGCGGCCTCCGCGCAGACCTTCACCATCGGACCGTACGCCACCAGCGTCAGGTCCGAACCCTCCACGACCGTACGGGCCTTGTGCAGCGGACCCGGGATGGCCTCGGTGTCGACCTCGCCCTTGTCCCAGTAGCGCCGCTTGGGCTCGAAGTAGATGACCGGGTCGTCGGACTGGATGGCCTGCTGCATCATCCAGTACGCGTCGGAGGCGTTGGAGGGCGAGACCACCTTGAGGCCGGGGACGTGCGCGAAGAGCGCCTCGGGGGACTCGCTGTGGTGCTCGACCGCGCCGATGCCGCCGCCGTAGGGGATGCGGACGACGACCGGAAGCTTGATCTTGCCGAGCGCGCGGGCGTGCATCTTCGCGAGCTGGGTGACGATCTGGTCGTACGCCGGGAAGACGAAGCCGTCGAACTGGATCTCCACGACCGGGCGGTAGCCGCGCAGGGCCAGCCCGATCGCGGTGCCGACGATGCCGGACTCGGCGAGCGGCGTGTCGATGACCCGGCCCTCGCCGAAGTCCTTCTGCAGCCCGTCGGTGACCCGGAAGACACCGCCGAGCTTGCCGACGTCCTCGCCCATGACGAGGACCTTGGGGTCGGTCTCCATCGCCTTGCGCAGCGACTCGTTGATCGCCTTGGCGATGGGCAGTTTCTGTACGGTCATGGCTACTTGCCCTCCCCGTCGGCGAAGGACGCCTGGTAGGCCGCGAACTGGGCCCGCTCCTCGTCGACGAGCGCGTGCCCGTCGGCGTAGATGTTCTCGAAGATCGCCATCCGGTCGGGGTCGGGCATCGCCCGCACCGCCTCGCGGACCCGCTTGCCGAGCGTCTCCGACTCCTCCTCCAGGGAGGCGAAGAACGCCTCGTCGGCGTGCCCCTCGTTGGCGAGGTAGGTCTTCAGGCGCAGGATCGGGTCCTTCGCCTCCCACGCCTCGCGCTCCTCGTCGGCCCGGTACTTCGTCGGGTCGTCGGAGGTGGTGTGCGCGCCCATCCGGTACGTGAACGCCTCGACCAGGGTCGGGCCCTCGCCGCGCCGCGCCCGCTCCAGGGCGGACCGGGTCACCGCCAGACACGCCAGCACGTCGTTGCCGTCGACCCGGACGCCGGGGAAGCCGTAGCCCTGGGCGCGCTGGTAGAGCGGCACCCGGGTCTGCTTCTCGGTCGGCTCGGAGATCGCCCACTGGTTGTTCTGGCAGAAGAAGACGACCGGGGCGTTGTAGACGGCGGAGAAGGTGAACGACTCCGCGACGTCGCCCTGGCTGGAGGCGCCGTCACCGAAGTACGCGATCACGGCCGAGTCCGCGCCGTCCTTGGCCACACCCATGGCGTAACCGGTGGCGTGCAGCGTCTGCGAGCCGATGACGATCGTGTACAGATGGAAATTGTTGCTGTTGGGATCCCAGCCGCCGTGGTTGACGCCACGGAACATGCCCAGCAGGTTCGTGGGGTCGACCCCGCGGCACCAGGCCACGCCGTGCTCGCGGTAGGTGGGGAACACGTAGTCGTCGTCGCGCAGGGCGCGGCCGGAGCCGATCTGGGCGGCCTCCTGGCCGAGCAGCGAGGCCCACAGGCCCAGCTCGCCCTGGCGCTGCAGGGCGGTGGCCTCGGCGTCGAAGCGCCGGGTCAGCACCATGTCGCGGTAGAGCCCGCGCAGCTCTTCGGGGGTCAGGTCAACGTCGTAGTCAGGGTGCTCGACCCGCTGGCCCTCGGGCGTCAGCAGCTGTACGAGCTGGGGGTCGGCGACAGCCTTCCCGGCGCTGCTACCGGTGCGCTTGCTGCTGCGTCGCGGTTTGCGCGCGGCAGTGCTCTCCACGGTCACGTGCGTGCTCCTCCGTCTGTCCGGCCCCCGGGTTCGCCGGTGTGGCCAGTTGCGGCTCCTCGCCTGCTTCCGGTCGCGGTGCACGGGGGTGGGTGCGCCTCACCGGGAATCAGGCGTGACAGGTGCCCCGGCGAGCGCCCTGTCATAGGCACGTTACCCAGTGCTGCGCATTACTGCGAAACCCCATTTGACCTGCGATTTTGCTTGGATTTCCAAGTAAATCGAGAAAGCGGGGAACAACCACTGGTCACAGCACTGATGACAGCCTTGCAGGCCGCCGGAACAACGGCACGTTATCCCGGTCACCTGCGGCACGGGAAGAGCGAATGTGTGAGACTGATTCCGTGCGCGAAACAGGCAAAATCACCGTATTCCTGCTCGACGACCACGAAGTGGTCCGCCGCGGCGTCCACGAAATGCTCTCCGTCGAGGACGACATCGAAGTGGTCGGCGAGGCCGGCACCGTGGCGGATGCCCTGGTCAGGATCCCGGCGACCCGCCCGGACGTGGCCGTGCTCGACGTCCGGCTGCCGGACGGGAGCGGTGTGGAGGTCTGCCGCGAGATCCGCTCGCAGAACGAGGACATCAAATGTCTGATGTTGACCTCCTTCGCCGATGACGAGGCCCTCTTCGATGCGATCATGGCGGGTGCGTCCGGATATGTCCTGAAGGCGATCCGCGGCAACGAACTGCTTTCGGCCGTGCGCGACGTGGCGGCGGGCAAGTCCCTGCTCGACCCGGTCGCCACCGCCCGCGTCCTGGAGCGCCTGCGCGACGGCGGCTCGGCCAAGGGCGACGACCGCCTGGCCAACCTCACCGAGCAGGAACGCAAGATCCTCGACCTGATCGGCGAGGGCCTGACGAACCGAGTGATCGGCGAACGCCTGCACCTGGCGGAAAAGACGATCAAGAATTACGTATCGTCCCTGCTCTCCAAGCTGGGCATGGAACGCCGCAGCCAGGCGGCGGCATACGTGGCAAGAATCCAGGCGGAGAAGCACTAGACGGGACGTGGGGTGCCGCCCCGGCCCCACGGTGGGGCCGGGCGGGCCCCTTTTTGCCGGGCGGGGCGGCTCGGCCCCGGAGCGGGGCCCCAGGGGCGAAGCCCCAGAGCGGGGCGCAGGGGCCGCAGGCCCTGCCGGGAGTCCGGGGCGAAGCCCCGGGAAACCCCTTCGCCCCCAACCCCCACCCCAGGACTCAGGGCACCCCACCCGGGGTTTCAGGGGCGCAGCCCCCGCAGCGGGGCGTAGGGGCCGCAGCCCCCGCCAGGGGTTCGGGGGCGCAGCCCCCGCCAGGGGTTCGGGGGCGCAGCCCCCGGGAGATGCGCCTTCCACCTCCAGCCACCCACCCGAGGGCGCCAGCCCGGGGTGCAGGGGCCGCAGGCCCCGCCAGGGGTTCAAGGCCGCAGCCCCCGGGAGAGGCCCTTCAACCTCCAGCCACCCACCCAAGGGACGCCAGCCCCAAAGCGGGGCGCAGGGGCCACAGCCCCCGCCAGGGGGCCGGGGGCGCAGCCCCGGGAAACCCCCTTCCCCCTCACCCCCCACCCCCGGAGGGTTAAGGGAACGGGCGGGGTGGGGGCGAATCAGGACCTATGGCCCCCGCCCAGCGGGCCCGCCGGCACTGTCCCCCCACCCCCCGCCCACCCCACAGTGGACACATGCCCGAGGCCCCCCACGCCATAGAGCTGCTGCGCCGCGTCCCGTACGGCCGCATCGCCACCAGCATGCGCGCCCTCCCCTTCCTGGCCCCCGCCCGCCACATCGTGGCCGACGGCCGCGTCCTGCTGCGCCTGCACCGCGGCCTCGGCTACCACGAGGCGTGCCTGGGCAGCGTCGTCGCGTACGGCGCGGACAACCTCGGCGACGGCGCCGCGACGGACCTGTGGTCGGTCCAGTTCACCGGCACCGCCCACCCCGTCACCCCCACCCCGGCGGAGCTGGCCCTCTTCGGCCCGGCGCCCCACCATGTGGACGGCGCCCCCTTCGACCCGGTCTATCTGGAAATAGAACCCCAGTTCGTGACCGTCCATGCGTTGGAGTATTCCGCAGAGCCACACCTGCGCCACGCCGCGTGATCTAACATCTGGCGCGTGCCGCGCTCATATGCAACCCCGCCCGTGAGGGACCTGCTGCGCCGATACGCCTCACTGGGCGAACCTCTCACCTGCGAACCCGTCGCCCAGGGCCTCCTCAACCGCGGCTACCGCCTCTCCACCACCCGCGGTGAGTTCTTCCTCAAGCACCACCTCGACGGCGACCACGAGGCCATCGCCCGCCAGCACGACGCCACCCGCCGCCTGCAGGCGCTCGGCGTCCCGGTCGCACCCCCCGTACCGGACTGCGACGGCGACACCGTCACCGTCCTCGGCGGACGCTGCTACGCCCTGCACCCCTGGGTCCACGGCCGCCACCGCGACGGCGCCCAGCTCGGCCCGGCCGGCTCCGGCCGCCTCGGCGCGCTCCTCGGCCTGGTCCACACCTGCCTGGAGGAGGTGATGCGGGGCCACGGCCCGGCCGCCGACCACATCAGCGCCGACCCCGCCGACACCTTCGTCCTCATCGACGACCTCCTCGACCGCGCCCGCCGCTGCCGCCCCCGCGACTCCTTCGACGAACTCGCCGAGCACCGACTGCGCGAACGCCGCCACCTGCTGGAACAGCACACCCACCGCCGTCCCCCCGCCCAGCGCGCGGGCGGCTGGGTGCACGGCGACTTCCACCCCCTCAACCTGCTCTACCGCGGCAAGGAGCCCGCCGCGATCGTCGACTGGGACCGCCTGGGCGTCCAGCCCCGCGCGGAGGAGGCGGTCCGCGCCGCCGTGATCTTCTTCGTACGCCCGGCCGGCGAACTGGACCTGGCCAAGGTCCGCGCGTACGCGCGCGCGTACCGGGGCGCCACCGGCGCGGACCAGGCGGAGCTCGCCGCCGCCGTCCACCGCGTGTGGTGGGAGCGGCTCAACGACTTCTGGATACTGCGCTGGCGCTACCAGCTCAACGACCGAAGGGCCGACCCGCAGTTCCCTGCGGCGTCGGCCCTGGCGGTCTGGTGGACCCAGGAGTACGAGGCGGTGTGCGAGGCGTTCGCGGGCTGAGCGGCGAACGCCCGCCGCGTCAGGGCGTCTTGGGCGTGCTGCCGCCGGCGCTCTGACCCGCGTTCGCACCCGCGCTGGTGCCCTGGTTCGCGCCCGCGCTCGTCCCGGCCGTCGTGCCCGTGCTGGTGCCCTGGGTCGTCCCGGTGCTGGTGCCCGTCGTCGTGCCCTGGTCGGACCCGGACGTGGTGCCCTGGTCCGTCCCCGAGGTCGTCCCGGACGTCGTGCCCTGGTCGGTGCCCGACGTGGTGCCCTGGTCCGTCCCCGACGTCGTGCCCTGGTCGGTGCCCGACGTCGTCCCGCCGGTGGTCGCCCCGGTCGTGGTGCCCTGGTTGGTGCCGGGCGACGGCGACGTCGACTTGTGCGGCTTGCGGGACGGCCTGCGCGACGGCTCCTGGTTGCCGCCCGTCGTCGAGGGCTGCTCCTGACCGCGCGTGCTCTGGTCGTCCGGCGACGGAGAGAGCTCCGACGGCGACTGCGACGGACTGGTGGAGACCTCCGGCTTCTTCGGCGTCCCGCCACTGTCCTTCTTGTTGGCCGCGTTGATCGCGAAGGCCACGCCCGCGGCGATCGCGACGATCGCGAGGACCACGAACAGCACGACCTTGCCCCGGCCGCCGCCGGCCCGGCGACCGTTGCCGTTGTAGCCGCCGGTGTTGTAGCCGCCCGAGCCGTAACCCCCGTCGTACCCGCCGTCGTCCGGGTTCATCGGCGGCAGGATCGGGCCGCGGAACTGCGAGGTCTCCCCGTGCGCGGGGTGGCCCATGGCGGTGGTCGGCGCGGTCATGCCCATCGCCGGGGTGTGGGCGCCCTCGTGCATGAGCTCGACCGGGCCGGTGTTCCAGGTGCCGGTGTGGCCGCCCTGCGCCTGGAGCATCTGCAGTCCGTACTGGACCAGGCCGCGCATCTCCTCGGCCGACTGGAAACGGTCGTCCGGGTCCTTGGCCAGAGAACGCATGACGAGACCGTCGAGTTCCGGCGGCGCCACATCGGAGACCTGCGACGGCGGGATCGCGGTGTCCTGCACGTGCTGGTACACCACTGACAACGGTGTCTCACCGGTGAAGGGCGGTCGCAGCGCCAGCAGTTCGTACAGCAGGCAGCCCGTCGCGTACAGGTCGGACCGGTGGTCGACGGCCTTGCCCAGCGCCTGCTCGGGCGACAGGTACTGCGGCGTGCCCATGACCATGCCGGTCTGCGTCATCGTCGACTGCGCGCCGTGCAGGGCGCGCGCGATGCCGAAGTCCATCACCTTCACGGCACCGGTGTGCGTGATGATCACGTTGGCGGGCTTGATGTCCCGGTGCACGATGCCGTGCTGGTGCGAGTACGCCAGCGCTTCGAGGACGCCCGAGACGATGATCAGCGCCTGCTCCGGCGGCGGCGCCTCGGCCTGCACCAGCAGATCGCGGATGGTGCGGCCCTCGACCAGCTCCATCACGATGTAGGGGACGGTCCGGCCGCCCACCACGTCCTCGCCCGAGTCGTACACCGCCACCACCGCGTGGTGGTTGAGCCCGGCCACCGACTGCGCCTCGCGCGTGAAACGGGCCTTGGAGACGGGGTCCTCGGCGAGATCGGCGCGGAGCAGCTTCACCGCGACCGTACGGCCCAGACGCACGTCCTCCGCCGCGAAGACCTCCGCCATGCCGCCCCGGCCGAGCCGGTGCGTCAGCCGGTAGCGGCCGTCACCGACGAGTCCGCCGACCCACGACTCGTGGTCCTGCGCATCGGGCATCCCGGCGCCGTTTCCCTCGGGTTCGGGTGCCATCAGTCCTCGCCGTCGTGTCTGGCCGCGTCAGCGGTGGTTCCTTACGGTCTTACGGTTGTGCAGTAGTGCACGCTACAGCGTTCGTACAGGGCACCGGTCCGGGATGGACCGGCCATCCAATCGGTTCCGCGTGTACCGATGCAAATTCCATGAGATTCCTGTAACGCTTACGAGACGCTTCTTGCGCGTACGGTCACGGAACGGGCACCCGGCTTGACGTGTCGTACCCCTCGGGCAGACTTGGCTCGAAAAATTCGCAGGATCATCGCTGGCCACCGCGGCCAAGGGGGATGCACAGTCATGAGCCAGGACGGCGCACAGGGCCGCTATGCGGGCGGCTCCATCGCGGGCGGGCGCTACCAGCTGCGCGACCTCCTCGGCGAGGGCGGCATGGCCTCGGTCTACCTGGCCTACGACGCCGCGCTGGACCGCCAGGTCGCGATCAAGACCCTGCACACCGAACTCGGCCGGGAAGCGTCGTTCCGCGAGCGCTTCCGCCGCGAGGCGCAGGCCGTCGCCAAGCTCCAGCACACCAACATCGTGTCGGTCTTCGACACCGGTGAGGACGAGCTGGGCGGCGCGACCATGCCGTACATCGTCATGGAGTACGTGGAGGGCCAGCCGCTCGGCTCGGTGCTGCACGGCGACATCCAGCAGTACGGCGCGATGCCCGCCGACAAGGCGCTGAAGATGACCGCCGACGTGCTGGCGGCCCTTGAGGTCAGCCACGAGATGGGCCTGGTCCACCGCGACATCAAGCCCGGCAACGTGATGGTGACCAAGCGCGGCATGGTCAAGGTCATGGACTTCGGCATCGCGCGCGCCATGCAGTCCGGCGTCACCTCGATGACCCAGACCGGCATGGTCGTCGGCACCCCCCAGTACCTGTCGCCCGAGCAGGCCCTGGGCCGAGGCGTCGACGCCCGCTCCGACCTGTACTCGGTCGGCATCATGCTCTTCCAGCTGATCACCGGCCGCATCCCGTTCGACGCGGACTCCCCGCTGGCCATCGCCTACGCCCACGTCCAGGAGGAGCCGGTCGCGCCCTCCTCGATCAACCGGTCCATCCCGCCGGCCGTCGACGCGCTGGTGGCCCGCGCGCTGAAGAAGAACCCGAACGAGCGCTTCCCCAGCGCCGCCGCGATGCGCGACGAGATCGCCCGCATCTCCGCCGCCGGCCAGACCGGCGCCGCACCGGTGATCACCGGTGGCGCGCCGGCCGCCAGCGGGCAGGGCGTCGGCTCGACGGTCTTCCCGCCGCTGGACCCCTCGGCCCAGCAGGGCTACCAGGGCAGCGTCCAGACCCCGTACCAGGCCAGCCCCTACGGCCCGCCGACCCCGGCGCCGACCCCGACGCCGCAGCCCTCGTACGGGTATCCGCAGCAGCAGGCCCCGATGCCGGCGCAGCACACCCCGCCGCCGTACACGATCTCCCCCGCCCCGGTGGCCACAGGCGGCTCCTCCTCGAACGGCTCGAAGCGGAACACCCCGGTGATCGTGGGTGCGGTCGTGGTGGCGCTCCTCGCGGTCGGCGGTCTGATCACGGCGCTGACGCTCAACAAGGACGACGGTGCGGGGGGCAGCGACAAGCCCACGGGCTCGGCCGTCGCGGGCCACAAGGACCCCGAGCGCGGGCGCACGCTGGACACCACCAAGTGCACCAGCCCGTCGAAGTCCGCCCTCGACCCCTCCAAGGTCCAGGCGCCCGACTTCACCTACAAGGACATCCTCTCGGTGAAGTCGTGCATCCAGGCCGCGGGCTGGAAGCTCAACACGGAGACCGTGGACAACGGCCAGTGGGGCCAGGACACGGTGGTGACCCAGTTCCCGGCGGCGGGCGTCGACGTGGACCCGAAGGAAGCCCAGTTCACCCTGACGCTGTCCTCGGGCAACCCGCCCCAGCAGTAGCCGTCGCGGGGACGATCCCCCGCATGACCCGTCCGAGATGCCCGCCCCCATGCCGCGTGTGACGCTGGCGGCATGGGTTCAGGGCTCCGGACACTCGGCGCGGCCACCGCGCTCGCGGGCCTGCTGGCCCTGGCCCCGCCCGGGTACGCCGACGAGACGCCGCCGCCCACCCCGTCGCTGGACCAGCGGTACGCGGGCGTCCCGGCCGGAGAGGGCCGCGCCCGCCCGGGCCGCCCCCCGGACACCCTCCCCTACGTACCGGACGAGTCGGCGCGGCCCATCGCGGACGCCTTCTCCTCCCCGCCCCCGCCCGCCTCGCCCAGCCCGGTCCCGGCGGCGGCCGTCGGGAACTCCCCCGCGCATCTCTCCACCCCATCGGACGAGCTGCGCGTCCACGTCCTGTCGATGGGCGCGGGCCTGACCCTGACCGGTCTGGGCCTGGCCTTCCTGGCCCTGCGTCTGCGCCGCTCCTGACCGCCCGAACCGGTCTTCGGCACTCGCCGCAAAGGGGGTGGATCACGTCTCCCCGGGGGCACAACGTGATGTGAGGCACGTGTGCGAGAGAATGGACGGCATGGAGATGCCGAGGAACGAACAGTCGCCCGACAGCCCCCACATCCTGGTCGTAGGCCAGGACGGCATGGCCATCGGCGGCGGTGACGACGAGTCGCGCGAGGTCCCGGTGACGGAGATGGTCGAACAGCCCGCCAAGGTCATGCGCATCGGCAGCATGATCAAGCAGCTACTGGAAGAAGTACGCGCGGCTCCTCTGGACGAGGCCAGCCGCGTCCGCCTGAAGGACATCCACGCTTCGTCGGTCAAGGAGCTGGAGGACGGCCTGGCCCCCGAGCTCGTCGAGGAACTGGAGCGTCTCTCCCTCCCCTTCACGGACGAGGCGATCCCCTCCGAGGCGGAACTGCGAATCGCCCAGGCCCAGTTGGTGGGCTGGCTGGAGGGCCTCTTCCACGGCATCCAGACAGCCCTGTTCGCCCAGCAGATGGCAGCCAGGGCCCAACTGGAACAAATGCGCAGGGCACTCCCTCCCGGCGCCTCCCACGACGAGGAAGACGGCCCCGGAGTCCGCTCGGGCCCGTACCTGTAGAAAACGATCCACCAAGTGCCCCGGGAACTCCCCGGGGCACAGTGCTGCGGGGCGCGCCCTGAGCAACAGGGGAGCCGCAGGCAAGCGGGGCCCCCGCCGGGGTGCAGGGGCGAAGCCCCGCGAAGGCCACGGCGAACGCATCCCGCACCCGAAGTCGCCGACCCCACCACCCCAGCGGGGTGCAGGGGCGAAGCCCCGCCAGGGGGTCCGGGGGCGCAGCCCCGCCAGGGGGTCCGGGGGCGCAGCCCCGCCGGGGCCCGGGGGCGCAGCCCCGCCGGGGTCCGGGGGCGCAGCCCCGCCGGGGTCCGGGGGCGCAGCCCCGCGAAGGGCGCGGCGAACGCATCCCGCACTCGAATCGCCGCCCCCACCACCCCAGTGGGGTGCAGGGGCGAAGCCCCGCCGGGGTGCAGGGGCGAAGCCCCGCCAGGGGGTCCGGGGGCGCAGCCCCGCCGGGGCCCGGGGGCGCAGCCCCCAGGAAACCCCTTCCTCTCCCTCAACCACCCACCGGGCCACCCGCCCCCTCGGCCCCGCCGGGGCGCCGACCTGGTGAACCCAACGGGATGCAGGGCCGCAGGCCAGCGGGGTGCAGGGGGCGAAGCCCCCGCCGGGGTCCGGGGGCGCAGCCCCCGGGAGACCTCCTCCTCCCCCTCAACCACCCACCGGGCCGCCCGCCGAGGGCTTAAGGAAACGGGCGGGGTGGGGAAATCTCCCGGTCACCGCACCAGCAGCACCTTCCCCACATGCCCACCCCCCTCCAACACCCGATGCCCCTCCGCCGCATCCCGCAGCGCCACTTCCCGGTCCACAACGGCCCGAACCCGCCCGTCCCCCACCAGCGGCCACACATGCTCCCGAACGGCCGCCACGATCGCCGCCTTCTCGGCCGCGGGCCGCCCCCGCAGGGTCGTCGCCGTCACGGCCGCCCGCTTGGCCATCAGCGCCCCGAGGTTGAGCTCGCCCTTGACCCCGCCCTGCATCCCGATGACGGCCAGCCGCCCGTTGACCGCCAACGCCCGCACGTTCCGGTCGAGATACTTCGCCCCGATGATGTCGAGCACGACATCCGCCCCGGCCCCGCCCGTGGCCGCACGGACCTCCTCCACGAAGTCCTGCTCGCGGTAGTCGATCAGCACGTCCGCCCCGAGCTCCGCGCACCGCGCGAGCTTCTCGGGCCCGCCCGCCGTGACGGCGACCTTCGCCCCCACGGCCTTGGCCAGCTGGATCGCCATGGTCCCGATCCCGCTCGCACCCCCGTGCACCAACAGCGTCTCGCCGGGCCGCAGATGAGAAACCATGAACACGTTCGACCACACGGTGGCCACGGCCTCCGGCAGCGCGGCGGCCACGGTGAGCTCCACCCCCTCCGGCACCGGCAGCAGCTGCCCGGCCGGCACGGCCACCTTCTCCGCGTACCCGCCACCGCTCAGCAGCGCGCACACCTCGTCGCCCACGGACCACCCGGACACCCCGGGCCCCAGCGCGACGATCCGCCCGGAGCATTCGAGCCCCGGATACGGCGACGCCCCCGGCGGCGGCGCGTAGTGCCCCTGCCGCTGCAGCACATCCGCACGGTTGACGGCCGAAGCCGTCACCTCGACGAGGACCTCGCCCTCGCCCGCCACCGCATCGGGCACCTCGGCCCACACCAGCGCTTCGGGACCACCCGGCTCAGGAATCGTGATCGCATGCATGCGGCCGACGCTACTCCGCGACCGCCCCTAGGGCGTGGCCGCCTCCCCGGGCGCCCCGCTCACCCGTACGATCGTGATCAGCCGGTCCGTCAGCTGGAGCGGGCTGGCCTGCGCGTCGTCGTACGCGAGCAGCCGGTGCCCGCGCAGCACGCTGACGATGAGGTCCTCGGTCTCCCGGACCCCCTTGCCCACCTCGCTCTTCTTCACCGGCCGTTCGACGAGGTCGAGCCCACTGCCCTGCTGGATCAGGTCCTCCATCACCGTTCCGGCGCTGGGGCTGAGCACGGAGAGCCCGAGCAGACGCCCGGCGGCGCTGGCGCTGGTGATGACGGCGTCCGCCCCGGACTGCCGCAGCAGCGGCGCGTTCTCCTCCTCCCGCACCGCCGCAACGATCTTCGCCCCGCGGTTGAGCTGGCGCGCCGTCAGCGTGACCAGTACCGCGGTGTCGTCGCGCTGGGTGGCGATGACGACCTGCCGGGCCTTCTGGAGCTCCGCCCGCAACAGCACGTCGCTGCGCGTGGCGTCCCCGATGACCCCGACGAACCCTTCCGCGTTGGCGGTCTCGATCACCTTCGCGCTCGGGTCGACGACCACGACCTGCTCCTTCTTCAGCCCGGTCGCGCACAGCGTCTGGATCGCCGAACGCCCCTTCGTCCCGAAGCCGACGACAACAGTGTGGTCTCGCAAGTTCGCCTTCCAGCGGTTGAGCCGCCACTCCTCCCGGGTCCGTTCCGTGAGGACCTCAAGAGTCGTACCGACCAGGATGATCAGAAAGAGCACGCGCAACGGCGTCACCAGCAGGATGTTGGTGAGCCGGGCACTGTCGCTGTACGGAACGATGTCGCCGTAGCCGGTCGTCGACAGCGTGACGGTGGCGTAGTAGGCGGCATCGAGGAAGTCCAGCGTGCCATCGGCGTTGTCGTGGTAGCCGCTCCGGTCGATCCACACGATGAACGTGGTCAGTATCAGCACGGCGAGCGCCATCAGCAGCCGCTTGCCGACCTGCAGCAACGGCCGGTCGACCACATGGCGCGGCAGCTTCACACGACGGGTGACCAGATTCTCGCCGGCCTGGCGGGCGATGGCGTCATGGCCGGGCAGTTTCACGTGAAACACCGTTCGGAAGTACAGGATTTGGCACCCGCGAGCGATGTTTCACGTGAAACACCCGCCGCAGACACATGAGTTGAGAGCAGGGAACCGGCACAGCCACCTGGGTCGGCGCGTGGGGCGGCCCGCACCCCATGGGCCGGACCGCCGACGCGACCGGGCGCCTTCGGACGATGTTTCACGTGAAACACCCTTCGCCCGCCCCCAGTTGCATCCACGGCAGATCCAGCACCTCGACCTCGCCGCCCGCCTCCGTCCCGCCCGGCGGGACCACCGCGAGCCCGTCGGCCGCCGCGATCCCCCGCAGCATCGCCGGACCGTTGTAGCGCAGCGGCACGACATGGTCGCCCCGGTGCACGACGGGGACCAGCCGGGTGTCGTAGGGATGCCCGTGCACGCCCTCGCTCAGCGGCGCGGTGTACGGGGTGGGGTGCGGGGCGGGGGACCCGGCGCCGGAGAGCGCGCCACCCGCCCGCCCGGCCAGCTCCCGCAGCAGCGGCTCGGCGAGCGTGAGCAGCGCGGAGACGGCCGCCAGCGGATTGCCCGGCAGCCCCACCAGATGCTTGCCGGAGCTGATCCGGGCCAGCAGCATGGGATGCCCGGGCCGTACGGCGACCCCGTCCACCAGCAGCTCGGCGCCGAGCCGGCCCAGCACGGGGTGGACGTGGTCGACCGGTCCGGCCGCCGTGCCGCCCGTCGTCACGACGACGTCGGCCCCGGACTCGCTGACGGCCGTGAACAGCACCTCCGCGTCGTCCCCGAGCCGCCGTGTGGCCACGACGTCCGCGCCCAGCATCCGCAGCCAGGGCCCCAGCATCGGGCCGAGCGCGTCCCGGATCAGACCTTCGTGCGGCAGCCCCTCGGCCAGCAGTTCGTCACCGAGCACGAACACCTCGACGCGCGGCCGTGCCACGGTGGCCAGCTCGTCGTATCCGGCCGCCGCCGCCAGCCCCAGCACCGCCGGGGTGACCAGCGCGGCCTCGGGGAGCAGCCGGTCGCCGGAGCGGCACTCCTGTCCGCGCGGCCGGATGTCCTGGCCGGTGACGACGTCCCGCTCGGCGTACAGCAGCGCCTTGGCGTCGTCGGTGCGGGCGTGTTCGCTGCGGATGACCGCGGTCGCCTCGCCGGGGATACGGGCGCCGGTGGCGATCCGCACGGCCTCCCCGTCCGCCAGCGGCACGGGCGCGCCCTGCCCGGCGAGCACGCCGGAGCCGTCCTGCGCCCCGGCGTCCCGGATGTGCCAGGGCCCGGGGCCCGCGACGGCCCAGCCGTCCATGGCGGAGGTGTCGAAGGACGGCAGGTCGGTGAGGGCGGCCAGGGGAGCGGCCAGCACCTGGCCGAGCGCCTGCGCGAGCGGCACCCGGTGGGTACGCCGGTGCGCCCGGCGCCCGGCCGCGACGGCGGTGTCCCGGGCCCGGCCCCAGGCCGAGGCCCGGTGGCGGGTCCCGGAGCCCGCGCCGGGCACGGGCACGCCGCCCGCCCCCTGAACGCGGGCGGCGCCCTGCGCGGGGCCGGGTCCCGAGGCGCGGCCGGAGCCGCGCGCGGGCCCGGAGCCCGGCTCGGAGCCCTGGCCCGGCGCGGGTACGGGGGCGTTCACGAGGGCGAGCGCCTCCTCCACCCCGTCGTCGAGGGTCGGTGCGTCCATGGACGGTTCGGCCCCGCTCATGGGTTCAGCTCGTCCTTCTCGGCGGCCCAGCGGTCCGCGAGGGCCGCCGCCTTGCGCGCCGCCTCGGCGACATCGGCGCCCTCGCCGCCCGCCTTGGCCGCCGCGTACCCGACCAGGAAGGTCGTGAGCGGCGCTGCGGGCCTGGCCACCCCGTGGGCGGCGTCCCTGGCCAGGTCGAGCAGTACGCGCGTGTCGACGTCGAGGTCGATGCCCAGTTCGGCCTTGACTGCGGTGATCCATTCGTCCAGCACGTTCCCATGCTCCCTGATTCGGGCCCGGGCCGTCGCGAGGTCCTCCCAGGTGTCGCAGTCGAAGGAGGCCAGGGGCCGGGGTGCGGGGAGGTGGGCGAGGTCGAGTTCGGCGGTCAGCAGCCGCAGGGGAAGGCCGTCGAGCCCGCCGTGCTCGGCGGCGAGCAGGGCGAGCTCACGGCGCAACGGCTCGGCCCGGTACACGGCGACGAGCGGCTGTGCCCGCCCGCCGTCGTCGACGCACAGCACGCCCTCGTGCCCGCCGGACGCCAGCGCGCCGAGGAGCGCGGCGACGGTCTCCGGGCCGAGGAAGGGCAGGTCGGCGGAGAGCGCCAGCACGGTCGGCGCGCCGGTGAGGCGCAGTCCCGCGCCGAGCGCGGCGAGCGGACCGCCGCCGGGCGGCTCCTCGCGCGCCCACACCACGGGCCGGGCGGTGGCCCGCCGCCCGCCGACGACCACCGTGGTCCCGGCCCCGGCGCACGCGTCCAGGACCCGGTCGAGGAGCGCTCGGCCGCCCACGCGCAGCCCGGGCTTGTCGGCCCCGCCGAGCCGCCGCGCGGCCCCTCCGGCGAGCACGATGGCGTCATGGGGCGTCGTCATGCCAGCAGTATGGAACGGCCCGGCCGCGCCCGGAGAACGCGCCCGTGCGCGGCAGCGGGCCGCAGCCCCGTTGTGGGGGGCCGGGGCTGCGCCCCGCCTCGCCGGTTACAGCGAGCGCAGCAGCACCGCGGGCTGCTCGACGCAGTCGGCCACGTACCGCAGGAAGCCGCCCGCCGTTCCGCCGTCGCACACCCGGTGGTCGAAGGTGAGGGACAGCTGGACGACCTGACGCACCGACAGCTCGCCCCGGTGCACCCACGGCTTGGGCATGATCCGGCCCACGCCCAGCATCGCCGCCTCGGGATGGTTGATGATCGGCGTGGAGCCGTCGACCCCGAACACCCCGTAGTTGTTGAGCGTGAACGTCCCCCCGGTCAGGTCTGCGGGGGTGAGCGTCCCGGCCCGGGCCGCCTCGGTGAGCCGCGCGAACTCCTCGCTCAGCGACGCGGCGTCCCGCCCCTGCGCGTCCCGCACGACCGGCACGACCAGGCCGCGCTCGGTCTGGGCGGCGAAGCCCAGGTGCACGTCGGGCAGCCGCACGATCTCCCGCGCCGCGCTGTCCACCGTCGAGTTGAGCTCGGGGTAGCGCTCCAGAGCCGCCGTGCAGATCCGGGCGAGCAGCGCCAGCACCGAGACCTTCGGGCCGTCCACCGCGTTCATCGCGGCCCGGGCCGCCATCAGCTCGGTGGCGTCCGCGTCGACCCAGCACGTGGCGTCCGGGATCTCGCTGCGGCTGCGCGCCAGTTTGTCGGCGACCGCGCCCCGTATCCCGCGCAGCGGCACCCGGGTCCCGGCCACCGCCGCGGCAGCCATCGGCTCGGCCCGCACCGGCACCGGCTCGGCCTCCACCCGCAGCGCCGACTCCACGTCGCAGCGCAGGATCAGCCCGTCGGGACCGGACCCGGCGAGCGCCCGCAGATCCAGCCCGTTCTCCCGGGCCAGCTTGCGCACCAGCGGCGATATGACCGGCACCGGACCGTCCTGCGCCACGGGGGCGGGCTCCGCGAGGGCCGCGCCACCGGCCGGCCGCGCGGCATCCCCGGCACCGGCGGGCGCCGGGGACGGCGAGGGGGCGCCCACCGGCACCGGCCGCACGCGGCGACGCCGTCGCACCGCCTCACCCGTCCCGTATCCCACCAGCACGTTCCCCGAGTACTCCGAGGACTCCGCGTCGGCGGCCTCCGGCGCGCCCACGGCAACCGTCAGCAGCGGCGCGCCGACGGGCAGTTCGCTGCCCTCCTCGCCGAACCGGGCGGTCACCACGCCCCCGTAGGGGCACGGCACCTCCACCATCGCCTTGGCGGTCTCCACCTCGACCACCGGCTGGTCGATGGCGACGACGTCGCCCACCGCCACCAGCCAGCGCACGATCTCCGCCTCGGTGAGGCCCTCGCCGAGGTCCGGCAGCTTGAATTCCAGGACCTTCGGCATCAGCTCCCCGCCTCCCACTGGAGCCGCGCCACCGCGTCGAGCACCCGGTCCACGCCCGGCAGATGGTGCTTCTCCAGCATCGGCGGCGGGTAGGGGATGTCGAACCCGGCGACGCGCAGCACCGGCGCCTCCAGATGGTGGAAGCAGCGCTCGGTGACCCGGGCCGCTATCTCGCCGCCGGGACCGCCGAAGCCGGTCGACTCGTGGACGACGACGGCCCGGCCGGTGCGCCGCACGGAGGCGCAGACCGTCTCGTCGTCGAAGGGCACCAGCGAGCGCAGGTCGACGACTTCCAGGTCCCAGCCCTCGGCGGTGGCCGCCTCGGCCGCCTCCAGACAGACCGGGACGGACGGGCCGTAGGTGATGAGCGTGGCGCTGCGGCCGGGGCGGCGCACGACCGCCTTGCCTATCGGCGGCACCTCGGTGGGCGCCTGCGGCGACCACGAGGACTTCGACCAGTAGAGCCGCTTGGGCTCCAGGAAGACGACCGGGTCGTCGGAGGCGATGGCGGCGCGCAGCAGCCCGTAGGCGTCCTCGACGGTGGCGGGCGTGACCACCTGGAGGCCGGGGGTGGCCATGTAGTACGCCTCGGAGGAGTCGCTGTGGTGCTCGACCCCGCCAATCCCGCCGCCGTAGGGCACGCGCACCACCAGCGGCATCGCCATGGAGCCACGGGTGCGGTTGCGCATCCGGGCGACATGGCTGATGAGCTGCTCGAACGCCGGGTAGGCGAACGCGTCGAACTGCATCTCCACCACGGGCCGCAGCCCGTACATCGCCATGCCGACGGCCGTGCCGAGGATTCCGGCCTCGGCGAGCGGGGTGTCGGTGCAGCGGTCCTCGCCGAACTCCTTGGCGAGGCCGTCGGTGATGCGGAAGACGCCGCCGAGGGCGCCCACGTCCTCTCCGAGGACGTGGACCGAGGGGTCCTCGGCCATCGCGTCACGCATGGCGCGCTGCAGCGCCTGCGCCATGGTGGCGGGCTTCGCCGCGACCGTGGTCATCGGTTCCCCTCTGCTTCCTCGTCCTCGTGCGCCGCCAGCTCGGCCCGCAACTGGGCTTCCTGTTCGCGCAGTTGCGCCGTCCGCTCGGCGTAGACGTGCGCGAAGAGATCCATGGGGTCGAGCTCCGCGTCCGCGTTCATCCGCTCGCGCAGTTCGGCGGCCATCGTCTCGGCGGCCTCGGCCGCGGCCCGCTTCGCGTCGTCGTCGAGGAATCCGCGGCTGGTCAGCTCGGCCTCCAGGATCCGGATCGGGTCGTGTGCGCGCCATGCCTCGACTTCGGCGTCCACCCGGTAGCGGGTGGCGTCGTCGGCGTTGGTGTGCGCCTCGATCCGATAGGTGACGGCCTCGATCAGGGTGGGGCCGCCGCCCCGGCGGGCGCGCGCGACCGCGTCGGCCAGCACCTCGTGGACGGCCGCCGCGTCGTTGCCGTCGACCAGGCGGCCCGGCATGCCGTACCCCACGGCCTTGTGGGCCAGGGAGGGGGCGGCGGTCTGCTTGGCCAGCGGAACGGAGATCGCGAACCCGTTGTTCTGCACCAGGAAGACGACGGGGGCCTGCCAGACGGCCGCGAAGTTCAGCGCCTCGTGGAAGTCGCCCTCGCTGGTGCCGCCGTCGCCGACCATGGCGAGGGCCACCACGTCGTCGCCCTTGAGGCGGGCGGCGTGCGCCAGGCCCACCGCGTGCGGCAGCTGGGTGGCGAGCGGGGTGCAGAGCGGGGCGATGCGGTGCTCGTGCGGGTCGTATCCGGTGTGCCAGTCGCCGCGGAGCAGGGTAAGTGCCTGTACGGGGTCGAGGCCGCGGGCCACGGCGGCAAGGGTGTCCCGGTAGCTCGGGAAGAGCCAGTCCTGGTCCTGGAGCACCAGCGCGGCGGCCACCTCGCAGGCTTCCTGGCCGGTGGAGGACGGGTAGACGGCGAGGCGGCCCTGCTTGGTGAGGGCGGTGGCCTGCGCGTTGTACCGCCGGCCGCGGATCAGCTCCGCGTACAGCCGCAGCATCAGGTCGCGGTCGAGCGGGGCGTCCGTGCCGAGCACGCGGTACGGCTCGGGGTCCGGGAGCAGCGGGGCCGGGTCGGTGCGGGGCCTCCAGGCAGGGGGAGGGGTGGGCCGATAGGCGGCGGCACCGGCACCGGGCAGCTCTTGGACCGTCATGACGAAGCACCTCCTCGTGGGAGCGGCGGAAGGAGGCACACGGTGTGACGCGCCTCACCTACCGATTGTTCGGTCGTGAGGGCATTTTGGCTACAGGCACCGCGAGCCTGTGGACAAACGGTTCTGCACAGCCTGAGATGGAGACAGGTCGTCCATGCTAGGAAGGCGGGGGGACATGGCAGCTGAACAAATGGCCGACGAGGGCCAGGGCACCGGAGCACGGCCGCTGGACGCCGTGGACCGCGACATCCTGCGCATGCTGCAGGCCGACGGACGCGCCTCGATAAGGTCCGTGGCCGAGCGGGTCCATGTCTCGCGCGCCAACGCCTACGCCCGGATCAACCGCCTCCTCGACGACGGTGTGATCCGTGGCTTCAGCGCCCGCGTGGACCACGAAAGGGCAGGCCAGGGCGCCTCCGCGTACATCACGCTGAAGATCGTCCAGAATTCCTGGCGGACCGTGCGCGAGCAGCTCCAGGCCCTGCCGGGAGCCGCCCACATCGCCCTGGTCAGCGGCGACTTCGACGTCCTGCTCCTGGTGCACTCGCCGGACAACCGGGCCCTGCGCGAGCTGGTCCTCACCAAGCTCCAGTCGATCCCCGAAGTCCTGTCCACCCGCACCCTGCTGGTCTTCGAGGAGACCGACCTGGACCAGGGCCCCGCCACGCCGTGACCGACGGCGGCGGGGCCGAGAGCCGCAGGCCCCACGGCGGCGGGGCCGGGGCGCTCAGGGGTGGGTGCGCAGCCCGTCGAAGGCCAGGCGCACGACCGCGTCGGTGACCTGGGCGCGCTCCGCCTCGCCGTCGCGCTGCGGCCGGTACCACTCCACCAGCGAGTTCACCATGCCGAACAGCAGCCGGGTCGCCAGGCGTATGTCCACGTCGGAGCGGAGGTCGCCGTCGGCCGCCGCCGCCTTGAGCAGATCCGAGACCCGCTGGTCGAACTCCCGGCGGCGCTCCATCGCCCAGCGCTCGGTCTTGGTGTTGCCCCGCACGCGCAGCAGCAGCGTGACGTACGGAAGCTCCGCCATCAGCACCTCGACCGTACGTCTGGTGACGTGCTCGACCCGCTCGATCGGGCGCCCGCGCGTGGCGCCCGGCTCCTCCAGGACGGCGAACAGCCCGTCGATGGCACGGCTGACCGCCCGCCGCAACAGCTCCTCCTTGCCCGCCACATGGTGGTAGATCGACGACTTGGAGATGCCGGCCGCCTTGGAGAGGTGCTCCATGGATGTGCCGTCGTAACCGCGCTCGTTGAAGACCCGCACGGCGACCGTCAGCAGGGTCTCGGGGGTGTAGGTGTCCCGCTTGGCGGTGGTCATGAGGCGGTCTCCTCGCCGTTGCTGTACGACTGCCGGTAAAGCGCGAGGGAGGGCGCGTACCGCCCGCCGGGACAGCGCTCGTCCATCGCCGACAGCAGGTCGTACGCCCAGTCCCGGCCGAGCCTGCCGCTCCACTCGACGGGCCCCAGCGGGTAGTTGACGCCCAGCCGCATCGCGGTGTCGACGTCCTCGGCGGTGGCCACCCCGCGCGCGACGGCGTCGGCCGCGAGGTCGGCGAGCATCGCGACCGTACGGGCCACGATCATGCCCGGCACGTCGCCGATGACGCTGACCCGCTTGCCGAGCTTCTGGAACAGGCCCACGGCCTCCTCCACCGCGCGCGTGGAGGTGTCCTCGCTCGCGGAGAGCGCGATACGGGTCGCGCCCCGGTAGTCGAGGGCGAGGTCGAAGTAGACGACGTCCGCGTACTCCACGGAGGTGCGCCCGTCGGCCGGGACGAGCTGGCCGTCGCCCGGCAGCCCGATGTAGGGACCGCCCGACTCGACGCTCTTCACCTCGATGCCCGCCTCCCGCATCATCGCGACGAGCTCGGCGGCCGGGCCCAGGTCCCCGACGACGGTGACGGCCGAGGGGGCCTCGGCGGGCGGCGCGGTGTGCGGCTCGGGCCGCACGTCACCCTCCCCGTACGCGAACCAGCCGCGCCCGCTCTTGCGGCCGTGCAGCCCCGACTCGACCAGGCGCCGCTGGGACAGCGACGGCGTGAACTTGGGGCTGTGGAAGAAGGCTTCCCACACCGAGCGGGTCACGGCCTCGTTGACGTCCTGGCCGATGAGATCGGTCAGCTCGAAGGGCCCCATGGCGAAGCCGCCGCTCTCGCGCAGCACCGCGTCGATGGTGGCGGGATCCGCGCCGCGCTCCTCGTACACCGCGAACGCCTCCGCGTAGAAGGGCCGGGCGATGCGGTTGACCAGGAATCCCGGGGTGTCGGTGCACCGGACCGGGGTCTTGCCCCAGGCCTTGGCCGTCTCGTACGCGCGCGTGGCGGCGGCCTCGTCGGTGGCGAACCCGGAGACCACCTCGACCAGCGGCAGCAGGGGCGCCGGGTTGAAGAAGTGCAGCCCGACGAAGCGGCCGGGGCGGCGCAGGGCGCCCGCGATGGCCGTCACCGAGAGGGAGGAGGTGTTGGTCGCGAGCAGACAGTCCTCGGCGACGATCTCCTCCAGCGCCGTGAACAGCTCCCGCTTGACGTCCAGTTGCTCAAGGGCCGCCTCGACGACCAGCGCGGCGTCCGCGAGTTCGGCCAGCGACCCGGCCGGGTGCAGCCGCGCCCGGGCCGCGTCGCGCTCGGCCGGTGCGATCCGGCCTTTCTCGACGAGCCGGTCGAGGCGGGCGCCGACGGCCTCGGCGGCCTGGGCCGCACGGCCCGGCACGGCGTCGTACAGCCGCACCGGATGCCCGGCCACCAGGGCCACCTGGGCGATGCCCTGTCCCATGGTCCCGGTGCCGACGACGGCGACGGCGCGGTGCGTCCCCACGGCGGGGCTCTGTTCGATGGCGGTCATGACGCGATCCTCCCCGATGGGTTGTCCACAGGTTCGACAGACCCCCTTGTACCGACCGATCGTTCGGTTACTCTAACTCTGTCCGCCCGTCCCTGCCCAGCTCGACGAGGAGTTGGTCCGTATGGCCGCCCAGCTCAGCCCGCAGCAGCTCACCGAGTCCCACCGGACCACGCTCGACCAGGCCCTGGAAGCGATCCGCACGCGTGCGTACTGGTCACCGCACCCGGAGCACCCCAAGGCGTACGAGAACGACGGCAAGGCCGCCTTCGAGGCCCTGCTGAACACCCGTATCGACCTCGGCCAGCCCGGCACCGACGACTGGACGGGCGCGGAAGTCTCCCCGTTCGGCATCGAGTTGGGCGTCACCTACCCGCACCCCGACCTTGAGGTGCTGCTGCCCGCGATGAAGGCGGGGATGGCCGCCTGGCGGGACGCCGGGGCCGAGCTGCGGGCCCTGGTCTGTCTGGAGATCCTGGCCCGCATCGGCGCCCGCACGCCGGAGCTCGCGCACGCGGTCATGCACACCAGCGGCCAGGCTTTCATGATGGCCTTCCAGGCGGGCGGACCGCACGCGCAGGACCGCGGCCTGGAGGCCGTGGCGTACGCCTACCGGGAGCAGACCCGCACCCCGGCGGAGGCGGCGCACTGGTCCAAGCCGCAGGGCAAGCGGGACCCGCTGGAGCTGACCAAGACGTTCGTCCCGGCCGCCCGCGGCATCGCGCTGATGATCGGCTGCAACACCTTCCCGACGTGGAACGGCTACCCGGGCCTGTTCGCCTCGCTCGCCACCGGCAACCCGGTCCTGGTCAAGCCCCACCCGCGCGCGGTGCTGCCCCTCGCCCTCACCGTCCAGATCGCCCGCACGGTCCTCGCCGAGGCCGGCTTCGACCCGAACCTGGTGGCGCTGGCCGCCGAGCGGCCCGGTGAGGGCATCGCCAAGAAGCTGGCCGTCCGCCCCGAAATCAAGATCATCGACTACACGGGGTCGACGGAGTTCGGCGACTGGCTGGAGACCAACGCCCGCCAGGCGCAGGTCTACACGGAGAAGGCGGGCGTCAACACGGTCGTCGTCGACTCCACCGACGACTACAAGGGCATGCTCTCCAACCTGGCCTTCTCGCTGTCGCTGTACAGCGGCCAGATGTGCACCACCCCGCAGAACCTGCTGATCCCCCGCGACGGCATCAGCACGGACGCGGGCGACAAGTCCTACGACGAGGTGGTGGCCGACCTCGCCGCCTCGGTGGGCGGCCTGCTCGGCGACGACGCGCGCGCCAACGCGCTGCTGGGCGCCCTGGTCAACCCGGACGTGAAGGCCCGCCTGGAGGCCGCGGCCGGGCTCGGCGAGGTCGCCCTGGCCTCCCGGGAGATCAGCAACCCGGAATTCCCGGACGCCGTGGTGCGCACCCCCGTGATCGTCAAGCTGGACGGCGCCAAGCCCGACGCCGAGGCGGCCTACCTCTCCGAGTGCTTCGGCCCGGTCTCCTTCGCGGTCGCCGTCGACTCCACGGCGGGGGCGCTCGACCTGCTGCGGCGCACCGTGCGGGACAAGGGCGCCATGACGGTCGGCGCCTACACCACCTCCCAGGAGGTGGAGCGGGCCGTGGAGGAGGTCTGTCTGGAGGAGTCCGCCCAGCTGTCCCTGAACCTGACGGGCGGCGTCTACGTCAACCAGACGGCGGCGTTCTCCGACTTCCACGGCTCGGGCGGCAACCCGGCCGCGAACGCGGCACTGTGCGACTCGGCGTTCGTCGCGAACCGCTTCCGGACGGTGGAGATCCGCCGCCAAGCCTGACGCCCGCCGCGGGCCCGGCGCTCCACGAGCGCCGGGCCAGAGCGCGGGGCCGGGCCGGCGTGCGGGACCGGGCCGGAGCCCAGGACCAGGCCAGAGCGCGAGGCCGGGTCAGCGCCCGGGACCATGACGGGGTCAGGGCAGGGGCAGAGGGCGGTGTCAGAGCGCGGGGTCGGGGATGTCGGCGTAACGCTGCACCCACGCGTGCATGGCGATCGCGGCAGCCGCGCCCGCGTTGATGGACCGCGTCGAGCCGAACTGGGCGATCGAGCACACCGCCGAGGCGTGCTCGCGCGCCTCCTCGGTCAGCCCCGGCCCCTCCTGGCCGAACAGCAGCACACAGCGCCGGGGCAGCTCGGTCCGCTCGATCGGCACCGAGCCGGGCAGATTGTCGATCCCGATGATCGGCAGCCCCTCGGCCGCCGCCCACGCCGTCAGCGACTCGGTGTCCGGGTGGTGGCGGACGTGCTGGTAGCGGTCGGTGACCATGGCGCCGCGCCGGTTCCAGCGGCGCCGCCCCACGATGTGGATCTCCTTGGCCAGGAAGGCGTTGGCGGTCCGCACGACGGAGCCGATGTTGAAGTCGTGGCCCCAGTTCTCGACGGCGACATGGAAGTCGTGGCGCCGGGTATCCAGGTCCGCCACGATCGCCTCGCGCGTCCAGTAGCGGTAGCCGTCCACCACATTGCGCCGGTCACCGTGCGCGAGCAGCTCGGGGTCGTAGCGCTCGCCCTGCGGCCAGGGCAGCGGGTGCGGGCCGACACCCACCTCGGGCGCGTAGCCGTCGTCGTACTGAAGCGGCTCCGCCGCCGCGGACGGCTGGTCCGCGGCGGCCTCGGCGGAGGGGGTGGGGCTTGGGCTGGTCTCGCTGCTCACGCCACGAGCGTACGGGGCCGCCGCTCCTCGTCCATACGGCGCCGTCCGGGCACCCGCGACACCACCCGCTCCCGTACGCGCGCGCAGCGACCGCCCAGCCAGCGCAGGAAGCCCGTCGGCAGGAAGACCGCGTCGGCCGCGATCATCGCCAGCGAGAAGAACGGCAGCCCGAGCAGCAGGGCGATCCCGGCGTGCTCCATCATCATCAGCGCCAGCAGGACGTTCTTGACCCGCCGATTGAAGAGGGTGAACGGGAACGCCACCTGCACGGCGACCGTTCCATAGGTGAGCAGCATGACGATGAGACCGCTGCCGCCGAGGATGTCGGAGAGCGCGGGCCACGGCGAGAAGTAGTCCAGGTGCAGCGGGTAGTACAGCGCGGTGCCGTCCTGCCAGCGCGAGCCCTGGATCTTGTACCAGCCTGCGGTCGCGTAGATCAGGCACACCTCCGCCATGATCACGACCATGGTGGCGTTGTGCGCCAGGTTGGAAACCACGTCGAGCAGGGCGCGGGGCTCGCCCTGGGGGCTGCGTCCGGCCGCCCACCACAGGCCGTGCGCCACCCACAGGCCCCAGAAGACCAGCAGCCAGCCGCCGCTCATGTCCCCGCGCAGCGTGATCACGGCGAGCGCCGCGCCCAGCACCGACCACAGCGCGGGCCCCACGCGGTCGACCACCGGCTGCCCGGTCGCGGCGGTACGGGCGGCGGCCCGCCGAAGGCGCCGGGCGTCCAGCGACCAGACCTGGCCGCAGCGGGTGAGCACCAGATAGATCGCCATCAGATGGACGACGTTGTCGCCGCCGTCCCCCATGAAGACGGACCGATTCTGCAGCGACAGCACGCCCACCATGAACAGCACGGACATGGTGCGGGTGCGCCAGCCGAGCAGCAGCAGGGCGCTGGCGAGCACGGCGAGGGCGTACACGATCTCGAACCAGACCGTGCTGTCCGTCCACAGAAGCGCGGTGAAGGCGTGGTTGCCGGCGACCAGTTGCCTCGCCATGTCCCAGCTCCACGGCCCGTCGGGCCCGTACAGCTCGCGGCGGTGCGGCAGTTCGCGCAGCAGGAAGAGCAGCCAGGTCGCGGAGAACCCGATCCGCACGACGGCGCTCTGGTACGGGCCGAGGGCGGCGCCGGTGACCTTGCGCAGGGCCTGCGCGGCTTTGGTCTCGACGCCGGGTCCGCCCGGGCCCGGCCCGTTCGCGTCCTGCCCCTGCGCTACCTGCCCGTTCGCGTCCTGCCCGTCGGCGGCCGGGGCGGCCGTGCGTCCGGGTGCCTGCTCCGGCGCGGCTGCGGCATCCGGGGCGTCCGCCGGGACGGCGTTCCATGCGGACGTCGTCGGTCCGCCCGTCGATCCGCTCATCGGCTCGCCTCCGTACGTGTGTCGCCCGCGCCCGCCGGGAGATCGGCCGGGGTAACGGTCCACCAGGGGACGACCCGGTAGTAGGGCCGGGTGTCGATCTTCTCGTCACTCCACGCCGGAACCTTCACGGACTTCGTCACGGACCTGACCTGTACGCGCTCGACCGTGCCGCCGTCGCGGTGCGCGCCGAGGCGGAGCATCACGATCCGGTGGATGTAGCGGTCGGAGAGTTCGCCGCGCAGGCCGTTCGGCTTGTTGTCGTCGGAGTGGGAGTTGATGAAGAACTCCCATCCCCGGCGCAGTTCGTTCTGCTGGGTGTGGCTCGGCAGCGGGTTGCCCTGGATGCCGGAGGCGTCCTGGGCGGTCAGGTCGATCCAGTCGGTCGTCCTGCGCTTCCCGTCCGGCAGCCGGATCTCGGCCCGGGCCTGCACGGAGATGTTCTGCTGCAACGGGTTGGGCGCGAAAAGCTTCCAGTTCTGTTCGAACTCGGGATAGATCCAGTCGTCAACGACCTTGCCGTGCTGCTTCGTGACCGTATTGGACGGCGCGACGTGCAGGAACACCATCGCGATGTGGACGACCGCGACCACCGCGACCACGGCCAGCGCCAGCGCCGCCGCGATCTGGTACGGGAGCGAGAGCGCGGCGATCCCACGACCGGGGGTGCCGGGGGCAGCAGGGGCGCCGGGGACGGCTGGGGCGCCAGGGCCGGCGGGGGTGCCGGGGGTGCCGGAGGGCTCGGTCGGCGGTGCGGTCGCGGGCGGGGGCGCGGGCGCGGTGGTGGGGGCGGCGGGAGATTCGGCGGACGGGCCGGTGGCAGGGGCGGCGAGAGGGCCGGAGAGGGAGCCGGAGACCGGTCCTGCGGGGTTTTCGGCGGCTCCGGGCGTCACCCCGGGCGTCTCAGGGACCCCAGAAGCCCCTGGAGCCCCAGGGGTCTCGTGGGCTCCTGGCTCGGCCTGCGCGCCGGTTTCGGCGTTCTCGGCGGACCTGGACGCATCGGCGCTGCTCAGAGCGGGTCCGTCGGGCGTCGGGGGGGTTCCTGGCCCGCTGCTGCCGGTGCCGGGAAGAGACGGCCGGGCCTGCCCCTCCCGCCCCGGCAGGTCCTTCTCGTCGTACGAATCCATCCCGCCCCGATCCCGGTCGGCTCCACTGGGTTATCCACAGGGTTGACACCCTACGGGCCGTCGACTCACCATTGAAGTCAATGAACCGAACGATCGGTCGGGAGCAGGCGGCCCGGCGGACGGCCCGGAATCGACAGCTCGCCAGGGGGCTCGGATGACGGCAGTGACAGCGGAGACCGGCACCACGAAACACGGCTCACCCGCGACGGACGAGAAGGACACGGCGGCCAACGCGGCGGCGTTCGACGCCGCCGTGGCCGCCGACGAGCGCATCGAGCCGCGCGACTGGATGCCCGAGGCGTACCGGGCCTCCCTGGTCCGCCAGATAGCGCAGCACGCCCACTCCGAGATCATCGGCATGCAGCCCGAGTCCAACTGGATCACCCGCGCGCCCTCACTGCGCCGCAAGGCGATCCTGATGGCCAAGGTCCAGGACGAAGCGGGCCACGGGCTGTACCTGTACAGCGCGGCCGAGACCCTCGGCGTCAGCCGCGACGAGCTCCTCGACAAGCTCCACTCGGGCCGCCAGAAGTACTCGTCGATCTTCAACTACCCCACCCTGACCTGGGCCGACGTCGGCGCCATCGGCTGGCTCGTGGACGGCGCCGCCATCACCAACCAGGTCCCCCTCTGCCGCTGCTCCTACGGGCCGTACGCGAGGGCGATGGTCCGCGTGTGCAAGGAGGAGTCCTTCCACCAGCGCCAGGGGTACGAACTGCTCCTCGCCCTCTCCCAGGGCACCCCCGAACAGCACGCCATGGCACAGGACGCCGTCGACCGCTGGTGGTGGCCCTCCCTGATGATGTTCGGCCCGCCCGACGACGAGTCGTCCCACTCGGCCCAGTCCATGGCCTGGAAGATCAAACGGCACTCGAACGACGAACTGCGCCAGCGCTTCGTGGACATCTGCGTCCCCCAGGCCGAAGCCCTCGGCCTCACCCTGCCCGACCCGGACCTGCGGTGGAACGAGGAACGCGGACACCACGACTTCGGCGCGATCGACTGGACCGAATTCTGGGACGTCCTCAAGGGCAACGGCCCCTGCAACGAACAACGGATCACCCAACGGCGCCGGGCCCACGAAGAAGGCGCCTGGGTCAGGGACGCGGCAGCGGCCTACGCGGCGAAGCAGCACAAGAACGGGGAGGCAACGGCATGACCACACACGACTGGCCGCTCTGGGAGGTGTTCGTGCGCTCGCGCCGCGGACTGTCCCACAACCACGCCGGAAGCCTGCACGCCCCCGACGCCGAGATGGCCCTGCGCAACGCGCGCGACCTCTACACCCGCCGCTCCGAAGGCGTCTCCATCTGGGTCGTGCCCTCCGCCGCCGTCACCGCCTCCTCCCCCGACGAGAAGGACTCCTTCTTCGAACCGGCCGGCGACAAGCCCTACCGCCACCCGACCTTCTACGAGATCCCGGAAGGGGTGAAGCACCTGTGACCACCCCCGCGAAGACCACCGGCGCACCGGCCGCGACCGCCGCCGCGCACCCCGCCGCCCTGCCCCTGGGCGACGACGCCCTGGTGCTGTCGCACCGACTGGGGGAGTGGGCCGGACACGCCCCCGTCCTCGAAGAAGAAGTGGCCCTGGCCAACATCGCCCTCGACCTCCTCGGCCAGGCCCGCGTCCTGCTCTCCCTCGCCGGCGACGAGGACGAACTGGCCTACCTGCGCGAAGAGCGGGCCTTCCGCAACCTCCAGCTGGTCGAACAGCCCAACGGCGACTTCGCCCACACCATCGCCCGCCAGCTCTACTTCTCGACCTACCAGCGGCTGCTCTACGGACAGCTCGCCACGAAGGACGACGGGGACCTCGCCGGGCTCGCCGCCAAGGCGGTCAAGGAAGTCGCCTACCACCAGGACCACGCCGAACAGTGGACCCTGCGCCTGGGCGACGGCACCGAGGAGAGCCACCGGCGCATGCAGCGGGCGTGCGACGCGCTGTGGCGCTTCACCGGAGAGATGTTCCAGCCCCTCGACGGCGTCGACATCGACTGGCAGCAGACCGAGACCACCTGGCTGGCCACCATCACCTCCGTCCTCCAGCGCGCCACCCTCACCGTCCCCGAAGGCCCCCGGACCGGCGCCTGGGCCGCCGGCGCCGGCCGCCAGGGCCTGCACACCGAACCGTTCGGGCGGATGCTCGCCGAAATGCAGCACCTGCACCGCAGCCACCCGGGGGCGACATGGTGACCCGCACGGACGGCGTGCGCCCCGCGACCGGCACGGACGGCCCGACCCCGCTCGAACAGGAACTGGCCCGGCTCGCCGGCTCGGTGCCCGACCCCGAGCTGCCCGTCCTGACCCTCGCCGACCTCGGCGTCCTGCGCGGAGTCCAGCTGGACGCACCCGGCAAGGTCACCGTCCAGCTCACCCCCACCTACACCGGCTGCCCCGCCATCGAAACGATGACCGCCGACATCGAACGGATCCTCCACGACAACGGGATACCGGACGTCACCGTCGTCCGCGTCCTGTCCCCGGCCTGGTCGACCGACGACATCAGCGCCGACGGCCGCCGCAAACTCGCCGAGTTCGGCATCGCACCCCCGCGCCCCCACAGCGCCGACGGCCCCATCGCCCTCACCCTCACCGTGCGCTGCCCCAACTGCGGCTCCACCGACACCGAACTGCTCAGCCGGTTCTCCTCCACGGCCTGCAAGGCCCTGCGCCGCTGCGTGGCCTGCCGCGAACCGTTCGACCACTTCAAGGAGTTGTAGATGTTCCATCCACTCCGGGTGAGCGAGGTCGAACGGCTCACGGACGACTCGGTGACCGTCACCTTCGACGTGCCCGCCGAACTCCGCGAGGCATACCGGCACCGCCCCGGCCAGCACCTCGCCCTGCGCCGCATCACCCAGGGCACGGAGATCCGGCGTACGTACTCGATCTGCGCCCCCGCCGTCGAAGCCCCCGGCACACCCGTCCTGCGGGTCGGCATCCGGCTGGTCGAAGGCGGCGAGTTCTCCACGTACGCCTTCAAGGAACTCTCCGCGGGCGACACCGTCGACGTCATGGAACCGGTGGGCCGCTTCGTCCTGGAACCGCGCCCCGGATACTTCGTGGCCGTCGTCGGCGGCAGCGGCATCACCCCCGTGCTCTCGATAGCCACCACCCTGCTCGAACGCGAACCCGACGCCCGGTTCTGCCTCATACGCAGTGACCGCACGGTCGCCTCCACCATGTTCCTGGAAGAGACAGCCGACCTGAAGGACCGCTTCCCCGACCGGTTCCACCTGGTCACCGCGCTCTCCCGGGAAGAGCAGCAGTCCGGACTGCCCTCCGGACGGCTCGACCAGGAACGGCTCACGTCCCTGCTGCCCGCGCTGCTCCCGGTGGACGAGGTCGACGGCTGGTACCTGTGCGGACCGTTCGGCCTGGTCCAGGGCGCCGAGCGGGCCCTGCGCGAACTCGGCGTGGCGCGCGGCCGGATCCACGAGGAGATCTTCCACGTCGACGAGGCACCGTCCCCGAGCACCGCGGCGTCCTCGGCCCCCGCACACGCCACGCTGACCGCCACCCTGCACGGCCGCTCCGGCACCTGGCCCGTACAGGAGGGCGAGAAGCTCCTGGACACGGTGCTACGGGCACGGGCGGACGCACCGTACGCCTGCAAGGGCGGCGTCTGCGGCACCTGCCGCGCGTTCCTGGTCTCGGGCGAAGTCCGCATGGACCGCAACTACGCCCTGGAGGAAGAGGAGACGGAGGCGGGCTACGTCCTGGCCTGCCAGTCCCACCCGGCGACGAAGGAAGTGCAGCTGGACTTCGACCGGTGATGCGGGGGGGGGCGAGGGGCAGGGCGGGGCGAGGGGCGGGAGTTGGAAAGGGGAGGGGGAGGGCGGGGGGGGAGGGGGAAGCCCCCCGAAGCCCCCCAGTTGCGTCGATCCGGATGTGGCCGGCCATTCCCATCCGCTAGAACCTGTTCTATCTTGACGAACCGTCAGATCCGGTGCGTGCGCGGGAGGACAGGGCTGTGGACTTCACCTTCACCGAGGAGCAGCAGGCGGCCGTGGAAGCGGCGAAGGCGGTCTTCTCGGGAGTCGCGCCAGACGGCGTGCCCAGCCCGGCGCTCACCCCCGGCGCGGTGGCCGACGCATTCGACCAGCCGCTCTGGGCCAAGCTCGCCGAATCCGACCTGCTGAGCCTGGTGGTCGACCCGGAGTACGGCGGCGCGGGCCTCGACCCGATCGCCCTGTGCCTGGTCCTGCGCGAAGCGGCGAAAACCCTGGCCCGGGTGCCACTGCTGGAGAACAGCGCGGTGGCGATGACCGTACAGCGTTACGGAAGCCCCGAGTTGGCGCGCCAACTGCTGCCCGCGGCCGGACGCGGCGAACTCGTCCTCACCGTCGGCGCCAACGGCCGCACCGGCCACGACCCCGCGGAACTCGCCGTCACCGCACACCCCGACGCCAAGGGCGACCACTGGACACTCGACGGAACCCAGACCGCGGTGCCCTGGGCCTACTGCGCACAGCACATCGCCGTACCCGCCCACACCGGCGAAGGCCGGGCCGTACTCGCCCTCGTCCCCCGCGCCCACGACGGAGTCACGCTCCACGAGCAGATCTCCACCAGTGGGGAACGCCTCGCCGAGATCCGCCTCGACTCCGTACGCATCCCGGCGCGCGACATCATCGAAACCGAGGGCGCCTGGGAATGGCTGCGCGATCTGCTCACCACCGGCACCTGCGCGCTCGCGCTGGGCCTCGGCGAACGCGTACTCGCGATGACCGGCCAATACGCCGGTAAACGCGAGCAGTTCGGCCATCCCATCGCCACGTTCCAGGCGGTCGCCGTCCAGGCCGCCGACCGCTACATCGACCTGCGCGCCATGGAAGCCACCCTGTGGCAGGCCGCCTGGCGCATCAGCAGCGGCGCCCAGGGACCCCTGCCCGTAGCCGGAGACGTGGCGGTGGCCAAGATCTGGGCCTCCGACGGCGTACGCAGGGTCGTCCAGACCGCCCAGCACCTGCACGGCGGATTCGGCGCCGACACCGACTACCCACTGCACCGCTACCACGCCTGGGCCAAGCAACTGGAACTGTCACTCGGCCCCGCCGCGGCCCACGAGGAACTCCTCGGAGACCTCCTCGCCGCGCACCCGCTCGGCTAGCCCACTAACCAAGCGGGTCAGCGGGCCGGGGTCGGCCGTCGGACAGCCAGCGCGTCAGAGGACGAAGGCGTCGCTGCCGCCGTCGTTGACCATCGGACGCCCGGCCGCGTCCCACGCCTGCATGCCGCCGTCCACGTTCACGGCGTCGATGCCCTGCTGCACCAGATACTGGGTGACCTGCGCCGACCGACCGCCGACGCGGCACATCACATAGGCGCGGCGGCCGTCCTCCACCGCCTCCGTCACCTCGCCGAAGCGCGCCACGAAGTCACTCATCGGTACGTGCAGCGCGCCCTCGACATGCCCGGCCGCCCACTCGTCGTCCTCGCGGACATCCAGCACCAGGGCGTCGGCCGGCACGGCAGCGGCATCCACCGACGGCAGCTGGGCGAAATTCATGGGTCATGCCTTCTCTCGTACGTACGGAACGGCAGGTCGCGATCTGCTGGAACGCTACTGCACCAGCTCGGCGAGCTGTGCCTCGCGGAGCGCGACATCGGCCAGCAGCTGCTCGCCGATCTCCTCAAGGAGCCGGTCCGGGTCGTCGGGGGCCATCCGCAGCATCGAGCCGATCGCGCTCTCCTCCAGCTCCCGGGCCACCACGGACAGCAGCTCCTTGCGCTGGGCGAGCCAGTCCAGCCGGGCGTACAGCTCCTCGCTCTCGCTGGGGCGCACCTCCTCCGGCTCCGGGCCCGCGGCCCACTCCTCGGCGAGTTCGCGGAGCATCGCCTCGTCGCCGCGCCCATAGGCGGCGTTGACGCGCGTGATGAACTCCTCGCGCCGGGCGCGCTCCCCGTCCTCCTGCGCGAGGTCCGGGTGCGCCTTGCGCGCCAGCTCGCGATAGAGCTTGCGCGCCTCCTCGCTCGGCCGGACCCGCTTGGGCGGCCGTACGGGCTGGTCGGTGAGCATCGAAGCGGCCTCGGGGGACAGCCCGTCGGATTCCATCCAGTCGTGGAAGAGCTCATCGACGCCGGGCATGGGCAGTACGGCGGCCCGCAGCTCACGTGCCTTGCGCTGGTCCTCCGGGTCACCGGTGCGTGCCGCCCGCGCCTCGGCGATCTGGGCGTCCAGCTCGTCGAGCCGCGCGTACATCGGGCCGAGCTTCTGGTGGTGCAGGCGGGAGAAGTTCTCGACCTCGACGCGGAAGGTCTCCACGGCGATCTCGAACTCGATCAGCGCCTGCTCGGCCGCCCGCACCGCCCGGTCCAGCCGGGCCTCGGGGCGCTCGCCGCTCTCGGGCTCGTCACTCCTGAGTCCGTCGGCCGAGGCCGGAGCGTCGGGAGCGGCGTTCTCCGGGGTGGCGCTGCCGGGGGCCGAGCCCTCCGGAGCGGCTGAATCCGGGGCCGGGGCGGCCGGGGCCACCGGGGCCGTGGTGTCCGGAGCCGGGATGCCCGGGGCGGTCGTCTCTGCGGCAGGTTCGTCCGTCACCGGTCCAGCGTACGGGCGGGGTGGGGCGGGGGGCCTCCCTCCCCCTCCCCCCTCCCACCCCACCCCACCCCCGCCCAGCCCCGCCCAGCCCAGCCCCCAACCCAGCCCTCAGCGCATCGGCGTCCCTCAGCCCATACGTACCGCAGCCTCGGCGCTCACCCCGGAAAGCGCCCGGCCGCGAGCGCCCCGCGGAACCCGCCCGGCACCCAGCCAGACAGTGCCCCCGACAGAACCCCTCCGGCTGGCTCAGCCCCCGGCTCAGACCTCCGCCTCAGACCCCCAGCTCCGCTGCCATCCGGCCGTCGCGGATCGCGGCGAGCAGGGTGGCGTGGTCGGCTTCTGTGCGGTCGGCGTAGAGGACCGCGAAGCCTGCCACGGCCTCGTCGAGTTCTTCGTTCTTTCCGCAGTAGCCGGATATCAGGCGCGGGTCGGCGCTGTGGGCGTGGGCGCGGGCCAGCAGGGCGCCGGTCATGCGGCCGTAGTCGTCGAGCTGGTCGGCGGCGAGTGCGGCCGGGTCGACGCTGCCCTTGCGGTTGCGGAACTGGCGTACTTGGTAGGGCAGGCCGTCGACGGTGGTCCAGCCGAGCAGGATGTCACTGACCACCTGCATGCGCTTCTGGCCGAGGACGACGCGGCGGCCTTCGTGTCCGGCGTCCGGTGCGTGGAAGCCCGCCTTGGCCAGGTGCGGGAGCAGCGCGGAGGCGCGGGCCTCCTTGACCTGGAGCACCAGGGGCTCGCCGCGGTGGTCGAGGAGGAGCACTACGTACGACCGGGTGCCGACGCTGCCGGTGCCGACCACGCGGAAGGCGACGTCGTGTATCGCGTACCGCGCGAGCAGGGGCAGGCGGTCCTCGGAGAGGGTTTCCAGGTAGGGGCCGAGCGAGGCGGCCACGGCGGCTGCCTCGGCGTCGGGTACCCGGCGCAGTACCGGCTGGGCGTCGACGAAGGTGCGGTGGCCGTCGGCGCTCTGTTCGGTGGCCTTGGCGGCGAAGCGGGCGCTGGTGTTGTTGCGGGCTTTGGCGGACACCCGTTCCAGGGTGCCGAGCAGGTCTCGGGCGTCGGTGTGGGAGACGAGCTCTTCGTCGGCTATCGCGTTCCACGCGTCGAGCACCGGGAGTTTGGCCAGCAGGCGCATGGTGCGCCGGTAGGCGCCGACCGCGTCGTAAGCGGCGGCCCGGCAGGTGTCCTCGTCGGCGCCCGCGGCGCGTCCGGCGAGGACGAGGGAGGCGGCGAGGCGCTTGAGGTCCCATTCCCAGGGGCCGGGGACGGTTTCGTCGAAGTCGTTGAGGTCGATGACGAGGCCGCCTCGGGCGTCGCCGTAGAGACCGAAGTTCGCCGCGTGGGCGTCGCCGCAGATCTGGGCGCTGATGCCGGTGACGGGGGTGCCGACGAGGTCGTGGGCCATGAGTCCGGCGGCGCCGCGCAGGAAGGCGAAGGGGGAGGCGGCCATGCGGCCGACGCGGATCGGGGTGAGCTCGGTGACGCGGCCCCGGTTGGACTCCTCGACGGCGCGGACGGCGTCGGGCCGGTCGGCGGAGAGGACCAGGGAGTCGTGGGAGGAGCGGGGCACGCTGTCGCGCAGGGCTTTGCCGTCGGCCTTGGGCGATCCGGTGGGGTGGCCGGGGCCCCGGCCGTTGTGGTGGCGGAAGCCCGGCACCTTCGGGATGCGGGCCTGCCCGCTGTCGGGCACTGCTCGCGGTACCGGAACCGCCGTCTGGACATCGCTCATCGCGCGCCGCCTCCCCCGTCTTCGTACAACATCAACAGCTGGAATGCCATGAAGGTACCGTCGGCGGGCGACAGCCGTCTCCCCCTGTGGATAACTCTTGTCGTGGCCTCATTCGGCGGGCCGTCGAGGGGAGTTGTCCACAGTCCGGCGAGGCGGGCGGCCCCCTCCCGGGACTACGCCCCGGTCCGCCTCCGTCCCTCGCTCAGACAGCGACCGCCTCTTCCAGCTCTTCCTCGACGTCACCTTCGCCACCGCCTTGGCCACCGGCCTGACCAGCCGTTTCAGCCGCTCCGGCTCCGGCCACAGCCCCGACTCCGGCCCCAGCGGCGCCCGTACCGGCACCGGTGCCACCACCGGCACCCGCAGCCACCGCCACGGACTTCCGCTCGGAGGCCCGTCGCCGTTCTGCCAGCGCCGCGATGGCCATCAGGGCGACGCCCGCCACGAACCAGAGGGTGAGGACGAGGACGTGGCCGCCGAGGGCGTGGCCCGCGAAGTAGACGTGGCTGCGGGCGCCTTCGACGAAGCCCGCGCCGTTCCAGAAGGCGTGCAGGGCTCCGAAGAAGCCGGGCTGGAGTTCGGGGCGGAAGATGCCGCCCGAGCTGGTGAAGTTGAGCATCACGAAGAGCACCATCACGCCGAGCGTCGTCCACCTCTTCAGGAAGGTGTGCAGTCCGACGCCGATGAGCAGGATGCCCGCCGAGTACAGCCAGGCCATGGCCCAGACGCCGCCGAGGCCGGTGTCGACCAGGTGGAACATGGGGCCGGCGAAGACCGCGCCGATGCCGCTGACCAGCAGGGACATGCCGAGGGCGAGCAGTGCCCGGATCCGCAGCGGCAGGACCGCACCGGCCCCGCCGATCACGGCGACGGAGGCGTAGGAGCCGATGCTGAGAGCGACCAGCAGGAAGAAGATGCCCTGTCCGGTGGGGTCGCCGTCGGCGAGTTCCGTCACGTCGGTCACCGTCAGGGGCGCGTTCTGTTCGGCGGCGACCTTGGTGAAGACCTTTTCGACGGCGGTGGCGCTGGTGTCGGAGGAGGCGGAGGCGACGAGCAGTTCGGGCTTGGGGCCGGGGAGGTAGGCGCCGTAGGCGTGCTGCTGTTCCAGGGCGGTGACGGCGGTCGCGCGGTCGGGCACGGTGTGGACGTCGAGGGCGCCGGCGCCCTTGTCCTGGAGGGTCTGGGCGAGCACCTGGGCGCCGGGGCCGGAGCCGACGATGTCGACGCGCAGGTCGTGGGGGTGTGGGGCGTGGAAGGCCCCGAGGTACGCGAGGCCCATCCCGATGCACATCAGCAGGGGGGTGAGGAGGTGGCCGAGGACGTGGCGCAGGGGGCTGGGAGCGGTACCGGAGGACACCAGGACTCCAATGGTTGGCTTATACAACTCACTCGATATGTTGTACTGTACAACCACTTTCAAAAAAGGGCGAACACGCAGCTCAGAGCCCCAGGTGCCGCCTCAGCCGGGCTCTCAACCCGGCCCTAACCCCGCCCCCGCCCCACCCCGTCGACCCACCCCACAGCCCCGGCCCCACCCGTTGTTTCACGTGAAACAACGGCCCGCGCCCCGCCCCGCGAAGACCGCCCTACAGCCCCGCGTCCCGTGCCAGCAGCGCCGCCTGCACCCGGTTCTCGCACTCCAGCTTCGCCAGGATGCGGCTGACGTACGTCTTCACCGTGGCCTCGCTCATATGGAGCCGCTTGCCCGCGTCCGCGTTGGACAGGCCCTCCCCGAGCAGCGCCAGCACGTCCCGCTCCCGTTCAGACAGCACGTCCACCCGGCGCCGCGCCTGCTCGCCCCGGGCCGCCGCGCGCCCCGTCGCCAGCTGGTCCACGACGTGCCGGGTCGCGCCCGGTGAGAGATAGGCGTCCCCGGCCGCCGCGGCCCGTACCGCGCCGATCAGCTCGGCCGGGGCCGTGTCCTTGAGCAGGAACCCGGCGCCCCCGTACTCCAGCGCTCGCAGCACGTTCTCGCGCTCCCCGAACGTCGTGAGGATGATCACGTGCACCGCCGGGGCGGTCCGGCGCAGCTCGGCCAGGGCGGTGAGTCCGTCCATGACCGGCATCTGGATGTCGAGGAGCACCACGTCCGCGCCATGGGCGAGGGCGGCGTCGACGGCTTCGCGGCCGTTGGCCGCCTCCGCCGCGACCTGGATGTCCGGGTCTGAGGTGAGGATCATCCGGATGCCCGCCCGGATCAGCGGTTCGTCGTCCGCGATGACGACCTTGATCCGCGCGGCACGTGCCCCAGCTCCGGCTCCGGTCCCGACCCCGGTCACAGCCCCGCTCTGCCCGTACGGGCCCCCGGGGCCCCGGGAACCGTCCGGACCGCCTGGATGCGTCACGCCTGCTCCTGTCCTCGCACCACGCCCGCCCGTCTCACGACCCGCCGTCACGCCCGCGCCGCCGCCGGTGGTCCGCCGTACGGTGGCGCGGTCGCGGGCTACCGCTTCACCTCGTACGACTTCTTCTCGATCAGCTTGCCGTCCTTGAAGCAGAACCGGAAAACGGGCTCGGTGTCGAAGTGGTCGCCGACCTCCGAGCTCATCAGCACCAGGCACTTCGATCCGTCGGGCCGGGCGGGTCCGTTCTTGTCCAGCCCGCTCGCCAGGAACGTGTCGCCCGAGGGCAGTCGGTCGCGCACGGCCTGCTCGGAGGCGCCGACCTTGATCCTCTCGTACTCGGAGGGCTCGATCATGGCCTTATCCGCCGATCCGGCCAGGAAGAACAGTGCGAATCCGGCGGCGACCACGAGCAGGACGACGACCGCGAAGGCGATGCCGCATCCCAGGGCGACACCGGCGCCCCTGCTTCTGTTGCTGCTGCTCATGGCCAACTCCCTCTCCGCGACGTCCAGGTCGACGTCCCAGCCGACGTACCGGCCGGCCTGGTGCCGGCCGGTCCCCGTCGCACCGGCGGGACCACCGTCGCCGAGCGGGGCCCGCCCCGGCTGCCCACGGAAGTCGTCCGCGCCGTCGACGAAGGTCGCCGCCTCCGCCGCCCCGTACGGGAGCACCCCGGCCACCCGGAAGCCCCCGTCGGCCGTGCGGCCGGTGTGGACCATGCCGCCGGCCAGCCGGGCGCGTTCGTGGAGCCCGGTCAGGCCCTGGCCGCCGCTGACGACCTCGTCCGGCGGCGGCCCCGCCACCGGCCCGTTGACGACCTCGACGACGAGCGAGTCGGGCTCGTAGCGCAGCTCCACGCGGATGGCGGCGCCGGGCGCGTGCTTGTACGCGTTGGTCAGCGCCTCCTGGACGATCCGGTAGGCGGCGTGGTCGCAGGCGGCGGCCAGGGGCCGCGCCTCCCCCGTCTCGCGCAGCTCCACGGCCGTGCCCGCCGCGCGGGCGGACGCCACCAGCGCCTCCACGCCCGCCGTGCCGCGGGCGGCGCGCTGGGCCTCGTCCGTGTGCTCCGGCGCCTCGACGCCGTCGCGCAGGATGCCGACGACCGCGCGCAGTTCGTGCATGGCGGCCACGGACGCCTCGCGCAGCACTCCGACGGCCTCGCGCTGGCGGCCGGTCAGCGCGGGGTCCACCTCGAGCGCCCCGGTGTGCACGGAGATGAGGGCCAGCTGGTGGCCGAGGCTGTCGTGCATGTCCTGGGCGATGCGCTGGCGTTCGCGCAGCCGGGCCTGCCCGGCGATCATGACGCGTTCGCGCAGCAGCTGGGCGTTGCGCTCCTGCATGGTCTGCAGCAGGGTGCGGCGCTGGAACCAGTAGCGGCTGGCGAGGCCGGGCACCACCGCGATCAGCATGAAGAACAGTGCCCCGAAGAGCGCGAGCACGAAGCTGTGGCCGTTGCCGAGTTCGCTGACCTCGACGGCCGCCAGGTAGGCGCAGAACGCGGCGCAGAACGCGGCGAGCGCCCGTCCCGAGCCCGCGATGCGCCGCCCCGAGGAGCAGGCGACCACGAACAGGAGCAGGGCGGCGCCCGCGTTGGCGCCGCTGAGCGCGGCGGCGGTGACGAGGACGGTCGCGGGGAAGCGGCGGCGCAGCGGCGACAGTGCCAGGACGGCGACGGCGACCAGGGCGGGCAGCACGAGTCCGCCGCCGACGAGGCCGGCCGCGCCGCCGGCCGCGGCGAGCAGCAGGGCGAGGGCCGACTCGCCGACGATCCGGCGGCGGGACCAGGGCTCCGGTCCGGCGAGCAGGAGTCGGAGGTCCCGGATCTTCGATGACACGTCCACGCCCGCACCCTAGGCAGCGCTCTCCCGCCGGGGCGTCCTTCTTTCGTCGCGCCCCGCCGCGACGAAAGTGTGGGCCGCAGCACGTCCGTACGTACGCGGGAACCGCGCGCCCCACAAGAAGAGACCGGGCGGGGCCGGGAAAAGGCGGAAGCCCCGCCGGTCTTTCGACCTGCGGGGCTTCCGTTCTGTGGTGCACCGACGAAACCCGCCTGGTCTGCACTATCCATGGCCGAGATTCCGCCGTTTCCCGCGTGATCTTGAAGAATTTCCCGCCGCCCAGGTCAGGGCCGTCTGCGCCCGAGTGAGATCCGTAGATGTTCTCCGCAACGCGCATTTCCGTAGCCGGGCCCCCTACGCGATGCAGTGGAGGTGCTTTGCCATGGTGGGCACGTACTCGTCCAGGAATTCTGAAGCTTCTTCGCTCCAGCTTCGGAGTTCTCCGCTCAGTCACCCGGCAAACGTGGCGTTGAAGAGCAGGAAGTCCCCGCTCCAGTCCGTCCTGCAACACAGCGCAGCAGTCCGATCCGGTCAGTTGAGCACGATGCCTTCAACCACAGTTGACCGAGGCGCAGCTCCAGTACGATCGTTGGCGCGCGGAGATGGGCTGACCATCACGACAGCATCCACTCCGCCCACCGGGCCCGGGGCGCCCGCGTACCCGGCAGCGACTTGCAACGGGGAAAGCAGGGCTAGAACGACCAATGGCGTACGACATCGCGGCTCCGGAGCCGGCAGGAATGATCGCCTCACTCAGTTCTCTGGGGTATTCCCTCCCCGCGGCCGTCGCCGACCTCGTGGACAACAGTGTCTCCGCCAACGCACGGAACATCGACGTCGAGTTCACTTGGGCAGGACCGGAGTCGTGGGTAGCGGTTGTCGACGACGGCAACGGCATGGACGCCGACGAGCTAACCACAGCGATGACCGTGGCCGCACGAGGTCCCTCGACGCCGCGCAGCCCCACCGACCTGGGGCGATTCGGCGTCGGCCTAAAGTCCGCGTCGTTCTCCCAGAGCCGGCAGCTGACCGTCGCCACTGCCAAGTCCGGGGAGTGGTATGTGCGGACCTGGGATCTCGACGTCGTCGAGAAGTTCGGAGAGTGGCGTCTCCTCCATGGCGCGGACGACACGACGACCAGACTGCTCGACAAGCTCAGGGGTACGGTCAGCCACGGAACGATCGTGTTGTGGCGACGCCTCAACGGGTACCGCGTGGACGGCGTTACCGAGGATGACGAGCAGACCCAGAAGCAGTTCTACGCGGAGGCGGACCGCGTCGGGGCGCACTTGGGCATGGTTTTCGCCCGCTTCCTGATCGGTAGCCGACGGCGCGTCATTCGTGTGTCCGGTGATGTCGTCGAGCCGTGGGACCCGTTCCTTTCGGGCCACCCATCCGTGCAGCCTCTCCCTCCAGAGACCCTCATGCTGGACTCCGGACGCGTACGGGTCGAGGCGTTCGTCTTGCCGAGTGCCCAGCGTCTGACTGAGGCGGAGTACGAGAAGGCTGGAGGCCCAAGCGGCTGGCTCGACCAGCAGGGGTTCTACGTCTACCGCAGGGATCGGCTGATCCTGGCTGGTGACTGGCTCGGGCAGAAGGGCCTGCGCCGTGAGGAGAAGTACAACCTGGCACGGATCGCTGTGGAGATCCCTGCGGAGACGGATGTGGAGTGGGGCGTCGATGTCCGAAAGTCCAGCGTCGTGCCACCCGTCGGTCTGCGCCCTCACCTTCGCCGCATCGCTCTGCGCGCACGCAGGCAGGCCGCCGACGTGCTCCGGCACCGTGGTCAGATCGCCGCACGCACCCACGGCGATCCGTTCGCCTTCGCCTGGAAGGTCGGCCGCCGGGACGACCAGGTCAGTTGCAGGATCAACCGGGAGCATCCCCTCGTGAACGCGCTGCTGCGACGCGGCGGCGATGCACGGGACGTACAGGCCCTGATCCGTCTGCTGGAGGAGACGGTGCCGGTCACCGCGCTGCGCGTCCTGCACGAGACGGACGCCGTCGATGACCCCGAACCCTTCGGCGGTCCCGGACCGGCCGACGCCAAGGCGGCCGAGGTCGCACAGCGGATCTACGAGGTGATGGTCCTCGACGGCCGCTCTCCCGCCGCGGCCCGGGAGCGCTTGCGTACCATGCCCCCCTTCGACCAGATGCAGGGCTTCTGGAACACGTGACCCCGTAGTCAGTGGTCGCCTCTGCCCTGCTCGATACCTTCCAGACCACCCGGAGGTCCGTTGTGAACCCCGTCCCCGAGGAAGTCGACGAGTCCCTCGCCAAGGCGAAGCGCCTAGTCCTGGCGATGTTCGACCAAGACCGTCAGCCGTCTCCCGAGGAGGTGGACACCGCGGTCACCGTCATCTTCGGGATGCTGGCCGGCCGGGGAGAGGTGCTGGACCGGGAAAGGCTCGCCAAGGAGATCGAACGGGTCACGGCCGTCTTCCAGGAGGGATCCTCCGGCCTGGACGATGGGGACTCGACAAAACATGAACCCTGGCTGTCGGAGGCCAAGAACGACCGCGAGTGGGAGTTCTGGGAGCGCTACCGCCGTTACCTGGAGGACGTGCGCAACCTGCCGCCCGTGGTCGTACGCCGCTTGGACCAGAGCACGGACGAGGTGCTCAGCCAGCTCGAGGACCCTCGGCGTGAGGGCTCCTGGCGCCGGACGGGACTCGTGATCGGCCAGGTGCAGTCCGGGAAGACCGGCCAGTACATCGGGCTGGCCTCGAAGGCCGTGGACGCGGGGTACCAGCTCGTGGTGATCCTCGCAGGCATCCACAACGACCTGCGCAGCCAGACCCAGCTCCGGGTCGACGAAGGTCTGCTCGGCTTCGACTCCCAGCATCAGCAGCGGTCCAACGAGGCGGGCAGTCGTATGGGCGCCGGGCGCATGCCGGGTGCCAAGCGGCTGGACATCGCCTCGCCCACCAACAGCTCGGAGAAGGGCGACTTCGGTCGCTCCGCGGCCAACGCCTTCAACTCCGTGCGCCTGGGGCACTTCCCGGTCGTCCTCGTGGTCAAGAAGCACTGGAAGATCCTTGAATACCTGCGCAACTGGGTGAAGGAAGTGAAGGGCACCGAGGACGAGACTGGCCGTACCGTCATCCGCGACATCCCCCTGTTTGTCATCGACGACGAGGCCGACAACGCCTCCGTCAACACCAAGCGCGATCCCGATGCCGATCCGACCCGGACCAACGGCGCGATCCGGGAGCTCATGCGGACCTTCGACAAGTCGGCGTACGTTGGGTATACGGCGACACCATTCGCCAACATCTACATTGACCCCGACGTCGAACACCCGACCTTCGGTGCGGACCTCTTTCCCGACAGCTTCATCCGTGCCCTTCCCTCTCCGTCCAACTACCTCGGTCCGGAACGCGTCTTCGGTCTCCAGGCCGACGACGAGGACGAGGAGGACGTCACCCCTCTGCCACTCCTGCGGTCCGTGGACGACGCCGAGCGCTGGATCCCGAGCAAGCACAAGTCCTCGTTCGTCCCCTCCAACGACCTCCCGGTGTCGCTGCGTGAGGCGATCTCCGCGTTCGTGCTCGCGTGTGCGGCCAGGAAGGCCAGGGGACAGGCTCGGGTGCACAACTCCATGTTGGTGCACGTCACGCGGTTCACCGCTGTCCAAGGGATCGTCCACGACCAGGTGTTTGACTATCTGGGGCTCCTCAAGGATTCCCTGCGTGACCGCCACGGGCAGGCTTCCCAGCGGATCATGGCTGAGTTCCAGGCTCTCTGGGAGCGAGACTTCGTCCCCACCACCGACCAGTTCCCCACGGGCGACGTCGAGCCCCTGAGCTGGGAGGAGGTTTCCGCCCACGTCCTGCCTGCACTGCGCAAAATCGTTGTCAGGACGGTCAACGGCGCGTCCCGTGACGCGCTGGAGTACTACGAGCACCGCAGGAACGGCTTCTGGGTGATCGCCATCGGCGGTCAGAAGCTCTCCCGAGGGCTCACCCTGGAGGGGCTGACCGTCAGCTACTACCTTCGGACGTCCAACACTTACGACACGCTGCTCCAGATGGGCCGCTGGTTCGGTTACAGGCCCGGCTACGAGGACCTGTGCCGTCTGTACACCACCCCGGCGCTTCAGGCCAAGTACGTCGAGGTAACCGCCGCGACCGACGAACTGCGGCGTGAGGTGGAGGAGATGGCGGCGCTCGACCTCACGCCGAGCCAGTTCGGGTTCAAGGTCCGCTCCTCCTCTCTTGGCCTCACGATCACCGCTCCGAACAAGATGCGGCAGGGCACCCCGGTCAAGTTGAGCTATTCCGGAGAGGGGCCCGAGACGACGCTCTTCAACCTCTCCAAGAGGGTGCGTGACAACAACCTCAAGACGCTGGAGGACTTCGTCCGCCGCCTGGACGGCACGACGGCACCGGAGCCCGAGGCGCCGGGCGGGAGCGTGACCTGGACGGGAGTGCCCCGTGAGGCGGTCTCCGAGTTCCTCTCGAAGTACGTCACCGACTCGATGGCCGCCCGGGTGCGCCCGCGGTTCATCGCAAAGTACATCGACAAGTGCGCCAACGTGGACGAGGTGTCCGAATGGACGGTGCGACTGGTCGGAAAGGCAGCAGCAGAAGGGACGGACGTCGCCGGACGGAAGGTCGGCCCCGTGTCCAGGGCCCCGGTCAACGACCCCGGGTACAAGACCGACGGGCGGTACATCATCCGTCGCCTCGTCAGCCCCAGGGACGAACAGGTCGGCCTCGACCCCGACCAGGTGAGCACGGCCCGGGAGAACACGCAGAAGGCCGCGAAGAAGAAGGGCAAGGAGAAGGTCCCCAAGGAACCCTCCGGTGAGCACCTGCGCCACCAGCGCCGTCCCGACCAGGCGCTGCTGCTGATCTACCTGGTCGATCTGGCAGAGCGGGAGGTCGCCGGCCAGCAGCCCCCGCTCGTGGGCTTCCAGGTGAACTTCCCCCGTTCCGAGCACCAGGCGGAGACCGAGTACGTCGTGAACAGCATCTGGAAGCAGGAAGGGCTGGACGACGACTTCGACGACGAGGAGGACCCGGAGTGACCGTCACCGAGGAGGAGTGGCAGGAACTGGAGGCTCCGCAGGGCGCTCCGGGACGCTCCAGGATCCGGCTGCACCCGGAGGCTCCACTGGACGTCTTCCTGTCAGTCACCCACCCTGGGCGTCAGCGGATGCTCGTACTCAGGACGGATGCACGCTCGGCGGACCACATCGTGCGCTCCGTGAGGAAGCTGCCGAAGGCGGCCGGTTTCGAGATGCACCTCAGTGCCGTGTCTAGGCTCGAGTACGAGCTACAGGTGATCCTCACCGCCAACGAGCTCCGCGAGGTGTTCAACCCGCTCGTCAGCGACGTGGCCGACACCGTCCGAAGCGCTCCTGAGGCGGCCGTCGCCCTGACGGCGGCCGTCGACCGGTTCGAGAGGTGGCAGGACCTCCTGCGCGCCGTCAGCAGGGATGGCCTGGGACCCGAGGCACGCCGCGGTCTGGTCGGTGAGCTCCTAGTGCTCCGTGATCACGTGCTTCCCGTCCTCGACCCCGCCGAGGCAGTGGAGGCGTGGACCGGACCGAGTGGAGCCAACCAGGACTTCCAGATGCCCGCCGTCGCGATCGAGACGAAGGCCAGCACGGCCAAGCATCCGCGGGGCATCCGTATCACCAGCGAACGACAGCTGGACGACACCGGCACCGCCGCACTCCTCTTGGCGCTCGCCCTGCTCGACGAACGACGGGGCGGCACCGGGACAAGCCTCAACCGGCTGGTGACGGAGATACGGGACCTGCTCACCAGCCCCCCCGTGCGTGCCCGCTTCGACGGACACCTCATCCAGGTCGGATATCTCCCCGGGCACCGCGATCTGTATGACGAGCCTCGCTACACCCTCCGTGACCTGCGTTTCTGGCATGTTCGGGAGGAATTTCCGAGAATCGTTGAGACTGATCTCCCCGACGGCGTCGGGGAATGCTCGTACCACGTGAGCACCTCCGGCCTCGATCGGTTCCGTGCCACGGCCGACGAGGTGACCGAACTCATCAAGGGGCCCCATGCCTGACCTCGACCTGTCCGCGTACTCCCGCGACCTCGTCGCGGACGTCCAGGCGACCGCCGACGCCGAGCGGACCACCACCCCGGAGGCGTTCACCCGCAAGGTCCTCGACGACCTTGAGGAAGCCGGTATCGCGGCCAACACCTTCACCGCGTACCACATGGCGCGCGGACACCTCGTCCACGGATACGGTGTCGGTGATTCGGGAGAGTGCCTGGACCTGTTCGTCACGGACTTCCACCTGGACCCCCTGGAGTCCAAGCTCTCGAAGAGCGAAACGGAAACCGCCTTCCGACGACTGCTGACGTTCGTGAAGCGATGCCGCGACGGACTGCGCCGGAACATCGACGAGTCCTACGACGTTCACGATATGTGCGCGGGCATCGAAAAAGCCCTCACCGAAGTACGGCGTATCAGACTCTTCCTCCTCAGCAACCGGGTCAGCACCGGCACCGCGGTCGCTGCCACCGACTTCGACGGCCTTCCTGTCACCCATGAGGTGTGGGACCTAGCCCGGCTCCATCGCCATGCGACATCCGGCAGCGTCAGCGAGCCGATCGTGGTTTCGTTCGATCCGCCCCTGCCCTGTGTCTCCGCCCCCAGCAGCGAGCCGGACCACTCGGTGACCATGGCTGTCATCCCCGGTCAACGGCTGGCGTCTCTGTACGGTGAGTACGGCCCCCGGCTGCTCGAACTGAACGTCCGCTCGTTCCTGCAGGCGCGCGGCGCGGTGAACCGAGGCATCAGGGACACGCTGCTCAACGCCCCGGGAAGGTTCCTGGCCTACAACAACGGCATCACGGCGACGGCGGAGAGGGTGGACTTCGTCCACGGTCCGGACGGCCGGCCGACCGGCATATCCCGGGTCCACGGGATGCAGGTCGTCAACGGAGGCCAGACAACAGCATCCCTGCACTACGCGGAGAGCCGCGACAAGGCGGACCTGTCGAATGTGTCGGTGCAGATGAAGCTGACCGAGGTGTCACCCGAGCGCCTCCCTGAGATCGTCCCCTTGATCTCCGAGTACTCGAACACGCAGAACCGGGTGACGCTGGTCGACTTCAGCTCGAACCACGCGTACCACGTGGCCGTCCAGCAGATCACCCGGTCGCTGTGGGCTCCGGCCACGGATGGAAGCGGCCAGGAGACGCACTGGTTCTACGAGCGGGCACGCGGCCAGTACACCGACGAGGTGGCCAAGGCCCGAACCTCGGCGAGACAGCGCGCCTTCAAGAAGGTCAACCCAGCCCGGAAGAAGTTCAGTAAGGCGGACCTGGCCAAGTACGTCAACTCCTGGAACCAGCTCCCGTTCCAAGTGAGTCGGGGAGCGCAGAAGAACTTCTCCGCGTTCATGGTCCGGATCAACGAGGTGCCCCCACACGTAGACGTCCAGTACTGCCAGCGGGTCATCGCGATGGGCATCCTGTTCAAGGCCGTGGACCGGGTGGCGGCGTCCCATGAAGCCGGCAGCTACAAGAGCATGATCACGACCTACACCCTCGCTCGTCTGTCCCTCGCCACCGGCTGCCGGATCGACCTCGACCGCATCTGGAGAGAGCAGGGGATCTCGTCGGCGCTTGAGGCCGCGATCGACGACCTCTGCCCGCGGGTGATGAGGGTCGTCACCTCCCCGCGCGAGGGCAACCACGTGGGTGAGTGGGCCAAGAAGGCTGCGTGCTGGGACGCCGTGTCCAGGGTCCGCTGGTCGGTGCCCCGTTCGCTGGAGGAGGAGCTGCGCGAGTATCCGTTGGACGAGGACGCCCTAGCGGAAGGCCCCGGTGCACGCCAAGGGGTCGCCGACGAAGTGGCGGCGGTCCCCGCGGATGAGTGGCACGCCATTGAGCAGTGGGCGAAGGAGACACGCAACCTCGAACCCTCGCAGCGACAACTTGCCGAGTTCGTCGGCAGACGCCTGGAACTGGGCCAGGAGGTCCCGGAGCCGCAGGCAGTCCAGGCACTGCATGTGCGCAGTGAAGCCCTGTCACTCGGGTTCACCCCCAACCCGTAGCCCGGCTTTTGTGAGCGGTCTTGTAATTACGCGACGTTCCACAGCTTTCACGCTATATACGCGAACCGCCGACACATCACAGCCCAGTTGGCCAAGATGGGGACATGATTCCCGAGTTCGACATGGACATACATCGCGCCTATGACCTGCAAGCGCTGCGCACGGACCTGAGCGCCGAGGACGTGGCCAGGGGCTTCACGGACCACCACGAGTATGAATGCCTGGGGCTCCCGAGCTGGGAAGAGGCAGCAGAGTGCCTGGCTGAGGAGGAAGTCCTCCTTGATCGGGCGGAGAAGTCCGATGCGCCTGATGCGGTGCAGGCGATGCTCGACGAATTGCAGGAGGCCGACGACGTCAGCCACGCCGAGCTCATGGCGTACACGTTCCGCTGGAACGATGTCGGGGTGGCGGGCCTCAGCCTAGCGCTCTCTGCTGCCCGGATCGCGACCTTCTACTCCTGCTCGAGCGGGCTCGATGAGCGCCATCACGCCGAGTATCCGATGGTTGGCGCTGTACCCGATCCTGAGCGTGCCCGCCTGCTCGCCCGGCTGATCGAGGAGAACAGCTGCGGCGTCGGTCAGGAGAACGGGCGTTGGTACATCTACGGGCGGTCCGTGAGGTATATGCACGGTCTCGGCAAGGCGGTCCTCGCCGCACGCAGCGCCTTCGACTCGCTGCCCCAGCCATCGTGGACCGAAGGGCTCACCGAGCTGCTCGAGGAACTGGGCGACGAGTAGAGCCGCTGGTGGCTCAAGGCTGGTTCCCGGAGCGTGAGAAGAACGTGACACTCGGCGTCTCGCAGCACAGCGGCAGGTTGGGGCTGTGAACATGGTTGGAGGTGCACGGGCTGCGGATCGGCAGTGGGTCGCCACCGCTCAAGGAGAACACCTTCGCGATCGACGTGTAACGGACACCAAACCCGAGGTCACCCTCAGGAAGACAGTGCACCGATTGGGCCTCAGGTTCCGCCTCCAGCGGAGAGCGGCACCGCGGTGCACTGCGGACTTCGTGCTTCCTCGGCGCCACGTCGCCGTCTTCGTCGACGGCTGCTTCTGGCACGGCTGTCCCGACCACTCGCCAGAGGAGTTACAAGGGCCCAACGCCACCCTCTGGCGGGAGAAGATCAAGGCCAACAGGGAGAGGGACAAGCGAAACACCGCCCAGGCAAAGGCCGCCGGGTGGATCGTCGTCCGCGTCTGGGAGTGCGAGATCCGTCGCGGCGTTGAGAGAGTCGCCCAGCGGGTGGCGGAGGTAACGGGCGCCGCCGAGGTGGAGCCACACCGCCGCCCGACTACTCCTGGGTGACGGCGGCCAGGGTCAGCAGGTCGTCCGAACCTGTCTTCTGCCAGGGCAGTGAGCGATCAACGGGCAGTCTGAGCAGACAGGGCCGTCGTCCCGGCACAGGTCGGCACCAATGATTCGGATCGCGCCCATCCGCAGAGGTGCTTCCTCCCCTGCGCCGACGAGCTTCACCAGGTTGACGCGGCCCTCGCTGAGGCGGTTCGGGTGGTCCGCCTCAAGGCCGTTCATCCGAGCCGCGACCCGTAGCGTCCCCTGCCCAACGAGCATGAGATCCTCGCCGATCAACAGTTGGTAGAGCGCCCTCTCGCTCGGCTTCATACTCAGCTTCTCGGGCACGCTCAGTCGCTTGTCCCACCGCCAAGCGTAGGGCTTGCCCACCAGCGGAGACAGACGGTCGAGACGTGATCGGGCCGGCACCGTGGGGGCAGCTGCAATCAGCTTTCCGAGCAACGTGGCCGTCAGCGTCTTCGACCTGCGAACCATCTCCATCAGCTCGGCCATCGCGGCCGGTTTGATCTTCGCCCCGGAGAGTATGGCCACGACTGCGGCGTGCAGCGACACCCCCTCGCCCGCGTGCGGAAGCTGGTACCAGTCCGCTCCGTCTCGGCGCTCCTCCGCCCACTTCGTGAGTGCGCTCCGGACTTCCCGCCAGTGAGGGCGCAGCCCCTCGGGCTTTCCGGAAGCGTCGCCGACCGGCTTGAGCACTTCGGCAGCGGCTTCCCCCAACAGCGGGGGGACGGCGTTACCGATCTGGCGGAAAGCGTCACTCCGGGTACCCGCGAACCGGAACTTGTCAGGGAACGTCTGAACGCGCGCGGCCTCCCGCACCGTAAGCGTGCGCAGCTGCTCGGGATGGATGTACCAGTAGCCGTCCTTGGCGATGTGGGCAGTGATCGTGCGGCTCAGCTGCCCCCAGTCCAGCTTCTTGTACTTGTCCGTGTACTTGTCCGCGCTGTAGCGCTGGTAGTCCTTCTCGTCCTCGGTCAGTAGGTCCTGAAGGTCCGAGTACTTGGTCTTGGACTCCATGAGTTGGAAGATCCGGTAGTCGTCCTTGCGAACCCTGCGGGTCATGTGGTCCCAGACACGCCCACGGGGAGCGTCTTTGCGCATCATCTCGGCGAAGGCCGACAAGTTGCGCGGTTTGCGGTAAGTCAGCTCCCGCAGGCCAACTCGCTCGGTGGGCACGACGTCGAGTTCGGGGAGGTCACCGATGGCATCTTGCAGGCTGGTGCGCACAGGGTCCGGATCACGCCAGGTGAAATCATCGACATCCCTCCTGGCCAGGAGGATGAGTCGTTTCCGGTGCTGCGGAACACCGTAGTTCCATGCATCGACGAGCCGTACCTGGGTTGCGTAACCGAGCTCCTCCAGCTCCTCCTCGATCGTCCGGATCACGAAGAAGTCGTCATGCAGCCCCATATCGGGCACGTTCTCCATGAGAACCGCGCGGGGTCGGATCCGCTTGACGATGTCCAGGTAAGCGCTCCAGAGTTCCTTCCGGCGGTCCTCTGGATCGCGTCCATGGTTCTTGACCAGGTCACGGATCTTGTTTCGTCCTGCCCTGCTGAAGGGTTGGCACGGAGGCCCGCCGGCCACGAGGTCAATCCTGGCGGGCTCAAGGATCTCGACGAGGCTGTCGCGCGCGGCGGGATCACCGAGATCCATGTTCAGGCTGAGACCTGGAAAGTTCGCCCGGTGGGTCTCCAACGCGCGTACGTCCGAGTCCACTGCCGCCGCGGTGGTCCACCCCGCCCGCTCCAACCCGAAGCTGAGCCCTCCGGCGCCGGAGAAAAGATCGACGGCGAGCTGTTTTCCCTTGCCGAAACCTTCCAGCCACCCCTGGAATCCCTCAGGGGTACAGCTGTGCTTATTGGGGGGGAGCTCAAGGTAGTCACTGCGTTCGAGAGGTACGCCGTAGCCACTCCCCTTCACAGCACAACCCTCCGTACGCATGACATGAACGAGCACCAGGAGATCACAGACCCGCTGGTGGAAGCAAGGATTCCGACGCGCTGAAAGCGGAGACTCCCTCGCCCCTGACCAGTCCACGCCTCGGTTCGTCCACCCCCGTCAGCAGCGTGATCGAACCAGCGTTCCAGGCTTCAAGATGATCGATCATAGTGGAGTTCAGCGTCATAATCTGCGCAACAGGCAGAGTGATACGCCACTCTGCCTGGCTAACGACGGCAGGACGTTGAAGACACCTTCGAGCCGCTACGGACACCGAATGTTACCGGCCACCGGTTCCCCCTGGCCACACAGTCCGCACACGGGCCGGCTGTAGAATCCAGCCTGTTCACTGCGTTCCGCGGTGCAATCGATCTGAAGGTCACCAGGAGCGGGGGCGCGGGTGGACTCCGAGAACGCCAGGGCTTATCTCCGACCCAGAGCCCGCCTCATGAGCACGCTGGGCGAGGAGCTGATCAGCAACGAGCGCGTCGCCCTCACCGAGCTGGTGAAGAACGCCTACGACGCGGACGCGAGTCTCGTGGTGATCCGGTTCAACGCTCCCCTTGAAGAGGGACGCGGCTCCGTCGAGGTGTGGGACGACGGGCACGGCATGTCGCCAGAGACCGTACGCGGCACCTGGCTGGAGATCGCCACGCCTCACCGCCATCGCTCGCCTCACAGCGAAGGACTTGGCCGACGGGTCCTCGGCGCCAAGGGCATCGGTCGCTTCTCCGCGGCCCGCCTCGCTCACGTGACGTCACTCACGACCCGCCGACGGGACGAGCGTGAGGTCACCGTACAGGTCGACTGGGGACGGTTCACTCGGGACGACGACGCCTACCTCGACCAGGTGCCGGTCGACTGGGGCTCCGGTGCTCCTCGGGTCTTCGGGGCCGACAGCCCGGCGCAGGATCTCTTCGACAGGGTCACGCGGGAGTTCCGTGACGAAGGTCGCCCCAGCGATCTTGGGCATCACGGCACCGTGGTGCGGCTGGAAGGGCTGCGGCAACGCTGGGACAAGGAGTCCGTTGCCCTGCTCAAGCAGTCCCTGAGCAGGCTCCTGCCCCCGGCGCCTCCATCCGAACTGGATGTGCCGGATAGGCCGGACTTCGCGGTGTACATCGAGACACCACCCGGGGAGCTGGAGCATCACACGGGTTTCGTCGGAGCGAGCGAGGCCTTGGAGCATCCCCACTATCGTCTCGTTGGCACCGTGAACGCCGACGGGCATGCGCACCTGCAGTTGCGTACGAGCCACAGTGATGCGTCGACCGTCATCGACGAGAGCCTCGTCCAGGATTCCACCCGGCCGAGCTGCGGCCCGCTGGCGCTTGACATCCGCACATGGGACCTCGAGGCTGCGTCCCTCCGGCAGCTCCTCAACATCGATGTGGGCGCCCGCAGCATCCCGGAGATCCGGCAGCTGATCCGCAGGAGCAGCGGCGTGGCTCTCTACCGGGATGGTTTCCGGGTACAGCCCTTCGGCGAGTCAGGGTTCGACTGGCTCGGGTTCGATCTTCGCCGCGTGAACAACCCGACCATGCGGTTCTCCAACAACCAGGTGGCCGGGTTCGTGTACATCTCGGCGGACGGGAATCCCGGGTTGCAGGACCGTTCCCATCGCGAAGGACTCATTGACAGCCCTGAGTACGAAGAACTCAAGGCACGGATACTGCAGGCCGTCAGCCGGCTAGAGAGCTGGCGCTTCAAGCTGCGCCGTCCTGAGCTACTGGAAGAAAAGCCTCTCGCCCCAGGGACGCCGGGGCACGGGCTGTTCTCCGGCTTCAACCTCGATCCGCTCCGTCAGGTGGTCGAGCAGCGCCACCCCGACGACGCGGTCCTCGGACGTGCTGTCGAGGAGGCGGCCGAAGCGATCACCGAGGGGGTCCGGAAGGTTCAGGAGGTCCTCTCCCAGTTCCAGCGTCTGGCCACCCTCGGTACGCTCGTGGACGTGGTGCTTCACGACGGAAGGGCCGCTCTCACCCGGATCGCTTTCGTACTTGAGGACCTGCAGGACCTGATCAGCGGACTGCGTGGAGAACACGCCGAGCTAGCCGAGGAGCTGGTGAGGGTCCACACGGGCTTCAGCACCCAACAGGCAGCTCTGGACCATCTGTTCACCCGGATCCAGCCACTGAGTGGACGCCGCCGGGGTCGGCCTCGTTCCATCTCCCTGCACGAGGAGATCAGGGCGGCCGTGGAAGTACACGCGGCCGACTTGGTCAAACTTGGCATCGCCCTGGAGATCGGCGGAGAGGACGTCACCGTCACCCTCGCCCCTGGGGACGTGAACACACTCGTCCTCAACCTCGTCGGGAACGCGATCTACTGGCTCTCCACCACCAGCGAGACCCACGACCGGGCCATCCGCATCGAGACGGCGCGAATGCCTGGCGGGGAGGTCGAGATCACCTTCAGCGACAGCGGTCCTGGTGTGCGCAAGGAGATAGAGGATGTCATCTTCGAGACCTACTTCAGCGACAAGCCCGATGGGATCGGGCTCGGGCTGAGCATCGCGGGAAGTGTCGTCAAGGACTTCTATGACGGTGACCTCTCCCTGGTCACCCCGGGCCCCCTGCCGGGGGCGTGTTTCAAGGCTGTTCTGCGAAGGAGAGTTGGGTGACCTTGTCGGGTTCGGGATTCCGGGTGCTCGTCGTCGATGACGAGCCGGACATCGCCGAGCGTCTCCAGAGTCTGCTGACCAGGAGACTCACGGATCTGGGAACTGTCATCGTCGAGACCGAGGACGACTTCGCTGAAGCCGAACGGCGCCTCGGGAACGAGCAGTTCGACCTCGCTGTCCTGGACGTGAAGGACAGCGGAGGCAACCTGGGCGACGCCGATGCGGACGAGCGTGGACGGGACATGTACGAACGTGTCGCCCAGAAGTGCTGGATCCCGGTGATCTTCTGCACTGGCTTCCCACAGCGCGTCGAGAGTCTGAAGCGCCCGCCGCTCGTGAACGTAGTGACGAAGAATCACCTGGACGACCTTGTCGAGGCTGTGCGAGCAGCTCTCCAGTCCGGCGTTCCCTCACTCACGCGTCAGCTCGGAGCGGTCACCGACCGCTTCATGCGGTCCTTCCTTCGGGACACCGTCGCTCCGAACTGGGAAGAGATGGCCGAGTCGGACCAGCAGGAGATCCCCCTCGTGCTGATCAACCAGCTGGCCGCGTGGCTGAAGGAGAACGCGGTTCGTGAACTCGACTCCGTGATCTCAACGAACGGTGGGAACACCGTGGGGCACTCCTCCGCAGCGAGGGTCTACCTCAAGCCGCCTGTCACGCATCACGTCACCGCCGCCGACATCCTGGTTTCGCCGACCGGGGACTGGGGACTCGTTCTCACTCCCGCCTGCGACCTCTACGAGGACCCGTCCACGGCGGAGGGGAGCAAGAAGCGCCGGGCCAAGGCCGAGTTCGTACGTATGGCGCGCGCCCACATCCTCCACACGTCGCCGCCCGTCGCCGAATGGCAGGCCAATGGGGGCAGCAAGCAACGTGTCTCCGACCTCTTCCGAACCGACCACAACCGCTACCGCGTGCTGCCGAAGTATCTCGACGTGCCGGATCTATTGGTGGACTTCGAGGACGTCTCCTCCCTCCCGCTAGACGAGGTACGGGGGTGGCGGCGCGTCGCCACGCTCGACAGCCCCTTCGCAGAGGCGATGTTGACGGGACACAGCCGGGCCGTGGGACGCATCGGAACTCCGGACATCGACTTCGAACGGCAGAAGGAGGAACTCGGCCTCAAGGGCAACAAGCGGCAAGTCAGGCAGCCGACCGTACCGGCCGCGCGAGGTACGGAGCACACAGCGGTCGCCGACTGAACCGACCATATTCAGGGGTTTCGGACTCGCCAGAGGGTGAAGCGAAGCAGAGAGACGGAAGCGTCGACCGGGACGGCACGGCGGGTTTTCCATCCTCAGGTTGATGCGTGGTGAAGGACGAGGACGAGGCAGCTGGTCACCACAGCGCGCGTCGACATCAACGCACCCCGGCTTCACGGCCTCAGGCACACTTTCGCCATCCGCATCCTGCTGCCAGTGAGGCGGGAGTCCGAATTCCCGGCCCGGTTGGGTAGTCCTAGGTCTATACGCAAAGCGTTCTCGGTGCGGCGACCCTTCCCTGATCAGTTATTCCAATAACATTCGGGAGTGAATCCTGCTCCCCGCCGCTCCCCGCGCCGGATCGCGCTGGTACTACCTCTCGACCGCAGCCTGCGTACTGTGCTCCTCTGCTCCACCGCAGGTGGCTGCCGCCCACCGGAAACCCGGGTACGACGCGGCGAGAGCTACGAGGATGCCGCTGCCCGGGCGGTGGCGACATGGTGGCGACGGCCGCCGGCGTGGGAATTCGGGTCGCTCACCGGGCATATCTGGACGCCGTCGTCATCATGCGTCCTGGCCGGGGCCGAGCTTCGGATGATCTTGGTGGTGTTCCGGAGCCTGCCGGGTCCGGCTGACCGGGTAGTCCTCTTGGAGGGCGCACGGTGGTGGAGTCTTGCCGAGCTCGCCGCAGTGACGACCCGGCCAGCCGATCTGGCCCTGGTGATCCAGGGGTACTGGGAGGGCTGGCTGCCCGACGGCCCTCTCTCGGTCGACTGGGAGGAGTTTCCACCCTGAATCCGGCCGACCGAACCTTCCAATTGCTTAATTGGATTTACAAGGTCGGCCTACACTGTGCACACGTCCCAAGGTGGTGCACGGCCCTGTTGCGAGGGGACGAAGGCGGATGACGGCATGGCCTGAACGGCTGGGCATCGGCGACCGGGTGCGTCTCGACGGGCGGGCCTTCACGATTACGGGTCTGGCAGGGCGGCAGCTCACGCTGGTGGACGCGTTCGGTGCCGAGGTCCAAGCCGATGTCGGCGCGGTGCTGGTCAGTACCGATTTCAAGGTGCTGGATCAAGGAGATCCGCGGGTTCCGGTGGAACAGGACTGGCCGTCGCCCGCGGCCAGGGAGCAGGCCCTCTGGTGGCAGCGGCACATCGTCGAAGTGATGACCGGCCTGCCGCCTGGTGCACCGTCTGACACTCGCCCGCGCCCGGAGTACGACCCCGCTCTGTGCACCTTGGGGGAGCGAGAGGCGGCCAAGGCCGTGGAACTGCTGGCCCAGGGGGTCCATGGGGCGTCGGTGCGCTCGCTGCGCCGACGGCGCCAGCGTTACCAGGCCGAGGGGATCTTCGGGCTGGTGGACGGGCGGGCTGGGCGACGCGAAGAGGTGGGTGCGCGCTGGGACTACCGGGTACGGGAGGCCCTGCAGGTGGCCGTGTCCGAACTGCCGGACCGCCGACGATTCACGGTGGAGGGGCTGCGCCGCAGAGTGGCTGCCCTGGTGGAGCAGCGCCACAGCGTGGAAGGGGTAGCGCTGCCGTCTCGTTCCGCGTTCCACCGGCTGTATGCCGAGGCCGTCGGCGCGGGGTTGCTGGAGGGCAGGGTCTTCACCTATCCCGGCCAGCGGTCCTCGCACTGGCCGGGACGATACGTCGTGCTGGACATGGTGCGGCTTCCTTCGCCCTTGGGCGCTTTTGGTCACCAGGACCTTCCCGAGATCGTCATCGCCGTGGACGCCGACTCCGCCTGCGTTCTGACCGCCGCGGTCCACAGGGACAGGCGGACCCTTGACGGGGCGGCCCTGCTGGCCCGTATGGCGGTCCCCGCCGATGTACGGGCACAGTGGGTTGGCGGTCACCGTTTACCGGACGCCACCCTGGCTCCGGGAGAGGCGCCGCTGATCCGCCCGCAGACCATTGGGGTGGCCGGTATGCCGGCCAGTCTGCGGGGCTTCTCTCAGGCGTGTACCCGACTGGGGGTGCGCATCCGGCAGCACATGCCGCGCGTCACCGGCCGCGAGCAGCACGTCGACCTGCTCATCGCGTGCATGGCCGACCAGCTCGCCGACCTCCTGGGCAGCGGGGAGGGGATGGCGTTGGAAGATGTCCAGGCGCGGGTGGACGAGTGGGTTCTTCGCGTCTGGCCTCACACCCGGCTCGGCGCGCGTGCCAAGGAGGTCGCCGTGCCAGGCGCAGAAACGCCCGCCCAGCGCTACACCGCTCTCGTCGCTCAGGCCGGCTGGCTAGCCACTCCCTGGTCCCCCGATGCCTTCGCAGATCTGCTCCCGCGAGCCACCCGGGCGATTTCACCGATGGGCATTACCCTGCACGGCTGTATCTACAACAGCTCGGAGCTACAGCAGAGTTGGGCATCACCTCCGTCTGGCATCAGGGCCGTGGCCGAGGTCCGGTGGGACCCCTACGACTTCCAGCGGGTATGGCTGGGCACCCCGGACGGGCGGTGGCTGACCGTGCCGTTGTGTACCGGCAGGCGGCCCTCGTCGCTCCCGCCGTCCTTTTACGACAGGCAATTTGCCCGGTTCCAGCGAGGGGAGACGGCTTCCGCCTCCCCGTCGTCCAGTACACGGCGGTTGCCCACACCCGTACGGGCATCACGGCAGGCCGCCACCACGCGCACGTGGCTACCCCTGCAGGCGCCGTCGTCGGCCGCCCTGGACGCGCCCCGTCTGGCCTATCACGCCCAACTGCCCATCCATAGCGGGGAAGTTGTCGCCGCGGCCGCTCGGGTGCAGGAGCTGGTCTTGATGAACAAGCATTCCACGGGTGCCCGGCACGGGCTTCTAGTGCACGGGGCCGCTGCCACCGGCAAGACGACCGTGCTGGTCGAATCCGCCCGCTGGTACAACTGCCTGCACCCTACCGGCCAGGGGGAATCACCTCACCGGCCCGTGATCCAGGTCTCTGTTCCGCGAAGCGCCACGCCGCGGATGCTGCTCACCGAACTCATCCGAACCGCTGGGGTATCCGTCGCCGCCCCCTCGCGCGTCACTATCGCCGATCTCATGTGGCAGGCGCGTGCTGCCCTGGTCGCCAGCGGCACCGGCCTCATCCTGGTGGACGAGATCGACGGCCGCCACCTGCGGGCGGGCGCCGACACCTCCACGGCCCGGGTGCTGCGGGAGCTGTACGACTGGCTGCCGGTCACCTTCGTGTTCGCCGGGATGGATCTCGGAGCGGCGGATGCCCTCTCCGTGTGGGAGCAGCGGCGCCTGATGCTGGTGAGACTCACAGGCAGGTCCAGCAAGCAGGCCTGGCATACAACGATCGCCGAGGCGGAGGCAGCGTTGCGGCTGCGTCACCATGCCGCCGGCACTTTGCCGGACCTGGCCGACCACCTCTACAAGATCACCGGTGGCAGTATCGCGCGGCTGGCCTACCTGGTGCGCAGCGGAGCGATCCGCGCCATCCACGACGGCACCGAGTCCCTCACCCGTGAGGAGTTCGACGCCCTGTCCGGCCTGTGGGGCTCGCAGGCCTGCTGAGCTGACATCCACCACAACGCCCTCACGCGTCTGCGCCACGCTAAGGCCAGTAAGAGTGGGACAGCTGTGGGACAGGGCGCCAATCGGCCAACTGCTACGGGATGTTGATAGGCGTGACAGGCTAGTAAGCAAGGGTAGATATCGCACTGGTATCTGGCGATGGAATGGGTGATCCCAGAAAATGCGGCCCCGGGAAGCGAATTCCGCATCTGCACCCGAGCGCTCACACATCGTGCTGACAATCAACTGCCGTTCGCCCTACCGTGTTTGCATGGCCTACGAGTCGATGGCCGAGGGCCTCCTCGCGGACCCTGCGGACCAGATGGACCTGCTGAACCGCCGGTGCAAAGCCTCTCTGCTGCGATATGACCAGGCCATCCCCGAGTTGGAGCAGCGGCTCGGGGAGATGCGGAAGAAGCGTGAAGAAGTCCTGGCCTTGATGACCCGGAACACTGCCGCGCACACCGACTGGCTCGCCGTCCGCGAGGGCGCCGAGCAACTCGGTCTTCTGGAGTCCTCAACAGAACCGACGCGCCTGTGGGTGGTTCCCGACGAGGAGCCGCCGCCCTCACGGGATGGGGACGGGACGCCTGCTTCCACGCCGATGCTCCAGCCGGAAGGGACCCCAGGGCAGGACGGAGCCCTCATGTCCGCAGCCGGCTTCGCCCCAGAAAACCCGTCCGTGGCCACGGCACCGGCGCAGCCGGACCCGGTGCTGGTGAGGGGAGCGCGGCGCCACGAGGTCCTGAACCTCATCGGTTCCAAGCCGCACACCACGTGGAGCGTGGTAGACGTCGGGGCGCTGCTGGGAATCGAGAAAGAGGACGAGGCCGGCTTGCATTCCGTGCGCGAGGTGCTGCGCAAACTTGCCATTCTCGGCGCCCTGGAGCGCATCACCATCGAGGGCGACATTCATGCCTACTACCGGCCGCGCGGCACCTGGAGGTTCATCTGACCAAGGACTGCAACAGCACCCGCTGACACAGCACTTCACCACACATATGAACCGTCGCCGCAGGTTCTTTACGCCCTGGATTGCAGCCAGGGTCTGCGGCGACGGGGCCACTAGGCCGTTCCCGACACTACCGGTGTATGCCTATCCGTGTCGGGCATTCGGCCATCTTCACCTGCTCCCGCTCCAGGAAGCCGAATGCCCATGCGAATTCACTCCGGTGGATTGCCCGGGTTCCGCCCGGGCCACAGGTCCACATTGAGTTCCTTCTCCAGGGTCGCGATCGTCAGCAGGTCGCACCAGACCTGGCCGGCCAGCACCCGGGTGATGGTGATCCGGTCCACTCCCGTCCAGCGGGAGACCTCCACGATCGTCCAGCCGTGCTCCTCGATGACGCGCCGCAGGCGCGCGGCCACTTCCTGGGCAACCTGCGCCCCGTGGTGGTCGTCAAGCACGGCGTGCGGCCAAGCGCCCTCGAGCAGGTACTCGGCGGGCTTGCGACGGCGCTTGTCTCCTTGTGGCACAGCGAAGAGTGTCGCCCATACGGACCTCCCGGCATGACAGCGGCCGCCACCTCCACTGAATGTTATTGGAATAACACCCCTCCTGGGGTCTATTCCTGGTGGAGAGTCGTCATGGATGCGATCGAGCAGTACCGGCCCGAACTGCCCGCCCCCGTATGGGAGCGCATCGGGCCCGGCTGCCGGCGCGCGGTCACCCGGGCCAAGCCCAACACCCCCAAGCAGGCACGGGACTGGATGGGCGCACTCGCCTACGCCACCGCCCACGCCGATCTCTGCGGACGCCCGGCCGCAGCCGAACAGGTCCTGGCGCGGGAGGCGGTCGAATGGTTCCTGGCCACCGGCTGCCTGCACCTGAGCGACGGCACCCGCGGCAACTACCGGGGCCGTCTGGGCCACCTGCGCCGGGCTCTGTTCGGCCCCGACCTGGCCACCGGAAAACCGGCCGCCTACGCCGGCTCGGACTCCTCCAAGCCGTACAGCACGGCCGAGCAGTCCAGCCTCTTCGCATCCGCCCGCTTCCAGCCCACCGCCGAACTGCGCCACGGCAGTCTGACCCTGCTCGCTCTCGGCCTCGGCTGCGCACTGGATTCACCGGAGATCATCCCGCTGCGTGCCCACGACGTACGGGTCGCGCCCAACGGGGAAGCGGCCGTCGCGGTCCGCGGCCGTCGTGCCCGTCTCGTGCTGTGCCGCACCTCCTGGGCGCCGGCCCTCGCCGAAGCCGCGGCCCAGGCCGGCGAACCCGGGCAGGTCCGCTATCTCTTCCGCCCCAACGGCTACGCCCGCAATCCCAACACCGTCACCAACTTCATCGCCCGTACCAGGACGTCGCCCGGCACTCCGCCCCTGGTGATGGGGCGGGCCCGGGCCACCTGGCTCGTGGATGCGATCGAAGCCCGCATGCACCTGCCGACCCTGATGGCCGCCGCCGGGCTGACCACCCTGCGCTCCATCGACCGGATCATGCCGTACGTCCGCAACCTCACCGCCGAGCAGGCCGCAGCCGCGCTGAAGGGGCTGTGATGAGGAGCCGTCCCGAACGACACGACCGCATCGCCAGGCTCCGTGCCCGCCGCGTCACCGTCCCCGACCAGGACGTCATCGACCTGCTGTCGACCCTGGGTGCCGAGGGGCTGGTCGACAAGGCTGCGGCCCTGGCCGAGCAGCGCACCGGACGCCCGCGCCACCTCAGCGCCGAGGGGCTGCTGCTCGGCATGTACCTGTGCTCCGTCCTGCACTCCGGAGCCGTGATCCTGACCGCCGTTGCCGACCTGCTGGCCTTCGGCATCAGCCAGGCCATGCGCGACCGGTTCGGCATCCCGCACTACGCCGACAACGACCAAGGCTCCGAAGCCTTTTACGCGGTCGTCCGACGCCTCTTCCACAAGATCGTCGACTCCATCGACCCGTCCCCCCTGCCCAAGAACCACCGCATCCCCCTCACCGAAGCAGCCGAATTCCAGGCCGCAGCCGATGAAGCTGCCCTCGCCGACAAGCGCTCCCTGCTCGTCCACTTCTCCAACAAGATCCTCGGTACCTCCCTGCAGCCGGCCCATGCCCTGCTCGAAGAGACCTGGGAAGGTGACACCGTGGTGGACGCCACCGTCGTCGGCGCCTATGCCAAGGGCCTCGCCCCGGACAGCGAGGTCACCTCCACCGACCCCGACGCCGGCTGGTACGTCCGAGGCGCCCGCCACGAAGACCCCCTGGCCCTCGAAGAAATCGCCCCGCAACCAGAAAAAGGCGAGGGTGGCAAGAACACGGGCAAGGCCAAGCGCCGGAAGGTGAAGAAGAAGCTGTACGGCTTCGACGCCAGCCTGATCGTCGCCCGCGGCACCAGCTCCGACGGCGCCCCGCTCCCGGACGGCTCCGCCGACCCCGACACCGTCCCCGCCCTGATCATCGCCTTCGCCCTGGAAAAGCCCAGCTGCCGCCCGGGCGAGGTCGCCATCGAAGCCCTGCTCCAGGTCGATCCCCGCTACCCGCGCGGATACCTCGCCGGTGACCGCCTCTACAACGGACAGAAGGCGGAGGTCTACCAGCTGCCCATCCGCGCCCTGGGCTACGCCCCCGTCTACGACTACACCAAGGACCAGCTCGGCGTGCAGGGCAGCGTCGCCGGGGCCCAGCTCGTCGAAGGATCCTGGTACTGCCCCTCCATGCCCGCCCCCCTGGTCACCGCCACCACCGACTTCCTCGCCAAGCGGATCGACAAGGACACCTGGATCAAGCGCATCCGGCTGCGCGCCTCCTACCTGCTCATGCCGAAAGAGGCCGCAGACGACGAAGGCCACCGCCGGATGATGTGCCCCGCCGAAGCCCGCCGCGTCCAGTGCATCCTCAAGCCGCACACCATGGGCATCGGAATCCACCTGCCCCTGGTCGACCCCGCCCCCAGCCCCACCAAACCAGACCGCATCTGCACAAAACGCAGCGTCACCATCCCGCCCCAGGCCGGCGCCTCACAATGGCAGGCCCTCCAATACGGGAGCGACGAATGGCAGCGCGTCTACTTCCGCCTCCGTAACGCCATCGAAGGCATCAACGGCTTCGGCAAGGACCCCCTGCACGAACGCATGGAAGCAGCAGGCACCCGCCGCGTTCGCGGCATCGCCGCCCAGACCGTGCTCCTCGCCTTCCAGCTCGCCCACGTCAACCGCCGCAAACTCGCCAGCTGGGCCGACGCAGTCGCCCTTCACGGCAACCGCCCCCGCCGACGCCCCACTCGCCGACGCAAAACCCTCCCCATCGGCTCCTGGGCACCCAAAGGGCACATCAAAGAGACCTGAACCACCCGGCACACACCGCCCCGGGCCCACAACCGAAGATCACCGCAACCACCACTGCCAGCGGCCCCAGGCCGCTGGCAGTCATGTGCGTGAGCACCCTCACACCCCAGCCCGACAGCCCCGACAGCCAAGACCCGTCAGGGCATAGCGAAACGGTCGGCATCATGATCATGATGCCGACCGTTTCGTCGGTGCAACCAGAGCACTTTCGTCGGTGCTCCTCTGTGGGCGAGGGGGGATTTGAACCCCCACGTCCCGAAGGACACTGGCACCTGAAGCCAGCGCGTCTGCCGTTCCGCCACTCGCCCGAGTGGTGTCCAGTTCTTCGGCCCGTTCCGGTCCGTTTCCCTGGCGACGTCGAGAAGATTAGCACGCTGCGCAGGGTGGATTCACATCCGTTGTTTCCGGCGGCCCTGAAGGGCAGAAGGAAGGGCATAAGGAGGGGTGGGCAGCGGGAGAGGAAGGGACGGCGCCCGGCCGCGGTCCGCGGGCCCACAGGAACCTCACAGGGTGCCGGGGGGAACGCGGAGGGGCGCCACCCACTCCTCCACGGTGCACCCCGGGTGCGGGACACTGTCAGGAGGCCACCTCTACGATCCGTGTGAGAGGTGACACTCGTCCACCGGTCACAGAAGGGGAACCAGCCGATTTCCCGACGCGTGGATACGATCAGTAAGCAGTACCAGGACGACATCGACGGAGGAGGTGCCCCATGGGAGTCCTGAAGCGTTTCGAGCAGCGTCTCGAAGGTCTGGTCAACGGCACCTTCGCGAAGGTCTTCAAGTCCGAGGTCCAGCCCGTCGAGATCGCCGGCGCCCTCCAGCGCGAGTGCGACAACAACGCGACGATCTGGAACCGCGAGCGGACCGTCGTCCCCAACGACTTCATCGTCGAGCTGAGCGCGCCCGACTTCGAGCGGCTGAGCCCGTACTCGGGCCAGCTGGGCGACGAGCTGTCCGGCCTGGTCCGCGACTACGCCAAGCAGCAGCGCTACACGTTCATGGGCCCGATCAAGGTCCATCTGGAGAAGGCCGACGACCTGGACACCGGTCTGTACCGGGTGCGCAGCCGTACGCTCGCCTCCAGCACCGACCAGCAGGACCTGCACAGCCAGCAGGAGCAGTACGGCGGCCGGCCCCAGGGCTCCGCGCGTCCCGCTCCCGCCGCGCCGCCGCAGTCCCCCCAGGGGCGCGGCGGCTACGGCCATCCGCCCGCCGCCGCGCCGCCGATGCCCGCAGCCCCGCCGCCCGGCGGGAACGGGGCGGGCGCGCGGGCGGGCGCGGAGCGCCGTCCGACGGCTCCCGGCCCGATGCCGGGCGCCCCGGTGCGGCGCTGGATCGAGATCAACGGCACCCGCCACCAGATCTCCCGCCCGACGCTGGTGCTGGGTCGCAGCACCGACGCCGATGTGCGGATCGACGACCCCGGCGTCTCGCGCCGGCACTGTGAGATCCGGACCGGAACGCCCTCGACGATCCAGGATCTCGGGTCCACCAACGGCATCGTGGTGGACGGGCAGCACACCACCCGCGCTACGCTCCGCGACGGCTCGCGGATCGTCGTGGGCAGCACCACCATCGTTTACCGGCAAGCCGAAGGGTGAAGCGGGGGCAATGTCAGAGCTGACCCTCACGGTCATGCGGTTGGGTTTCCTCGCCGTACTGTGGCTGTTCGTCATCGTGGCCGTCCAGGTCATCCGCAGCGACCTGTTCGGCACCCGGGTCACCCAGCGCGGTTCGCGCCGCGGCGGCGACACGGGCCGCCAGCAGACCGGGCGGCAGGCCGCTGCCGCCGCCCCGCCGCAGCAGCGCGGCCAGCAGCAGGCGCCGTCCGGCGGCCGTCAGCGCCGGGGCGCGCCGACGAAGCTGGTGGTGTCCGAGGGCACCCTCACCGGCACCACGGTCGCGCTGCAGGGCCAGACCATCACGCTGGGCCGGGCCCATGACTCGACGATCGTCCTCGACGACGACTACGCGTCGAGCCGGCATGCCAGGATCTACCCGGACCGGGACGGCAATTGGATCGTCGAGGATCTCGGGTCCACCAACGGCACCTACCTGGACCGGACCCGGCTCACCACCCCGACCCCGATTCCGCTGGGCGCGCCGATCCGCATCGGCAAGACCGTCATCGAGCTGCGGAAGTAGTACGACAATGAGCGAGCGGAGCGAGCGAGCCGCGGCGGTCCGGACGACGGACCGGGCGGGGCTCCCGAGCGGAGGGTGGGCAGTGTGGCTCGACAAGACCGGCTGTACCCCGAGCCGACGGGCGAGGTGGGTATGAGTCTCTCCCTGCGCTTCGCCGCCGGATCCCACAAGGGCATGATCCGCGAGGGCAACGAGGACTCCGGTTACGCGGGTCCGCGGCTGCTGGCGATCGCCGACGGCATGGGCGGCCAGGCGGCCGGTGAGGTCGCCTCCTCCGAGGTGATCTCCACGCTGGTCACGCTCGACGACGACGTGCCGGGCTCCGACATCCTGACTTCGCTCGGTACGGCGGTGCAGCGCGCCAACGACCAGCTGCGCATGATGGTCGAGGAGGACCCGCAGCTGGAGGGGATGGGCACCACGCTCACCGCCCTGCTGTGGACGGGCCAGCGCCTGGGCCTGGTGCACGTGGGCGACTCGCGGGCGTACCTGCTGCGCGACGGGGTGCTCACGCAGATCACGCAGGACCACACCTGGGTGCAGCGGCTGGTGGACGAGGGCCGCATCACCGAGGAGGAGGCGACCACGCATCCGCAGCGTTCGCTGCTGATGCGGGCGCTGGGCAGCGGCGACCACGTCGAGCCGGACCTGTCGATCCGCGAGGTGCGGGCCGGGGACCGCTATCTGATCTGCTCCGACGGCCTGTCGGGGGTGGTGTCCCACCAGACGATGGAGGACACCCTCGCCAGCTACCAGGGCCCGCAGGAGACGGTGCAGGAGCTGATCCAGCTCGCGCTGCGCGGCGGCGGCCCGGACAACATCACGGTGATCGTGGCCGACGTCCTGGACGTCGACTCCGGTGACACGCTGGCGGGCCGGCTCAGCGACACCCCGGTGATCGTGGGCGCGGTCGCCGAGAACCAGCTTCAGCTGAACGACGACGGGGCGATGCAGACCCCGGCGGGCCGGGCCTCGGGCCTGGGCCGCAGCGCGCCGCCGCAGGGGGGCTTCGGCCCGCCCGGCAGCGGTGACGAATCCGGCTACGGCGCCCCGCCCGAGGGCGCCTTCGGCGCCTACGCGGACGAGGACTTCGTCAAGCCGCGGCGCGGCAAGTGGCTGAAGAGATCCGCCTACGTCGTGCTGGCGCTGGCGGTGGTCGGCGGCGGTCTGTACGGCGGCTACCGCTGGACGCAGACCCAGTACTACGTCGGCTCCAACGACGAGCACGTGGCGCTCTACCAGGGCATCAGCCAGGACCTCGCCTGGGTGAAGCTGTCGAAGGTGGAGACCGACCACCCCGAGATCGAACTCAAGTACCTGCCGCCGTACCAGCGCAAGCAGGTCGAGGCGACGATCGCGGAGAGCAGTCTCGCCAAGGCCCAGGCCAAGATCACCGAGCTTTCCGTCCAGGCGTCCGCGTGCAAGAAGGACGAGCAGCAGCGCGCCGCCGAGACCAAGAACCCGCCGAAGACCGGTACGGCGTCGTCGCCGTCGCCGACCGGCAAGACCGGTTCCACCAAGACCACCGCCACTCCCACGCCCGGCCCCAGCCTCTCGGAGGAAGAGAAGAAGCTGGTCCCGCAGTGCGGTAAGCAGTAGGCAGCCGTAGGGGGCCTTTCCACACCATGAGCGTTGTCACCAACACGACCACCATCGGCGCGATCGACGCACCGAGCCGCCGCAACACCGAGCTCGCGCTGCTCGTCTTCGCCGTCGCCATCCCGGTGTTCGCGTACGCCAACGTGGGGCTGGCCATGACCGGCAAGCTGCCCTCCGGCATGCTCGGATACGGGCTGGGCCTCGGGCTGCTCGCGGGCGTCGGGCACCTGGTGGTGCGCAAGTTCGCCCGCTACGCGGACCCGCTGCTGCTGCCGCTGGCGACGCTGCTGAACGGTCTGGGGCTGGTGCTGATCTGGCGCCTGGACCAGTCGCCGCGGCTGATCCAGCGGGCCAAGAGCGCCTTCGGCGCCTTCCACCCGGACGCCCCCAAGCAGCTGCTGTACACGGCGCTCGGCATGGCGCTGTTCATCGCCGTGCTGATGCTGCTGAAGGACCACCGGATCCTGCAGCGCTACACGTACATCTCGATGGCGTTCGCGCTGTTCCTGCTGATCCTGCCGATGTTCTTCCCGGCAGTGAACGGCGCGAAGATCTGGATCTCGATCCCCGGTCTGGGCACCATCCAGCCCGGCGAGTTCGCAAAGATCATCATCGCGGTGTTCTTCTCCGGCTACCTCATGGTCAAGCGGGACGCGCTGGCGCTCGCCAGCCGCCGTTTCATGGGCCTGTACCTGCCGCGCGGCCGTGACCTGGGCCCGATCCTCGTGGTGTGGGGCGTCTCGATCCTCATCCTGGTCTTCGAGACGGACCTCGGCACCTCGCTGCTCTTCTTCGGCCTGTTCGTGATCATGCTGTACGTGGCGACCGAGCGCACCAGCTGGATCGTGTTCGGTCTGCTGATGTCGGCGGCCGGCGCGGTCGCGGTGGCCTCCTTCGAGCCGCACGTGAAGCTGCGCGTGGACGCCTGGCTCGACCCCTTCGGCTGCTACAAGACCACCGGCGCCTGTGAGCAGATCGGCCAGGCGATCATGTCGTTCGGCTCCGGCGGCACCCTCGGTACGGGGCTGGGCCAGGGCAACTCCGACCTCATCGGCTTCGCCGCGAACGCCGACTTCATCCTCTCCACGGTCGGCGAGGAGCTGGGTCTGGCCGGGATGATGGCGATCCTGCTGATCTACGGCCTCATCGTGGAGCGGGGTGTGCGCACGGCGCTCGCCGCCCGCGACCCGTTCGGCAAGCTGATGGCCATCGGCCTCTCGGGCGCGTTCGCGCTGCAGGTCTTCGTGGTCGCCGGCGGTGTCATGGGTCTCATTCCGCTGACCGGTATGACCATGCCGTTCCTCGCGCAGGGCGGTTCGTCCGTGATCGCCAACTGGGCGCTGATCGGCATCCTCATCCGGATCAGTGACACCGCCCGGCGCCCGGCGCCCGCCCCCGCCCCGTCCCCCGACGCCGAGATGACCCAGGTGGTCCGACCGTGAACAAGCCCCTGCGACGGATCGCGATCTTCTGCGGGCTGCTGATCATGGCCCTGATGATCCGCGACAACTGGCTCCAGTACGTGCGGGCCGACGAGCTGAACACGCACAAGTACAACCGCCGGGTCCAGATCGAGCGGTTCGCCCACGAGCGCGGCAACATCATCACCGCCGACGGCCAGCCCATGACCTCCTCCAAGGAGACCTCGGGCAGCGACTTCAAGTACAAGCGCGCCTGGAACAACGGCACGCTGTGGTCGCCGGTGACCGGCTACAACTCGCAGGCGTTCGACTCCTCGCAGCTGGAGAACATCGAGGACAAGATCCTCTCCGGCAACGACGACCGGCTCTTCTTCGACCGCACCCTGTCGATGTTCACCGGTGAGAAGAAGCAGGGCGGCAACGTCGTCACCACCCTCAACAGCGCCGCCCAGAAGGCCGCCTTCGAGGGGCTGGGCGACAAGAAGGGCGCGGTCGCCGCGATCGACCCGCGCACCGGCGCGATCCTGGCGCTGGCCTCGACCCCCTCGTACGACCCCTCGGTCTTCGCGGGCAACTCCACGGCGGACTCCAAGGCCCGCCAGAAGCTGCTTGAGGACAAGGACAAGCCCATGCTGAACCGGGCCCTGCGCGAGACCTATCCGCCGGGCTCCACGTTCAAGGTGGTCACCGCCTCGGCGGCGCTGGAGAACGGGCTGTACACCAGCATCGACCAGCCGACCCGCTCGCCGGTGCCCTACCAGCTGCCGCAGTCGACGACGCCGCTGAAGAACGAGGGCAACATCCCCTGCGAGAACGCCACGCTGAAGGTGGCGCTCCAGTGGTCCTGCAACACCGTCTTCGGCAAGATCAGCGATGACCTGGGCAACAAGAAGATGATCGAGGAGGCCGACAAGTTCGGCTTCAACGACGAGGTCTTCACGCCTGTTCGGGCCGACGCCAGCATCTACCCCAAGGACAACCGGCCGCAGAACGCGATGGCCGGCATCGGCCAGGCGTCCAACCGCGCCACCCCGCTCCAGATGGCCATGGTCGCCGCCGCGGTCGCCAACGACGGCAAGCTGATGAAGCCGTACATGGTCGACCAGCTCCAGGCGCCCAGCCTGGACGTGCTCTCCAAGACCCAGCCGGAGAAGATGAGCCAGCCGCTGTCGGCGGCCAACGCCCAGAAGATCCAGGCGATGATGGAGAACGTCGTCACCGACGGCACCGGCAAGAGGGGCGCCATCGACGGCGTGGTCGTCGGCGGCAAGACCGGTACCGCCCAGCACGGCCAGAACAACAGCGAGAAGCCGTACGCCTGGTTCATCTCCTACGCCAAGACCGACCAGGGCTCCCCGGTCGCGGTGGCCGTGGTCGTCGAGGACGGCGACGCCAACCGCGACGACATCTCCGGTGGCGGTCTGGCCGCCCCGATCGCCAAGGCCGTGATGAAGGCGGTGCTCAAGAAGTGACCCCGGGACGTTTCACGTGAAACAGTCCTCGTTTCACGTGAAACGTCTCTCGCGCCCTGTACCGGTCCGGTATCAGCTGACGGTCGCGGACGGATCCGCCACCGGTGCCCGGTAGCGTATGCGCGAACAGCACACCGCCGGACCACACACACGGGTGCGGTCGGGACTGACGGAGAGGGCTGGAACGTTATGGAAGAGCCGCGTCGCCTCGGCGGCCGGTACGAGCTGGGCCAGGTGCTCGGCCGTGGTGGCATGGCGGAGGTCTACCTCGCGCACGACACCCGGCTCGGCCGCACTGTCGCCGTAAAGACGCTGCGGGCCGACCTCGCCCGCGATCCGTCCTTCCAGGCCCGGTTCCGCCGTGAGGCCCAGTCTGCCGCCTCCCTCAACCACCCGGCGATCGTCGCTGTCTACGACACCGGCGAGGACTACGTCGACAACATCTCCATCCCGTACATCGTGATGGAGTACGTCGACGGCTCCACCCTGCGTGAGCTGCTGCACTCGGGGCGCAAGCTGCTGCCCGAGCGCACGCTGGAGATGACGATCGGCATCCTCCAGGCGCTGGAGTACTCCCACCGCGCCGGGATCGTCCACCGCGACATCAAGCCCGCGAACGTCATGCTGACGCGCACCGGCCAGGTCAAGGTCATGGACTTCGGCATCGCCCGGGCCATGGGCGACTCCGGCATGACGATGACGCAGACCGCGGCCGTCATCGGCACCGCCCAGTACCTCTCCCCGGAGCAGGCCAAGGGCGAGCAGGTCGACGCCCGCTCCGACCTGTATTCGACCGGCTGCCTGCTCTACGAGCTGCTGACGGTCCGGCCGCCGTTCGTCGGTGACTCGCCGGTCGCGGTCGCCTACCAGCACGTACGGGAAGAGCCCCAGCCGCCGAGCAACTTCGACCCCGAGATCACGCCGGAAATGGACGCCATCGTCCTGAAGGCGCTGGTCAAGGACCCGGACTACCGGTATCAGTCGGCCGACGAGATGCGTGCCGACATCGAGGCGTGCCTGGACGGCCAGCCGGTCGCCGCGACCGCCGCCATGGGCGCGGTCGGCTACGGCGGCTACGACGCCTACACCTCGGGCCCCCAGGACCAGCCGACGACCGCGCTGCGCCCGGCGGACGCGGCCGGCCAGACGTCCATGCTGCCCCCGGTCAACCCGGACGACGGCGGCTACGGCTACGACGACCGCCCCGCCCGGCGCCGCCAGAAGAAGTCGCGCACCTCGACGATCCTGCTGGTCCTGGCCGGTGTGCTGGTCCTGGTCGGCGCGATCCTGATCGGCAAGGCGGTCTTCGGCGGCAAGGGCGACGACGGCCAGGTGCCGGTGCCGCAGCTGGTCGGTGAGACCAAGAAGTCCGCCGAGGGCCTGACGGCCAACATCGGGCTCAAGCTGGTCGTCTCCAAGTCGGAGCCCTGCGCCGACCAGCCCAAGGACAGCATCTGCAGCCAGACCCCGAACAGCGGCAAGCTGAAGAAGGGCGAGAGCGTCTCGGTCGTCGTCTCCACCGGTGCTCCCAAGGTCGAGGTCCCGGACGTCACGGAGAAGAAGAAGGACAACGCGACCGAGATCCTGAAGGACAAGGGCTTCGTCGTGAAGACGACGCTCGTGGAGGCCGACCAGGACCCGGGCACCGTCGTCTCCCAGGACCCCAAGGGCGGCACCCCCGCCGAGAAGGGCTCCGACGTCACGCTGTCGATCGCGACGAAGAAGAAGACGAACATGCCCGACGTCAAGGGCACGCTCTACGACGACGCGGTCTCCCGGCTCAACGACCTCGGGTTCACCAATGTGGCCCGCCAGGACATCGACTCGAACCAGCCCGCGGGCCAGGTCATCGACCAGAACCCGAAGGCGTACAGCCCCCAGGCCGCGGACGTCCAGATCACCCTGAAGGTCTCCAAGGGCCCGCAGAGCCCGCAGCCCGTACCGGTGCCCGGTGTGCTCGGGATGACCGTGAAGCAGGCCACCGAGAAGCTCAACGCGGCCGGCTTCAGCAACATCCAGTTCGCGCCCGGCAGCTCCAACGACGACAAGGCGCGGGTCCTGTCGCAGACCCCCGGGCCCAACACCCCGGCCGACCCGGCCACCACGGGGATCGTGCTGACCACGATCGGCGGGGGCGGCGGCAACCCCCAGGGGCAGGACGGCGGCTTCCCGTTCGGCTGATGCCCGGCCGGGGCGGCGACTGACCCCCGGAACAGTGCGAAGCCCCGGTCCCCCTCACAGGGGGCCGGGGCTTTTCCGTTTCACAAGGGGAGCCGGGGCTCGTCCGCGCGGGCGCCGCCCGGCACCGCGGACCCTCCACGGCTCGGGGCGGCCCCCAGGAAGGCCCCCGGAGGCCGGGGAGGGGCTGCACGCAGGTCAGCGCAGCTCGGCGGGCTTGGTGCGCTTCTCGTCGACCTTCTGGGTGCGCACCAGCTCGCCCCAGACGATGTAGCGGTAGTCGGAGGTGTAGACGGGCGTGCAGGTCGTCAGGGTGATGTAGTGGCCCGGCTTCCTCGCCCCGGACTCCTTCGGGACCGGCTGCAGCACGTCCACGTTGTACTTCGACGTCTCCTTGAGCTCGGCGAACGTCTTGTAGATGTACCAGGTGTCCTTCGTCTCGAAGACGATGGGATCGCCGGTGTGCACCTTGTCGATGTTGTGGAACTTGGCGCCGTGGCCGTCGCGGTGCGCGGCCAGCGTGAAGTTGCCGGCGGAGCCGCTGGACGGCAGGACCGCCTTCAGCGGGTCGGTGTAGTAGCCCGCCACCCCGCCGTTGAGGACCTTGGTACCGGTGCCCTTCTTGACCAGCACCTCGCCGTTGCGCATGGCCGGTACGTGCAGGAAGCCGATGCCGCCCTTGGTGTCGAGGGCGCCGGGGCCGCTGTTCGCCCAGTCGCGGCGCACGTCCTTGCCCTGCCGGGCGGCCTCGCGGTCCGCTATGACGTTGGTCCACCAGAGCGAGTAGACGACGAAGAGGCCGAGCACCAGCCCGGCCGTGATCAGCAGCTCTCCGATGACGCTGACGACCCCGGCGACCGCGCCGCGGCGGGCCCGCGTCGGGGCGGGGGCTTCGGTGTGCTGCTCGTCGTGCTCGGTCCTCACTGCCACCGCACCTGTCTGTCGTTCCGTCAGCCGGCGAGCGCGTCGGGCAATCCCTTGCTGCGCGGTCGCTCGTCGACCATCTTGCCCCACACGATCATTCGGTACGTACTCGTGAACTCGGGGGTGCAGGTCGTCAGCGTCAGGTAGCGACCGGGCCGGGTGAACCCCGAACCGACCGGGATCGGCTTGAGCACCGACACGTTCTTGGGGCTGGTCGACGGGAGCGTACTGGTGATCGCGTACGTGTAGTACGCCTGCTGGGTCTCGACGATCACCAGGTCGCCGGGCTTGAGCCGGTTGATGTAGCGGAAGGGCTCGCCGTGCGTGTTGCGGTGCCCGGCGACCGCGAAGTTGCCCGTCCTGTCCCCGGGCATGGCGGTCTTGAGGCTGCCCTGGCCGTAGTGGCCGACCATGCCCTTGTCGAGGACCTTGTGCTTGCTGGTGCCCTCGGCGACGGGGACGACCACGTCGAGCTTGGGGATGTGCATGATGGCGAAGCCCTGGCCGGGCTCGAAGGCGCCGGGGGCGGTCGTCTTGCCGCTCTCCCAGCCGTGCGTGATCTTCTTCGCCTCGTTGCCCGCCTGCTGGTGGGCGCGGACGTTGGTCCACCACAGCTGGTAGGTGACGAACAGCAGCATCACCACGCCGAGCGTGATGAACAGTTCGCCGATCAGCCGGCTGGCGATGACGGCCGGGCTGTCCTTGCGCGCCTTGGCCGCGCGGCGCGCCTCGACGCGGGTGAGCGGCCGGCCGGGCGCGTCCCCGGCGGCGGTGGAAGCCGAGGAGGAGGCGGGTGCGGCGGCGCCCCGGTGCCCCTTGGCCCTGGCGGCCCGGCGGCGCTCGGCCCGGCCCCCGGTGGGCGGCGCCGGCTCCCCGGATATCGGGGCGAGGGCGACGGTCGCGTCGTCGAAGGGGGCGGGGTACGCGACCGGGTCCGCCGCGCCGGGTATGGACGCCGGGTCCGGTTCCGGCCCGGGGTCCGCGTACCAGTCCTGGGGTTGCTGCTGCGCCGCGCGGGCGCCCTGCCGGGCCGGGCCCGCCGCGTGCCGTCCCGGCCGCGGCCTCTCCTGGAAGGGCGCCGGGGGCTCGGGCGCGGAGTCCGCCCCGGGCTCCGCCACGCGCGCGTGGCCGCCCTGCGGGGCCTGTGCGAGGGTGTCCGCCCTGAACCACGGTGACCCGTGACCGCCCGCCGGGAGAGGGTCCGTCAGCGGGTCGAATTCGTGCTCGGGCCGGACGGCCGTCACGCCGCGGCCTTGCCCACCACCGGTGCCAGACCTGCCGACCGCTCGACGGCTCCCGCGTCCCCGCACCGCACCAGCCAGTTGGCCAGCATCAGATGGCCGTGCTCGGTCAGCACGGACTCGGGATGGAACTGGACGCCCTCCACCGGCAGTTCGCGGTGGCGCAGCCCCATCACGATGCCGTCCGCCGTCCGCGCGGTCACTTCGAGCTCCGCGGGCAGCGTGCCGGGCTCGGCGGCCAGCGAGTGGTAGCGGGTCGCGGTGAACGGCGACGGCAGGCCCGCGAAGACGCCCGCGCCCTCGTGCAGGACCGGCGAGGTCTTGCCGTGCAGCAGCTCGGGCGCCCGGCCGACCACACCCCCGTACGCCACCATCATCGACTGCATGCCGAGGCAGACGCCGAAGACCGGCACCCCGGTGCCGGCGCAGTGGCGCACCATGTCGACGCAGATCCCGGCCTGCTCGGGGGTGCCGGGGCCGGGCGAGAGCAGTACGCCGTCGAAGCCGTCCTGGGCGTGCTCCAGGGACACCTCGTCGTTCCGTACCACCTCGCACTCCGCACCCAGCTGGTACAGGTACTGCACGAGGTTGAAGACAAAGCTGTCGTAGTTGTCCACGACGAGAACGCGTGCGCTCATCGGGCCGCTCCCATCCCCTGATCGACGGTGACGTCGTTGAACGGCAGCAGCGGCTCCGCCCACGGGAAGACGTACTGGAAGAGCACATAGACAATCGCCAGTACGAGCACGAGCGAAGTGAACGCCCTTACCCATGCGTTGCCCGGCAGATGCCGCCAGATCCAGCCGTACATGCTGTCCGCTGTCCCTTCCGACGATCGTTACCGCACCAGACTAAGGGGCGGCGCTGTGGTCGGGGGGTCAGCCGGCCAAAGCCGGGGGCTTGCCGCGGGCCACCGGAGCGGTGGAGTCCAGATGTCCCCAGGCGATCAGCCGGTGGCTGCTGCCCCACTCCGGATCGCAGGTGGTGAGGGTCAGATAGCGGCCCGGGGAGCGGAACGGGGACTCGGCGGGCACCGGATCGATGACCCCGACGTCGCTGGGCAGCGTCCGGAAGGGCTTGTTGTCGATGCGGTAGGTGAACCAGGTCGTGCCGTCGGAGAGGACCACCGCGTCACCGGGCCGCAGCTCGGGGAAGTCCTTGAACGGGTCGCCGTAGGTGCGCCGGTGCCCGGCCACCGAGAAGTTGCCGACCTGGCCCAGGGGCGCGGTGCTCGCGTAGTGCCCGAGGCCCTTCTGGAGGTTCTTCACGCCCGTCCCTTCGAGGACCGGCTTGTGCCAGTCGCCGCCCAGGCGGGGGATGTACATGACGGCGAAGGACCTGCCGTCGGTGTAGGGGGCGGGCGGTCCGCCGTGCGGCGGCGCGGCTGCCGCGGGGGCCCTGGCCCACCGGTCGCGCAGGGCCGAGATCTGGTGGTCGGCGGCGCTGTCCGCCTTCACCCCGGTCCAGTACAGGACGTAGACGACGAAGAGGACGATCAGGGTCCCGGCCGTGATGCACAGCTCGCTGAGCGCCCTGACGACCAGCCGCACCGAGACCACCGGAACAACGGACACCGGCCGCCCCCTCCCGCGCTATCCCACCGGCTTCGCGTAGTGGAGATCCACTGTGCCCGAGTAGCCGGGCAGAGTCATCGCCCTGTGCTCGTCGACTTTCCAGCCGAGCCCGTACGCCTTCACATACAGCTGGTAGTTCTGGATCGCCGGGGAGGCGGCGAGCGCCCCGCGCAGCTTCCCGGTGTCGCCCACCGCGGTGATCTTGTACGGGGGCGAGTAGACCCGGCCCTGGAGGATCAGGGTGTTGCCGACGCAGCGGACCGCGCTGGTGGAGATGAGGCGCTGGTCCATGACCTGGATGCCCTCGGCGCCGCCCTGCCACAGGGCGTTGACGACGGCCTGGAGGTCCTGCTGGTGGATGACCAGGTCGTTGGCCTGGGGGGCGGGGTAGCCGGGGGCGGCGGTGGCGTTGGGCGGGGCGTCGTTGAGGGTGACGGTGACGGCCTTGCCGGTGACCTTCTCGGTGCCCGCCGCGTCCTTGAGCGCGGCCAGCTGCTGGTCCTGCGCCTTGGTGGAGCCGTTGTCGCGCTGGGCCAGGGAGTCGACGTCGTCGCGGACGGCGGCGGTGGACTGGTCGAGCTCCGCGTTCTTGTGGCTGCGCTGCTGGATGAGGTCGGAGAGCTTCAGCAGGGAGGCGTCCGTGCGGATGTTGGTGCCCTTGGCGGTGTTGAAGCTGGTGACGAAGATGAGTCCGGCGAGGGCGAAGACGGCGGCGGAGAGCAGCCGGACGGGGCGGGCGCGGAAGCGACGGCCAGGTCCGGGGGGCTGCTCGTCGGGGAGCCCTTGTGGGGAGTCGGCGTAATTGCTCAACGTACCCTTACTCCTTCGGCGCCACGGAAGCACTACGCTAACGGACGCCCGGGGGCAGCAGTGATCCCCGTTGCCCCTCCGCCGCCCAGCCACAGTTCCCTGCGCGGTCACGCAGCGCATCGACAGGAGTGTTCCTCGTGCCGAAGTCACGTATCCGCAAGAAGGCCGACTTCACGCCGCCGCCGGCGGCGAAGCAGGCCACCGCCATCAAGCTGGGCAGCCGGGGCTGGGTGGCTCCGGTGATGCTGGCGTTCTTCCTGATCGGGCTCGCCTGGATCGTCCTCTTCTACGTGACCGAGGGCGACCTGCCGCTGAAGTCCTTCGGGAACTGGAACATCGTCGTCGGCTTCGGCTTCATCGCCGGCGGCTTCGGTGTCTCCACGCAGTGGAAGTAGCTGCTCCACAACCTCCTCGTCAAGCCTTGCCCAGTGGTTATCCACAGCGCTATCCACACTGGGGAAAAGGTCAGACGATCTGTGGATAACCTCTGCCGTGTTGACGCCGGTGTGACTGCCACTGTCCCACAACGGCCCATGGCACGCCCCTTGTCCCTGCTGGGAAAACCCAGGTCAGCGACAAGGGGCACATCTGTTCCCCACCCGGTGCACAAGATCCGGCACACACTGTGGACAACCTTGGGGGAAAGCGCGACTCCATGTGGCCGCCCGGGTGGGCGGCCCGGGCTCAGGTGAGCGCCGCGGTGCGGGCCACGACCGTGAACAGGACGGCCGCGAGCACCAGTCCACAGGCCCCCCACTGGACGAGCGCGCGCCGCTCGCGGGGCGCGTGGACCATGGCGTACGCGATCACCGTGCCGCCGACCAGACCGCCGATGTGCGCCTGCCAGGCGATGCCGCCCCAGGGGTTGAAGGTGATCACCAGGTTGATCACCAGGAGCGCGATCAGCGGGCGCATGTCGTACTTCAGCTTGCGCATCAGCACGGCCGTGGCACCGAACAGTCCGAAGATCGCCCCGGAGGCCCCCAGCGAGGGCTGGTTCGCCGCGGCCAGCCAGTACGTCAGCGCGCTGCCCGCCAGGCCGGAGACCACGTACAGCGCGAGATAGCGGACCCGGCCCAGGGCCGCCTCCAGCGGGCCGCCGATCCACCACAGGCTGAGCATGTTGAACGCGATGTGCATGACACTGGCGTGCAGGAACATCGACGTCGCCAGCCGGTACCACTGCCCCTCGGCGACGCCCTGGAGCGCGTCGAACCCGGGCACGAAGGCCCGGCCGATCAGCTCGTACCTCTCGGTGAACTTGTCCCCGACCGCCTGCTGGAGCAGATAGCCCACCAGGTTCAGCCCGATCAGCACCTTGGTGAGCAGCTGCGGGTCACCGGGGGCGAGCGCGGCGCCCGCCATGGTCCGCGGCTGGTTGGCCGTGGGCGCGTGCCCCGTGCCCGAGCCGCCCCGCACGCACTCGGGGCACTGGAATCCGACCGAGGCGCTGACCATGCAGTCCGGGCAGATCGGGCGCTCGCAGCGGGTGCAGGTGATCCCCGTCTGCACGCCCGGGTGCCGGTAGCAGCTCGGCAGGCTGGCCTGGTCCATCGTGCTCCTTGTCGTGGGTGTACGCGGCGGGGAGGCGCGGCGGGCGCGGCGCCGACCCGGTCGCGCGGGCGGCAATCGCACCGCCCCGCTCGTCACGTCATACGGACGAGCGGGGCGGTTTGGTTCCCCTCGAACGGGTGATCGGGCCTGTGCCCGCCCCGGGCGGGGGCCCGGCCTTGCGGACGCGGCCCCCGCGGGGCTCAGCCCTCGCGGGTCTCCACGACCACCGACTCGATGACCACGTCCTGGACGGGGCGGTCGGTGCGCGGGTTGGTGGCGGTGGCCGCGATGGCGTCCACGACCTTCTTGCCGGCGTCGCCGGTCACCTCGCCGAAGATCGTGTGCTTGCGGGTCAGCCAGGCGGTGGGGGACACCGTGATGAAGAACTGCGAGCCGTTGGTGCCCGGCCCGGCGTTCGCCATGGCCAGCAGGTACGGCTTGTCGAAGGCGAGGTCGGGGTGGAACTCGTCGGCGAACTCGTAGCCGGGGCCGCCCGTGCCGTTGCCCAGCGGGTCGCCGCCCTGGATCATGAAGCCGCTGATCACGCGGTGGAAGACCGTGCCGTCGTAGAGGCGGCCCGTGGACTTCTGGCCGGTCGCCGGGTGCGTCCACTCCCGCTCGCCCTGGGCCAGCTCGACGAAGTTCCGGACCGTCTTCGGGGCGTGGTTCGGCAGAAGCCGGATCTCGATGTCCCCCTGGTTGGTCTTCAGGGTCGCGTAAAGCTGCTCGGCCACGGGCTGCCTTCCTTTGGTCTGCACTGATGTCCCACGATCCTCGCACGGAGTGCCCCGCGGCAAGGAAATGCGCCGCGTACCCGCCGATCCGGGCCGATCCGCGCCGAACAGGCGCGCGACGGGGCGAAGCGTGGCATCGTCGGGCGCGAGCCAGGACATGCCTTTCGGATCGTGCCGGCTTCGGTTCCGCCGCGCTGTCGTGGTGGGCGGGCGGGGTGCGGTGCGCCCATGCCGGACCCCGCGAACCGGACGGGATCCGCAAGACACGCCCCGGCCGCGCACCGCCACGCTCCCGTCCGCCCGCGCGTCACCCGAAGTCGCCCCACATGACCCGGATGCCTTTCCGCGCATGCCGGGTACCCGTCAGACGGGCATGATTTCGAGATGGGTGGAAAGGCGAACACTGTGCTCATTCCGGCGGCAACCCCCCGGACCGCCCCGAACCCCGCCACCAAGGAGGAGGATCACGTGACCCGCATGGACAGCGTGCGCGCCGCGACCGGCTCGGCGAAGGACAGCGTGCGGCACGCCGCGGATGTGGTGGCGCCCTACGCCGACTCGGCCAAGAGCCACGCGGCGGAGTACGCGCACGAGGCGCGCGTACGGCTCGCACCGAAGGTGAGCCGCGCCGCGCAGCAGGCCCGCTGCCAGGCCCAGCTCCAGTACGACGCCCTGGTCGCGCCGCACGTGCCGCCGAGGGTCGAGGAGGTCGCCCGGCAGACCGCGGCGCGCTCCCGCCGGGCCGCCCGCCAGGCCGCCGACTACACCGCTCCCCGGGTCAGCCAGGCCGTCGCCGCGGCCCAGCCGGTGCGCGAGGAGGCGATGGCCCGCTCCACGGCCGCCCTCGCCGCGCTGCGCGGACAGGTCTCCCCGCACCAGATCGAGAAGCTCGCCAGGAAGCAGGAGCGCCGGGCCCGGGCCGGGCGTCTCGCCAAGGGCCTGCTGGTCTTCGGCGTTCTGGCCGGTGGCGCGGTCGCCGCGTGGAAGTGGTGGGACAAGCAGGCCAACCCGGACTGGCTGGTCGAGCCGCCCGCCCCCACCGAGGTCCCCGACGGCGACCTGGCCGAGCGCCCGCCGCTGTCCTCGGTCGACGGCAGCCGCTCCGGACTCGACCCGGAGGTCGAGGCGAAGGAGGCCGAGGAGGCCGAACTCGACGGCGAGGAACGCGGCACCGGCCGCTGACCCCGACCGCCCGAACCTCCGCCGACCCGGCGAATCGGCGCGAAAAGACCCCCCTGACCGCTTTTACGCAGGTCAGGGGGGTCTTCGTGAGGTGGAGCCTAGGGGAGTCGAACCCCTGACATCTGCCATGCAAAGACAGCGCTCTACCAACTGAGCTAAGGCCCCGGGAAGGTGATGCGCAGACCAGAGTACCGGGTAGAACCGGGTATCCCGCAAAAGGATTGGGACTCCCGGTGAGCGACCACTCTCCGTAAGATGCTCGTCGGGGTTCGCGACAGCGAAGCGCCTCAATGGGGAAGCGATGGGGAGACGCGCAATGGACGCAACGCAACAGGAAGCGACCGCAAGAGCCAGGGAGCTCCAGCGGAGCTGGTACGGGGAGCCGCTGGGGGCGCTCTTCCGCCGGCTGATAGACGATCTCGGCCTGAACCAGGCCCGGCTCGCCGCTGTCCTGGGTCTGTCGGCGCCCATGCTGTCCCAGCTGATGAGCGGCCAGCGCGCCAAGATCGGCAACCCGGCGGTCGTCCAGCGCGTCCAGGCCCTCCAGGACCTGGCCGGGCAGGTCGCCGACGGCAGCGTCAGCGCCGCCGAGGCCACCGACCGGATGGACGAGATCAAGAAGTCCCAGGGCGGCTCCGTCCTCACCAACACGGGCCAGACCACGACCAGTTCGGGCGCTCCGACCGTGCGCCGGGTGGTGCGCGAGATCCAGTCGCTGCTCCGCTCGGTCGCCGCCGCCGGGGACATCATCGACGCGGCGGACACCCTCGCCCCGGCCCACCCCGAACTGGCAGAGTTCCTCCGGGTGTACGGCGCCGGACGCACCGCCGAGGCGGTCGCCCATTACGAGGCGCACCAGAGCTGACAGCCATGGGGGCGGGGATGCCAGGTGGGTGAGGTCTTCGCCGGTCGGTACGAACTCATCGACCCGATCGGCCGCGGCGGAGTGGGCGCCGTCTGGCGCGCCTGGGACCACCGCCGCCGCCGCTGTGTGGCGGCGAAGGTCCTCCAGCAGAGCGACGCGCACACCCTGCTCCGCTTCGTCCGCGAGCAGGCTCTGAGGATCGACCACCCTCATGTGCTGGCCCCGGCGAGCTGGGCCGCCGACGACGACAAGGTCCTGTTCACGATGGACCTGGTCTCCGGCGGCTCGCTGGCCCATCTGATCGGCGACTACGGGCCGCTGCCGCCCAGGTTCGTCTGCGTGCTCCTGGACCAGTTGCTCGCCGGTCTGGCGGCGGTGCACGCCGAGGGGGTCGTCCACCGGGACATCAAGCCCGCCAACATCCTCCTCGAAGCCACCGGCACCGGACGGCCGCATCTGCGGCTGTCCGACTTCGGGATCGCGATGCGCAAGGGCGAACCGCGGCTGACCGAGACCAACTACGTAATGGGGACGCCCGGTTACTTCGCACCCGAACAGATCATGGGCGCGGAGCCGGACTTCCCGTCCGACCTGTTCGCGGTCGGGCTCGTCACCCTGTATCTGCTGGAGGGTCAGAAACCGGACGCACGGGCCCTCGTGGAGTACTTCTCCACCCACGGCACCCCCGGCGCCCCCCAGGGCGTGCCCGAGCCCCTGTGGCAGGTCCTGGCCGGTCTTCTGCAACCCGACCCGCACATCCGGTTCCGGACGGCCACCGGGGCGCGCAAGGCGCTGGCCTCGGCCGTGGAGCTGCTGCCCGACACCGGGACCGACGAGGAGCCGGTCGAGGTCTTCGACCAGATAGGCCCGCTGCCCCAGGGGTTCACCCCGCGCGAGCTGCCCCGCGTACTCCAGCATCCACCGACACCGTCGGCGCGGACCCCGCTGCCGGTCCAGCATCCGCAGCCGGTCCCCCATCCGTCGGCCGCCCCGAACCCGTCGCCCGCAGAGCAACCGGCGCAGGCGCAGGCGCAGTCCTACGGGCTGAACCCGTCGTCGGCCCAGAGCCGGCCCCAGCCGTACGGGCAGGCTCCTGCTCCGGCCCAGGAACAGCCGTACGGCCAGGATCCGGCACCGGCCGCCCAGGGGCAGCCGTGGCCCCAGGAGCACCCTTGGCCCCAGGAAGAGCACGGCTGGCCCCAGGAGCAGCAGGCATGGCAGCAGGGCCACCAGCCCTGGGATCCCTCGGGGCAACGCCCGCTGCTGGTCCCGCAGTTCCCCACCCCGCCCACGGCGGACGGATTCCATACGCCCCCACCCCCGTACCCCTCCTCGGCACCCACCCCCGTCACTAAGAGGTACACCGCTCGAAGCACGCAGGTTCCCACTTCGGCCCCACCGGTTTCCGGGACGAGCGGCGCACCCGCGTCACCCGGGCCCCGGGCCTCGCGGCGGCGCCCGGGACCACCCGCGAAGGTCGCCGTCCCGGTGCTGCTGCTCGCCCTGATCTGCTTCGCCGTCGGTTTCTGGGCCCTCAGCCGACTCTGAACCCGGCCGGCCGAAACGACCCGGGCAGGCATAACTGATCCCAGCCGGCAGAACTGGTCCCGGTCGAGCCCAGCCGGACCGTGGACCGGCCAAGGACGGGATCAGAGCGGCAGCGCCCGCCGCCGGGCCAGCAGCGTCCACACCCCGAGCCAGAGCACGAGCAGCGTGCCCGTGCCGATCCCGGCGGCTGCGAGCGCCTTCATCCCGGCCGAGCCGGAACCGGTGGCGGACGCGGCGCCCGTACCCGTGGTGGGCGAGCCGGTGGCGCCCGTGGTGACGTCGGGCGCGTCCTGCCGGTAGGAGGGCCCGGCCTTGGCCTGGCCCCGTACGTTCACGCGCAGCGTCACGGCGTACGCGCCGGGGCCGAACTTCGCGGCGAGCTCGGGGCTGACGCTCACGGCCAGGTAGTAGTCACCGCCCAGGCGCATGGCGGAGACCATGCCCGAGGGGGAGAAGCGGTTGCGGTAGTCGACGGGCGGGAGGGGGGCGAACGAGGTGGTGGCGGGCTTGCCGTCGTACACCGTGTACACATCGGCGACGGGCCCCAGCACCGGGTTGTAGAGCTGGAGGTCCAGGGCCTGCGGGACGTATCCGCCGCCGCCCGAGCGGCCCAGCTCGGCGGTGGCGAACAGCTGCTGGCCCCAGCCGACCGGCACCCGGAAGAACCGCGTCTCGCCCGGCCGCAGCGTGTCGCGCCAGACGCCCTGGGGCGTGCGGGGCGCGTCGGCGAAGCCCGTACCGCCGCGCAGCTCGTGCGCGCCCCCGGACGGCGGGAGCGGTGAGGCGCTCGGCCATCGGGTCGGTGCGGCGGTCGGCTCGTCCGGTGCGAGCCCTGGCTCGCGCGAGTGCCGCAGCTCGATGCCCCAGTCGCCCTTGGCGGACGCGTCGTCACCGACCCGTTCGACCAACACGTAGTAGGTGCCCGCCGCCTGACAGGGCGTCCCGCTCCGCGACAGGCCCCGGGTGACGTACGCGGCGAGCGGGCGGGGGTACTTGGGCGGGTCGAAGGCGACGCGGCTGGAGTCGCAGGTGTTGCCGTCGCGGTCCTGGAGGCTGAGCTGGATGCCTTCGCCGTCCGAGACCTCGGCGTCGCGGCCGGGCACGGCCACGGCCGACACATAGGCTTCGCCCAGGCCGGGGAGGGCGACCTGGAAGTAGGTCTTCGCATGGGGCCCGAGCGCCGCCCGGTAGACCGAGCCGGCCGTGAGCCGGGGTCCGTCCTGGGCGCTCGCCGCACCGGTGACCGGCCGCGCCAGGCGGTCGTAGCGGTAGGGGCCGTCGGGCTGGGGCCCGTTGGCGGCGCCCGCGCGCCCCGGGCCCTGGAGTAACGCCAGCGTGCACAGCGCGGCCACGGCGACCGCCGACCGGCCCTTACCCCGCTGGTTCGCCATGCCGCCGCGCCCCCTTCAATTTTGCTTATGCAAGCCATTGATTTGCGCAGGTGAATCCTCGGGGGCGGCTGCCCCGGGCACATGACAGCACAGAGCCCCGGCCGCGTCGGCGGCCGGGGCTCTGCAACTGGACTCTGTGGGTCTCACACACCCGAACCTGCGGGCACGGAGTCGGTCGCCTCCGTCCACAGGTCCTGCTCGGCGCGATCCGCCTGGATCTGGCGGTACACGAGGAGCCCGCCGATGGCGGCCAGTGCGACCAGGAGGAGCTTCTTCACCGCGCGACCTCGTCTTTCCTTGACGTAAGGGACCTCTGTCGCCCGACTATACACACCGATCGATACCAATCGGTGATGGTCCATACGAGTGCAGTTCATCGGAAGATCCGCCCATAACGGTGCGTCGCCCCCTCGCTCTGCGGCGCTGGTACACATCATGAGATCCAACGCAAATCGGGCAACCAAAGAACGACTCAGAAGCGAGGAAGTCATGGCAACCAGCAAGCTCACGACGTGGTGGACCGCACTCACCGGCGCGCTCGTCGCCCTCCTCGCCTTCCTCGGTCTGGCCGCCGGCCAGGCCACCGCCGCACCCTCCGTACCGCAGCAGACCGCCGCGCACCACCGCAGCGACAACTCGACGGCCATGACGCCGACCGTGCGCTGGGCCCTTCCCGGCGCATCCGCGCTGCCGCCCACGATGAAGCAGCGCATCCGCGCCGAGGCCCACGGCTCCTCGCCCTCGACCCGTCATCTGCCGGGCTCGTCCGACGAAGGGGGCGACGGGGCGAACGGCTCCTCCTCCGACGACGGCGCCGAGGCCCCGCCCCTGGACGACAGCGCCCCGGCGCCCACGCCCTGACCGTCCCACCAGCTCCTGCCCGAGCTTGCGAGCCCGGCAACTCCCCGAGTTGCCGGGCTTCTTCGTGTACGTACGCAGTACGTACACGGCGGCCTGATACACGGCGGCCTGTTACGCGTACGCGTGGACGTCGACCCGATGCGTGGCTGGCGGCCCCATGTGGGGGCGGCGGCGCGGTACGCCCGCGGTGGCCGTACACAGAGGAGCCGCACCGCACAACGAAAAGGTCCCCGGACGATTCGTCCGGGGACCTTCTGCACTGTGGGGCTAACAGGATTTGAACCTGTGGCCTCATCCTTATCAGGGATGCGCTCTAACCAACTGAGCTATAGCCCCGCCGCGCTCTTCGGGGTGTCCCCCGCGCGCTGACCTCTGAAGATTAGCGCACGTGGGGGCCAGTCCCAAAATCGATGACCGGCCCCCCTGTGAAGTGCGGGAACCTCGGTTACTCGTCCTCGGCGAGCGTGAGCTCGATACCGCCCACGAAACCGGCCGAGAGGTTGTAGATGAACGCGCCGAGCGTGGCCAGCGCGGTGGCGAGGACCACATCGATGACCGCGATCACCGAGGTGAAGATCAGCACGCGCGGCAGCGACAGGAAGGACTGCAGATCGAAGCCGTTGGACTCGTTGGAGCCCGTGGCCTCGCTGATGGTCCCGCCCACGGACGAGAAGACGCCCATGGCGTCCATCACCATCCACAGCACCGCCGATGCCACCACCGTGCACACGCCGAGCGCGATGGACAGCAGGAAGCTGACCTTCATCACCGACCACGGGTCGGCCTTGGCCACCCGCAGCCGCGCCTTGCGGGTACGCGGCGTCGTACGCGCGCCCGTGCGGGGGCGGCGCACCGCGGCGGTGGCACCGCCGCGCTGGCCGCCCTGCGTCCCGTTCTGGGACGTCGGGTACGCCTGCGGCGGGTGGTACGGCTGCGCGGGGCCCGAGGGCTTCTCGCGCTCGCCGGGGAGCGCGCCGGCGCGTCCCTCGTAGTCGGACCGGGCCTGCGGCCCGCGGGTGTCGGTCACCGTTACCCCCTGGGAGTCCGCGGCAGGGCCACGGGCACCGTTCGCTCCGGAAGCGGCCGATCCGGCGCCCGTGGCTCCACTCACGCTCTACTCCTCGTGCTCCCCGGCCGAGGGCTCCGTGCCCTCGACTGCGGCCTCGGCTGACTCGCCTTCGACCGTGTCGATCTCGGCCCCCTCGGGACCGTCGACCTCTTCAGCCTCGCGACCGGCCTCGGCGTTACGAGCGATGCCGACGACGGCATCGCGCTTGCCCAGGTTGATCAGTTGGACGCCCATGGTGTCACGGCCCGTCTCCCTGACCTCGTTGACTCGCGTACGAATCACACCACCGCCGAGCGTGATGGCGAGGATCTCGTCCGTCTCCTCGACCACCAGCGCGCCGACCAGCGAGCCCCGGTCCTCCACGATCTTGGCGGCCTTGATTCCGAGGCCACCGCGACCCTGGACGCGGTACTCGTCGACGGGGGTCCGCTTCGCGTACCCGCCGTCGGTGGCGGTGAACACGAAAGTACCGGGCCGGACGACATTCATCGAGAGCAGCTCGTCGCCCTCGCGGAAACTCATCCCCTTGACGCCCGAAGTGGCGCGTCCCATCGGGCGCAGGGCGTCGTCCGTCGCCGTGAAGCGGATGGACTGGGCCTTCTTGCTGATGAGCAGCAGATCGTCCTCGGCCGATACCAGCTCGGCGCCGATCAGCTCGTCCTCGCCACCGGTCTCCGTCTCCCGGAGGTTGATGGCGATGACACCACCCGAACGGGGCGAGTCGTAGTCCTTGAGCGAGGTCTTCTTCACCAGGCCGGACTTGGTGGCGAGCACCAGGTAGGGCGCCGCCTCGTAGTCGCGGATGGCGAGGATCTGGGCGATCTTCTCGTCCGGCTGGAAGGCCAGCAGGTTCGCCACGTGCTGGCCGCGCGCGTCCCGTCCGGCGTCCGGCAGCTCGTACGCCTTGGCCCGGTAGACCCGGCCCTTGTTGGTGAAGAAGAGCAGCCAGTGGTGGGTGGTGGAGACGAAGAAGTGGTCGACGATGTCGTCCTGCTTCAGCTTGGTGCCCCGTACGCCCTTGCCGCCGCGCTTCTGCGACCGGTAGTCCTCGGTCTTGGTGCGCTTGACGTAGCCGCCGTTGGTGATGGTGACGACGATGTCCTCTTCGGCGATCAGGTCCTCGATGGACATGTCACCGTCGAAGGGCACCAGCTTGGAGCGCCGGTCGTCGCCGAACTTCTCGACGATCGCCGCCAGCTCCTCGCTGATGATCTGGCGCTGGCGCTCGGGCGAGGCGAGGATCGCGTTGTACTCGTTGATCTTCGCCTGGAGCTCGTCGTGCTCGGCGACGATCTTCTGGCGCTCCAGGGCGGCGAGCCGGCGGAGCTGCATCTCCAGGATCGCGTTGGCCTGGATCTCGTCGATCTGGAGCAGGCCCATCAGGCCCTCGCGCGCGACCTCGACGGTCTCGCTGCGCCGGATCAGCGCGATGACCTCGTCGATCGCGTCGAGCGCCTTGAGCAGACCGCGCAGGATGTGGGCCCGCTCCTCGGCCTTGCGCAGCCGGAACCTGGTGCGCCGGACGATGACCTCGATCTGGTGCGTCACCCAGTGGCGGATGAACGCGTCCAGCGAGAGCGTGCGCGGCACGCCGTCGACGAGCGCCAGCATGTTGGCGCCGAAGTTCGTCTGGAGGTCGGTGTGCTTGTACAGGTTGTTCAGGACGACCTTGGCGACCGCGTCGCGCTTGAGCACGATGACCAGGCGCTGACCGGTACGGGAGCTGGTCTCGTCCCGGACGTCGGCGATGCCGCCGACCTTGCCGTCCTTGACCAGGTCGGCGATCTTCTGGGCCAGGTTGTCGGGGTTGACCTGGTACGGAAGCTCGGTGACCACCAGGCACTGGCGGTTCTGGATCTCCTCGACCGCGACCACCGCGCGCATGGTGATCGAGCCGCGCCCGGTGCGGTACGCCTCCTCGATGCCCTTGCGGCCGACGACGAGCGCGCCGGTGGGGAAGTCGGGGCCCTTGATGCGCTCGATCAGCGCGTCCAGGAGCTCCTCGTGCGACGCCTCGGGGTGCGACAGGAACCACTGGGCGCCGTCCGCGACCTCGCGCAGGTTGTGCGGCGGGATGTTGGTGGCCATACCGACGGCGATGCCGGCGGAGCCGTTGACCAGCAGGTTCGGGAAGCGCGCCGGCAGGACCGTCGGCTCCTGGTTGCGGCCGTCGTAGTTGTCCTGGAAGTCGACGGTCTCCTCGTCGATGTCGCGGACCATCTCCATGGACAGCGGCATCATCTTGCACTCGGTGTACCGCATGGCGGCGGCCGGGTCGTTGCCCGGGGAACCGAAGTTGCCGTTGGAGTCGACCAGCGGCATCCGCATCGACCAGGGCTGGGCGAGGCGGACGAGCGCGTCGTAGATCGAGGAGTCGCCGTGCGGGTGGTAGGTGCCCATGACGTCGCCGACGACGCGGGCGCACTTGTAGAAGCCCTTCTCGGGCCGGTAGCCGCCGTCGTACATCGCGTACAGCACACGGCGGTGCACGGGCTTCAGGCCGTCCCGTACGTCCGGCAGCGCGCGCGAGACGATGACGGACATCGCGTAGTCGAGGTAGGAGCGCTGCATCTCCGTCTCGAGCCCGACGGGCTCGATGCGCAGTACAGGGTCTTCCTCGGTGGATTCAGTGGTCGCGGGAGTGTTCTCGTCGGCCATTGCTGGTTCTCAAGTCCTTTCGAAGCGGTCAGCGACGGACCGACTCAGATGTCGAGGAAGCGGACGTCCTTGGCGTTGCGCTGGATGAACGAGCGCCGCGCCTCGACGTCCTCGCCCATCAGCACCGAGAACAGGTCGTCGGCCTGGGCCGCGTCGTCCAGGGTGACCTGGCCGAGGACGCGGTGCTCGACGTCCATGGTGGTGACGCGCAGCTCCTCGGCGTTCATCTCGCCGAGACCCTTGAAGCGCTGGATCGAGTCCTCGCGGATCCGCTTGCCCGCCTGCTTGCCGAGCTCCACGAGCGCGTCGCGCTCACGGTCCGAGTACGCGTACTCGAAGTCGTCCCGGCCCCACTTGATCTTGTAGAGCGGCGGGCGCGACAGGTAGACGTGCCCGGCCTCGACCAGCGGACGCATGAAGCGGAAGAGGAAGGTCAGCAGCAGGGTGTTGATGTGCTGGCCGTCGACATCGGCGTCCGCCATCAAGATGATCTTGTGATAGCGGAGCTTCTCGATGTCGAAGTCCTCGTGGACTCCGGTACCGAAGGCCGAGATGAGCGCCTGGACCTCGGTGTTCTGCAGGATCTTGTCGATACGGGCCTTCTCGACGTTCAGGATCTTGCCTCGGATGGGCAGGATGGCCTGGTACATCGGGTTGCGGCCGGACTTCGCCGAACCACCGGCGGAGTCACCCTCGACGATGAAGATCTCGCACTTCGTCGGGTCGTTGGACTGGCAGTCGGAGAGCTTGCCGGGAAGCGAGGCGCTTTCGAGCAGACCCTTGCGGCGGGTCAGGTCGCGCGCCTTGCGGGCGGCGACACGTGCCGTCTGCGCCTGGATGGCCTTGCGGATGATGTCCGCGGCCTCGTTGGGGTTCCGGTCGAACCAGTCGGTCAGGTGCTCGTGCACCACCTTCTGGACGAACGTCTTCGCCTCGGTGTTGCCCAGCTTGGTCTTGGTCTGGCCCTCGAACTGCGGCTCGCCCAGCTTGACGGAGATGATCGCCGTCAGACCCTCGCGGATATCCTCGCCGGAGAGGTTGTCGTCCTTCTCGCGCAGCAGCTTCTTGTCGCGGGCGTACCGGTTGACCAGGCCCGTGAGCGCGGCGCGGAATCCCTCCTCATGCGTACCCCCCTCGTGCGTGTGGATGGTGTTCGCAAAGGAGTAAACGCCCTCGCTGTACTGAGAGTTCCACTGCATCGCGATTTCCGCCGAGAGCATCCGCTCCTTGTCCTCGGCGTCCACGTCGATCACGGTCGGGTGGATCAGCTCGCCCTTGCGCGAGTTGAGGTACTTCACGAAGTCGACGATGCCGCCCTCGTAGTAGTACGTCACCGAGAGCGGCTGCTGCTCGTCGCTCTCCTCGGCGGAGTCGGCGCCCGCGACGGCCTTGGCCGACTCGCGCTCGTCCGTGAGCTTGATCGTCAGGCCCTTGTTGAGGAAGGCCATCTCCTGGAAGCGCCGCGCGAGCGTCTCGAAGGAGTACTCGGTGGTCTCGAAGACGTCCGGGTCGGCCCAGAAGGTGACCGTGGTGCCGCTCTCCTCGACCTGCTCGTGCTTGGCCAGGGGAGCCGTGGGAACGCCGAGCTTGTAGTCCTGGGTCCAGCGGTAGCCGTCGCGCTTGATCTCGACCGCGAGCTTGGTCGACAGGGCGTTCACGACGGAGACACCGACGCCGTGCAGACCACCGGAGACGGCGTAGCCACCGCCGCCGAACTTGCCGCCCGCGTGGAGCACGGTCAGCACGACCTCGACGGCCGGCTTCTTCTCCACGGGGTGCATGTCGACGGGGATGCCACGGCCGTTGTCGACCACGCGCACGCCGCCGTCGGCCAGGATCGTCACGTCGATCGTGTCCGCGTGGCCGGCCAGCGCCTCGTCGACGGAGTTGTCCACGACTTCCTGCACCAGGTGGTGCAGACCGCGCTCACCGGTCGAGCCGATGTACATGCCGGGTCGCTTGCGGACCGCGTCCAGACCCTCGAGGACGGTGATCGCGCTGGCGTCGTACGAGGCGGTTACCTCGCCGTTCTCGCCGACGGCAGTGGACGGGGTGTTCTCGTTGGGGTTGCCGGAATCGGCCACGAAGCGCCCTTTCTGGCACAGCACAGCCTTCCCCTGGGCAGACAGGAGCAGCTGCGTCGTTCAGCGATGGTCAGCGCCGGGCGGTGCCACGGGGCAGCGTCCGACCGCGTCATTCGGTGGGTCCCGCGAGGAGGGCGGGATTATTGACCAGTCTACCGGTAGCGCCGACATGAATGGGGGTTTGCCGGTACCTGAGTCCGCATGTGCCGCCCTGAGCGGGCCTTCACCGACTCCCCATATCCAGGCAGGGGCTCTAAGAGCCTCACAGCGGCATTGAGAGCTTCGGCCTGTCAACCTCCGGCTACCGTGAGGGACGCCTCACCCATACCGACCGGTTTCCTGCAGCGCGAGGCCGCTCAACAGGGGGAACGCGGCCCGTCCTTCGGGCGCGGAAGCGGTTCTGCCCATGCCGGGCGGCCGGATCCGGCCGCGATCATCCGTAGGTGTCGCCGGGGCCCGTGCTGCCCGGGGCGCGCAGGCGCCCGTACCGGGTGGGCGGCCCGCCCGGACCCAGGACCTTGATCATCCGGACCGTGCCGTGGCCCAGGTCGGCGTTGAGCCGGGCCACCAGCTGGGGCGCGAGCAGCCGCAGCTGCGTCGCCCACGCCGTGGAGTCGCACTGCACGGTGAGCACGCGCTCGTCCGGGTCCTCGTCGTAGCGCAGCGGAACGCAGTGCTTGGCCAGGTCCTCGCCGACGATCTGCGGCCAGCGGCCCATCACCCCGCCGACGGCCGCCGGGGTCTCCCAGCCGCGCTCGGTGATCAGCCGGTTGATCGCGGCGCCCAGCGGCTGCGGGTCGCGCCCGTCGGCCCGGGCGCCCGAGCGCAGCCCGCCGCCCCTCCTGGCCTGCTTCTTCTGCTGCGCGGCGGCGCCCCGCGCCTTGGCCTGCTCCTTGGCGGCGCGCAGCGCCACGCGCGCGAGGTCGATGCCGGAGGACTCGGGAACCTTGGGGCGGGGCGCCTCGTTGTCGGACTGTCCGCTCATACCCGCGCCACCTCTCCGGCGGCGACCTGGTAGCGCACCCCTGCCAGGACACCGGGGACGTCGTCGTCCACGGCCGCCGTCACCAGCACCTGCTCGCCCGGGGCCACCAGCTCCGCCAGCCGTTCGCGGCGCCGGGCGTCCAGCTCCGCGAACACGTCGTCCAGGACCAGCACCGGCTCGTTGCCCTCGGCCCGCAGCAGGTCGTACGAGGCGAGCCGCAGCGCCAGCGCGTACGACCAGGACTCGCCGTGGCTCGCGTACCCCTTGGCGGGCAGCTGGCCGAGCTTGAGGAGCAGGTCGTCGCGGTGCGGCCCGACCAGGGTCACGCCCCGCTCGATCTCCTGCTTGCGCACCTCGGCGAGCGCGGCCATCAGCTGCCCGTACAGATCCTCACGGGTGGCGGCCTCGCCCTGCGCCGACGGCCGGTACTCCAGCGCCACCGGCCCGCCGCCCGGCGCCAGCTGCTCGTACGCCTTGTCGGCGAGCGGCTGGAGGGTGGCGATCAGGTCGAGCCGCTGGGCCAGCAGCTCGGCGCCCGCCCGCGCCAGATGCTGGTCCCACACGTCGAGGGTGGACAGGTCCATGCCACGACCGTCGTGGCGCCGAGCCATGGCGGCGGACTTCAGCAGGGTGTTGCGCTGCTTGAGCACGCGGTCGTAGTCGGAGCGCACGGCCGCCATGCGCGGGGAGCGCGCGGTGACCAGCTCGTCCAGGAACCGGCGGCGCTCGCCGGGGTCGCCCTTGACCAGCGCCAGGTCCTCCGGCGCGAAGAGCACCGTGCGCACTATCCCCAGTACGTCACGCGGTCTGACCTGCGAGGACCGATTGATACGGGCCCGGTTGGCCCGGCCCGGGTTGAGCTCCAGCTCGATCAGCTGGGAGCGCTCCCCCTGGGTGACGGCCGCGCGGATGACGGCCCGCTCGGCCCCCATGCGCACCAGCGGCGCGTCCGAGGAGACGCGATGGCTGCCGAGGGTCGCCAGATAGCCGACGGCCTCGACGAGATTGGTCTTGCCCTGGCCGTTGGCGCCCACGAACGCGGTGACGCCCGGGTCGAGCGGAACCTCGACCCGGGCGTACGAGCGGAAGTCGGCCAGCGAGAGATGCGTGACGTGCATGGTGGTGCGCCGACCTCCCCCGGCCCTGCCAACAGCCTGTGGATTACTTCTTGGACTCGACCGCGTGGCCGCCGAACTGGTTGCGCAGCGCCGCGATCATCTTCATCTGCGGGGAGTCGTCCTGCCGGGACGCGAACCGCGCGAACAGCGACGCGGTGATCGCGGGCAGCGGCACGGCGTTGTCGATGGCCGCCTCGACGGTCCAGCGGCCCTCGCCGGAGTCCGCCGCGTAGCCGCGCAGCTGCTCCAGGTGCTCGTCCTCGTCGAGGGCGTTGACCGCCAGGTCGAGCAGCCAGGAACGGATGACCGTGCCCTCCTGCCAGCTGCGGAAGACCTCGCGCACGTCGGTGACGGAGTCGACCTTCTCCAGGAGCTCCCAGCCCTCGGCGTACGCCTGCATCATGGCGTACTCGATGCCGTTGTGGACCATCTTGGCGAAGTGGCCGGCGCCGACCTTGCCCGCGTGGACCGCGCCGAACTCGCCCTCGGGCTTGAGCGCGTCGAAGACCGGCTGGACCTTCGCCACGTTCTCGGCGTCGCCGCCGTACATCAGCGCGTAGCCGTTCTGCAGGCCCCAGACGCCGCCGGAGACGCCGCAGTCGACGAAACCGATGCCCTTGAGGCCCAGCTCGACGGCGTGCTTCTCGTCGTCCGTCCAGCGCGAGTTGCCGCCGTCCACGACCACGTCGCCGGGGGAGAGCAGCTCGGCCAGCTCGTCGATGGTGGACTGGGTCGCGGCACCGGCCGGGACCATCACCCAGACCACGCGCGGGCCCTTGAGCTTGCCCACAAGCTCTTCGAGGCTGTGGACATCGGCGACGTCCGGGTTGCGGTCGTAACCGATGACGGTGTGGCCTGCGCGGCGGATCCGCTCGCGCATGTTGCCGCCCATCTTGCCGAGGCCGACGAGACCGAGCTCCATCACATGATCCTTTGACGTTGTGGCGTTCGTACCCGCGTCCGAGCCTACGCCCGGACGCGGGCACACACCTGTGGGGTCCGCCGCTCAGACGAACGCGGCCCCGGGCAGCTCGGCCGTACGGATCAGCCGGAGAGGCGGACCGGCATGATCAGGTACTTGTACGCGTCGTCCGCCTCGGCGTCGAGCGCGGGCTTGCCGCTCAGCAGCGCCGGCTTGGTCGAGGTGGTGAAGGAGAGCTGGGCGACCGGGGAGTCGATGGCGCTCAGGCCGTCGAGCAGGAAGGTCGGGTTGAAGGCGATCGAGATGTCGTCGCCCTCCAGGTTGGCGTCGACCCTTTCCACAGCCTGTGCGTCGTCGCTGGAGCCGGCCTCCAGGATGAGCACGCCCTGCTCGAAGCTGAGCCGGACCGGCGTGTTGCGCTCGGCGACCAGGGAGACGCGCTTGACGGCCTCGACGAAGGGCGCGGTCTCGATCACCGCGACCGAGTTGAACTCGGTCGGGAACAGCGTCCGGTACTTCGGCAGGTCGCCTTCGAGCAGGCGGGTGGTGGTGCGGCGGCCCGCGCCCTCGAAGCCGATCAGGCCCTCGCCGGCGCCCGAGCCCGACAGCGCGAGCGTGACCGTGTCACCGCTGGTGAGGGCCTTGGCGGTGTCCAGGAGCGTCTTGGCGGGCACCAGGGCGACCGCGGAGGCGTCCGGGTTCTCCGGCTTCCACAGGAACTCGCGGACCGCGAAGCGGTAGCGGTCGGTGGAGGCCAGGGTGACCGTGTCGCCCTCGATCTCGATCCGCACACCGGTCAGCACCGGCAGCGTGTCGTCGCGCCCGGCGGCGATGGCGACCTGGGCGGCGGCGGAGGCGAAGACCTCACCGGGAACGGTGCCCGTCGCGGTCGGCATCTGCGGCAGCGCCGGGTACTCCTCCACAGGAAGGGTGTGGAGGGTGAAGCGGGAGGAGCCGCAGACCACCGTCGCCCGTACACCGTCTGTGGAAATCTCCACCGGGCGGTTGGGGAGGGCGCGGCAGATGTCGGCGAGCAGGCGGCCGGAGACGAGCACCGTGCCGTCCTCGTCCACCTCGGCGTCGACCGAGACGCGGGCCGAGACCTCGTAGTCGAAGCTGGAGAAGCTGAGGGCGCCGTCCTCCGCCTTCAGAAGAAGGCCCGCGAGCACGGGCGCGGGCGGACGGGCCGGGAGGCTGCGGGCCACCCACGCCACCGCCTCCGCGAGAACATCGCGCTCCACCCGGATCTTCACCGGAACCGCCTCCTGCTGTTGCTGGCTCGCCCTGCTGGCTTTCGTCGTCGGCTGTATCGCCGGGGACCAGTCTGACGTACGCCGCTGACACTCGGTGCGACTCGGGGTCAAGTCGTGCCGACGGGTCACCGGAGCGACGGCGGCGAGTTGTGCACAGGTCCCACTTCGAAGCGAAATCCGAGCTAACTCTAAGTGGGAGTAGTAGTAGGGCCTGTGGAAACCGTGGATAACCCCGTTTTCGCAGGTCAGGCCCACTTTTTTGTCCACCGGTCCTGTGGGTGGAGCCCGTGGACAACTCGCTGCTTCTGTGGACACCCGAAAGTTCTGCACACCCGATGCACAGGCAGGGCCCAGTTCTCCCCAGAGCTGTCCCCAGCTTTACCCAGGTTCCCCACAGCCCAACCCGGCTCCTTGGTGTGACGGCTTTCACTCGACCCGGTGATCCGGGGTGTTTCGTTGCCGAACAGTGGACAGTGCTGTGGAGAAGCTGTGGGCAACGCGGCCCGGCCTGTGGGCCGCCGGTGGACAACTTTGATCACAGCCTGTGGACGAAAATTTTGTCCACAGGCTGTGGAACGTGTTCGCGCACAAATCCACAGGCTGCTGACCTGGAGTGATGGAGTATCAGGGCGCTCGCCTGTGGATGCAATCTGGACAACTTCGCAGTCCCCAGGGTGTGGACGGGGAAAAGTCCCCGGTTCTGTGGAGAACCCCCGGTCACCGGCGCGTATTCGAACAGGTGGGGCGTGAGGACGGCCGTGCGCCGGGCCCGCGAAGGCCCCGCACACGCCCCAGGAGCGCCTCCGCGGAGCGGTCGAGGGCCGTACGAAGGACCGCTGAGGGCCGCCCGGAGGCCGTGTCCGGGCATGCGAAAGGGCGCCCGGGACGGTGTGTCGTCCCGGGCGCCCTCCGAGGCCCTGCGAGCGGTCGGCTCAGCCGTTCTTGATGCGGTTGGTGAGCTCGGTGACCTGGTTGTAGATGGAGCGGCGCTCGGCCATCAGCGCCCGGATCTTGCGGTCCGCGTGCATCACGGTCGTGTGGTCGCGCCCGCCGAACTGCGCCCCGATCTTCGGCAGCGAGAGGTCGGTGAGCTCGCGGCAGAGGTACATGGCGATCTGGCGGGCCGTCACCAGGACGCGGCTGCGCGAGGATCCGCAGAGGTCCTCCACCGTCAGTCCGAAGTAGTCCGCGGTCGCCGCCATGATGGCGCCGGCCGTGATCTCGGGCGCGGAGTCCTCCCCGCCGGGGATCAGGTCCTTGAGCACGATCTCGGTGAGCCCGAGGTCCACCGGCTGCCGGTTGAGCGAGGCGAACGCCGTCACCCGGATCAGCGCGCCCTCCAGCTCGCGGATGTTCCGCGAGATCCGGGAAGCGATGAACTCCAGCACCTCCGGCGGGGCGTTCAGCTGCTCCTGCACCGCCTTCTTACGAAGGATGGCGATACGGGTCTCCAGCTCCGGCGGCTGCACATCGGTGGTCAGACCCCACTCGAAACGGTTCCGCAGCCGGTCCTCCAGGGTCATCAGCTGCTTGGGCGGCCGGTCCGAGGACAGCACGATCTGCTTGTTGGCGTTGTGGAGCGTGTTGAACGTGTGGAAGAACTCCTCCTGCGTCGACTCCTTGCTCGCCAGGAACTGGATGTCGTCGACGAGCAGGATGTCCACGTCCCGGTACCGCTTGCGGAAGGTGTCGCCCTTGCCGTCGCGGATCGAGTTGATGAACTCGTTGGTGAACTCCTCGGAGCTCACGTACCGCACGCGCGTGCCGGGATAGAGGCTGCGGGCGTAGTGCCCGATGGCGTGCAGAAGATGCGTTTTGCCCAGGCCCGACTCCCCGTAGATGAAGAGCGGGTTGTACGCCTTGGCGGGCGCCTCGGCGACCGCGACGGCCGCCGCGTGCGCGAACCGGTTCGAGGAACCGATGACGAACGTGTCGAAGAGGTACTTGGGGTTCAGCCGCGCGTGCGGCTCGCCCGGACCGCCCGGCTGCGCCGAGGAGGACGACGGGGGGCCGCCCATCGGACGGGGGCCGCCGCCCGGCTGCGGGCCGCCGGAGTGCTGCGGCGCCTGCGGCTCGGGCAGCTCGTGCCGCTCCGGGCGCGGCTCGTACGCCGGGGGCTGCTGCTCGTACTGCGGACGCTCGGGCATCTGCGGCTGGCGGTAGTCGTGCTGCGGCTGCTGCGGGCGGCCCGTCGCGTACGGCTCGCGCCACTGCTCGGGGCCCGTGTCGCGGTCCTGGAAGCCGCCGAGCCGGGGCTGCTGCCAGGAGAGGTCCTCCTGGGCGCGCGGCCAGGCGCCGGGCTCGGGGCGCTGCTGCTGGTACTCCGGGTAGGCCGGGCGGACGCTGGGCAGGCCGTCGTCGGCGGGCCGGCCGTAGCCGTCGTCCTGGTAGCGCGGGGGCTGCTGCTGCGCGGGCGGCGCGGGCTGCGGGCCGGGGGGCTCGCCCACCGAGTCGTCGACCGTGATCGCGATCCGGATCGGGCGCCCGCACTCACGGCTGAGCGTGTCGCTGATCAGCGGGGCCAGCCGGCCCTCCAGGACGCGCTTGCCCCACTCGTTGGGGACGGCGAGCAGCGCGGTGTCGGCCACCAGGGCGAGCGGCTGGCAGCGCTCGATCCACTGCTTGTCCTTCGGCTCGATCCCCTGCTGGCCCTCCGCGAGGAGCTGCTCCAGCACTCGTGGCCACACTGCGGCAAGATCGGCAGGTACGTCAGCCACAAGGCACGCTCTCTCGCAGGTCCCACGAATGTGTGGTTCTCGGGACGGGATGGAAGGACAGGCAAGGACAGAAAGGAAAAGATTCGGGGTCGAGCCACGGTAGTCGTGGCGACTGACGTGGTTCAAGTTGTTGTCCACAGGCTGTGCACAGCGGGGCCCGCTGAGGGGCTGGTTTGACCGGATGGCGTAGTCGCGCGTACCGTAACCAGGTCGAGTTGTCGATGGCTGCTGCCGCCTGCCTCCGATGGGCAAAGATCACGGTCTGTGATCGTGAAGCGGTGCACTCGGGCGTTATGCGAGCTTCGTGTATTGCGAGCTTCTCGTGGGCGCACGGTGACAGCCAGGCGATGTCCCGCCACCACCGAATCATTTCTGGAGCCCCCGAGTGAGCAAGCGCACCTTCCAGCCGAACAACCGTCGTCGCGCCAAGACCCACGGCTTCCGCCTGCGGATGCGTACCCGTGCCGGTCGCGCCATCCTCGCGAACCGTCGTGGCAAGGGCCGCGCCAGCCTGTCCGCCTAATCGCATACAGGTCATGACGTGCTGCCTACCGAGAATCGGCTGAGGCGGCGCGAAGACTTCGCGACCGCGGTACGCCGAGGACGCCGGGCCGGTCGCCCGCTCCTTGTCGTCCATCTACGCAGCGGTGCCACGGACCCGCACGCGCCTGGGGAGAGCGCTCCCCCGACGCGTGCGGGTTTCGTCGTCAGCAAGGCCGTGGGTGTCGCGGTCGTGCGCAACCTGGTGAAGCGCCGCCTTCGCCATCTGGTGCGCGATCGGATCCCCCAGCTGCCCCCCGGTAGCCTTGTTGTCGTACGGGCATTGCCCGGTGCGGGCGACGCCGATCAAGCACAGCTGGCCCGAGACCTGGACGCCGCCCTGGAGCGGCTGCTGGGAGGGGGTGCGCGATGAAGTACCCGCTGCTGGCCCTGATCAAGCTGTACCAGTGGACGATCAGCCCGCTGCTCGGGCCCGTCTGCAGGTACTACCCGTCGTGTTCCCACTACGGATTCACGGCCATTGACCGGCATGGCGCGGTGAAGGGCACGGCACTGACCGCCTGGCGCATCCTGCGGTGCAATCCGTGGTCGCCGGGCGGCGTGGATCACGTCCCCGAACGCAAGCGCCCTCGATGGCACGAGGCGCTGCGCAACGCCTGGCGCGGCGACAAGGGCGGGCACTCCGCCGCTGAGACCGAGCCCAGCCCGGCCGCAGAGACCTCGCCCAATGCTCAAGGAGCCTGATTAGTGGACACGATTGCCAGTCTGTTCAGCTTTATCACCTGGCCTGTTTCCTGGGTCATCGTCCAGTTCCACAAGTTGTACGGCGCGATCTTCGGGCCGGACACGGGCTGGGCCTGGGGACTGTCCATCGTGTCCCTGGTGGTGCTGATCCGGATCTGTCTGATCCCGCTCTTCGTGAAGCAGATCAAGTCGACCCGCAACATGCAGGCGCTCCAGCCGAAGATGAAGGCGATCCAGGAGCGCTACAAGAGCGACAAGCAGCGCCAGTCCGAAGAGATGATGAAGCTGTACAAGGAGACGGGCACCAACCCGCTCTCCTCGTGCCTTCCCATCCTGGCCCAGTCGCCGTTCTTCTTCGCGCTCTACCACGTGCTGTCGGGCATCGCGAGCGGCAAGACCATCGGCGTGATCAACCAGCCGCTGCTGGAGAGCGCCCAGAAGGCACACATCTTCGGCGCCCCGCTGGCGGCCAAGTTCACGGACAGCGCCACCAAGGTCGAGGGCCTCGGTGCCACGCTCACCGACGTCCGCGTGATCACCGCGATCATGATCGTGCTGATGTCGGCGTCCCAGTTCTTCACCCAGCGCCAGCTGATGACGAAGAACGTCGACCTCTCGGTGAAGACCCCGTTCATGCAGCAGCAGAAGATGCTGATGTACGTCTTCCCGGTCATCTTCGCCGTGATGGGCATCAACTTCCCCGTCGGTGTCCTCGTCTACTGGCTGACCACCAACGTGTGGACCATGGGCCAGCAGATGTACGTGATCAACCAGAACCCGACGCCGGGCTCCAAGGCTCAGGCCAGCTACCTGGAGCGGCTCGGCAAGAGCATCTCCGCCCACGACGACGTCCGTGGCAAGCGCCGTCGCGCCGTCGTCCAGGCCATCGTCGCCAAGGGCCCGGACCGCAACGACAACGAGCGGAAGTTCATCACCGGCCTGGCCAAGCAGGGCTTCGCGGCCCAGGCCGACGGCACCGTGGTGAAGAGCGACACCGCCGTGGCCGAGGCGGAGGGCAACGCGCCCAAGCGCCAGCAGCCCAAGCGCCAGACCAAGGCCCAGCGCCAGTCCGGCACGGCTGCCCCGCAGGGCGCGGCCGACGCCGAGGCGGTGGCGAAGACCTCGCTGGACAAGGGCACGTCGGACGAGGACTCCCAGGCGAAGCAGGACGCGCCGCAGGACGCCAAGTCCAAGCCGGCCGCCAAGCCGGCCGCCGGTACCGCACGCAGCAAGGCCCAGTCCGGACAGCGCAAGGGTCAGCAGCGGCCCAAGCACCCGTCCAAGAAGTAAGAAGGAGTCCATCCGTGACGGAAGGCACCACCCCGGCCGCCGAGGGTGTCGACACCCTGTCCCGCCTGGAGCAGGAGGGGGAGATCGCCGCCGACTACCTCGAGGGCCTGCTCGACATCGCCGATCTCGACGGCGACATCGACATGGACGTCGAGGCGGACCGTGCCGCGGTCTCCATCATCAGCGACGCCGGCAGCCGTGACCTGCAGAAGCTCGTCGGCCGTGACGGTGAGGTGCTGGAGGCGCTCCAGGAGCTGACGCGGCTCGCGGTGCACCGGGAGACCGGGGACCGCAGCCGTCTGATGCTGGACATCGCGGGCTTCCGTGCCAAGAAGCGCACGGAGCTCGCCGAGCTGGGTGCCAAGACCGCGGACGAGGTCAAGAACTCCGGCCAGCCGGTGAAGCTCCAGCCCATGACCCCGTTCGAGCGCAAGGTCGTGCACGACGCGGTCGCCGCCGCCGGTCTGCGCAGCGAGTCCGAGGGCGAGGAGCCGCAGCGCTTCGTCGTCGTGCTCCCCGTCTGAGCGTTCATCGCTTTCTCGGCCCCGTCTGTTCGCAGGCGGGGCCGATCTTTGTCAGCCTGATAGTCAGCCACCCCAGCGCGGGAAGCGCGGTACGGAAGGACGGTCCCCGTGACGGAGGCAGCAGCAGAGCTTCCCCAGGCGCCCGAAGAGGCGCGCGCGGTTTTCGGCGAGTACTTCCCGGAAGCCGTCCGGTACGCCGAGCTGCTCGCGGACGCGGGAGTCAAGCGCGGTCTGATCGGCCCGCGTGAGGTGCCGCGGCTCTGGGAGCGCCATCTGCTCAATTGCGCGGTGCTCTCCGAGGTCGTTCCGGAAGGCGTCACTGTGTGCGACGTCGGCTCCGGGGCGGGGCTGCCGGGCATCCCCCTGGCACTGGTCCGCCCGGACCTGAAGATCACGCTCCTTGAGCCGCTGCTGCGGCGCACCAATTTCCTCCAGGAAGTGGTAGAGCTGCTGGGCTTGGACCATGTGACCGTGGTGCGCGGCCGGGCCGAGGAGGTACTGGGCAAGGTGCAGCCGGTGCACGTGGTCACGGCCCGTGCGGTGGCGCCGCTGGACCGGCTGGCGGGCTGGGGCGTTCCCCTGCTGCGCCCCTACGGCGAGATGCTGGCCCTCAAGGGCGACACCGCCGAGGAGGAGATCCTGGGGGCGCGGGCCGCACTGAGCAAGCTGGGTGTGGTGAATACCTCAGTACTGCATGTCGGCGAGGGCATCGTCGACCCGATGTCCACGGTGGTGCGGGTCGAGGTCGGCGAGAGTCCGGGCGGTGTTCGGTTCGCGGCCAAGCGTGCCAAGGCTGCCAGGACCGGCCGTACCCGGCGCCGCCGCTGAAGTCTCCGGCCCGCCGAAGGGCTGATGCTCCATAGAAGGTCCGATACGTACGCATTTCGGAGTGTCGTGACGATCTGACCGTAGGGCGCGTGCATCGTGTTTCACGTGAAACGTCGCTCTCTGCTGCATGGAATCATCAGCCGCGGCCGTAATGCCGCGCCGCGCGACCGCAAGCCCTTCGGCGGGGCCCTGGAGTCCCCCCCAGGGGCTATGGAGTTGTCCACAGAGGTGGATTCATCCACAGAAGACCCGGCCTCGCTGGTTCACGACCCCGAAAGCATGGCAGGCTCTGTGCATTGCGAGCCTGAAGTCGAGGAGAGTGAATCCTTGCGGTCCGACGCCAACATCGCGGGACCGATGACCGATCCGGTCCCCGGTCCCCGTACCGAGTCGGCGGGGGAGGATGTTTCACGTGAAACACCGCCCCCGATGGACGACACCCCCATCGGTCGCGCTGCCCAGCTGGCGGTGGAAGCTCTCGGCCGTGCCGGCGAGGGACTGCCCCGGCCGGAGCAGACGCGCATCATGGTGGTCGCCAACCAGAAGGGCGGCGTAGGAAAGACCACGACCACGGTCAACCTCGCCGCTTCCCTGGCGCTGCACGGCGCCCGGGTCTTGGTGGTCGACCTCGACCCGCAGGGCAACGCCTCCACGGCGCTGGGGATCGATCACCACGCCGAGGTCCCCTCGATCTACGACGTCCTGGTGGAGAGCAGACCGCTCTCCGAGGTCGTCCAGCCGGTCCGCGATGTGGAGGGCCTGTTCTGCGCCCCCGCCACGATCGACCTGGCCGGTGCGGAGATCGAGCTGGTGTCCCTGGTCGCCCGGGAGAGCCGTCTCCAGCGCGCCATCCAGGCGTACGAGCAGCCGCTGGACTACATCCTGATTGACTGCCCGCCGTCCCTGGGGCTCCTCACGGTCAATGCGCTCGTGGCCGGAGCCGAGGTCCTCATCCCCATCCAGTGCGAGTACTACGCGCTGGAGGGACTGGGCCAGCTGCTGCGGAACGTCGATCTGGTGCGGGGCCATCTCAACCCCACCCTGCATGTGTCGACGATCCTGCTGACCATGTACGACGGCCGGACCAGGCTCGCCTCCCAGGTGGCCGACGAGGTACGCAGCCACTTCGGCCACGAGGTCCTGCGGACGAGCATTCCGCGGTCCGTCCGCATCTCGGAGGCCCCGAGCTACGGCCAGACCGTCCTCACCTATGACCCGGGCTCCAGCGGCTCGCTCTCGTATCTCGAAGCCGCCCGTGAGATCGCCCTGCGCGGGGTCGGCATCAATTACGACCCGACGACGCACATCCCCGCGGGCATTCAGAACAACCAGCACAGCATGTCGGAGGGGATCCAGTGAGTGAGCGACGAAGAGGGCTGGGACGTGGGCTCGGTGCGCTGATCCCCGCCGCCCCGCAGGAGAAGAGCGTGCCTTCGGTAGGGGTGGCCTCCACCTCCCCTACGGCGGTTCCGGTGCTGACCCCGGAACGGGGCGTGGCAGCGGCGAAGGTGGCCACGCTCGCGCCGCCCGCTGTTTCACGTGAAACAGCGGCGCCGGTCCAGGCGCCCGAGCCCGCCGTGGTGCCGGAGCTGAAGGCGCCCGCCGGGGCGTACTTCGCCGAGGTGCCGCTGGACTCGATCACGCCGAACCCGCGCCAGCCGCGTGAGGTGTTCGACGAGGACGCCCTCGCCGAACTCATCACCTCCATCAAGGAAGTCGGGCTGCTGCAGCCCGTCGTGGTCCGTCAGCTCGGCCCCGAGCGCTATGAGCTCATCATGGGTGAGCGGCGCTGGCGGGCCTGCCGTGAGGCCGGCCTGGAGCGGATTCCCGCGATTGTCCGGGACACCGACGACGAGAAGCTGCTCCTGGACGCGCTCCTGGAGAACCTGCACCGCGCGCAGCTGAACCCTCTGGAAGAGGCCGCGGCCTACGACCAGCTGCTGAAGGACTTCGCCTGCACGCACGACCAGTTGGCGGACCGCATCGGCCGCTCGCGCCCGCAGGTCTCCAACACGCTGCGGCTGCTGCGGCTCTCGCCGCCGGTACAGCGCCGGGTGGCGGCCGGAGTGCTCTCCGCCGGGCACGCCCGGGCACTGCTCTCGGTCGACGACTCGGACGAGCAGGACCGGCTGGCGCACCGCATCGTGGCCGAAGGGCTGTCGGTGCGGGCGGTCGAAGAGATCGTGACGCTGCTGAACTCGGAGCCCAAGAGCGCGGCCAAGGCCAAGGGCCCGCGTGCGGGGACCCGGCTGTCGCCCGCGCTCTCCGACCTCGCCTCCCGCCTCTCGGACCGCTTCGAGACCCGGGTGAAGGTCGATCTGGGGCAGAAGAAGGGCAAGATCGTCGTCGAGTTCGCGTCGATGGACGATCTGGAGCGGATCCTCGGCACCCTCGCTCCGGGCGAGGGCAAGGTCCTCAACAAGGTCCTCACCGATGAGTCCGAAGAAGGCGACGAAGCCTGATCCGGTGACGTTCCCGCCGCCCCGGCAGCGGCGGTCGCCGTAACGGGCGGGCTGTGTTCCGATGCATACCGGAACACAGCCCGCCCTTTGCTTTTGTGCGCTATCCGCACTGACGTTGGGTGGATACGATGCGTTCTGGTATGGCACATCCACCTTGGGCCACTTCAGAAGAAGGGCGGGGAGCCATGCGAACGGTGAGCCGTACCCAACTGGTGACAGCGGGGCTTGGCCTCGGGGCGGTCGGCGGATTCGTCGGCAGCCTCCTCCGGGAACGGAGTGTGCTGGCAGCGGTTCAGGGGGCGGCAGGCGAAGGAAGCGAGGAACGGCCTTCATGGGGCGTCGGCTTGTACCGCTCACGCTGGACAACCTTCCGGACCTTCCCAAGCGCTGCCGCGCCTGTGTCTTCTGGGAACTTGATCCGGTCAGCGGAGAGGCAGCGATAAAGGCCGGTACTCCCGAACTCGAAAAGGAAGCCTGGATATCGGCCGTCCTTCTCGAATGGGGTTCATGTGGCCGCGTCGTCTATGTCGACGACGTACCGGTGGGTTTCGTGCTCTACGCCCCGCCGGCCTATGTGCCGCGCTCCACGGCTTTTCCCACCAGCCCGGTCTCTCCGGACGCGGTGCAGCTGATGACGGCCTGGATCATGCCGGGCTATCAGGGGCAGGGGCTGGGGAGAGTGATGGTGCAGACGGTCGCGAAGGACCTGCTGCGCCGGGGCTTCAAGGCCATCGAGGCGTTCGGGGACGCCAACTGGCGCGAGCCCGCGTGTGTGCTGCCCGCGGACCATCTCCTCGCGGTGGGCTTCAAGACCGTACGGCCGCATCCCCGCTATCCGCGGCTGCGGCTGGAGCTGCGGACGACGCTCTCCTGGAAGGAGGACGTCGAGCTGGCGCTGGACCGGCTGCTCGGAGCCGTCCAGAAGGAGCCGGCCCTGCGACCGCTCTAGCACGCGTACGTCAGCCCGTCACGCACGGCTGCAGGAGAACGCGAACGGGCCCGGATCCCCCCGAGGGGTCCGGGCCCGTGGCGATGTTTCACGTGAAACATCGACGCTGGGTGCTACGCGTTGATGAAGACGTCCAGGTCGCGCTCGAGAGCGGCCTTCGGCTTGGCGCCGACGATGGTCTTGGCGACCTCGCCGCCCTGGTAGACGTTGAGGGTCGGGATCGACATCACGCCGTACTTGGCAGCCGTGCCCGGGTTCTCGTCGATGTTGAGCTTGACGATCTCGATCTTGTCGCCGTGCTCCGCCGCGATGGCCTCCAGCGACGGGGCGATCTGGCGGCAGGGGCCGCACCACTCGGCCCAGAAGTCCACGAGCACGGGCTTGTCGCTCTTGAGGACGACCTCGTCGAAGTCGGCGTCGGTCACGTTCTTCAGGGTGCCGGCCACGGCATCCTCCTTGCGGGGTGTGGGTGAGGGGGGTGGGGAAAGCAGCGGGGTCAGACGGAGGCCGCGGCGGCCTTCTCGCCGTCGGCGAGGGCGGCCAGGAAGCGCTCGGCGTCCAGGGCGGCGGAGCAGCCGGTACCGGCTGCGGTGATCGCCTGACGGTAGGTGTGGTCGACCACGTCACCGGCGCCGAAGACACCGGTCAGGTTGGTACGGGTCGAGGGCGCTTCCACCTTCAGGTAGCCCTCGTCGTCCAGGTCGAGCTGGCCCTTGAAGAGCTCGGTGCGCGGGTCGTGGCCCACGGCGATGAACAGACCGGTCACGGCCAGCTCGGAGGTCTCGCCGGTCTTGGTGTTGCGCAGGGTCAGCCCGGAGAGCTTCTGGTCGCCGTGGATCTCGGCGACCTCGCTGTCCCAGGCGAAGCTGATCTTCGGGTCGTCGAAGGCGCGCTGCTGCATGGCCTTGGAGGCGCGCAGCGTGTCCCGGCGGTGGACGATGGTGACCGACTTGGCGAAGCGCGAGAGGAAGGTCGCCTCCTCCATCGCGGTGTCGCCGCCGCCGACCACGGCGATGTCCTGGTCCTTGAAGAAGAACCCGTCACAGGTGGCGCACCAGGAGACGCCCCGCCCGGACAGCTTGTCCTCGTTCGGCAGGCCGAGCTTGCGGTGCTGGGAGCCGGTGGTGACGATCACGGCCTTGGCGCGGTGGACGGTGCCCGCGGTGTCCGTGACGGTCTTGATCTCGCCGCTGAGGTCGACGGCGACGACATCGTCGGGGACCAGCTCGGCGCCGAAGCGCTCGGCCTGCGCCCGCATGTTGTCCATCAGGTCGGGGCCCATGATGCCGTCGCGGTAGCCGGGGAAGTTCTCCACCTCGGTGGTGTTCATGAGCGCACCGCCGGCGGTGACGGCGCCCTCGAACACCAGCGGCTGAAGCGACGCACGCGCGGTGTAGAGCGCGGCCGTGTAGCCGGCCGGCCCGGAGCCAATGATGATCACGTTACGGACGTCGCTCACGGGTTCTTCCTCGTCTCTGCGGACTGTCTACTGCCTACCGGGGCCCGGTCCAGGTCTCTCACCCCACCCAACGGATCCTACGGGGCGAGCATTCCCGAGGGGTCTACCGAAGGGGGTAGGCGTGGGTCAGCAGCAGCTTGCCCTTGGCATTGGGAGCCTGGGTCTCGCAGGAAGCGTCGACCACATACGCCTGCACCTGAGTGCTGTCCGTGGCGTGCGGAAGGACGAGGAGATAGGCGCGGGTTCCCTGGTACTCACCGGTCTCCGCCGCCAGGGGAGCGTCGGAGGTCCGCCCGGTGCCCGCCTGGACGCACGGCGGCACGGTGACTTCGAGCTTCGGTGGGCCGGACTTCACGCCGAATCCCGACTCCTTGTCCGCCGGCGCGTTCTGACTCGGGGCGGTCTTGGCACTCTCGGTGGTGGGGCGGGCGGCCAGGAGGGTCTGCACCTGGTGGGGCAGCGAGGAGGTCGAGAACACCGCTCCCTGCTGGGTCCGTGCCCCCTTCTCGGCCACGGCATGGTTGCCGCCGCCGGAGTGGATCCCCTGCACCAGCAGGGCGCCCATACCGATGGCCGCCGCGCCGAAGACCGCGCCGAGCACCACGCGGCGGCGGCGCCGGGGCGTACGAGGGCGCCCCGGCCCGGTGGCGGCCCGGGAGTGTCCGGTCGGCCGGTCGGACGCGGGAGCCTCGGCCGAGGGAGATCCGGGCGATGTTTCACGTGAAACATGCGCGCCGTCGTCCGGAGCCGCGGCCCGCACCGGCGCTCCCGCACCGACCGGTACAGCCGCTCCCGCGGGCGCCGTGGCATCCAGCAGGGCCTCGGCGGCGAGGGCGGCATCGATACGGCCCGCGATGTCGGCGGGCATGCGGACCGGCCCCGGCAGCGTGCCGAGCAGGTCGCGGATCTCGCTGAGCGAGGCGTGTACGTCCGCGCAGAGCTCGCAGGAGTCCAGGTGCTGCCGTACGTCGGCGGTACGGGAGGGCGGCAGAAGGCCCTCATGGAGGTCGGAGATCTCCGAGACGTCCGGGTGCTGGGTCATGTCGGCCGTGGATGTCACGCGCGCCCACCTCCGCCCTTCACAGCAGCAGGATCATTCGGTCCTGCATCCCTTGGTCCCGACGCAGGTGGGACGGATGTCCCCGGCGTCCGGTTCCTTCCCCCTCCTCGCTCGTCGTTATCCCTGGTCTCACCGGTATCACTGCGCAGATGAGTGAGCAGCGGCTGGAGCCGGGCCCGGCCCCGGGCGCAGCGGCTCTTCACGGTGCCCACCGGCACCTCAAGGATCTGTGCCGCCTCCGCCACCGGATAGCCCTGCATGTCCACGAGGACGAGTGCGGCGCGCTGATCGGCCGGGAGGGTCGCCAGGGCCTTCACCAGCTGCCGCTGGAGGTCCTGGCGCTCCGCGGGCGCCTCGGCGGACTCGTGGGGCTCCAGGAGCTGCTCCAGGCGCTCCGCGTCGTCCACGGGCGAGGTGCGCCGGGAGGCGGCCTTGCGGGCCCGGTCCAGACAGGCGTTCACGGTGATGCGGTGCAGCCACGTGGTGACGGCCGACTGGCCGCGGAAGGTGTGTGCGGCCCGGTAGGCCGACACCAGAGCGTCCTGGACCGCGTCGGCCGCCTCCTCGCGGTCGCCGAGCGTGCGCAGGGCGACCGCCCAGAGTCTGTCGCGGTGGCGCCGGACGAGCTCACCGAAGGCGTCGGGGTCACCGTCGACATGGCGCGCCAGAAGGTCCTGGTCGCTCGCGCCGCCGAGTGTGGCGTCGTCCAACGGTGAGCCCCCTCCCCACGCTGTCGGTTCCTCCGGATCAGCCGGTGAACTTCACATCCGTTATGGCCTGCTTGTACCCCGCGCGGCTGTACTGGTCCTCCGGGGCCTTGGGCATGGCCGTGATCCAGACCAGAACGTACTGGGTCTTGACCGGCTTGTCCGCCTTCAGCTGGGCCTGCGTGCCACTGGTCGTGACGGTCGAGATCTTCTTCATCGATTCGACCGGCGACGAAGGCGACAGCGAGTCCGTCGCATAGAGCGTGATCTTGGTGTGATCGCCGCCGTAGCGCAGCATTATCGTCGCGACCGAGACGTTCTTGGAAGAGCCCAGGTCGTAGACGATGCCGACGCCCTTCTTCACCGACGGCGCCATGGCGGGGCCGTCGAAGTAGCTCTTGGTGCGCCAGTAGGTCGAGCTGTCGCCGTCGTACGTCTTGTCGACGTCCGCCGCGTCCTGCGGGGAGTTGTCCGGTGCGTACTCCTGGGCGCCCTGGATCGCCAGTGGCACGAGGGCCTTCGGCTTGTCGCCGTCGGTCTTGTTCGTCTGCTGGGACGTGCCCGACTCGCCGGAACCCTTGTCGTGCCCGAGGAGCGTGTCGGCCAGCTGCCAGCTGCCCAGGCCCAGCGCGGCGATCAGCAGCGCCGACACGGCCCACTTGAGGGCCTTGCCGGTACGGCCCTGGAGCGCCGGCGGCGGGGCCTGCACGGTCTGGGTGACCGCCGGGTGCGGTCCCACCGGCGGACGCCCGTAGGTGCCCTGCTGGTAGGTGGTGCGCTGGTACTCCGGAGGCGCCGTGAACACGGGCTCCGGCGGCCGGATGCGCGGCATCGCCGCGACGGCCTTCACCAGTTCGTCCGGGGTGGTGCAGGCGGGCTCCTGGCGGGACGCGGTGGCCCCGTCGTTGGCCAGCGCCCGCATCGCGAGCTCCGACAGGCCGCGGTGGACACCCGCCCGTACCTGGTCGGGAGCGATCAGGCCGACGCCCTTGGGCAGCCCGTGCAGGCCGTAGGCGTCGCTGTCGTACGGCCAGCGCTGGGACAGCGACGCGTACAGCAGCGCGCCGATCGCCTCCGTGTCGGACCGCTGGGGGGTGTCCGAGGTGATTCCGCGCAGGGCCGCGTTCACCGCGAGCCCCCGGATCCGGTACTGCCCGGAGGAGGTCCGCAGGATGGCGCCGGGGGTCAGCCGCAGGTGCGCGAGACCCTCCCGGTGGGCCGCCGCCATGGCCTGGGAGATCTGGGTGACCAGCTGGTAGGCGTCGTGCGCCTCCAGCGGCCCCGCGGCCAGCAGCGCGGTCAGCTCGGTGGCGTCCGGCAGCCACTCGTGGACCACGTAGACGAGGTCGTTCTCCTCCACCGCGTCCAGGACCTGGACGAAGCGGGGGTCGCCGAGCAGCGCGGACGAGCGGGCCGCCGCCAGCACGGAACGTGCCCGCGGATGGTCCGCGGGCAGCAGATGGACCCCCACGGCACGACGGAGCTTCTCGTCGACCGCACGCCAGCTGCTGAAACCGTCCAGACGGGTGACGCACTCTTCGAGCCGATAGCGTCTGGCGAGCTTGTGGCCGCTGTGCAGCTCCGGTGTGGCGATGGAGGGTTCGACGGGCTTGCGCTCACCGCCCGTGTCGCCGGAGCCCTGCTCCGCCGTGTCTGCCGTGTCGATGGATTCCGCCACCCCGTCGGTCGTGGCCCCGTCCGCCTTGGCGGTCAGCGGGTTGTCGCCGCTGTTGTCGGCCACGTCGACGGCAGCCGTGCTACGTTCCGCCACCGTCGTTCCTGCCTCCCCATCCGTTGCGTGCTGTCGGCCAGCCATGCAAAGTCATGCCAATTGTGCCCACAGTCCGGCGCTATGCACGACACACAGCGGCGGACGATGGTTGTGCGCGGAGCGACGGACTCAGCGTCCGAGGCGTCCGCGCACCATCCCGACCATGGAGTTCAGCTCCTCGATCCGCATCTTCTTCGCCGCGACGAAGAAAACGCCGAGCAGTGCCGCACCGCCGACCACGAGTGCCACCAGCGAGCCGAGCGCGCCGTCGCCGAGGCCCTTCATGACGAAGAAGGCCACCGCGCCACCGGCCACGGCGCCCGGCACCGACGCCAGGCACAGCCTCGCGTAGGTCCGCAGCACGTGCGCGCCGTCCAGGTCGCCGCCGAGACGGTTGCGCAGCCGGCGCCACGCCACACCCACGCCCACGGCGTAGGCGAGGCCGTAGGCGCCCGCCATTCCCACGACCGCCCACTTGGCGGGCAGCACCATGTAGCAGGCCGCCGAGACGGCGGCGTTGACCGCGGCCACGATGACGGTGTTGTAGAACGGCGTGCGCGTGTCCTCGTACGCGTAGAAGCCGCGCAGCACCACGTACTGGACCGAGTACGGGATCAGGCCCAAGGCGAACGCCATCAGGATGAAGCCCATGGACCTCGCGGCCTCGGAGCCGGTCGGCGAGAACAGCAGCGTGCACATCGGGATGCCGAGCGCCAGGAACGCGAAGGAGATCGGCACGATCGCCACGGCCGAGTTGCGCAGCCCCTGCGAGATGTCGTCGCGGACCGCGCCCGGGTCGTTGTCGTGCGCGGCGCGCGAGATCCTCGGCAGCAGCGCCGCCATCACGGAGACGGTGATGATCGCCTGCGGCATGCCCCAGATCAGCTGGGCGTTGGAGTAGGCGAGGAAGCCGGTGCCCTTGGTGGGCGACGCCTTGCCGGCAGCCGTGGCGAGCTGGGTGACGACCAGCACGCCGGCCTGGTTGGCGAGGACGAAGAGCACGGTCCACTTGGCGAGCTTGACCGTCTTGCCGAGGCCGTGGCCCTTCCAGTCGAAGCGCGGCCGGAACCGGAAGCCCGTCTCCCGCAGGTACGGGATCATCGCCAGAGCCTGCACGACCAGACCGAGCAGGGTGCCGATGCCGAGCAGCCGGATGCCCTCCGGCGGAATGGTCTGCACCCCCATGTGGGATTCGGCGGAGGTGCCGTACACCCAGATGAACAGGCCGAACGTGGCGATCATGACGATGTTGTTGAGGACCGGGGTCCACATCATCGCGCCGAACTTGCCGCGCGCGTTGAGGATCTGCCCCAGCACCACGTGCACACCCATGAAGAAGATCGTGGGCAGGCAGTAGCGGGCGAAGGTGACCGCGACGCTGTTGGCGGCCGTGTCGTCGGAGATGGTGCCCGACATCAGCTTGATCAGCAGCGGCGCCGCGAGCACCACCACGGCGACGATCGCACCGAGCGCCACCATGACGAGGGTGAGCAGCCGGTTGGCGTACGCCTCGCCCCCGTCCTCGTCGTCCTTCATGGACCGCACGAGCTGTGGCACGAAGACCGAGTTCAGGCCGCCGCCGACGGTGAGGATGTAGATCATCGTCGGCAGGGTGTACGCCACGGTGTACGTGTCGCCGAGGAGCTGGGCGCCGAGCGCGGCGGTGATCACCAGGCTGCGGATGAAGCCGGTGAGCCGCGAGACCAGCGTGCCCGCCGCCATCACCGCGCTCGACTTGAGCAGCCCGGAGGCGCGCCCGCCGGACTTGCGCGGGGGCGCGGGCGGCAGCGGCTCCGGCTCGGGCGCGGCCGGCGCGGGACCGGACGCCTGCTGGTCCCGGTAGAGGTACGCGAAGGCGTCCTGCTCGGGCAGCTCCTCGCCCGCCTGGGTGACCAGGTCGTCCACGCCCACGAACTGCGTGGTGGCCGCGTGGTCTCCGTACGGCAGATGGCGCGACGGACCGTCCGGCTCGGGCGGCGGGGTCTGGGCCCAGATGCGGGGGTCCGGCGCGTACTGCTGCTGCGGCGGCTGCTGGTAGAGCGGCTGCGGCTCCGCGTAGGTGCCCGGGGGCGGCGGCGGATGCGCGGCACGGTCGTAGAGCGCTTCGGTCACCGGGTCCTGCGCGGACAGGTCCTGCGCCCGGTACGGGTCGTAGTTGTAGGTGTCCTGGAAGTACGGTTCCGGTACGGGCTGCTGGGGCGGCACCTGCCCGGGGTAGGGAGGCACCGGGGGCGTGCCCCCGGAAGACGCGGAGCCGCCGCCCGCGCCCTGCCCGCGGTCACCGTCGTACGGCGCGTTCATGGTTACCCCACCTCATCGTCCCCGGCCTGGCCGGCCACGGTGCATAGCGATAGCTCAATGCTCCACTTTCTCACCCGTGCCGGGCGAGGCCCCGCTTTCCGGACCGGTGTCCGGTGTCGGGTCACTCGGCTGCCCGGGATCGCCGCCGCCATCTGCGTCTGCGCCGTCACCGCTGTCGCCGTTCTCGGCCTCCTTGCGGGCGGTCGAGCGCTTGCGCTGGGTGTACATCCTGATGCCCGCCAGCACGAGCAGCAGTACACCGCCGGCGATCACCAGCATCACGGTCGGAGTGATTTCGGAGACCTGGACGGTGAACTCCATGGGGTCGCCGTAGGGTGTGCCGTCCTGCGTATAGAGCCGCGCCGTCACCTGAACGGGGCCGTTGGCGTTGGCCGTGGCGGTGAACTTCACCGACTGGCTGTGGCCTCCGTCGATCTTGACCGGCTGGCCGCCGTTGTCGTCCTCGCTGGTGGTCACCTGGAGACGGGTCGGGCTGCTCGGCTCCAGCCGCAGCACCAGGTTGCCGACGGGCTGGACCAGCTGGTTCTGCACCGTGACGGCCAGCGTGGCGCTGCGCCCGGACATGGTGGCCGTGGACTTCTGGATGAGGCGGACCTCACCGGTGAGCTTGTCCAGATAGCTCTGCACTCCGGCCCGGTAGACCGTCCCCCCTTCGGGGTCGCCGCGCCAGGACGTCGACATCTCGCGGTTGATGGCGTTGCCGAAGGGCGTGACCACCCGGTCGGGGGCGCTGAGGACGACCTTGAACTTGTCCAGGGTGCCCTGGGTGCTCTTCATGTCCTGGAACGCCTGCACCGGAAGCTCCTGCTTGCGCAGCGATCCCGGGTACGAGGAGGAGCCGGGCACCCGGGCGGTGGCATGGGCGTCGGGCTTGGCCGCGGCAGCCGCGACGAGGTTCAGCGACTGGGTCCAGCGCTGGGCGCTCAGGGCGCGCACGGCGATCGCCATCGTCTGGGCCTGGCTGGCGGACGGCATCCGCTGGGGCGCGACGACGATGCTGCGCTGCTTGTCCGTGTCCTGGAGCGTGACGGCCAGCGACTGGGCGAGGAACTCCTGGACCGCCAGCGTCGAATTGCCCGCCTTCGACATGTCGCCCTCGAAGGCCGTGGAGAGCCGGGCGTCGGCGACGACGGCCGTGGTGCCGCCGCCGATCGGGCGGGCGGCCGTCGGCGAGTACCCGAGGTCACGGGTCTCGCGGAGGCTGTCGCTGCGGGCGATCACGTTGTGGGCGCCGGCCGAGGTGGCCACGTCCACGATGGAGGGGTCCACCGCGCCGTCCACCGGCCAGGCGAAGTCCACCGAGGGCGTCACATGGAGGATCGTCTCCACGGTCTTCTCGGCGACGTCCGTGGCGCCCTGCAGATGGCTGAGCGACCCGGAGACCTCCTTGCCGCGGTGGGCGAGCGAGGCCAGGTCGGGGTCGGCGAACGGCAGGGCGACGACCTTGTCGCCCTGCACCGCGTTCTCCAACTGGCTCAGCCATTGCTTGGCCACGTCCTGGTTGGTGCCCGGCACGTCGCCGTCCTCGGACTTCACCCGGTAGTTGCGGGTCATCGCGTCGACGGTGGCCAGCAGGTCGGGATCGACCACCCAGGTCACCGACAGCTGGCTGCCGAGCGAGACCATCCGCTCCAGCCGCCCGCCGGGCGCGAGCTCGGCGGCCAGCGCGTCATCGGCGAAGACCGGCGTCTGCTGCTCGTCGGAGCCCGTCTGGGCGGTGAGATGGATCGAGGTGGTCAGCGGCCACATGTAGGTGAGCTGCGACTTCTTGCCGTCGACGGCGTCGGGCTGCCACGGCAGGAAGGTCCGCTGGATGCCCAGCACCTGCTCGTAGGGCTGGTTCGACGTCTGGCCCGACAGGGAGACGCCGAGCTGATAGACCCCGTCCCCGTCCAGGCCGAGCTTGTTCACCGGGACGGAGAGCGTGAAGTCCTGGCTGATGCCGGGCGCGAGCTTCCGGAACTTCACCGTGAACCCGTCGCCGAGCTCTGCGGGGTCCAGGCCCGGGGTGAAGACGGTGCGCTGTGAAGCCTCGTCGATGGCGGTGCGCCCGGCCAGCCGCTGGCCCACCCGCAGCCCCACATGGGCGCTGGTGATGGCCTGCTTGCCGCTGTTGGTGACCGTGCCGGAGATCGTCAGCGTGTCGTTCTTGACGGGGGCGCTGGGAGTCATCGAGTCCAGCGTCACCTGGACCGTGCGCGAGCCGGTCCCGGCCTTGGCCGGCACGGCCGCCCCGGCCGCCGGTGCGGCGCCGGTGCCCGAGAGCAGACCGGCGATCAAAGGTGTGCCGACCAGCAGCGCCGCTGTGCGGCGCAGCCACCGGCGGGCAGGAGAGGGGCCCATCCCCTGAGAGTCTGCCGCCTCGGCCACGCGTCGCCCGTCCCTCGTCGTCGTCAGCTGTGTCGGTGGTTGTCGATTGATGCGTCCACGCATGGTAACGAGGTGGACTGTGGCGAAGTGCCGTGGACTGCTCCACATGATCGGAAGAGTCTGTCAGGCCGCTGGTGGGGCGCCGTACGGGGCCTTCGAAGTGCCTCGCGGGACGAGCCCGCCCGGGCGCCCGGAAACGATGACGCTCCGGTCGGCCGGGGCACGTACCCTTTTCTGTTGTGCCGAACGCCAACGAAGACAATCCCAGTGCCCTGAGCCAGGTGCAGCGCCGCGCGGTCAGCGAACTGCTGCGGGTGTCCCCGGTCGCCGACGACCTCGCCCGCCGCTTCCAGGAGGCCGGGTTCTCGCTTGCCCTGGTCGGCGGCTCGGTACGGGACGCGCTGCTCGGCAGGCTCGGGAACGACCTGGACTTCACGACCGACGCCCGCCCCGAGGACGTGCTGAAGATCGTGCGCCCGTGGTCGGACGCGGTCTGGGAGGTCGGGATCGCCTTCGGCACCGTCGGCTGCCAGAAGGACGGCTACCTCATCGAGGTGACCACCTACCGCTCCGAGGCGTACGACCGGACCTCCCGCAAGCCCGAGGTCTCCTACGGCGACTCCATCGAGCAGGATCTGGTCCGCCGTGACTTCACCGTCAACGCGATGGCCGTCGCGCTCCCCGAGAAGGAGTTCGTCGACCCGCACGGCGGCCTGGAGGACCTGGCGGAGCGCGTGCTGCGCACCCCCGGCACCCCGGAGGAGTCCTTCTCGGACGACCCGCTGCGCATGATGCGGGCCGCGCGCTTCGCGGCGCAGCTCGACTTCGAAGTGGCTCCCGAGGTCGTCACCGCGATGACGGAGATGGCCGACCGGATCGAGATCGTCTCCGCCGAGCGCGTCCGGGACGAGCTGAACAAGCTGCTGCTCTCCGCGTACCCCCGCAAGGGCCTGCGGCTGCTCGTCGAGACCGGCCTCGCGGACCACGTCCTGCCCGAGCTTCCCGCGCTGCGCCTGGAGAGCGACGAGCACCACCGGCACAAGGACGTCTACGAGCACTCGCTGACGGTCCTGGACCAGGCCATCGACCTGGAGAAGGACGGACCGGACCTGATCCTGCGGCTGGCCGCGCTGCTGCACGACATCGGCAAGCCGCGGACACGCCGCTTCGAGCAGGACGGGCGGGTCTCCTTCCATCACCACGAGGTGGTCGGCGCGAAGATGACCAAGAAGCGCATGACCGCGCTGAAGTACTCCAACGACATGGTCAAGGACGTCTCGCGGCTGGTGGAGCTGCATCTGCGCTTCCACGGCTATGGAACCGGCGAGTGGACCGACTCGGCGGTGCGCCGGTACGTACGGGACGCGGGTCCCCTGCTTGAGCGACTGCACAAGCTGACCCGCTCGGATTGCACCACGCGCAACAAGCGCAAGGCCGGTGCCCTGTCCAAGGCGTACGACGGGCTGGAGGACCGGATCGCCGAGCTCAAGGAGCAGGAGGAGCTCGACTCGATTCGCCCGGACCTCAACGGCAACGAGATCCAGGAGATCCTGGGGATCGGCCCCGGCCCGGCGATCGGCCAGGCGTACAAGCACCTGCTGGAGCTGCGGCTGGAGAACGGCCCGATGGACCGCGACGCGGCCGTCGCGGCCCTCAAGGAGTGGTGGGCCGAGCAGGGCTGAGGCCATGTTTCACGTGAAACATGGCATGAGGGCCCTCGGGCGCGATGTTTCACGTGAAACATGACGGCACGGCCATACGGCGAGGGGCGATGTTTCACGTGAAACATCGCCCCTGCCGCTGTTCGGGCCCGGCGGCCCGCCCGGACTACTTCTTGTAGTCCTCCAGGCAGAGCGTGAAGTCCTTGCTGCCGCCCGTCTGGGTGTACTCGGAGTACTTCGTGCGGTCGCAGCCGCTGTTGTCGTCCTTCTTCTCCACGACCTTGTACTTGGCCTTGGAGTCGTCGCAGCCGACGACCTTCAGGTCCGGGTGGGTCGCCGAGCCGGGGTTGCCGATGCTCATGCAGTCGCCGACCTTGGCGGTGTCGGCGTCATGACGGCTGGTGAACCAGCCCACGGCCGCCGCGACGACGACACCCACGGCGATGACGATCCGGACGATCTTCTTGACGTTGCGGCGCGGCGGGGCGGGCGCGGGGGCGGGCGGTATCGGGCCGCCCTGGTTGAAGTAGGGCGACTGCTGCGGCGGGACACCGGGCTGGCCCGGCTGACCGTAGGGAGCACCACCCTGCGGCTGTCCGTACGGGGCTGCACCCTGCGGCTGGCCGTAAGGGGCGTTGGGCTGCGGCGCGTACGGGTTCTGGCCCTGGGGCGGCGGAGTGGACACTTAGGGGTTCCCCCTTGGTGAAAAACAGGTGATGTATGACGCCCGTAAGGTAGCGGCCCCCACCGACATCACCGATACCGGAGGGGCCTCTGTATCCCCGATGTGACACTCACCCACGCTGAAAGCGGGTCATAAACACAGCTACTGCCAGGTAGATGGCCGAGACCGTGACAACCAGCGGTGCCGATTTCCCGTCAGAGGGCAGCATCAGTGCGGCGACCGCGGCGGCGCCGACGAAGGCGACGTTGAAGAGCACGTCGTAGAGGGAGAAGATCCGGCCGCGGTAGGCGTCGTCCACCGAGGACTGCACCACGGTGTCCGTGGAGATCTTGGCGCCCTGGGTGACCAGCCCCAGGACGAAGGCGGCCACGAGGATGGGTACGGGAGCGAAGGACAGCCCGAGCGCCGGTTCCAGGACGGCGGCCGTCCCCGCGCACACCGCCATCCACCGGTACGGGCCCATCCTGGCCACCGCCCCCGGCGTCACGACGGCCGCCGCGAAGAACCCGGCCCCCGAGATGCCCACCGCGAGCCCCAGCAGGGCCAGCCCGTCCGAGGTGCCGTCGGCCCAGGCGTACCGGCAGAGCATCAGCACCATGACCGTCAGCGCGCCGTAGCAGAAGCGCAGCAGCGTCATCGCGGTCAGCGCCCGGGCCGCTGCACGGCGCTTGGCGAGATGGCGCAGCCCCTCCGCCAGACCGCGCGCCGTGGTGCCGATGGCGGCGCCGAGCCGGGGCGGGACGGTCCCGGGATCCGGGCCCAGCAGCCCGGTGGGCAGGCGCAGCGACCACAGCGCCGCGCAGAGGTAGAGGAGCGACCCGAGCAGCACCGTGGCGGCGTCGGCCGGCACCACCAGCCGGAGGCCGAAGGCCAGGCCGCCGCCCGCGGTGGCGGCCAGGGTCCCGGCCGTCGGGGAGAGCGCGTTGGCGATCACCAGCCGGTCTTCGTCGACGACCCGGGGCAGCGCGGCCGAGAGCCCGGCCAGGACGAAGCGGTTGACGGCCGTGACGCAGAGGGCGGAGGCGTAGAAGAGCACGTCGGGGGCCGCCGCGAGGAGAAGGAGCGCGGTGCAGCCGGCCAGCAGGGCGCGCAGCAGGTTCCCGTAGAGAAAGACCTGGCGCCGCTGCCAGCGGTCCAGGAGGACGCCCGCGAACGGGCCGACGAAGGAGTACGGCAGCAGCAGGACTGCCATGGCCGAGGCGATCGCCGTCGGCGAGGTCTGCTTCTCGGGGGAGAAGACGACATGGGTGGCCAGCGCGACCTGGTAGACGCCGTCCGACGCCTGGGAGAGCAGCCGTACGGCCAGCAGATGCCGGAAATTTCTCAGGCGCAGGAGTACGCGCAGATCACGCACGACAGGCATGTGTGCAAGCGTCACATACGGAGAGGGTCCCCGTGCCGACACGGCACGGGGACCCTCAACAGTCGAGCGGAAAGCCGAGACTTAGCGCTCGACCTCGCCCTTGATGAACTTCTCGACGTTGGCGCGGGCCTCGTCGTCGAAGTACTGGACCGGCGGGGACTTCATGAAGTACGAGGACGCGGAGAGGATCGGGCCGCCGATGCCGCGGTCCTTGGCGATCTTCGCGGCGCGCACGGCGTCGATGATGACACCCGCGGAGTTCGGGGAGTCCCACACCTCGAGCTTGTACTCGAGGTTCAGCGGAACGTCACCGAAGGCGCGGCCCTCGAGGCGGACGTAGGCCCACTTGCGGTCGTCGAGCCACGCGACGTAGTCGGACGGGCCGATGTGGACGTTCTTCTCGCCGAGCTCACGGTCGGGGATCTGCGAGGTGACGGCCTGCGTCTTCGAGATCTTCTTGGACTCCAGGCGCTCGCGCTCGAGCATGTTCTTGAAGTCCATGTTGCCGCCGACGTTCAGCTGCATCGTGCGGTCCAGGATGACGCCCCGGTCCTCGAACAGCTTCGCCATGACGCGGTGCGTGATGGTGGCGCCGACCTGCGACTTGATGTCGTCACCGACGATCGGGACACCGGCCTCGGTGAACTTGTCCGCCCACTCCTTGGTGCCGGCGATGAAGACCGGGAGGGCGTTGACGAACGCGACCTTGGCGTCGATGGCGCACTGCGCGTAGAACTTCGCGGCGACCTCGGAACCGACGGGGAGGTAGCAGACGAGAACGTCGACCTGCTTGTCCTTGAGGATCTGGACGATGTCGACCGGGGCCTCGGCGGACTCCTCGATGGTCTGGCGGTAGTACTTGCCCAGACCGTCGTGGGTGTGACCGCGCTGGACGGTGACGCCCGTGGTGGGCACGTCCGCGATCTTGATGGTGTTGTTCTCGCTGGCGCCGATGGCGTCCGCGAGGTCCAGGCCGACCTTCTTGGCGTCCACGTCGAACGCGGCCACGAACTCCACGTCCTTGACGTGGTAGTCGCCGAACTGGACGTGCATCAGACCCGGCACCTTGCCGGCCGGGTCGGCGTCCTTGTAGTACTCGACGCCCTGCACCAGCGAGGCGGCGCAGTTGCCCACGCCGACGATGGCTACGCGAACCGAACCCATTCCGGTTGCTCCCTGTGTGTTCTCGACGAAGTCCTGCGGGTGCAGGGCCTTCAGTTGGCGGTGTCCTCGGACGGATCCGGCCGGGTGCTGTCCCGATGCCGGGGCAGGCCGCCCGTCTCTCCAGTTGTGTGGTCCTGCTGAGCGGAGCCGGTGGCCCGGCCGGATCGCTGATCCCGCCCTGCCCGCTCGCTCTCGATGAGCTCGTTCAGCCAGCGCACCTCGCGCTCCACGGACTCCATGCCGTGGCGCTGCAGCTCAAGCGTGTAGTCGTCCAGGCGCTCGCGCGTACGGGCCAGGGAGGCGCGCATCTTTTCGAGGCGCTCCTCCAGCCGGCTGCGACGACCTTCCAGCACGCGCATCCGCACCTCGCGCTCCGTCTGCCCGAAGAAGGCGAAACGAGCGGCGAAGTGCTCGTCCTCCCAGGTGTCGGGGCCGGTGTGGGAGAGCAGCTCTTCGAAGTGCTCCTTCCCCTCGGCCGTCAACCGGTAGACGATCTTGGCCCGGCGCCCTGCGAGTGAAGCGGCCAGGGCCTCTTCGGGGGCGCTGCCCGGTTCCTCGATCAACCAGCCGCTCGCGACCAGCGTCTTGAGGCAGGGGTAGAGGGTCCCGTAACTGAAGGCCCGGAAGATCCCCAGTGAGGTGTTGAGCCGCTTGCGCAGCTCGTACCCGTGCATCGGGGCCTCGCGAAGCAGGCCGAGAACGGCGAATTCGAGGATGCCGGAGCGCCTGCTCAACCTTCGCCTCCTCTGCTGCCGCGGACCTTTATGCCGTGCTGATGTATCGACTCGATACATCATGACGATAGAACGGTGACGCGGCTGCGACAAGAGGGGTCATCGTGAACGGCGTCACATCGTCAATTGATCGCAAGCAAGTTGCCTGATTTGGGGTGAACTTCGGCCCTAGGCGGGTTTTGACCGTGCGTAGTCTGTGCGGCATGCAGACCACCGGGAGCCGAGTGACGTCAGGGGGCGTCGGCGCGATTCGCGCCATCGGTATACCGGGTGCACGGCGGACGAGCTCGTCGCAGGGCTGGTCCGTGTATCGGGGGGACCGGAACACACCAGTCGCTTTCAGGCGCACTCGCCTGCCCGAGGAGTAGTCGTTCGATGAGCGAGCACCGTCGTAAACCGCCGGAATCGCAAGGCGGCGGCCGTGCCGCGGCCCGGAGGGCTGCCCAGCAGCCGTCCGGCCGGCGCGCGGCCCCCGCCCGGGACTCCGCCACGGGGTCCCCCTCCGCTTCGTACGGAGAGCAGCGACCGACGGGTGGACGTGCCGAGGCGCGGCGGGCCGCCCAGCGGGGCGGACGCAGACGAGGAGCCGAGCCCGGTGGCGGCGCTGCGGCGGGCCCCGGTGGCCGCCGTGGCGGCTCGGGTCCCGGAAACCGGCGCCCGGGCAAGAAGCGTTTCATCGACTACCCGCGCCACAACAAGCGCGGGTGGCGGCGCTGGATGCCCTCGTGGAAGCTGATGAGCGGGCTGTGCCTGGGATTCCTCGGCACGCTCGTGATCGTCATCGGCATCGCCTACTGGACGGTCAGCGTCCCGAACGTGGCCCAGGCGGCCACCGCCGAGAACAACGTCTACTACTGGGCCGACGGATCGCAGATGGTCGCGACCGGTGGCGAGGTCAACCGGCAGATCATCGCGTACGAGAAGATCCCGGCCGCCATGCGGTACGCGGTCATCTCGGCCGAGAACAAGACCTTCGAGACCGACTCCGGCGTCGACCCGCAGGGCATCGCGCGCGCCCTGGTGAACATGGCCAAGGGCGGACACACGCAGGGTGGCTCCACGATCACCCAGCAGTATGTGAAGAACGCCCGGCTCGACGACCAGTCGCAGACGCTGACCCGTAAGTTCAAAGAGCTCTTCATCTCCATCAAGGTCGGCGCGACCAAGAAGAAGAGCGAGATCATGGCGGGCTATCTCAACACTGCCTACTACGGGCGCGGCGCCTACGGCCTCCAGGCCGCGGCCCGCACGTACTACAGCAAGGACGCCCAGAACCTCGACCCCAGCCAGTGCGCGTTCCTCGCCTCGCTGCTCAAGGGAGCCACGTACTTCGACCCGGCCGGCGCCACCGAGATCGACCCGGCGGCCACGCCGCAGCAGAACACCAAGAACGCGATGAACCGGTGGGCCTGGATCCTCGACGAAGAGGTGAAGGACGGCCACCTCCCGGCAGCGGAGCGGGCGAAGTTCACCACCTTCCCGATGCCGGACAAGCCCAAGAAGAACGCGCAGCTCAGCGGGCAGATCGGCTATCTGGTCAGCCTCTCCAAGGCGTACTTCGTCAACAACAACACCCAGGGCATCACCGCCGGTGACCTGGACCAAGGCGGCTACGAGATCCACACGACCTTCGACAAGAAGAAGGTCCAGGCGCTCGAAGACGTGGTGAAGAAGGTCCGCAAGAAGAACATCGACCCGAAGAAGCGCCCGGAGAAGGACACCTTCGTCCAGTTCGGCGCGGCGTCGGTGGACACCAAGAGCGGAGCCATCAAGGCGCTCTACGGCGGCGAGGACGCCACCAAGCACTTCACCAACAACGCCGACCAGACCGGTGCGCAGGTCGGCTCGACCTTCAAGCCCTTCGTGCTGGCCGCCGCCATGGAGTACGGCAAGCGCGACCCCAAGGGCCCCAAGGACCAGGGCGAGTCGGAGCGGACCCCGGTCTCCCCGAAGAGCATCTACAGCGGCATGAACAAGCTGAAGATCAAGAACTACGACGGGAGCGTCTGGACCAACGAGAAGGGCGAGCAGTGGCTCCAGACCAACGACGGCAATGAGTCCTACAACCCGCCCAGCTACGGCATCGACCTGCGGTACGCGATGCAGGAGTCGGCGAACACGCCCTACGTCCAGCTCGGCATGGACGTCGGTACGGACAAGGTGAGGGACGTCGCCCTGGCGGCCGGTCTGCGCAAGGACAGCCTCGCCTCGTCGAGCGTGCCGTCGTTCTCCATCGGCACCTCCTCCCCCAGCGCGATCCGTATGGCCGGCGCGTACGCCACCTTCGCGACCAGCGGGATGCACCACGACCCGTACTCGGTCGAGAAGGTCAACAAGCGCGGCCGGGTCATCTACCAGCACGATGACAAGGGCACCCGCGCCTTCTCTGCGGCCATCGCGGACAACGTGACGGACGTCCTGAAGAACGTGGTGGAGAAGGGCACCGGTACCAACGCCCAGCTCAGCGGCCGTGATGTGGCGGGCAAGACCGGTACCACCGACGGCAACCGGTCCGCCTGGTTCGTCGGCTACACGCCGCAGCTGTCGACCGCGGTGAGCATGTACCGCCTCGACGACAACGAGACGAACAAGAAGCGCGAGTTCCTGAAGATGTTCGGCACCGGCGGCCAGGAGAAGATCCATGGTGCGTCGTTCCCGTCGACCATCTGGCACGACTACATGGAGCAGGCGCTGAACGGCGTCCCGTCCGTCGACTTCCCGACGCCCGAGGCGATCGGCGACAAGGTGTACGGCGGCGGCATGTCGCCCAGCCCCACGGCTTCCCCGTCGCCCTCCCCGTCCCCGTCGCAGTCCGAGCAGATGCCGTCGCCGACTCCGTCGCTGACACCGTCGAAGTCCCCGAAGCCCACCAAGTCCTGCGGCAAGTGGGACTGGAACTGCGGTGGTCCCGGTGGTTCGGACGCCGGAACCGATCAGGGCACCACCGACGGAAATGTGGGCGGGCCCACCGGCACACCGTCGCCGAGCAGCTCCAAACCGGGCCGGGGTGATGGCGGCGCCATCATCGGAGGCCCCAACGGCTAGCGCGCACCGCGTGCCCGGCTGACGCGGGCAGGCATCCGGGGGCGATGTTTCACGTGAAACCAGGAACCACGTTTCACGTGAAACATCGCCCCTCGGCATTTCCACAGAGCTCTACGGCAGGATGTGCGGCATGACGAGCGAGACCAGTGCCCGTACGGACGAGGACCGGCGCGACGAGCCCGCCGAACCGGTCGTCCGGCCCACGGAACAGGACGAGGTCGCCGCGGCCGGCAGCGAGCTGCTGGGCGGTCCCATGGGCCGCTGGGCGTCGGGGGCGGGCCACTGGCTCACCCCCGTGCGGGTGATCGCCCTCGTCGCGATCGGCATGTTCGCCCTCGGAATGGCCCAGAAGGCCCCCTGCTACGACTGGGCCTGGTTCCGGGGCGCGAACTCCCAGTACACCCACGCCTGCTACTCCGACATCCCGCACCTGTACGTGGGGCGGGGCTTCGCCGACGATCTGGTGCCGTACTTCGACCGCCTCAACGGCGACATGGACTACCTCGAATACCCCGTCCTGACCGGGTTGTTCATGGAGGTGGCCGCATGGATCACGGCGCCCGTGGGCGGCAGCATGCAGCACCGCGAGCAGATGTACTGGATGGTCAACGCGGGGATGCTGATGGTCTGCGCGACCGTCATCGCCGTCTGTGTGGCCCGTACGCACCGGCGCCGTCCCTGGGACGCCCTGCTGGTAGCCCTGGCGCCCGCCTTCGCGCTGACCGCGACCATCAACTGGGACCTCTTCGCCATCGCCCTCACCTCAGCCGCGATGCTGATGTGGTCCCGCAGCCGCCCGCTCGCCTTCGGCATCCTCATCGGGCTGGCGACGGCCGCCAAGCTCTATCCCGTCCTGCTCCTGGGGCCACTGCTGTTCCTGTGCTGGCGGGCGGGGAAGTGGCGCCAGTACGGACTGGCCCTGCTCGGCGCCGCGGGCTCCTGGCTGCTGGTGAACGTGCCGGTGATGCTGCTCGCCCCCGAGGGCTGGAAGAAGTTCTACACGTTCAGCCAGGAGCGTTCCGTCGACTTCGGCTCGTTCTGGCTGATCATCTCCCAGCGCACCGGCAAGTCCCTGGACGTCAGCACGGTCAACAACCTGGCGACGCTGCTGATGGTGCTGCTGTGCGGGGGGATCGCGGCGCTCACGCTCACGGCTCCGCGCCGCCCCCGCTTCGCACAGCTGGCCTTCCTGGTCGTCGCGGCGTTCGTTCTCACCAACAAGGTCTACTCGCCGCAGTACGTGCTGTGGCTGATCCCGCTGGCCGCGCTGGCCAGGCCCCGCTGGCGGGACTTCCTGATCTGGCAGGCCGGCGAGGTCGTGTACTTCCTCGGCATCTGGATGTACCTGGCGTACACGATGAGCGGGGAGAAGCACCAGGGCCTTCCGCCGGAGGGCTACCAGCTGGCCATCGCCGCCCATCTGCTGGCGACGCTCTACCTCTGTGCGGTCGTCGTGCGCGACATCCTGATGCCCGAGCGGGACCTCGTACGGCGCGACGGCTCGGACGATCCGTCCGGGGGTGCCCTGGACGGGGCGAAGGACGTGTTCGTCCTGGGCCGTGCGGCGCATCCGCCGAGGCACGCGGCGCCGCTGGTGGAGGGCCCGCGGGTGGAGTGGGGCAAACCCGCCCCCGGCGCCTAGAGACCGCGAGAAGGGCCCCTGCCGGGTCGGCAGGGGCCCTTCTCCATGTCCTCGTGCGCGGTGTGGCCGCTGCCGCCTAGCGGTCGACCAGGCGGTCGAACTGCGTGGTGGTGTGCCGCAGGTGGGCCACCAGTTCGTCGCCCACCCGCGGCTCCTGCGAGTCGGAGGGGACGAACAGGATCGAGACCTGCATGTGCGGCGGCTCCGCGAACCAGCGCTGCTTGCCGTCCCAGACGAACGGCGACAGATTGCGGTTGACCGTCGCGAGCCCGGCCCGGGCGACGCCCTTGGCCCGCGGCATCACCCCGTGCAGCGCCTTCGGAGCCTCCAGGCCCACACCGTGCGAGGTGCCGCCCGCGACCACGACCAGCCAGCCGTCGGAGGCCGCCTTCTGCTGGCGGTAGCCGAAACGATCACCCTTGGCGACCCGGGTGACGTCCAGGACGGCTCCCCGGTACTCGGTGGCATCGTGGTCGCCGAGCCACAGCCGGGTGCCGATGCGGGCGCGGAAGCGGGTCTGCGGGAACTGCTGCTGCAGCCGTGCCAGCTCCTCGGCCCGCAGATGGCTGACGAACATGGTGTGCAGCGGCAGCCGGGCCGCGCGCAGCCGGTCCATCCAGGCGATGACCTCCTCGACGGCGTCCGAGCCGTCGGTGCGGTCGAGCGGGAGGTGCAGGGCGAAGCCCTCCAGGCGCACGTCGGCGATCGCGGAGTGGAGCATGCCGAGCTCCTCCTCCTTGACGCCGTGGCGCTTCATCGAGCTCATGCACTCGATGACCACGCGCGCGCCCACCAGGGCGTGCACACCGTCCACCGACGACACGGAGCGGATGACGCGGTCCGGCAGCGGCACCGGCTCCTCGCCCCGGCGGAACGGCGTCAGCACCAGCAGGTCGCCGCCGAACCAGTCCTTGATGCGGGCGGCCTCATAGGTGGTGCCGACCGCCAGGATGTCCGAGCCGAACCGGTTCACCTCCTCGGCGAGCCGCTCGTGGCCGAAGCCGTAACCGTTGCCCTTGCAGACCGGGATGATCCCCGGGAACTGGTCGACCACGGACTTCTGGTGCGCCCGCCAGCGAGCGGTGTCGACGTACAGGGAGAGCGCCATGGCCGGATCCGGAACCTTTCTGGTGGCTGCGGTGTATCAGAGGTATGAGAGACGGAATCAAGCAACCATCAGCGACGCGACATGTAGATGTCGAGGGCCTTGTGCAGCAGCTTGTTCAGCGGGAAGTCCCACTCACCGACGTACTCGACGGCTTCGCCGCCGGTGCCCACCTTGAACTGGATGAGGCCGAAGAGGTGGTCGGTCTCGTCGAGCGAGTCGGAGATGCCGCGCAGGTCGTAGACGGTCGCGCCCATGGCGTACGCGTCGCGCAGCATCCGCCACTGCATCGCGTTCGAGGGCCGGACCTCGCGGCCGATGTTGTCGGAGGCGCCGTAGGAGTACCAGACGTGGCCCCCGACGACGAGCATCGTCGCCGCCGACAGGTTCACCCCGTTGTGCCGGGCGAAGTAGAGCCGCATCCGGTTGGGGTCCTCGTTGTTGAGGACCGTCCACATGCGCTGGAAGTACGAGAGCGGGCGCGGCCGGAAGTGGTCACGGACAGCGGTGATCTCGTACAGCCGCTGCCACTCCTCAAGGTCGTGGTAGCCGCCCTGGACGACCTCGACGCCGGCCTTCTCGGCCTTCTTGATGTTGCGGCGCCACAGCTGGTTGAAGCCCTTGAGGACGTCGTCCAGCGAGCGGTTGGCGAGCGGCACCTGGAAGACGTAGCGCGGCTGCACGTCGCCGAAGCCCGCGCCGCCGTCCTCGCCCTGCTGCCAGCCCATCTTCCGCAGCCGGTCGGCGACTTCGAAGGCACGCGGCTCGATGTGGGTGGCCTCGACGTCCCGCAGACGCTTGACGTCCGGGTCCTGGATGCCGGACTTGATGGCGGCCGAGTCCCAGCGCCGGATGACGACGGGCGGACCCATCTTCACGGAGAAGGCGCCCTGGTGCTTGAGGTGCGCCAGCATCGGCTGCAGCCAGTCCTCGAGGTTCGGGGCGTACCAGTTGATGACCGGACCCTCGGGGAGGTAGGCGAGGTAGCGCTTGATCTTCGGCAGCTGGCGGTAGAGCACCAGACCGGCACCGACCATCTGGCCGTTCTTGTCGAACCAGCCGAGGTTCTCCGAGCGCCATTCGGTCTTCACATCAGCCCACGCCGGGACCTGGCAGTGGCTCGCCGCGGGCAGGCTCTGGATGTACGCCAGATGCTGCTCTCGGCTGATGGTCCTCAGGGTCAGGCTCATGCGGGGCGCTCCTCGGCAGGTGTGTCCCCATGGGTACAGGGGCTCCGGCTCTCGCGCCGAAGCCTACTGCGCCCGGGGAGCGCCCCGGATGGCTGTACGGACCCTGGGTCGGTACGGGGTGCTCTCAGCCGCCGACGACACCGCCGAAGAGGCCGCCGTGGGCCATGCCAAGGAAGAAGCCGATGGCAGAGGCACCGAGCCCGAGGATCAGCAGGAACCGCTCCCGGGTCGTCTCCGAGATGAACTGCCCGTACGCCCCGGTGAGGATCCCGACGAGGCCCGCCCACGAGCTGAGCAGGTGCAGATTGTGGAAGAACGAGGTGGTGAACGCCAGCGCGCCGAGCACGACGGTCACCGCCATGAAGGCGTCCTGGAGGGGATGGGGCTTGCCGTCGGTGGCGAAGAGGGAGACGACGGACGAGTTCGATCGCATTGCCTGTGCCATGGGGCACCTCCTGGCGGAAGCGGAACGCGGCGAAGGGTAGCGCCGCGCACACCCGATGTGTACAGATTGCGTCCCCTGACCGCCGGATTTCAACCGGAAGCGGGTGTGCAGGTACTCTGTACGGTCTGCACCGGTGTCTGCCCTGCCCAGGACGCACTCCCTCTCCTTCCGAGCGGGATTGTCAGTGGCGGCGGATACCGTTGCGTACGCATCACGACCCTCCTGCCACGGAACGACCGTGGCCGCTGAGTCCAAAGGAGGTGGGTTCCACATGCGTCACTACGAGGTGATGGTCATCCTCGACCCCGATCTGGAGGAGCGCGCTGTCTCCCCCCTGATCGAGAACTTCCTCTCCGTCGTCCGTGAGGGCAACGGAAAGGTCGAGAAGGTCGACACCTGGGGCCGTCGTCGTCTCTCCTACGAGATCAAGAAGAAGCCCGAGGGCATCTACACGGTCATCGACCTCCAGGCCGAGCCTGCGGTCGTCAAGGAGCTCGACCGTCAGATGAACCTGAACGAGTCGGTCCTCCGGACCAAGGTCCTCCGTCCCGAGACCCACTGAGCTTCCGCTCAGAAGTCATCGGGTTCCGAGTAGCAACACAGCAGCCAGCAGCAATCCCCGCCGAGAGGTTCACCCATGGCAGGCGAGACCGTCATCACGGTCGTCGGCAATCTCGTCGACGACCCCGAGCTGCGCTTCACCCCGTCCGGTGCGGCCGTCGCGAAGTTCCGTGTCGCGTCGACCCCCCGCACCTTCGACCGTCAGACCAATGAGTGGAAGGACGGCGAAAGCCTCTTCCTGACCTGCTCGGTCTGGCGTCAGGCGGCGGAGAACGTCGCCGAGTCGCTTCAGCGAGGCATGCGCGTCGTCGTGCAGGGCCGGCTGAGGCAGCGGTCGTACGAGGACCGCGAGGGCGTCAAGCGCACGGTCTTCGAGCTGGACGTCGAGGAAGTCGGCCCCAGCCTCAAGAACGCCACGGCCAAGGTCACCAAGACCACCGGTCGAGGCGGCCAGGGCGGCTACGGCGGCGGTGGCCAGCAGCAGGGCGGCGGCAACTGGGGCGGAGCTCCCAGCGGCGGCCCGCAGGGTGGCGGCGCTCCCGCCGACGACCCGTGGGCTTCCAGTGCGCCGGCCGGCGGTGGCCAGCAGCAGGGTGGCGGCGGTGGCGGCTGGGGCGGAAGCTCCGGCGGCTCCGGCGGCGGCTACTCGGACGAGCCGCCCTTCTAGGGCAGCCCGTACCCCCACTTCTTGATCACACAGGAGAAACACCATGGCGAAGCCGCCTGTGCGCAAGCCTAAGAAGAAGGTCTGCGCTTTCTGCAAGGACAAGACCGCTTACGTGGACTACAAGGACACGAACATGCTGCGGAAGTTCATTTCCGACCGCGGCAAGATCCGTGCCCGCCGCGTGACCGGCAACTGCACGCAGCACCAGCGTGACGTCGCCACGGCCGTCAAGAACAGCCGTGAGATGGCGCTGCTGCCCTACACGTCCACCGCGCGATAAGGGAAGGGTGACCGAAAAATGAAGATCATCCTCACCCACGAGGTCTCCGGCCTCGGTGCCGCTGGCGACGTTGTCGACGTCAAGGACGGCTACGCTCGCAACTACCTGGTCCCGCGCGGTTTCGCGATCCGCTGGACCAAGGGCGGCGAGAAGGACGTCGAGCAGATCCGTCGCGCTCGCAAGATCCACGAGATCGCCACCATCGAGCAGGCCAACGAGGTCAAGGCTCGCCTGGAGGGCGTGAAGGTCCGTCTGGCCGTTCGCTCCGGCGACGCCGGTCGTCTCTTCGGCTCCGTCACCCAGTCCGACGTCGCTGCGGCGATCAAGGCTGCCGGTGGCCCGGACGTGGACAAGCGTCGTGTCGAGCTCGGCTCGCCGATCAAGACCCTGGGCGCGCACCAGGTGTCCGTGCGTCTGCACGCCGACGTTGTCGCGAAGCTTGGCGTCGAGGTCATCGCCGCCTAAGCGAAGCGCTCAGCAGAGCATGTGAAGGGCCGCACCCTCCGGGGTGCGGCCCTTTGCCGTGGGCGGCGACTGCGGTGTTTCACGTGAAACACCGCGGTCAGTGGCAGGCCATGTTTCACGTGAAACATGCGCCGAGGCCCCGCAGGGGCGTCGCTGCGGGGCGTGGACCTCTCGTACGAGGTGTGGCTGCCTGGACCGCGCTCAGCGCGTCGCGCCGGTCACCAGCCAGCGCCCTGAACGGGCGCGGAGCCACACGGTGAGCATCCGGACGGCCATCATGAGGGTCATCGCCCACCACAGCGCCGTGAGCCCGCCGCCGAACGCGGGCACCAGCAGTGCCACCGGGGTGAAGCAGGCAAGGGTGACGAGCATCGCCCAGGCCAGATAGGGGCCGTCTCCCGCTCCCATCAGCACGCCGTCGAGGACGAAGACGATCCCGGAGATCGGCTGGGAGAGCGCCACCACCAGCAGAGCGGGCAGCAGGGTGTCATGGACGGCCTGGTCGCCGGTGAAGAGCGGGACGAACAGCGGCCGGGCAACGGCGATCAACAGCCCGAGCACCACTCCCGCGGCGATTCCCCACTCCACCATGCGGCGGCAGGCTTGCCGGGCGCCCTCGGTGTCCCCGGCGCCCAGATATCTGGCGATGATGGCCTGCCCGGCGATGGCGATGGCGTCGAGGGCGAAGGCCATCAGGGTCCACAGGGACAGGATGATCTGGTGGGCGGCTATGTCGGCGTCGCCCAGCCGGGCCGCGACCGCGGTGGCGATCATGAGGATGGCCCGGAGCGAGAGCGTACGGACCAGCAGCGGGACGCCCGCCTGGGCGCTGGCCCGTATGCCCGCCGCGTCGGGCCGCAGTGAGGCGCCGTGGCGCCGGGCTCCCCGGACGACCACCCAGAGGTAGACGGCCGCCATCGCGAACTGGGCGATCACAGTGCCCCAGGCGGAGCCCGCGATGCCGAGCCCCGCCCCGTAGACGAGGCCGGCGTTCAGTCCGGCGTTCAGTGTGAAGCCGCCGACGGCCACGTAGAGCGGGGTCCTGGTGTCCTGGAGGCCGCGCAGGATGCCGGTGGCAGCGAGCACCATGAGCATGGCGGGGATGCCGAGGGCGGAGATGCGCAGATAGGTGACGGCGTACGGCGCGGCGTTCTCCGAGGCGCCGAAGAGGTCGATGAACCACGGGGCGGCGGGCAGGACGACGGCGATGACGGCCGCGCCGAGCAGCAGGGCGAGCCAGATGCCGTCCATGCCCTGACGGATGGCCGCCTGGAGGTCACCGGCGCCGACGCGCCGGGCGACGGCTGCCGTGGTGGCATAGGCGAGGAAGACGAACACGCTCACGGCGGTGGTGAGGAGCGCCGCGGCGATGCCCAGACCGGCCAGCTGCGGGGTGCCGAGGTGGCCGACGATGGCGCTGTCGGCCATGACGAAGAGCGGCTCGGCGACGAGCGCGCCGAACGCGGGCACGGCGAGTGAGACGATCTCTCGGTCGTGCCGGCGACGGATGTTCCGCGGTGCCGCTGGGGCCTGTGTCATGAACTCAATCTAATCTTCCACAGGTAAGAGATGCAATGGGTTATTGATCCTTACCTTGGAACCGGCGTGCGGTTCGGCTGTGCGCCGTTTGTCGTGATCTTGGGCCAGCTGGGAAAGTTTTTCTCCCCCACAGCCGGTGGATGGAAAAATGCCAGGTCAGAGCCGTGTTGGCGGGGTGGCTATGACTTTGTCCACAGTGCTGTCCCCCGGTCCGTGCACAGGTTCTGCGGAGTTCTCCACAGCATCTGGTCCGTCGTCCACATGGCCTGTGGATAACCAGATTGGCTGACGGTGCCGACGGGCCTAACGTGGACCGGCGCCCGACGCGCCGGAACCGGAGTCGGGCGACTCGTTTTGTCAGTGTCGTGCCGTAGAACAGAGTGGCACGGCGAGGTCCGCGGAGCGGACGGGAGGAGGTGGCCCGGTGAGTATTCCCGAGCCCTTGGACGACCCCTGGGCCGACAGCGGTCCGGGTGACCGTCTGCCCGTCTCCCGCCCCCGCCGAGCCGATGGACGGGGCCGAGGCCGCGACGATCAGCACGACCGGGGCAGCGACGGCGAGTCCTGGGACGGCGGCGGCTCGGCCAACTTCGAGCGGGTGCCCCCGCAGGACATCGACGCCGAGCAGTCCGTCCTCGGCGGCATGCTGCTCTCCAAGGACGCCATCGCGGACGTCGTGGAGATCATCAAGGGCCATGACTTCTACCGGCCGGCGCACGAGACGGTCTACACGGCGATCCTCGACCTCTACGCGAAGGGCGAGCCGGCCGACCCGATCACCGTGGCGGCCGAGCTGGTCAAGCGCGGCGAGATCACCCGCGTCGGCGGCGCCTCGTATCTGCACACCCTGGTCCAGTCGGTCCCGACCGCGGCCAACGCCTCGTACTACGCGGAGATCGTCCACGAGCGGGCCGTGCTCCGCCGTCTCGTCGAGGCGGGAACCAAGATCACGCAGATGGGATACGCGGCGGACGGCGACGTCGACGAGATCGTCAACTCCGCCCAGGCCGAGATCTACGCCGTCACCGAGCAGCGCACCAGCGAGGACTACCTGCCGCTCGGCGACATCATGGAGGGCGCTCTCGACGAGATCGAGGCGATCGGCTCCCGCAGCGGTGAGATGACCGGTGTGCCCACCGGCTTCACCGACTTCGACTCCCTCACCAACGGTCTGCACCCGGGTCAGATGATCGTCATCGCGGCCCGTCCCGCCATGGGTAAGTCGACGCTGGCACTGGACTTCGCACGGGCCTGCTCCATCAAGCACAACCTGCCCAGCGTGATCTTCTCCCTCGAAATGGGCCGCAACGAGATCGCGATGCGCCTCCTGTCGGCCGAGGCCCGGGTCGCGCTGCACCACATGCGCTCCGGCACCATGACCGACGAGGACTGGACCCGGCTCGCGCGCCGGATGCCGGACGTCTCCCAGGCCCCGCTCTACATCGACGACTCCCCGAACCTGTCGATGATGGAGATCCGCGCCAAGTGCCGTCGGCTCAAGCAGCGCAACGACCTCAAGCTCGTCGTCATCGACTACCTCCAGCTGATGCAGTCCGGCGGCTCCAAGCGCGCCGAGAGCCGCCAGCAGGAAGTCTCGGACATGTCGCGAAACCTCAAGCTGCTCGCCAAGGAGCTGGAGATCCCGGTCATCGCGCTCTCCCAGCTGAACCGTGGCCCCGAGCAGCGCACGGACAAGAAGCCGATGGTCTCCGACCTGCGTGAGTCCGGCTCCATCGAGCAGGACGCGGACATGGTCATCCTGCTGCACCGTGAGGACGCCTACGAGAAGGAGTCCCCGCGAGCGGGCGAGGCGGACCTGATCGTGGCCAAGCACCGTAACGGTCCGACGGCGACGATCACGGTGGCCTTCCAGGGCCACTACTCGCGCTTCGTCGACATGGCGCAGACCTGATCCGCCTCAGCCGCAGGTGAGTTGAGGCGTGTCCGGCGTCGATGTGCGGGCCGCGCGGCGCGGTCCGCACCGCTGTGTCCGCGTCGTCTCCCGTGTGTCGTGGGAAAACCACTCGACGGCCATGGGGCGCGAGGATAGACCTTGGGCCATGACTTCATCCCCGTATGTGCCGATCGCCCCGCCGATGACCACGGCCCCCGCCGACCTCCTGCCCGGTACGGAACGTGCGCTGATCCACCGCCTCGCCGTGGCGCAGTCCGAGCAGCGGCTGCCTTCGCTGGTCGCCGCCGTGGTGCGCGAGGGCCGGATCGTCTGGACGGGCTCCCGCACCTCCGTCGAGGGCCATGGGCCGGACGCCGATGTGCAGTACCGCATCGGCTCGATCACCAAGACCTTCACCGCCGTACTGGTGATGCGGCTGCGGGACGAGGGGCTGCTGGACCTCGGCGACCCGCTGGAGAAGCACCTGCCCGGCACCGGAGTCGGCGAGGTCACCATCGCCCAACTCCTCAGCCACAGCGCCGGGTTGGCGGCCGAGACGCCCGCGCCCTGGTGGGAGCGGAGTTCGGCGGCGCTGCGCCCCGAGCTCGCGGACGTACTGGGCGAGAGCCCGCTGCTGCATCCGGTCGGCAGGCTGCACCACTACTCCAACCCGGGGTACACCCTGCTCGGTTCGCTGGTCGAGGCCGTACGGGGCGTTCCCTGGGAGGAGGCTCTGCAGCGCGAGATCCTCGATCCGCTGGGTCTGACCAGGACGAGCGCACAGCCGGTGGCCCCGCACGCGGGTGGCTGGGCGGTGCACCCATGGGCGGACGCCCTGCTGCCCGAGCCGTCGGAGGACCTCGGCATCATGGCTCCGGCGGGCCAGCTGTGGTCGACGGCCGCGGACCTCTGCCGTTTCGCCGTCTTCCTCGCCGTGGGAGACGACCGGGTGCTGAGCGCCGCGAGCGTGCGCGAGATGCGGACGCCGTCGGCCCCGCCCGAGGCGGGGGACTGGCAGAACGAATACGGGCTGGGCATGCAGCTGAGCTGCCAGGACGGCCATCGCACCCTCACTGGACACACTGGTTCGCTGCCGGGCTTCGTCGCGGGTCTGTGGATCAGCGTGGAGGACGGGGTGGGGGCGGTCGCGCTCGCCAACTCCACCTCGGGCGCAGCCGCCTCGGTCGCGGCCGACCTGGTCCGGATCGTCGTCGAGGCCGAGCCGAGGCTTCCCGCGCCGTGGCGGCCCCTGACCGAGGTGGATCCGGCGGTACTGGAGCTCACCGGGCCCTGGTACTGGGGAACGCACTCCTACGGTCTGCGGCTGCACGCCGATGGCACGGTGGCGCTGGAGCCGCTGCGCGGCCGGGGCCGTGCGGCGAGGTTCGAGCCCCGTGCCGATGGCGACTGGGTGGGGCTCGACGACTATTACCAGGGGGAGGTCCTGCGGGCCGTGCGCCGACCGGACGGCTCGGTGAGCCATCTCGACCTCGGGTCCTTCGTCTTCACCCGGGAGCCTTACGGCCCGGCCGAGGCGGTGCCCGGAGGTGTCGACCCCGAGGGCTGGCGCGGGGTCTGACGTTTCACGTGAAACAAGCCAGGCCCGATGACTTCGTTGAGCTCTGTCCCCAGGGCCTGCCGCATGACCCTTGTTTCACGTGAAACGTGTCCCGCGAGCGTGGGCAGTGAGGCCCTCTGAGCCTGGCGGCTCAGAGGGCCTTCTTGAACCCCAGATGCGATGCCTCGAAGCCGAGCCGCTCATAGAAGCGGTGCGCGTCGATCCTGGTGGCGTCCGACGTCAGCTGGACCAACTGGCAGTCCAGGCGCCCGGATTCCGCGACGGCCCACTCAATGAGCCGGGTGCCGAGGCCACTGCCGCGTTCATCGGAATGGACGCGTACGCCTTCGATGACCGAGCGGGTGGCGCCGCGCCGGGAGAGACCGGGGATCACGGTCAACTGGAGCGTGCCGACGACCTGTTCGTCGCGGACGGCGACCACCACATGCTGATGGGGGTCCCGGGCCAGCCGGTCGAAGGCGGCGAGGTAGGGGGCGAGGTCGTCCGGCGACTCCCGCTGGGCACCCAGTGGGTCATCGGCGAGCATCGCCACGATCGCCGGGATGTCCTGGGGCGCGGCGGGCCTTATCTCAAGATCGCTCATGGCCCGGAGATTACGCCGGGGAGGACGACACCGGGACGCGGAGTTCCTCGACGGTCCTGACCAGCGGTGCCAGCTCCGGGTTCTTGGCGGCTTCGTCGAGCGCCTCGCGCAGTGCGCGGTCATTGGTGGGGCGCGCCTCGTCGAGCAGGGCCTGACCCGACTCGGTGACATCGGTGTAGATGCCGCGCCGGTCGGTGTCGCAGAGGTACCGGGTGAGGAGCCCCCGGTCCTCCAGGCGCGTCACCAGCCGGGTGGTGGCGGACTGGCTGAGCACGACCGCGTCGGCGACCTGCTTCATCTGGAGATGGCCGCCCGGGCCGCTGTGCTGGCGGCTGAGGACGTCCAGGAGCGAGTACTCGCGCGCACTGAGGCCGTGCCCCGACTGCAGGGCCCGTTCCACATGGGTCTCGATCTTTCCGTGCAGCAGTGAGAGGGCGCACCAGCCCTGGGCGAGGGCGGTGAGCGCGGGGTCCGTCGCTGTCATGCGTGTGTCCTCCGTCCAGAGCGGCCTGCCTCCAGGATAGGCCAAGTGCGCAATAGCCCGCGCTTGCAATTAGCCCGCGTCTGCAATTATTGTGGACGCTCGTAAGGCGCTCGTGCAATCTCCTGGAAGGCAATCCCATGCCCCTCGCGCTGCTAGCCCTGGCCATCGGGGCGTTCGGCATCGGCACCACCGAATTCGTGATCATGGGCCTGCTCCCGGAGGTGGCCGACACCTTCGACGTGAGCATCCCCATGGCCGGCTACCTGGTCACCGGATACGCGCTCGGTGTGGTGCTCGGCGCCCCGCTGATGACCGTCCTGGGCACCAGGATCTCCCGCAAGCGCATGCTCATGCTGCTGATGGGCTTCTTCATCGTCGGCAATGTGCTCTCCGCCGTCGCCCCGGTCTTCGGGCTGATGCTGGCCGGGCGGATCGTCGCCTCCCTGGCGCACGGCGCCTTCTTCGGCATCGGCTCGGTCGTCGCGGCCGATCTGGTCGCCCCCGAGAAGAAGGCCGGGGCCATCGCGATGATGTTCACCGGTCTGACCGTCGCCAATGTCGTCGGCGTTCCGCTGGGCACCCTGGTCGGCCAGCAGATCGGCTGGCGCACCACGTTCTTCATCGTGGCCGCGCTCGGCGTGGTCGGGCTGCTGGGCGTCGCCAAGCTCATCCCCGACATGCCCAAGGCCGAGGGCGTACGGCTGCGCCACGAGATCGCCGCGTTCCGCAACGTCCAGGTGCTGCTCGCCATGGCGATGACCGTGCTCGGCTTCGGCGGCGTCTTCGCCGCGATCACCTACATCACGCCGATGATGACCCATGTCGCCGGATACGCCGACGGCTCCGTCACCTGGCTGCTCGTCCTCTTCGGACTCGGCATGGTCGCCGGGAACCTGATCGGCGGCCGGTTCGCCGACCGTGCGCTGATGCCCATGCTCTATGTGTCGCTGAGCGGGCTCGCCGTCGTACTGGCCCTGTTCACGCTCACCGCGCACGACAAGACCGCGTCCGCCGTGACCGTCTTCCTCATCGGGGCGCTCGGCTTCGCGACCGTGCCGCCGCTGCAGAAGCGGGTCCTCGACCAGGCCGCGGGCGCGCCCACCCTCGCCTCCGCGGTGAACATCGGCGCCTTCAACCTCGGCAACGCCCTCTCCGCCTGGCTCGGCGGCCTGGTGATCTCGGCCGGACTCGGCTACACCGCCCCCAACTGGGTCGGCGCCACGCTCGCCGCCTCCGCGGTCGTCCTCGCGATCGTCTCCAGCACGCTCGAACGGCGGACGTCCGCCGACAGCCGCATCGTCAGCGGCGCCACGGCCGAACCCGCCCGGGCCGCCGTCCACCACTGACCAACCCGCAGCCGCCCCCGCCACCCCTGGGGGCGCCACGGACCAACCGCACTACCGCATCAAGGAGTTACCCCTCATGAGCACCGCCACCGCAGTCGCCCCCCTCACCACCCACGACGCCGAGGCCCTCGTCGAGGCAGCGCGCGCCGCCGCCGAGGAGGCCGGCGTCACCGTCGCCATCACCGTGCTGGACGCGGGCGGTCATCTGCTCGCTTTCCGCCGGGACGACCGCGCCGTGCTGATCGCGGGCGAGACCAGCACCCGCAAGGCGTACACCGCGCTCCAGCTGAACGCCCCGACCGCCGACCTGGTCGACGCCGTTCAGCCGGGCGGGCTCTTCCACACGCTGCCGACCGCGCTGGACCGGCCGCTGCTCTTCATCGCGGGTGGCGTTCCCGTCCACCGTGACGGCCGGCTCATCGGGGCGATCGGTGTGGGCGGCGGCGCCCCCGAGCAGGACCACGGTTTCGCCACCCAGGCCGTGCTGCGGCTCGGCTGAGCCACAGCAGTCCCACGGCTTCAGGCCGAGGCCACCCGGCTCCGCTTCCGGATCAGCCCGCCGCGACCGTCAGGGGAGCGAACCTGCGGGTCCAGTCGCCGGGCAGCTCGGGGAGGTTGCGCGTCATCACCGCGTTGAAGGCGATCGGTTCCAGACCGTTCGCCTTCAGCCAGTTCAGCAGCTCCTCGTGGCGTACGTCGATGTCGGTGCGCAGCGGGCGGTCCGTCCCCGCCGCCAGTGAGGCGACCAGGGCCTTCGCGGTCTCCGTGTCCCGTGCGACCAGCGGCCCCACGACATGGGTCTCCATGTTCGGCCAGAGCGCCGCGTATCCGATCAGCCCTCCCGCGTCCTCCGCCACCCGCAGCTGGTCGGCGAAGGCGGGCAGCCGAGTGATCACATGCGTACGGTCGCGGCCGAAGACCTCGCCGTCCAGGCGCAGGATGGCGTGGAGGTCCTCGGCGGTCGCGGGGCGGGTGGCCACGGTGGCGGCCGGTCCCGAGGGGCGGAAGTAGCCGCGCACCATCTCGGCGCGGCCCACGACCGTGAAGCCAAGCTCCTCGTAGAGCGGCCTCCCGTACGGAGTGGCGTGCAGGGTCACCGGCCGGTCGCCGAGCTCGGCCAGGACGTGCCGCATCAGCCGCCGCCCCACTCCCTGGCGGGCGTACTTCTCCGCGACCAGGACCATGCCGATCGCGTCCAGGTCCGGCGTGTACGAGGTGATCACGCAGGCGCTGACCAGCCCCTTGCCCTCGGGGTCGTCGATGCCGTACCCGGTTCCGGCGGTGAGGAGCAGGCCCCACTTGTGCTCCTCGCGCGGCCAACCGCGGTTCTCGGAGAGATCGGCGCAAGGAACGAGGTCGTCAATGGTCAAACGGCGGATCGGGAGCTCGTCGAGCGGTGAGGGCATGGGGATCAGGCTCTCCGATGAACCCATGCCCCGTCCACCGCTTTGCGGATACGGCACGTTGCTTTCGGCCACGCTGTGTCAGCGGCGGTGCCGATGTTTCACGTGAAACATGCATCCCGAGCGTTGTTTCACGTGAAACGGTGCGCGTGGTTTCACGTGAAACATGAGGCTCCGAAGGGCTCCCGCGGGCGACCGGGTGCCCGCTGCCGCGGGCGTGAGCAGGGGGACTAGCCTCTGTGGCCATGGCGAGACTTCACTTCTTCGATCTCGACGGGACCCTGATCCGGGGCTCTGCCGCGCCCGTGGAGATCTCCCGGCAGCTCGGGCTGCTGAGCGAGGTCGGTGCGTTGGAGCGGGACCTGGCCACCGGGCGCATCGACCCGCCGGAGTACGCGGTGCGGGTGCACGCGCTGTGGTCCGGGCTGACCGAGGAGCATGTGACGGCGGCCTTCGTCTCGGCGCCCTGGCTCGCCGGTATCGAGGAGGTGTGGCGGGAGATCCGCGAGCGCGGTGACTACTGCGCGGTCATCTCGCTGTCGCCGTCCTTTTTCGTGGAGCGGCTGCTGGGCTGGGGAGCGCATGCCGCCCATGGTTCGGTCTTCCCCGAGGTGCCGTTCACCCGGCCCGTCGACCCGGCGGGCATCCTCACCGCCTCGGCGAAGGTCACCGTCGCGGAGCGGCTGCGTGCCGAGTTCGGGGTGCGCCGGGAGGACTGTGTCGCCTACGGGGACTCGATGTCGGACGTGGAGCTCTTCGCCGCGGTGCCCGTCTCGGTCGCGGTGAACGCGGACCGTCATCTGACCGGCCTGGCCACCCACATGTACACGGGCGGCGACCTCCGGGAGGCTTACGCGTTGGCAGAGGTCAAGCGACATTAACGGGAATGCGGGTTCGGATACCCGGGATTCCTGCTATTTGTCCACGCGGCGCGCCGGAAGCTGACATGCTCCGTTACGGGAGGGACGGGACTCCCGGACGTCGGTAACTGCGGCCAGAGGTTCGAGGCGAGAAACCAGGATGAACGCTCCGACCACCACGTCGACCGACGCTGTGCTGATACGCCGCACTCTCGCGGAGATCGCACCGTTAGCGGACAAGGTCACGTCGTACTTCTACGCACTGCTGTTCATAGGTGATCCGGAGCTGCGCACGCTGTTTCCGGCAGCCATGGACACCCAGCGGGACCGGTTGCTCAAGGCGCTGCTCACAGCGGCCGAGCATCTGGAGGACACCACCACACTCACCGAATATCTACGCCAACTGGGCCGGGGACACCGTAAGTACGGGACCCGGCCCTCGCACTACCCGGCGGTCGGCGAGGCGCTCATCGGGGCGCTGATCCGGTACGCGGGGAAGAGCTGGGACGAGGCGACCCAGGACGCCTGGGTACGGGCGTACACCACGATGTCCCAGATAATGATCGACGCGGCCGACGAGGACGAGCGACAGGCGCCGGCGTGGTGGTACGCCGAAGTCGTCTCGCACGATCTGCGGACCCCGGACGTCGCGGTGGTCACCCTCCGGCCCGACCAGCCGTACCCCTTCCTCGCGGGCCAGTACACGACGCTGGAGACGCCCTGGTGGCCACGGGTCTGGCGGCACTACTCGCTGGCCTCGGCGCCCCGCTCCGACGGGCTGCTCTCGCTCCATGTGAAGGCGGTCCCGGCGGGCTGGGTCTCCGGCGCGCTCGTCCACCGGGCCCGGCCCGGCGACACCCTGCGCCTGGGGGCGCCCGCCGGATCGATGGTCGTCGACCACACCACGGACAACGGACTGCTCTGTCTGGGCGGCGGCACCGGGATAGCGCCGATCAAGGCGATGGTGGAGGACGTCGCACGGTACGGGGAGCGGCGGCCCGTGGAGGTCTTCTACGGGGCCCGCAGCGACCACGGCCTGTACGACATCGACACCTTGATGCGGATGCAGCAGGAGTACACCTGGCTCTCGGTCCGGCCGGTGGTCTCCGACGGCCCGAGCCGGGGGCACACCGGGAGGCTGCCGGAGGCGGTGCGCGCCTACGGGCCGTGGAACTCCTACGACGCCTATCTGTCGGGGCCGCCGGGGATGATCCGGAGCGGAGTGACGGCGCTGAGGGACATCGGGATCCCCTCGGACCGCATCAGACACGACTCGGTCGAGGAACTCGTCGCGGCGAACAGTTGACGGACGCCCGGCCGCGGATCAGTGGCGGCCGGGCATCAGCCCAGGTCGGGCGCGTGCATGGCGCGTACGCCCTCGATGTTGCCGTCCAGGTAGTGCCGCAGCGACAGTGGCACCAGATGGACGGAGGCGATGCCCACGCGGGTGAACGGGATGCGGACGATCTCGTACTCGCCGCAGGGCTCGTCCACCTCCGGGCCGTGCCGCAGGGCAACGTCCATGGATTCGAGGCGGCAGACGAAGAAGTGCTGCACCTTCACCCCGGTGGCCCCGCCGTCGGCGCCGATGTGCTCGACGGTGTCGACGAAGCAGGGGACCACGTCGGTGATCTTCGCGCCGAGTTCCTCGTGCACCTCGCGGTGCAGGGCCTCGACGACGGTGGAGTCCTCCGGTTCGACGCCGCCACCGGGGGTCAGCCAGTACGGATCGACGCCGGGCTTGGTGCGCTTGATCAGGATCAGGTCGTCGCCGTCCAGGAGGACGGCTCGTGCGGTGCGCTTGACCACGGGTCGGACGGTCATGGGAGAAATGTGGCCCGTGGCGGTGCCCCCGAAACTCCTCAGCTCCAGTCGACGGCGGCGCGCAGCAGCCACTCCTGGGCGCGCGCGATGTAGGGCAGGGCCAGGGTGCCGGTGCGCACCGCCAGGAAGTAGGTCCGCAGCGGGGGCACCGGCGGGTCGAGCAGCGCGACGACCTCGCCCCGCTCCAGCGCCTGCTCGCACAGATAGCGCGGCAGCACGGCCAGTCCGGCGCCCGCCGTGACCGTCTCCAGGACCGCCCGCAGATCGGGTGCGATCACCGTGCCCGCGGTGGTCGGCTTGGTGTCGAAGACCGCCGCCCAGTAGCGCGAGACGAGCGGCAGCGACTCATGGACCTCCACCACGGGGATGTGCTCCAGTACGCCGGGTCCCTTGCGCCGGAGCATTCCCGGGGCGACCCTCGCCGCCCAGCGCACCCCGGCCACCAGGACGTGCTCCTCGTCGCAGAGCGGGGTGGCACTGAGCAGCCGGCCGCGCGGGCGGGCGGTGGCGATGGCCAGGTCGTGGTGGCCCGCGGCCAGGCCCTCCAGGGTCTCCTCGGCGTTGCCGAAGGAGGTGCGCAGCGCCAGCCCCTGGGGAACGAGCGAGGTCAGGGCGGGCAGCGCGCGCAGCGAGGTGAACTCCGGCGGCCCGGCGAGATGCAGGGTGCGCACCCCCGACTCCCCGTACAGCCCGGACTCGGCGATCTCGACGAGCGCGTCCAGATGCGGGGCGGCCCGCTGGGCCAGCTCGTCGCCGACGGTCGTGGGGGTCACCCCGCGCGCCTGGCGCAGGAACAGCGGGCGGCCCAGTTGCCGTTCCAGCGTGCGTATCTGGCTGGTCACGGCGGGCTGGGAGAGCCCGAGCAAGGCAGCGGCCCGGGTGAAGGAACCTGCCCGGTGCACCGTCACGAACGTACGCAGCAGGGCGAGGTCCATGCGCGCCCTCCCGTCCTGAACCGCCTCACAACGTCCCCGGCCGGACACAACTATAAATATGTCGATAGGGCTCTGTCGCTACCGTGATTGGACACTGACACACAGTCAACTAGCCTTGGTGACGCGGTTCTTCGCGCGTGGAACCGCTGCGGTCCGAGCCATGAGGGGGGAGGCTCGGACCGCGCGCCTCGCGCCGCCCGACGGCCGCCGCGGGCGGCTCACGCCCCGTCCGGCCGTCCCGCCTCGTCCAGCGCGCGCAGCACATCTGTGATCAGGTCGACGGTGTCCTCGGCGCCCGCGGAGAAGCGGACGAAGCCCTCCGCGACCTTGTCGCCGCCCCAGCGACCGCGCCGCTCGGCGGTGGAGCGGACCCCGCCGAAGCTGGTGGCGTCGTCCACCAGCCGCAGCGCCGCCAGGAACCGCTCCGCGTGGGCGCGGTCGGGCAGCTCGAACGAGACCACACAGCCGAAGCGGCGCATCTGCGCGGCGGCCTGCCGGTGGGCCGGGTCGGACGGCAGTCCGGGATGGCGCACCCCGCTCACCTCGGGCCGCTCGCACAGGGCCTCGGCCAGCGCCAGCGCGTTGGCCGACTGCCGGTCCGCACGCAGCTGGAGCGTGGCGAGCGAGCGGTGGGCCAGCCATGCCTCCATCGGCCCGGGGATCGCTCCGACGACCTTGCGCCACTTGCGTACGCGCGCGGCGAGCTCGGGATCCCGGCAGACCACATAGCCGAGCAGCAGATCGCCGTGGCCGGTGAGGCCCTTGGTGCCGCTGGCCACCGCGAAGTCCGCGCCGAGTTCCAGCGGGCGCTGGCCGAGCGGGGTGGCCAGCGTGTTGTCGACCGCGACCAGCGCGCCCGTCCCGTGGGCGGCCCGGCTGAGGCGCTCGATGTCGCAGACGTCCAGGCCCGGGTTGGAAGGCGTCTCGATCCACAGCAGCGCGGCGCCGTCCAGGACGGACAGCTGGGCGTCGTCGGCGGTCGGCGCGGTGCGCACCTCCACGCCGTACGCGGCCAGTTGCTCGCGTATCAGGGCGAGCGCCTGGTAGCCGTCGTCCGGCAGGACCACGGCGTCGCCCACGCGCGCGTGGGAGAGCAGCACCGCGGAGATCGCGGCCATGCCGGAGGCGAACACGATCGCCTCGGCGGGCACGCCGGGGGACTCCAGCTCGGCGAGGGCCCGTTCCAGATGGGTCCAGGTCGGATTGGTGTCCCGGCCGTAGGTGTAGGGACCCGTGGCCTCGCCGGGCAGATGGAAGTGCGCGGCGAACACCGGCCCCGGCAGCGCGGGTTCGTACGGCACCGGGTCGGGCAGACCGGCCCGCACCGCACGGGTGCCGTCGCCCGTGGCCGGTGCGGGGTTCATGTCGGGGCTCATCCGGGACCTCAGTCCTCGTCGTCGGGCAGGACGATGTGCAGCGCCCAGGAAACGATCGAGATGATCAGACCGCCGAGCAGCGCGGTCCAGAAGCCCTCCACATGGAAGTCGAGGCTGAGCTTCCCGGCCAGCCATGAGGTCAGCAGCAGCATCAGGGCGTTGATGACGAACGTGATCAGCCCGAGCGTCAGGATGAACAGCGGGAAGGAGAGGAGCTTCACCACCGGCTTGACGACGAAGTTCACCACGCCGAAGACCAGCGCCACCAGGATCAGTGTCAGGGCCTTCTTGCCCGTGCTGTCACCGGTGAGGGTGATGTCCTGAACCAGCCAGATGGCGACGGCGAGGGCCGCCGCGTTCGCGAGCGTCTTGACTACGAAATTCTTCATGTGTCTGATCGTGGCAGACGTGATCGGTATCAGAGCAGGGGCGGACGGCGATGAAGGAATTCCGGCTTGACGAACTGGAGGCGGAGCGCGCCGCCAACGACGGCGCGTACCTGCAGTTTCTGCGGGAGAGGAACATGTCGGCCGGCCTCTACGCGCTGGACGCCGGTGCCATGGACACCCAGAGCCCGCACAGCCAGGACGAGATCTATTTCGTGGTGAGCGGCCGGGCCTCGATCACGGTCGGGCTGGAGACGACGCAGGTGGCCCGGGGCAGTGTGGTCTACGTCCCGGCCGGGACCGCGCACCGGTTCCACCACATCGTCGAGGACCTGCGGGTTCTGGTCGTCTTCTCTCCCCCTGAGAGCTGAGGGTCGACCCCGACTTTCCCTAGGGGTCCGGTCAGGGGAGTTCAAGGGCTGTAGGCCGCCCGTTCACCCCCGCGGCGCCCCTAGCATCGGAGGTGTCGAAGGCAGCAGCCCGAGACTTCGGGAGACCCACGAGAACGAAAGAGGTAAGGACGATGGCCGCACGGGAGATATTCACGGGGATGCCCTGGTGGGTGAAGTGGGTCGCCGTGCCCGTCATCGCGCTGGTCGTGTTCGGCGGGCTGATCGCCAGCGTGGTCGGATTCCTCTTCGGACTCCTCTTCAAGGTCCTGGTCTTCGTGGCTCTGGTCGGTGGTCTGATCTACGTGGTGCGCCGGTTCATGTCGTCCTCGTCCTCGCGGGGCGACTGGTAGGAGCGGGGCGCGGAATAGGTACGGGGGCGGCGCCGCAAAGGCACAGCGCTCGTACAACAGGGAGAGGTGTTAGCCCGGCTGAGGGACCCGGCAGCCCAATCCCCTCATGGCGTCGGAAGCGGCCGTTAAGGTGAAATCCTCTGCTGCCTCGGGCGGGTTCCTTGCCCGTCAGCACGCCTGGGGGTGACCTGTGGCCACGGCTGCGAACGCCGGAGTCCCTACCTTGATCGGTTCGGTCCAGCGGGCGCTGCGCCTGCTGGAGGCCGTGGGCGCCCATCCGGACGGTGCTCCCGCCAAACAGCTGGCGCGGGAGGCGGGGCTTCCGCTCCCCACCGCGTACCACCTGCTGCGCACGCTGACCCATGAGGGCTATCTGCGCAGGGAGCACGGAGTGTTCGTGTTCGGTGAGGCGGCGGAGCGGCTGGCCAGCGGCGGAGCACTGCAGAATCGTCGCAGCAAGATCAGTAGATCGCTCGCGGAGTGGCGTGACGCCATCGGCGTGCCCATCTACTTCGCGGTCTACCGCGAGGGCGAGATCGAGATCGCGGGAGTGGCCGACACGCCGTCGGCGCCCGCCGTGGACGAGTGGGCCGACTTCCGGGAGACCGGGCACGCGCACGCCATCGGACAGTGCCTGCTGAGCCAGCTCGACGAGAAGTCCCGCGAGGACCATCTGGCCCGCCATCCCGTCCGCGCGATCACGCCCTACTCGGTACGCGACCGAAGGGCCCTGCTCGACCGCCTCGCGGCTACGGAGCGTATGCAACCTGTCATTGAACGGCAGGAATATGCCCTCGGTACGGTCTGTGCCGCGATCCCCATCACGGCCGGCTCCGGGGCCGCCACCATGGCCCTCTCCCTCCCCCTCCACCAGCAAGAACGCCTTCTTCCCGCGATCGAGCAGCTGCGCGGCGAGGTGGGGAAACTGCTCAGTTCACTCGCGTTCTCTATCAGTATCTGAAATATCACTCCTTGTGATCTGCTAGCCCTTCCAGCACGATTGCGTCAAGAGGGCCAGGGGGGATCATTCCTGGCCAGTTTCAGCTACAGCGGGGTAGATGATGCGAGAGTCGGTCCTGGCAGAGGTCATGATGAGCTTCCTCGTCTCCGAGGAGCTCTCCTTCAGGATCCCGGTGGAACTCATGTACCGCGCCGACGATCCCTATGCCGTCCGGATGACCTTTCACCTCCCCGGCGACGAGCCCGTGACCTGGGCTTTCGGGCGCGAACTGCTGCTCGACGGCATCAACGGCCCCAGCGGTGACGGGGATGTGCACATCGCGCCAACCCGCCCCGAGGAACTGTCGGACGTCCACATCCGCCTCCAGGTCGGCGGCGAGAAGGCCGTCTTCCGCGCGGGCGCGGGTCCTCTGGTGGCCTTCCTCGACCGTACGGACAAGCTCGTACCGCTCGGCCAGGAGCGCGCGCTCGGCGACTTCGACGACCATCTGGACGAGGCCCTCGGCCGGATCCTCGCCGAGGAGCAGAACGCGGGCTGACAGCTGCCCCGGCGCCCGCCTACTTCTTGCGGCGCCTGCCCCGACCACCCCGCAGCGCGGCCCGCCCCGCGTCGGCCGGAGCGCCCCCGCCGGCCGGGCGGTCGGCGGAGACCACCAGCGCGGCGAGCGCCGTGGTCACCGGGACCGAGGCCACCAGACCGATCGAGCCCACCAGCGTGCGCACGATCTCCTCCGCGACCAGCTCGCTGTTGGCCACCGTCCCCACACTGCTCTGCGCGATCGAGAACAGCAGCAGAAGCGGCAGCGCGGCGCCCGCGTACGCCAGCACGAGGGTGTTCACCACGGAGGCGATGTGGTCGCGGCCGATCCGGATGCCCGCCCGGTACAGCCCGCGCGGGCCCATCGTCGGGTTGGCCTCGTGGAGCTCCCACACCGCGGAGGTCTGGGTGACCGTCACGTCGTCGAGGACACCGAGCGAGCCGATGATGACGCCCGCCAGCAGCAGACCGGACATGTCGATGTTCGGGTAGAGGCCGTGGATCAGACCGGTGTTGTCGTCGGTGTTGCCGGTCAGCGAGGCCCAGCCGATGAAGAGCGATCCCAGCAGCCCGATCAGGACGAGCGAGACCAGGGTGCCCAGCACGGCGACCGAGGTGCGCGCCGAGAGCCCATGGCACATGTACAGCGCGATCAGCATGATCGCGCTCGCCCCGACCACCGCCACCAGCAGCGGATTCGAGCCCTGGAGGATCGCGGGCAGGATGAACAGCGTCAGTACGGCGAACGAGACGACGAGGGCGACCAGCGCCATCACCCCGCGCAGCCGCCCCACGACCACGACGGCGAGCGCGAAGATGCCCGCGAGCAGCGCCATCGGGACCCGGCGGTTCACATCCGTCACCGAGTACTGGAGATCGTGGGGGGCGTCGGGGGCGTACGCCACGATCACGCCCTGCCCCTTGTGGAGTTGGCGCGGGGCGCCGGGCTGCACGATCTCCGTGAAGGTGCGGCCCTTCTCGTCGCCGGTGGTGACCTCGATCGTCGCCTTGGAGCACGGACGCTGATCGGGCTCCTTGGCCGCCTGCCCCCCGGCGGCCGGGGCGCCGCCGTTCGCGGGAGCCTGGGCGGCGTTGACCGACTTGCAGTCCACCTTCTGGATGCCGGTGACTTTGGCCTGCTGGGTCTGGCGGTCGAAACCGACCCCGGTGCGCTGGTGCGCGGGGGTTCCGCCGGGCCACAGGACGGCCAGCCCCACCAGCACCGCCACCGAGAACGGGATCAGCACGGCGGCGATCACCTTGCGGAGATGCTTAGAGACGGGCGCTGCCGGGCCGTGGCTGTGGCTGTGCCCGTGAGGCTGTGCGTGCGGGTGTCCGTGGGCGTCTTTGTGGGGCTGCTCTGTTGACGTCACCGCCCGATCATCGCAACAACGAAGGGGCCCCTCTGTTCAGCGCGCTGGAGATGGCGCTAGCGTGGTGACACCTTTGCACACGCGGGAGCTCGGAGCACCGGGCTGAGAGGGCGCTGAAATCCGTACGAACGGTACGGAAGCGGCTGCGCCGACCGCCGAACCTGTTACCGGGTAATGCCGGCGTAGGGAGTAGGTCTCATGACCATTCAGGACGCACGCACGCCTGCCTCCAGCCAGAACGAGGCCGGGAAGTCCATCGGTTGGCACAAGGGATACGTCGAGGGCTCGCGCCCCGACCTCCGGGTGCCGGTCCGCCAGGTGCACCTCACCAACGGCAAGGACGTCACGCTGTACGACACGTCCGGGCCGTACACCGACCCGAACATCGAGACGGACGTCCGCCGCGGCCTCGCCCCGCTCCGCGAGAACTGGATCATCGCGCGTGGCGACACCGAGGAGTACGCCGGGCGCCCGGTGCGCCCCGAGGACGACGGCATCAAGCACACCTCGCCGCGCGGTGGCCTCAAGAACCTCGACGCGGTCTTCCCGGGCCGCCCGCGCCAGCCGCGCCGGGGCCGGGGCGGCCAGGCCGTCACCCAGCTCGCCTACGCCCGCCGGGGCGAGATCACCCCGGAGATGGAGTACGTCGCGATCCGGGAGAACGTGGCGCCCGAGGTCGTGCGCGAGGAGATCGCGGCCGGTCGCGCGGTGCTGCCCGCCAACGTCAACCACCCCGAGATCGAGCCGATGATCATCGGCAAGCGGTTCCTGGTGAAGGTCAACGCCAACATCGGCAACTCCGCCGTCACCTCCTCCATCGAGGAGGAGGTCGACAAGATGACCTGGGCCACCCGCTGGGGTGCCGACACGGTCATGGACCTCTCGACCGGCCGCAACATCCACACCACCCGCGAGTGGGTGCTGCGCAACTCCCCCGTCCCGATCGGGACCGTGCCGCTCTACCAGGCGCTGGAGAAGGTCGACGGCCGTGCCGAGGAGCTGACCTGGGACATCTACAAGGACACGGTCATCGAGCAGGCCGAGCAGGGCGTCGACTACATGACGGTCCACGCGGGCGTGCTCCTGCGGTACGTGCCGCTCACCGCCCGTCGCAAGACCGGCATCGTCTCGCGCGGCGGCTCGATCATGGCCGCCTGGTGCCTCGCGCACCACAAGGAGTCGTTCCTGTACGAGAACTTCGAGGAGCTGTGCGAGATCCTCGCGGCCTACGACGTCACGTACTCGCTGGGCGACGGTCTGCGGCCCGGCTCCATCGCGGACGCCAACGACGAGGCGCAGTTCGCCGAGCTGCGCACCCTCGGTGAGCTCAACAGCATCGCCAAGCGCCACAACGTGCAGACGATGATCGAGGGCCCGGGCCATGTCCCGATGCACAAGATCAAGGAGAACATCGACCTCCAGCAGGAGATCTGCGAGGAGGCCCCGTTCTACACGCTCGGCCCGCTCACCACGGACGTCGCCCCGGCGTACGACCACATCACCTCGGGCATCGGCGCGGCGATGATCGCCTGGTGGGGCACCGCGATGCTCTGCTACGTCACGCCCAAGGAGCACCTGGGCCTGCCCAACCGCGACGACGTGAAGACCGGTGTCATCACCTACAAGATCGCGGCGCACGCGGCCGACCTCGCCAAGGGGCACCCGGGTGCACAGGACTGGGACGACGCGCTCTCGGACGCCCGCTTCGAGTTCCGCTGGGAGGACCAGTTCAACCTGGCGCTCGACCCGGACACCGCCCGGGAGTTCCACGACGAGACGCTGCCCGCCGAGCCGGCGAAGACCGCGCACTTCTGCTCCATGTGCGGTCCCAAGTTCTGCTCGATGAAGATCTCGCAGGACATCCGGCGGGAACACGGTGGCGATCTGGCGGCCGGTGACATCGAGGCCGGAATGGCGGAGAAGTCCGCGGAGTTCGCCGCCGCGGGCAACCGGGTCTATCTGCCGATCGCCGAGTGATACATCGCCGAGTGGCGAACGCGTACGCATGTTTCACGTGAAACACCGGCCCGTGTTTCACGTGAAACAGGCACACCTGGTTTCACGTGAAACATAGGGTCCGCACAGAATCCGCTTCCGGGCCCGACACCGGTTACTCCGGCTGGTGTTCGGGGCCGCCGAAGTCGGGGCTGGTGAAGTCCGGACTGGTGAAGCTGGGCCGGGTGCCCGGGGTCGGGTCGCCCGGGCTGTCGAAGTCGGGCCGGTCGTAGCCGAGGGCCGGGATCCGGCCCACCGGGTGGCGCGAGGCGGTCCCCGGCCCGACGCTCGGGTCGGCCAGCGCCTCGCGCAGGAAGGGATAGATGCCCCGTTCCACCAGGGCGTGGCGCCAGGCTTCCCGGGCCCGGGAGACCTCCTGCGCTCTCTCGTCGCCCACCTCGCCCTCCTCGGGCTCGGCGATGACCTGGGTGGAGCCGTTGCGTATGGCGGTGAGCAGCAGACTGATCGCGGCGGCCAGGATGGCGGCTGCGGTGAGTGCGCCGAAGAACCAGCCCGCGGTCAGCATGGTGTCGGCGAAGGCGGGCTCCGGGTTGAGCATCTTCAGGACGTAGCCCACCAGCAGGAAGATCGCGGCGGCGGTTCCGGCGAGGACGGGTGCCAGCACCGCGACGACCGCGCCGACGCCCGCGCCCGAGGTGGACTCCGGGCTGTCGACCACGGGCGGCTCCAGGATCGAGCCCTCGCTCGTCACGAGTGGGGTGCCGGTGGGCGTACGCAGTTCCTCGCGGACCCTCACATAGTGGTCGTACTCGGCCGCCGCCGCTGCCGAGACGAGCGCACCGGCGTTCAGCACCATGGTGCGCAGCTGCTCTGTGTTGAGCCGTACTCCAACGCCGGCCAGCTCGGGCCGGTCGTGCGCGGTGCGCAGTGCGTCGTCGAGGATTCGCTCGAACTCCGGGCGGTCCTCGGTCAGCAGGTGCGGAGCGCTGTTCATGTGCATCCCCCGATGCTCCGTAGGGCCGGAAAGCCCGCCTGACGAACGGGCAATCGGGCGGAAACGGAGGAGAGCCTGCTACGGATAAGCCGATGGTAGAGCGGTTACGGCACGGGGTGACAGGGTGTTTCCGAAATCACCTTGCTACCGCCCGAGCCGAGATTTTCCCGATTACGCGTCAGTCATGCAGAGGCAACCGTACGACCAGCAGTTTTCCGGCCATGGTCACCCCTCCGTCCATCGCGATGGCCAGACCGTCCGCGTACACATGCGGACCCTCCACGATCGGACGCGAGTCTTCCTCGCCGTCTTCGGTGCCGACTTCGCCCAGGAGGTAGGGGATCGGGCTGTGGCCGTGGACCACCCGCCGCCCGCCGTAGGCCGCGAGCAGTTCGCGGGCGGCCTGGGGGCCGGACTCGTCGCGGAAGGCGAAGCGCTTGGTGAACTTGCGGAAGAGGTCCCAGCACTCGTCGGCGTCGTTGCGGGTGAGCAGCGCGTGGACGGTGTCGTTGACCGCTTCGATGGAGTCGCCGTAGTCCAGGTATGCGGTGGTGTCGGAGTGCATCAGGAGATGCCCGTCCTCCTGCTCGATCGCGTCGAGGCGGGACATCCACTGGAGGTGGACGTCCTGGAGGCGGTCCATGTCGGCCTTCTGGCCGCCGTTGAGCAGCCAGGCGGCCTGGAACGTGGCGGTCCCCGCACCGGAGTTGACCGGGGTGTCGCCGAAGCGCTTGGCCCCGATCAGCAGCAGCTCGTGGTTGCCCATGAGGGCCTTGCAGTAGCCGCCGGCGGCGGCGGCCTCGGCGGACAGCCGCATCACCAGGTCGATGACGCCGATGCCGTCGGGGCCCCGGTCGGTGAAGTCGCCGAGGAACCAGAGACGGGCGTTGCCCGCGGCCCAGTTGCCCTCGGCGTCGATCAGCCCCTGTTCGCGCAGTGCGGCCACGAGTTCGTCGAGGTAGCCGTGGACGTCGCCCACGACGAAGAGCGGCCCGAGGCCGTCGGCGACGGGCGCCGGGGCGGGCTCGGTCTGCACCGGCACCTGCACGGTGTCCCCCCGGTTGATCACCGGGAGGTCGCGCGCGGTGGGGGTGTAGCCCTCGGGCGGCTCGTCGTCCGGATAGGCGTTCCCCGGGTGGATGTCCGCGGGGTACGCCTGGACCGGATGCGCCGGGGCCGCGGGTACGGCCACGAGGTGGTGCGGGTCCGCCTGCGACGGGATGTCGACGGGCGGGGGCGGCGCGGGAACCTGCGCGGTGTGCGCGGGAGTCTGCGCGTACGGAGGTACCCGGAAGTCACGCAACGTGTCCGTCCGCACGGGTCCCTGACCGGCCCCCTGAGTCATCGACCCCTCCACCACCGTCGCGCCGCAGTACACCGGGAGACCCCCCTGGTCGGGCGGGGATCCGTGGTGTCGTGCGCCCATCATAGGAATGAGGCTCCTGCTGTGTGACGCACCAGGGGTGGTGAATCCGGGTGCGGCCAGGGTTCACCGGTGGTTATGTCCCCAATGTGTTGGTCTAGTCCTTGTCGGCATCGCTGTCGGGGCTCCTGTCCGGCACGTTGGGATCCTGGCCGTGTCCCCTGAGCGGTTCGGCGACGGGGGAGCGCGGGGGGCTGACGGTCGTCCGTGGCGCACGTCGCTGCGACGAGGTACGGACGATGAGTTCGGTCGGTATCACCTGCTCGATCGGGTGACCGTGGTCGATTCCCTCGATGGCGTCGATGAGGAGCTGGACCACGGCGGTGCCGATGCGGCGGGGTTTGAGGGAGAGGGTGGTGATGGGCGGTTCGGTCGTCGCGTACACGGTGGACTCGCTGCAGCAGACGAGCAGCAGGTCCTCGGGCACCCGCAGGCCGTACCGGCGGGCGGCTGCCAGCAGGTCGGTGCCGTTGGGGTCGAACAGTCCGTACACGGCGTCGGGCCGGTCCGGGCGGGCGAGCAGCCGATCGGCCGCGACGGCGCCCGCACACGGATCGTGGGCCGGGTAGGACTCGTAGACCGGGTCCTGTCCGACCCGCTCGCACCAGCGCAGATACGCCTCGGTGGAGAGCCGGGTATAGGTGTCGGTGGTGGTGCCGGTGAGCAGGCCGATGCGGCGGGCGCCGGCTGCGGCCAGATGGTCGAGCAGTTCCAGTACGGCGGCCTCGTGGTCGTTGTCGACCCAGGCGGTCACCGGCAGCGCCCCGGCGGGGCGGCCGTCGGAGACCACCGGCAGGCCCTGGCGGACCAGCTCGGTGACGACGGGGTCCTGGTCGGAGGGGTCGACCACGACGGTGCCGTCGAGGGCGACGTTCGACCAGACGTCCGCGGGGCTGCGGCGTGAGGTGGCGGGCAGGATGACGAGGGCGTAGCCGCGGGCGAGCGCGGCTGAGGTCGCGGCCCTCGCCATCTCGGCGAAATAGGCGAACTCGGTGAAGGTGAAAGGTTCATCCCCGTACGTCGTCACGGTCAGGCCGATCAGGCCCGACTTTCCGGTACGGAGCGTGCGGGCCGCTGCGGATGGGCGATAGCCCAGCCGGTCTGCGACCTCGCGGACGTGGCGGCGGGTGGCGTCGGGGAGCCGGCCCTTGCCGTTGAGCGCGTCTGAGACGGTCGTGATGGAGACACCGGCGGCGGCGGCCACGTCCCGAATGCCCGCCCGCCCCAGCCGGCGACCGGTCGACCGGCTCACCTGGTGCTTCCCTGCTGCTGTCATGGCGAGCCGATAGTAGGGCGATGCGAGACAGTTGGCTCAGGTGCATATGCACACGTTGACAGGGACGTTTCTGCATGATCGAAAAGTGCTAATCGCCTTGATATTCAAGGGAGTTGCTGGTCTCAACGTTGTAGTGGCGGTTGTCGATCGGCGGGCAGCTGCCGAATGCCCGATGTTGCGAAGAGGTCTCAACTCACCTGTACGAGGGATGCGCGCCACGGCGCGAGCCACCAGCGCGCGACTTCGGCAGGGAGCGCTCCCCCCTCCCCCGTGCCCCAGAGATCCCCTCCTCTGGGCCGCGCCAGGCCGCCGGACGGGACGGATGCCCACCGCTCTTCGCAGGGGAGCGGAATCCTCATAAGGTGAGCAGTATTCGTACGGACGGAACGGTCGAGGAGGACCTGCGGTGAGCGAGACGAGCCCCAAGCTGCGCGCCGAGCTGGACGGCATCCCCACCTACAAGCCGGGCAAGCCCGCGTCCGCCGACGGCCCGGTCGCGTACAAGCTGTCCTCCAACGAGAACCCGTACCCGCCGCTGCCGGGCGTGATGGAGAGCGCCATCGCCGCCGCCGGGACGTTCAACCGCTACCCGGACATGGCCTGCACCGGTCTCATGAACGAGCTGGCCGACCGCTTCGGGGTGCCGGTCTCCCACCTCGCCACCGGCACCGGCTCGGTCGGCGTGGCCCAGTCGCTGCTCCAGGCCACCTCGGGCCCCGGCGACGAGGTCATCTACGCCTGGCGCTCCTTCGAGGCGTACCCGATCATCACCCAGATCAGCGGCGCGACCTCCGTGCGGGTGCCGCTGACCTCGGGCGAGGTGCACGACCTGGACGCGATGGCCGACGCGATCACCGAGCGGACCCGGCTGATCTTCGTCTGCAACCCGAACAACCCGACCGGGACGGTGGTGCGCCGGGCCGAGCTGGAACGATTCCTCGACCGGGTGCCCTCCGATGTGCTGGTCGTCCTGGACGAGGCGTACCGCGAGTTCATCCGCGACGCGGACGTGCCGGACGGGATCGAGATCTACCGCGACCGCCCCAATGTGGCCGTGCTGCGGACCTTCTCCAAGGCGTACGGGCTCGCCGGGCTGCGGGTCGGCTTCGCCGTCGCCCACGAGCCGGTGGCGGCGGCGCTGCGCAAGACCGCCGTCCCGTTCGGCGTCAGCCAGCTGGCCCAGGACGCGGCGGTCGCCTCGCTGCGCGCCGAGGACGAACTGCTCGGCCGCGTCGGCTCGTTGGTGGGCGAGCGCGCCCGGGTGTACGAGGGGCTCGTCGGCCAGGGCTGGACCGTGCCCGAGACGCAGGCGAACTTCGTCTGGCTGCGGCTGGGCGAGCGCACGGTCGCGTTCGCCCAGGCGTGCGAGGCGGCCGGTGTGGTGGTCCGGCCGTTCGCGGGCGAGGGCGTGCGCGTCACGATCGGCGAGACCGAGGCCAACGATCTCTTCCTGAAGGTGGCCGAGGGCTTCCGCAAGGCGGGCTGAGGCGCCCCAGGGGGCGCGGGGGCGCGTCAGGCGCCCCCGACGCGGTCCACCCGGATCGTGTCGCCCGCGCGGACCGTGGCGAGCGCCCGGGCGTCGCCGTCGATCCGCCCGAGGACGTTGCACGGGCTCGCGAGGCGGCATTCGTCGCCGCGCGAGATGGGCGTGGGGCCGTACGGCAGGGCCAGGGCGTCGCCCTCGGTCCAGAACGCGACCGTGCCCGGCTCGACCACCTGGCGCGCTCCCGCTTCGAGGGCGGGGGAGACCGGGGTGTCGAAATAGACCTCCTCGCCCCAGGTGCGGGCGGTGGAGACGATCGGAAGCGCCCCCGCGAGCGCCGTGCTCGTGGGGGTCTCCTCAAGGGTGGCGGTCAGCTGCCCGGCGGGCCATGAGATCCGTATCTGCATGGGCCCGAATTCAACAATATGTTGAAGGCGCCCGGAAGGGGCGTCTCACCAGGCGTACCCAGCCCCTGCTTTCCCGGACCGCAGACGCCCGGTCGCGAAAGGGGACCCCCCGTTGAAAGCTCCGGAAGCTTGTGCGACATAATGCTTGTGAATGTGAACGCGTTCACAAGCGTGTCCCGCTTCATCCCGTAATCGGTGGGATCAGAGGGGCAAACTGCCGCTTGTGATCACGGCGAGGTAAGGAGATGACGACGTGAATCTGGCTCTTGCGCCGGAAACGCTGGCGCGATGGCAGTTCGGCATCACCACCGTCTACCACTTTCTGTTCGTCCCCCTCACGATCTCGCTGGCCGCGCTCACCGCGGGCCTGCAGACCGCGTGGGTGCGCACGGAGAACCCGAAGTACCTCAAGGCGACGAAGTTCTGGGGCAAGCTCTTCCTGATCAACATCGCGATGGGTGTCGTCACCGGCATCGTCCAGGAGTTCCAGTTCGGCATGAACTGGTCCGACTACTCGCGGTTCGTGGGCGATGTCTTCGGCGCGCCGCTCGCCTTCGAGGCGCTGATCGCCTTCTTCTTCGAGTCGACCTTCATCGGGCTCTGGATCTTCGGCTGGGACAAGCTGCCCAAGAAGATCCACCTCGCCTGCATCTGGATGGTCTCGATCGGCACCATCCTCTCCGCGTACTTCATCCTGGCCGCCAACTCCTGGATGCAGCACCCGGTCGGCTACCGGATCAACAAGGCCACCGGGCGGGCGGAACTCACCGACTTCTGGCACGTCCTGACCCAGGACACCACCCTGGTCGTCGTCTTCCACACGCTCACCGCCGCGTTCCTGACCGGTGGCGCGTTCATGGTCGGCGTCTCCGCCATCCATCTGCGCCGCAAGAAGCACATCCCGGTGATGCGCACCTCGCTCCGGCTCGGCCTGGTCACCCTGGTAGTCGGCGGACTGCTGACGGCCGTCAGCGGTGACCAGCTCGGCAAGGTCATGTTCAAGCAGCAGCCCATGAAGATGGCCGCCGCCGAGGCGCTGTGGGACGGCGAGAAGTCGGCGCCGTTCTCGATATTCGCCTACGGAGACGTGGCCAAGGGCCACAACAGCGTCGAGATCTCGGTCCCGGGCCTGCTGTCCTTCCTCGCCGACAACAACTTCACCTCGTACGTGCCCGGCATCAACGACGTGAACAAGCAGGAGCAGCAGAAGTACGGGCCCGGCGACTACCGGCCCAACATCCCGGTCACCTTCTGGGGCTTCCGCTGGATGATCGGCTTCGGCATGACGTCGTTCGCCATCGGCGCCCTCGGCCTCTGGCTCACCCGCAAGAAGTTCATGCTGGCCCCGGGGCTGCGCACCGGTGACGACGAGGTGCCGCATCTGGTGCTCTTCCGGAACAAGGCGCTCGGCTCCCGGCTGACCGGCTGGTACTGGTTCGCCGCCATCTGGACGCTCGGCTTCCCGCTGATCGCCAACTCCTGGGGCTGGATCTTCACCGAGATGGGCCGCCAGCCCTGGGTCGTCTACGGCGTGCTGCGCACCAAGGACGCGGTCTCCCCCGGTGTCTCGCAGGGCGAGGTCCTCACCTCGATGATCGTCTTCACCCTGCTCTACGCCGTGCTCGCGGTGATCGAGGTGCGGCTGCTGGCGAAGTACGTCAAGGCGGGGCCGCCCGAGCTCACCGACTCCGACCTCAACCCGCCCACCAAGATCGGCGGGGACGACCGCGACCCCGACCGGCCGATGGCCTTCTCGTACTGAGGCTGAGGAGACAGAGGCATGGAACTCCACGACGTCTGGTTCGTACTCATCGCGGTCCTGTGGACCGGCTACTTCTTCCTGGAGGGCTTCGACTTCGGGGTCGGTGTCCTCACCAAGCTGCTGGCCCGCGACCGCAAGGAGAAGCGGGTCCTGATCAACACGATCGGGCCCGTCTGGGACGGCAACGAGGTGTGGCTGCTGACGGCGGGCGGCGCGACCTTCGCCGCCTTCCCCGAGTGGTACGCCACGCTCTTCTCCGGCTTCTACCTGCCGCTGCTGATCATCCTGGTCTGTCTGATCGTGCGCGGCGTCGCCTTCGAGTACCGGGCGAAGCGGCCGGAGGACAAGTGGCAGCGCAACTGGGAGGAGGCGATCTTCTGGACCTCGCTGATCCCGGCGTTCCTCTGGGGCGTGGCCTTCGGCAACATCGTGCGCGGAGTGAAGATCGACGCGCACAAGGAGTACGTGGGCACCTTCTGGGACCTCCTCAACGCGTACTCGATCCTCGGCGGACTGGTGACGCTGTTCCTGTTCACCTTCCACGGCTCGGTCTTCACCTCGCTGAAGACGGTCGGTGACATCCGTGAGCGGTCGCGGGCGCTGGCGCTGAAGCTGGGACTGGTCACGGCCGTCCTCGCCCTCGGATTCCTGATCTGGACCCAGGTCTCACGCGGTGACATGAAGAGCCTGGTCGCGATGGTGATCGCGGTCGTGGCGCTGGTGGGAGCGATCGGTGCGATCAAGGTCGGCCGGGAGGGCTGGTCGTTCGCGCTCTCGGGCATCACGATCGCGGCTGCCGTGGCGATGCTCTTCCTGACGCTCTTCCCGAACGTCATGCCGTCCTCGCTGCACGACGAGTGGAACCTGACGGTCTCCAACGCCTCGTCGAGCCCGTACACCCTGAAGATCATGACCTGGTGCGCGGGCATCGCGACCCCGGTGGTGCTGCTCTACCAGGGCTGGACGTACTGGGTGTTCCGCAAGCGGATCGGTACACAGCACATCGCTGACGCGCACTGAGTCTGCAAGGGGGTGTGTTTCACGTGAAACACACCCCCTGACCCTTTGAGGGGATGTTTCACGTGAAACCGATCGATCCGCGACTGCTCCGCTACGCCCGGGCCACCCGTCGCTTCCTGGTGGCCGTCGTCGCCCTCGGCCTCGTCGGCGCCGGTCTGGTCGTCGCCCAGGCGATGCTGATCGCCGAAGTGGTGGTGGGGGCGTTCCAGCACGATCTGGACGCGGCCGGGCTGCGCACACCGCTGCTGCTGCTCGGAGCGGTCGCGCTCGGCCGGGGGCTGGTGTCGTGGCTGACCGAGCTCGCCGCACACCGGGCGAGCGCGGCGGTCAAGTCGGAGCTGCGCGGTCGCTTGCTGGAGCGGGCGGCCCAACTGGGGCCGGAGTGGCTGAGCGGTCAGCGGACCGGGTCGCTGGTGGCGCTGGCCACCCGAGGAGTGGACGCGCTCGACGACTACTTCGCGCGCTATCTGCCGCAGCTGGGGCTCGCGGTGGTGGTGCCGGTGGCGGTACTGGCCAGGATCGTCACCGAGGACTGGGTGTCGGCGGCGACCATCGTCGTCACCCTGCCACTGATCCCGCTGTTCATGGCCCTCATCGGCTGGGCCACCCAGGCCCAGACGGACCGCCAGTGGCGGCTGCTCTCCCGGCTGTCGGGACACTTCCTGGACGTGGTCGCCGGACTGCCGACGCTCAAGGTGTTCGGCCGGGCCAAGGCCCAGGCCGAGTCGATCCGGACCATCACCTCCGACTACCGCCGGGCCACGCTCAAGACCCTGCGGATCGCGTTCCTCTCCTCGTTCGCGCTGGAGCTCCTCGCCACGCTCTCGGTGGCCCTGGTCGCCGTCGGGATCGGCATGCGCCTGGTCCACGGCGACATGGACCTCTACACGGGCCTGGTGATCCTGGTCCTCGCCCCCGAGGCGTATCTGCCCCTGCGACAGGTCGGCGCGCAGTACCACGCGGCGGCGGAGGGCCTGTCGGCCGCCGAGGAGATCTTCGAGGTCCTGGAGACTCCCCTGCCGGCGGGCGGTACGGGAACGGTTCCCGCCGGTCCCGTCCGCATCGAGATCGAAGGCGTGACGGTACGTCACAGTGGGCGCACCGAGCCCTCGCTGGCGAACGCCTCGCTGGTGGTGGAGCCGGGCGAGACGGTGGCCCTGACCGGGCCGAGCGGCGTCGGAAAGTCGACGCTCCTGGGTGCCGTACTCGGGTTCGTGGCGCCGGACGAGGGCCGGGTGCGGATCTCCGGCACCGATCTGGCGACGCTCTCGCCGCAGCAGTGGCGGGAGCGGATCGCGTGGGTGCCCCAGCGGCCACAGCTGTTCGCCGGGACGATCGCGGAGAACGTCCGGCTGGCACGGCCCGACGCGGACGACGCAGCGGTACGGGCGGCCCTGCGGGACGCCGGGGCGCTGGAGTTCGTGGCCGCACTGCCCGACGGCCTCGACGCCGAGCTCGGCGAGGGCGGCGCCGGGCTCTCGGCCGGGCAGCGCCAACGGCTGGCACTGGCCCGCGCGTTCCTCGCGGACCGGCCGGTCCTGCTGCTCGACGAGCCGACGGCCGCACTCGACGGGGAGACCGAGGCGGGCATCGTCGACGCGGTACGGAGGCTGGCGGCGGACCGCACCGTCCTGCTGGTCGTCCACCGCCCCGCCCTGCTCGCCGTCGCCGACCGGGTGGTGGAACTGCGGCCCGGAGCCGGAGCACAGGCAGGAGCCCCGGTACGGGAAGAGGGCTTGCGTACGGCCCCCTCGGCTCCACGTGAGGACCGGCCCCTCGCACCGGCGGCGGACCCCGTCCCGGACGCGTCCGCGGCGGCCGTGCCGACGAACGTGCTCGCACGGGTACGCGGCGCCGCGGGCGGTCTGCGCGGGCGCCTCACCCTCGCTCTGCTGCTGGGGGCACTGGCGCTCGGTTCGGCCGTGGGGCTGATGGCCGTCTCCGGCTGGCTCATCTCCCGGGCCTCCGAGCAGCCGCCCGTGCTGTATCTGATGGTGGCGGTGACGGCGACCCGGGCGTTCGGCATCGGGCGGGCCGTGTTCCGCTATGCCGAGCGGCTGGTGTCCCACGACGCGGTGCTGCGGATGCTCGCCGAGCTGCGGGTGGCCGTCTACCGCAGGCTGGAGCGGATCGCACCGGCCGGTCTCGGCGGCACCCGGCGCGGCGATCTGCTGTCCCGGCTGGTCGCCGACGTGGACGAGCTCCAGGACTACTGGCTGCGCTGGGCACTGCCCGCGGCCGTGGCCGTGCTGGTCTCGGTGGCCGGTGCCGGGTTCACCGCCTGGCTGCTGCCGGAGGCCGGGGCGGTGCTCGCGGCCGGGCTGCTGCTCGCCGGAGTGGCGGTGCCGATGGTCAGCGGGGCGTGCGCCCGCCGGGCCGAGCGCCAGCTGGCGCCCGCACGCGGCCTCCTGGCCACCAGGGTGACCGATCTGCTCACCGGGACCGCCGAGTTGACCGTGGCGGGCGCGCTCGGGCGCCGCACCCGCGAGGTGCGGGACGCCGATGCGGCGCTGACGGGGATCGCCTCCCGGGGCGCCGCCGCCACCGCGCTCGGCGGTGGGCTCTCCGCGCTGGTCTGCGGGCTGACCGTGGCGGCAGCCGCTCTGGTCGGGGTGGCGGCGGTCGGCGCGGGACGGCTCGACGGGGTACAGCTCGCGGTCGTCGTCCTGGTCCCCCTCGCCGCCTTCGAGGCCGTCAGCGGCCTGCCCCTCGCCGTGCAGACGCGGCAGCGGGTCAGGCGCAGCGCGGAGCGGGTCTACGAGGTGCTGGACGCCCCCGTGCCGGTCCGGGAGCCGCAGGAGCCGGCCGTCGCTCCCACGAGCCCGTTCCCGCTGGAGGTACGGGGTCTGGGCGCGCGGTACGACGGGCAGGCGCGGGACGCGTTGAGCGACTTCGCCCTGACGCTGACCCCGGGCCGCCGGGTGGCCGTGGTCGGGCCCTCCGGGTCCGGCAAGACGACCCTCGCCCAGGTGCTGCTGCGCTTCCTGGATCCGGGCTCGGGCACGTACCGGATCGGAGGCACGGACGTCATGGAGCTGGCGGGCGACGACGTACGCCACTTGGTGGGGCTCTGCGCCCAGGACGCCCACATCTTCGACAGCTCGCTGCGGGAGAACCTGCGGCTGGCCCGCACCGGAGCCGGTGAGGACGAGATGCGCGAGGCACTCGCGGCGGCCCGGCTGCTCGACTGGGTGGACGGGCTGCCCGAGGGCTTGGACACGCTCGTCGGCGAGCACGGGGCCCGGCTGTCGGGCGGCCAGCGCCAGCGGCTGGCGCTGGCCAGGGCGCTGCTCGCCGACTTCCCCGTCCTTGTCCTCGACGAGCCGGCGGAGCATCTGGACCTGGCGACCGCCGACGCGCTGACGGCCGATCTGCTGCGGGCGACCGAAGGCCGGACGACCGTACTGATCACCCATCGCCTGCGCGGTCTGGAAGCGGTGGACGAGGTCGTCGTCCTGGACCGTGGCCGGTCCGTGCAGCGCGGGGCGTACGACGATCTGGCGCTGGTCGAGGGCCAGTTCCGGCGGATGCTGGAGCGTGAGCGGGACAGCGATCTGCTGCAGGTGGCCCGTACCGCTTGAGTGGGGGATCGTCGTGGCCCGACTTTCCTTGGCAAATGGGACTTACTAGGCTCAAGGGCATGTCAGTGCCGGATCCGAAGGACCCCCAGGGCATCCAGGACCACGACGCGATCGAAGCGGCGACCCGGGCCACCCGCAGCCTCCAGGGGCTGTCCACCGAGCTCACCGCGCGCGTGCCGCAGCTCCTGGAGGCGATGCGTTCCGTCGGTACCGGTCTGGAACTGCACTCCACGCTCGACCGCATCTGCCAGACGGCGGCCGAACTGGCGGACGCCCGCTATGCCGCGATCGGCGTGGTCGACGAGCTGGGCAGTGGCCTTTCCGACTTCGTCACGTACGGGATCACGGAGGAGGAGGCCGCCGCGATCGGCCGCCGTCCGGACGGCCACCGGGGGCTGCTCGGCTGGCTGATCCACCATCCCGAGCCGCTGCGGCTCGCGGAGATCGCCACCGACCCCCGCTCGGCGGGCATGCCCGCGAACCATCCGCCGATGCGGGCCTTCCTCGGCGTACCCATCCGGGTGCAGGGCGAGGGGTTCGGCAATCTGTATCTGACGGAGAAGAACGGCGGGGGCGAGTTCAACGACTACGACCTCCACATGGTGCGGGTGCTGGCCACCGAGGCGGGCATCGCCATCGGCAACGCCCGGCTGTACGAGGCGGCGCGCCAGCGCGAGCGGTGGATCGACGGCTCGGTCGCCGTCACCACGGCGCTGCTCTCCGGCGGCGACGCCGACGACGCGCTGGAAGTCGTCGCCGAACAGGCCCGCCATCTGGCCGGCTCCGCCGCCGGAATCGTGCTGCTGCCCGCCGAGGAGGGGGGCCTGGAGATCGTCGCCGTCTCCTCCGACGACCCCGGGGCGGCGCTGGGCGTGGTGATCCCGCCGGAGAGCCCGGTCGTGGCGACCCTGCTCGACGGCGAGGCGGTCTTCGTGGACGACGCCGCCACCGACGACCGCATGATCACCAAGCTCGCCGAGCGGTACGGGCCGAGCATGATGCTCCCGCTGCACAGCGGTGGCCGGGTGCTGGGCGCGCTCGCCACCCCGAGGGCGCGGGGCGGGCGCCCGTTCACCGAGACGGAGCGGACCCTGGCCACCCAGTTCGCCTCGCAGGCCGCGCTCGCGCTGATGATGGCCGAGGCGCAGCGGGACCGGGAGCGGCTCGCGGTGTACGAGGACCGCGACCGGATCGCGCGCGACCTCCATGACCTGGTCATCCAGCGGCTCTTCGCCACCGGGATGATGCTGGAGGGCGCCCAGCGCAAGTCGGTCGTGCCGGAGGTGCAGCGCGGGGTCGGCAAGGCGGTCGACGAGCTGGACGTGACCATCCAGGAGATCCGCACCGCGATCTTCGCGCTCCAGCAGGGACCGGCGGAGGCGCCGTCCGGGCTGCGCACCCGGGTGCTGCGGGAGATCAACATGGCGGCCGTGCCGCTCGGCTTCAAGCCCGCGCACCGCTTCGTCGGCCCGGTGGACGCGCTGGTCGGGGAGCTGACCGGCAAGAACCTGATCGCAGCCCTGCGCGAGGCGCTCTCCAACGCGTTCCGGCACTCCGGTGCCTCCCGGATCGAGGTCGTGGTGGACGCGACCGTCCACCTTCCTGATGGAGAGGCGGGCGTACGGCTCACGGTCGCCGACGACGGGGTGGGCATCCCGGAGGGCGGCCGGCGCAGTGGTCTGCGCAATCTGCGGCGCCGGGCCGAGGCGCTGGGCGGATCGAGCACCCACGGCCCCGGCCTTGGTGAGGACGGCCGGGGAACGACGGTGGTCTGGGAGGCCCCGCTGTAGGCGGCCCCCGGCGCGTCCCGGTACGCCACTTGGGGGGAGCGGACCGGGGGCGAGAGGTGTGTTTCACGTGAAACATGTCCCGGCCGCGCGACGATCCCGGCATGCGCCTAGGACACAGGTACAGGGCCCTCGCGTCGGTCCTGTGCGCCCTGTGGGCCCTCGCGGCGCCCTCCACGGCCGCCCGGGGCGCCGACGGCCCCGATGTGCCCTCCACGAGCGCCGCGGTGGCCCGGCTGTACCTGGCCGCGGCCAGGGCGACCACCGCGTACGAGCAGGGCAGCTACGCGGCCCAGGCGCAGCGGGAGAAGGCCGAGCGGCTGGAGCGGCTGCTCGTCGACGGGCGGCACGATCTGGCCCGGCTCCACGACGACATGGGGCGGGTGGCCCGCGCCCAGTACCGGACCGGCGGGAACATCGCGTACACCGCGCAACTGCTGCTGGCCCGCGACCCCGAGGAGCTGATGCGAGGTCAGCGGCTGGCCTGGCAGGCGGACATGGCGGTGACCCGGCTGTACGGGAAGGCCCGCCGGGCCGAGGTGCGGCTGGTGGCGGCGGAGAGCCGGGCCCGGGCCGCCTGGCGCGACCTCTCGGACCGCCGGGACCGGCTGGAGGCCGTCAAGCGGTCCGTCGCGGCTCGCCTGGAGGAGGCGCGCTGGGAGCTCCAGGGCGAGGCGGACCGCAGTGTCGCCGCCGGGCAGTGCCGGGGCGCGGTCCGGCTGGAGGAGCCGCCGGGATCGCGCCCCGCCGGAGCGTGGACCACGCCGGTGGAGACGTACCGCCTGTCGGCGGGCTTCGACAGCGCGGGCGAGCGCTGGGCGCAGCTCCACACCGGCCAGGACTTCGCCGTGGACATCGGCACGCCGGTCCGGGCGGTCGGCGCGGGCCGGGTCGTCTCGGTCTCGTGCGGCGGCGGCTTCGGCATCGAGATCGTGATCGGCCATCCCGGCGGCTACTACTCGCAGTACGCGCATCTGGCCGCCGTCGCGGTCGACCAGGGGGAACGCGTCGGCACGGGCCAGTTGATCGGCCAGACGGGCACCACCGGCAACTCCACCGGCCCGCACCTCCACTTCGAGATCAGGCTCACGCCCGACCTGGGCTCGGCGGTGGACCCGGTGCGATGGCTGGGCGAGCACGGGGTGGCGCTCCACAGCACGGCCGCCGAGCCGGAGCCGGACGCGCCCTGACGAAGGCACCTCCGGCTCAGCGGCTCACCGGCTCAGCGGGAGTCGAGGATGCGCTCGATGACGACCGCCACGCCGTCCTCGTTGTTGGCGACCGTGTGGCCGGAGGCGGCGGCCAGTACGTCCGGATGGGCGTTGCCCATGGCGTACGAGTGACCGGCCCAGGTCAGCATCTCGATGTCATTGGGCATGTCCCCGAAGGCGACGACCTCGGCGGGTGCGATGCCGCGCTCGGCGCAGCACTCCTCCAGCGTGGACGCCTTGGAGACGCCGGGACCACTGATCTCCAGCAGGGCGGTCGGGCTGGAGCGGGTGATCTCGGCGCGCGCTCCCACGGCCGTGCGCGCCAGGGCGAGGAAGTCGTCGGGCGGCAGGTCGGGGTGGTGGGCGAGCACCTTCAGGATGGGCTCGGTGGCGCTGTCCGAGGTGTCGGCCAGCAGCTTCTCGGCGGGCGCGATGCTGGTGGCGGCGTCCATGAACATCGGTGGATAGGCGAGTTCGTGGTGTATTCCGCCGGTCCGCTCGATGGCGAAGGAGGTGCCCGGTGCGGCGTCGCGCAGGATGTCCACGACCTCCCGGGCGGCGGCGCGCTCCAGCGGACGGACCTTGACGAACCGGTGCTCGCCGGGGCCGCCGTGCAGATCGACGACGGCCGCGCCGTTGCCGCAGATGGCCAGGCCGTGACCGTGCACGTGGTCGCTGACGACGTCCATCCAGCGGGCTGGGCGGCCAGTGACGAAGAAGACCTCGATGCCCGCCTTCTCGGCGGCGGCGAGTGCCGCGACCGTCCGCTCCGAGACGGACTTGTCGTCGCGCAGCAGCGTGCCGTCCAGGTCGGTGGCGATGAGCCGGGGGGCGGCGGACGCGGGGCGCTCGGTGAAGGGGGAATCGTTGGCTGAGGTCACGATTCCATTCTCCCGTACGTGGGCGCACGGTCGTGCAGGGGAGCGCACATTTGAGTGCGCACGCCAGTGCGTACGGGGCGCAGGGGGCGCATGGGGGGGGATCGGTCTCAAGGGCACCGAGGCATGAGTGTCACAGCGAGCCGTTAGTGTCGTAGGCATGCGTCTGAGCACTGTGATTCTTCCGGTACGCCGCTGGCACGACGGCGGTCGCGACGAGTGGCTGCGCGCCGAGGAACTGGGCTTCCACACCGCGTACACCTACGACCACCTGTCCTGGCGGAGCTTCCGGGACGGGCCGTGGTTCGGCGCGGTGCCGACGCTGACCGCCGCTGCCGCCGCCACCTCGCGGATGCGGCTCGGCACCCTGGTCACGTCGCCGAACTTCCGGCATCCGGTGACCCTCGCCAAGGACCTGATCACGCTCGACGACGTGTCGGACGGCCGGATCACCCTGGGCATCGGCGCGGGCGGCAACGGCTTCGACGCCACCGCGCTGGGCCAGGAGGCATGGACGCCGCGCGAGCGGGCCGATCGCTTCGCCGAGTTCGTCGGCCTGCTCGACCGGCTGCTCACCGAACCGTCGGTGACCAGCGAGGGCGCCTTCTACTCGGCCAACGAGGCGCGTAACCTCCCGGGCTGCGTGCAGCGTCCCCGGGTGCCGTTCGCGGTGGCGGCGACCGGCCCGCGCGGGCTGAAGCTCGCGGCGCGGCACGGCCAGGCATGGGTCACGACGGGCGACCCGAAGCTCTTCGAGTCGGGCACGCCCGACCAGTCGGTCGAGGCGATCCGCGGCCAGCTCAAGAAGCTGGGCGAGGCGTGCGACGACCTCGGCCGCGACGCGGACGAGCTCGACAAGATCCTCCTCACCGGCTTCACCCCGGAGCCCGGACGGGTGCTGGAGTCGGTGGACTCCTTCGTGGACTTCGCGGGCCGCCACTTCGAGCTCGGCATCACGGAGATCGTGCTGCACGCGCCGATCCCCGACTCGGACTTCGCCGCCGACCCGAAGGTGTTCGAGCGCATCGCCACGGAGGGCCTGGCGCAGCTGCGCTGACGCCGCCGCGCGCGGGGGGCGGCTCAGCCCTTCGCGCGCACGCGCCCGCTCAGCCAGGGCGAGAGCATGCCGCCGAGCACGAGTTCCTTGTACGTCTCGTCGCCGGGCAGCGGCACGACCAGCCACCAGCCGGGCGGGAAGAAACGCCCCTTCACATACGCCAGTCCGCCGTAGACCGAGCGCAGGAACGCGGGAACCGAGTCGCGCGGCAGATCGTTGAACTCCACGCCGTCCACGGTCACCTTCGCGTCGTCCTCCGCGAAGACCTGGACGGTCACGGCGGGCGAACCACCCAGCTCGACGAACGCCTCGTGCGGCAGCGAGCCGTCCGGATCCAGCACCGCGAACGCGTCGGCCGAACCGCGTCGCGAGGAGCGGTCGGCGCCGATGTCGTCGGTCACCTCGACGACGAGGTCGTGCGCGCGGGCGATCTCACGGATCGCGGTGACGACGCTCTCGGTGGTGGGCAGATGCGGCTGGGCCATGCCGTCGATCATGGCACCCGGCAGGGGCGGACGCCCGACCGGCTCGCTCTGTCCGGGGTCCGATCAGCCGGGAAACCGCAGGTGGCGCGGTGGTACGGAGTCGGTGAGCCACACGCCGTTGGCGCTGAGCCGGAAGACATGGCCGTCGCGGCGCATCGCCGCCGCGTCCACGCTCAGAACGACGGGCCGTCCGCGCCGGGCGCCCACCCGGGCCGCCGTCTCCCGGTCGGCCGAGAGGTGCACATGGTGGCGGGCCATGGGGCGCAGGCCCTCGGCCCGGATCGCGTCCAGGGCGCGGGGCACGGTGCCGTGGTAGAGGTACGCGGGAGGTTCGGCGGCCGGAAGGTCCAGGTCGACCTCGACGGTGTGCCCCTGGCTGGCCCGGATCCGGCCGCCCTCGACCGCGAAGCGGCGCTTGTCGTTGACCGCGACGACGTGGTCGAGCTCGGCGCGGGTGATCCGGAAGCGGTGTTCGGCCGCCGCCCTCAGCAGGGTGTCGATCTCCACCCAGCCGTTCGCGTCCAGGGTGATCCCGATGCGTTCCGGCTGGTGGCGCAGATGCTTCGACAGGTATTTGGATACCTTGACGGTGCGTCGGTCATCGACGGCGCCGTGGTCGTCCGGTGGTTCGGCCATGCCGCCAGAGTGCCCGGCCGGGACGGCCCGGGCACCCCGTTTTTCCGCAACGGCGGCCGGTGGATCACGGTTTGAGCTGCTCGGCGGCCCAGCGGGCCCACTCCTCGTGCATCGCGCTGAGCCGCTTGCCGTACTCCAGGGCCAGTCGGCCATGGACCGACAGCGGGGCGTCGTCCCATTCGATCGAGGCTTCCGCCTGCTCCAGCCCGGCGAGCTGGTGCGCCGAGCGCTCGGCCTCGGTGAGCAGATATGTGCGCGCCTCGAGCCGGGTGAGGGTGCCGAGGAAGAAGACCCGGAGCAGCGAGTCGCTCCGGCGGGCCCGGGACGGCTCGGTCTGGGTGAGCCAGTGGTGCAGTTCGCCGCGGCCCTGCTCGGTGATGGCGTACTCCTTGCGGCCGCGCGGCCCCTCGGAGGCGACCTCGACCATGCCGGAGTCGGCGAGCTTGCCCAGCTCGCCGTAGACCTGGCTCTGGGTGGCCGACCACACGTGGGAGAGGGAGGTCTCGAAGAGTTTCATCAGGTCGTAGCCGCTGGCCGGCTTGTCGGCCAGCAGGCCCAGGACCGCGTGACGGAGGCTCATGTCCCTCACTTTACCTTCCACTCTTGACACGTCAATCAAAGAACCTCTACTTTTGACATGTCGAAGTTGGAATGTGGAGCGGGCGAGAGCCCGGTACGAGGGGGACTTCCATGAACTACCTGCGCGGATTCATCCCGTGGATCGTCTTCGCCGCCGTCGGCGCGTCGTACTGGCAATGGGGGGCGCTCTGCGCGCTGGCGACCGGGGCCTGGCTCCTCCACAGCGACCGCAAGCGGGGGGCCTTGGCCGAATCGCAGGTCCTGGAGCGGTCCACGATCGCCTTCTTCGCGATACTGGGCGCGGTGGCCTTCGCGGCGCCGGACAGCGGCCTGCGGGAGTACGGCGGGGCGCTGGCCACCGGCTGGCTGGCCCTGACGGCCTGGGCGACGCTGGCCGTGCGGCGGCCCTTCACCACCGCGATAGCCAAGCGGCAGGCGCCGCGCGAGATGTGGAACCACCCGGTCTTCCTCCGGATCAACGTGGTGCTCACCGCCGCTTGGGCCGCCGCTTTCACGATCACCGCCGTCGGTCTCGCCCTCGTCCACGCGGAGGCGCTGGGCGGCACGGCCGAGGTGGCCGTGCAGGCCGCCGGGTTCGCGGTCCCGGCGCTCATCACCACCCGCTACCCCGAGCGCGCCCGCCGCGCCGCCCAGTCCGCCAAGGTGACCGCAATCACGTGCTAATGACGGTCAGTTAGGTTTGATCCACAGGCAAGTGCGGTTATCCACAGGCTCTGTGGCTATTCTGTGGACAACGGACGGCTCGAGAGGGCGTCCAACGTACGGGTCTGGACCTCCCGTTCGGCGGCTGCCGAGATGAACGCGGCGACATGCTCGGCGCCGACCAGCTCCTGGACCGCCCGGACCGTGTCCGCGGGAAGGGCGACCGGTCGGGGCTCGGGGTCCTCCGAGGCGCCGGCTGCCGAAGTGCCCAGATGGCGCTGGAGGTGCCGGGTGGCGAACAGGCGCATCGCACGGGCGAGTTCGGCGTCCACCGTCTGCTGGGCCAGGGGCCGCAGTCGGCGCACCAGACCGGCTGCCTCGGCGGCCTCCGCGTCGGTCGGCGGACGGTGGCCCAGATAGCGGGCGAAGACGTGCTCGGTGGTGAAGTCCAGGAAACGGGCCGCGATGTGCTCCACCTGGCCGCGCAGTTCGCGCAGATGGCCGGAGATCGCGTCCAGGGGGACACCGGCCGCGTAGAGCTCGGCGGCCACCGCGAGCTCCTGGGGGCTGGGGACGAGGAACTCGCGGTCATTGCCGGGGATGCGCTCCAGGATGCCCAGTTCGACGGCGTCGGCCACGGCCTCCTCGTCGGGCTCGCCGCCGAAGGTGGCGTCGAGATCGTCCCGGGAGATCCGGGCGGCCTCCTCGTCGGTCCAGGGGCCGCTGACCTCGGCGACCAGGCCGAGCACCCCGCCCAGGCCGCGGCCCGCGTCCCAGGCTTCGAGGAGCTCCTTGATGGAGGCCAGGGTGTAGCCGCGGTCGAGCAGATCGGCGATCTGGCGCAGCCGGGCCAGATGGGTGTCGCCGTAGACGTTGGACCGGCCGCGGCGTTCGGGCCGGGGCAGCAGCCCCCGGTCCTGGTAGGCCCGGATCGTACGGACCGTGGCGCCGCTCGCATGGGCGAGATCCTCGATGCGGTACTCGGCGGAAGGAGGCAGGGATGAGGAAGTCTGTGCCTGGAACGGCTGCTGCCCAGCCGCACCGGACACCGGCTGCTGGGCCGCTCCCGGGCCCGAAGTCGGGGCGGGGCCCGAAGCCGGGGCCTGGGTCCGGGCCGAAGGGGGGCCTGGCATCGGGTCGGAGGCCGGGCCCGCCGGTGCGGCGGTCAGCCGGATCGCCGGTTCGGCCGGTGGGCGAAGTGATGTCACCGACGACTGTGAAGCTGCTGGCTGCCCGGACAAACCGTCTCCCTCTACCCCAGGGCGGCGCGGCCCACCGCACCCGCTGCCGCACGGGCCGCCGGCGAGGTCGCGAGATAGTCGACGGCCTTGCGCAGGGAGCCCTCCTGCGAGGGATGGTACGACCGACGGATGTAGCGGGGTATGGCCGCGCCGAGCTCCTTCCAGCTGGGCAGCAGTCCGCGCCGCACCGCCCGGTTGTGCTCGCGCAGCGAGTAGCGCAGCCGTCCCGCGAGCCGGGGGTCGTTGCGGATCAGATACGAGGCACCCCAGGCCCAGAGCCAGAGCAGTACGGGAGCGACCACGGCCATGCCCTCGATCCGGCGGGCGTAGCGGGGCAGTCCTTCCCCGCCGCAGTGCTGGTACATGTCGAAGGCGACGGCGCGGTGCTCGACCTCCTCCGCGCCGTGCCAGCGCAGCAGGTCGAGCATGATCGGGTCGCACTCGGCCCGGTCGAGCGCCTCGGCGTGCAGCACCCAGTCGCCCAGGACCGCCGTGAACTGCTCGATCGCGGCGATCAGGGAGAGCCGGAAGCGCAGCCACTCCTGGGTGGGGACCGGGGCGCCGAACGGGGGGCGCTCGCCGAGGAGTTTGTCGAAGAGGAAGTCGACGTGGCGGGTGTAGGCGGCGGTGTCGAGGCGCTGCTCGGCCAGGTGGTCGAGGACATGGGCGTGCTGGACGCTGTGGGTGGCCTCCTGGCCCATGAAGCCCTTGACGTCCTTGAGCAGCACCGGATCGGTGACCAGGGGAAGGGCTTCCTTGAAGACCTTCACGAACCACCGCTCGCCCGCCGGGAGCAGCAGGTGCAGCACATTGATGACATGGGTGGCGGTGGGCTCGTCCGGTATCCAGTGGAGGGGGGTCTCGTGCCAGTCGAAGGAGACCCGGCGCGGGGTGATCCGGTAGTGGTCGGGGCCCACGCCGTCCCGGCGCTCCATGCTCACAGCGGTGGCTCCATTCGGGCTATCGCCCGCAGGGTGCGGGGGGTGAAGCGGGACATCAGGAGGGCGCCCCGGGCCTCGGGGGTCACCGGGACCACGGCCTGGTTCTTGACCACGGCGCGCAGGATCGCGGAAGCGACCTTCTCCGGCGGGAAGTTGCGCAGGCCGTAGAGGCGGGCGGACCTCTTCTGGCGGCGCTTCTCCTCGGCCTCGTCGACCCCGGCGAAGCGGGCGGTGGAGGTGATGTTGGTGTTGACGATGCCCGGGCAGATCGCGCTGACGCCGATGCCCTGGCCGGCCAGCTCGGCGCGCAGGCACTCGCTGAGCATCAGGACGGCGGCCTTGGTGGTGGCGTACGCGGGCAGTGCCTTGGAGGGCTGGAAGGCGGCGGCGGAGGCCGTGTTGACGATGTGGCCGCCCTGGCCGCGCGCGGCCATCTGCTTGCCGAAGACGCGGCAGCCGTGGATGACGCCCCAGAGGTTGACGTCGAGGACCTTCTTCCAGTCCTCGGTGGTGGTGTCGAGGAAGGAGCCGGACAGACCGATCCCGGCGTTGTTCACCAGGACGTCGACCACTCCGTGTTCGGCGGCGACCTTCTCGGCGAGCTTCTCCATCGCCTGCTCGTCACCGACGTCGACCGTCTCGGCCCAGGCACCGGGGGCGCCGATGAGCCGGGACATGTCGGCGGTCCGGGCCGCCCCCTCCGCGTCCCGGTCCACCGCGACGATCCGCGCCCCGGCCTCGGCGAACGCGAACGCGGTGGCCCGGCCGATGCCGCTGGCGGCGCCGGTGACCAGGACCAGCTGGCCGGCGAAGCGGTCCGCGTACGGGCCGGTGGCGACGGTGTCCTTGGCGCTGACGCCGTCCTCGTTGGCGGTGATGAACTCGGTGATCCAGTCGGCCAGCCGGTCCGGGCGGGTGCGGGGGATCCAGTGCTTGGCCGGCAGGGTGCGGCGGACCAGCTGCGGCGCCCAGCGCTCCAGGTCGTCGTAGAGCCGCTCGGAGAGGAAGGCGTCGCCGGTGGGGGTGATCAGCTGGACCGGGGCGTGCGCGTACGCGTCGGCGCGCGGGCGGCGCAGCCGGGCGCGCACGTTGTCGCGGTAGAGCCAGGCGCCGTGCGCCGCGTCCTGGGGCAGGGACGCCGTGGGGTAGTCGCCGGCCGGGACCTTCTCGACCCGCTCCAGGATCGCGGGCCACCGCTTGGCGAGCGGGCCGCGCCAGGCGAGCTCGGGCAGGACGGGGGTGTGGAGCATGTAGACGTACCAGGACTTGGCGCCCTGGCCGAGCAACTGGCCCACCCGGCGGGGGGTGGGGCGGGTCATCCGGCTCTTGATCCAGTGCCCGAAGTGGTCGAGGGAGGGGCCGGACATCGAGGTGAAGGAGGCGATGCGGCCCTCGGTGCGCTTGACGGTGACGAACTCCCAGGACTGCACCGATCCCCAGTCGTGGCCGACCAGGTGCACCGGCCGCCCGGGGCTCACCGCGTCGATCACCGCCAGGAAGTCGTCGGTCAGCTTCTCCAGGGTGAAGCCGCCGCGCAGCGGGGCCGGGGCGGTCGAGCGGCCGTGGCCCCGGACGTCGTACAGGACGACGTGGAAGCGCTCGGCCAGCCGGGACGCGACGTCGGACCACACCTCCTTGCTGTCCGGGTAGCCGTGCACCAGCACCACGGTCGGCTGCTGCGGGTCGCCGAGTTCGGCGACGCAGAGCTCGATCCCTCCCGTACGCACCCAGCGCTCGCGCGCGCCCTCGATTCCGCCGCCCACCCGGTCCTCCACGCTCACGCCGTCTTCTCCTCGGCCCAGCGCCGCACATGCGGCAGGTCGTCGTCCAGCCAGAACGCGCTCTGCTCGGGGTCCTTGGAGTCGGTGACGACCAGGATCTCCTCGAACTTCGCGCCCGTACCCCGGAAGCCGAGGTGCGGCTCGACCGCCCAGAGCCCCGGCTGGGGCGGGTGGTCGGAGAACTTGTAGGGGCTCCACAGCGGGGACCAGCCGTCCCGGTGGCCGTGCAGCGCGTCGCTCGCCAGACCCTTGAGCGCCTGGGTGCCGAACCCGAACACGTTCGGTGACCAGCGGCGCTCCTTGACCTGGTCGATCTTGTGGGCGATCACGCCGAACGGATAGGCGCGGTGCCGGTTCGCGTAGCCCTGGCGGACCATGAGGCGCTCCACGTCCTCGTAGATCTCGCGCAGCGGGCGGCGCTCGCGGACCTCGCGCAGGATGAGCGCGCGGTGCGCCTCCAGATCGGCGAGGAGCCGGTCGTGGACCGGGTTCAGGCCCAGACAGCCCGAGTAGCCGATGTCGGCGGTGAAGCCCTTGTAGACCGGGGCCATGTCGAGGATGAACGGCATCCCCGGCTCCAGCCGCCGGTTGGTGGGGAAGAACTGGAGCGGGACGCGGAAGTTCACGAACGCCGTCCGGTCGCCGAACCAGGCGAACGGCAGATGGAACCAGTCCCGCACCCCGCGCCCGCGCAGCCAGTCCCGCTGCATCCGGGCCGCCTCGCGCTCCGTCACACCCGGCTTGAGCTGGGCCGCGACGGCTTCCGCGCACTCGTACGCGAGAGACTGCACTTCCCTGAACCCGCTGAGCCGCGCGTCGAGTTCAGCCTTGACCGCCGTTGGCATCGCGCCACACCCCTGTCGCCGTACGCGTGCGTAACTTGACACTGATGAATGTGACAATGCCCGGCGGCTACGTCAAGGGCTGTGCGCATCCCTGTGGACGGCGAAGAGGATGTGGACAACTCCGTGGCCCGGTCGGGCGAGCGTCTCGGGGTTCTCTCAGCCTCGCGTAGGGGTTCTCCTACGGGGGCGTACCTCTGGAGTCGGACACGGATCCAGCCGCCTGGTCTGACGATCCGTGTGGTCTGCGCCACTACCGTCGAAGTGTGAATGTGATCGCGACCGAAAGCCTGAGCAAGCGGTTCCCCCGGGTGACCGCGCTTGACCGGCTCTCCCTGGACATCGGGCCCGGTGTGACCGGCCTGGTGGGTGCCAACGGAGCCGGCAAGTCGACGTTGATCAAGATCCTCCTCGGCCTCTCCCCGGCCACGGAGGGCAGGGCCGCGGTGCTCGGCCTCGACGTCGCCACCAGCGGCGGCGCGATCCGGGAGCGCGTCGGCTACATGCCGGAGCACGACTGCCTGCCGCCCGACGTCTCGGCCACCGAGTTCGTCGTGCACATGGCGCGCATGTCGGGCCTGCCGGTGACCGCCGCCCGCGAGCGCACCGCCGACACCCTGCGCCACGTCGGGCTCTACGAGGAGCGCTACCGCCCCATCGGCGGCTACTCGACCGGTATGAAGCAGCGGGTCAAGCTGGCCCAGGCGCTCGTGCACGACCCCCAGCTGGTCCTGCTCGACGAGCCCACCAACGGCCTCGACCCGGTCGGCCGCGACGAGATGCTCGGCCTGATCCGCCGCATCCACACCGACTTCGGCATCTCGGTCCTGGTCACCTCGCACCTCTTGGGCGAGCTGGAGCGCACCTGCGACCACGTGGTGGTCATCGACGGCGGCACCCTGCTGCGGTCCAGCTCCACCAGTGACTTCACCCAGACCACCACGACCCTCGCGGTCGAGGTCACCGACTCCGACACGCACCCCGACGGCACCGGCGCCCTGCGCGACGCGCTCGCCGCCGCCGGAATCACGCTCCACGCGGGCGTGGAGGAGGGTCTGCCGGGCGCCGGTCACATCCTGCTCGTGGAGGCGGCGGGCGAGGAGACGTACGACGTGGTGCGCGACACCGTCGCCGGGCTCGGGCTCGGCCTCGTACGGATGGAGCAGCGCCGCCACCACATCGCGGAGGTCTTCACGACCCCGGCGCAGGCCGCGGAGCCGGTCTCCGAGCGCGCCGCCGCCTGGGCGGCGACCGCCGCCGCGCGGGAGAACGGAGGCGGCAGCCATGGCAGCTGAGGCAGCAGGGACCGGAATGACACAGAACCAGATCGGCCAGCGCCCGACGGCCCAGAGCCCGGTGGCCCAGAGCCCGGTGGCCCAGACCCGGATCCACAACATCGGCTACCGCGGCTACGACGGGGCGCGACTGGGCCGGGCGTACGCACGGCGCTCGCTGTTCTCGCAGTCGCTGCGCGGCGCGTTCGGACTGGGCCGCAGCGCCAAGTCCAAGGTGCTGCCGATGCTGCTCCTGACGGTGATGTGCCTGCCCGCGGCCATCATGGTCGCGGTCGCCATCGCCACCAAGGCCAACGACCTGCCGGTGGACTACACGCGCAACGCGATCCTGATGCAGGCCGTCATCGGACTCTTCATCGCCGCGCAGGCCCCCCAGACGGTCTCGCGCGACCTGCGCTTCCGCACGGTGCCGCTGTACTTCTCGCGGCCCATCGAGCGGGTGGACTACGTGCTCGCCAAGTTCGCGGCGATGGCCTCGGCGCTCTTCATCATCACCGCGGCGCCGCTGATCGTCCTGTACGCGGGCGCGCTGCTCGCCAAACTCGACTTCGCGGACCAGACCAAGGGGTTCGCACAGGGACTGGTCTCGGTGGCTCTGCTCTCGCTGCTGTTCGCCGGCATCGGCCTGGTGGTCTCGGCGCTCACCCCGCGCCGCGGCTTCGGCGTCGCCGCCGTCATCGCCGTACTGACCATCACGTACGGGGCGGTCTCCGCGGTCCAGGGCGTGGCCTTCGACCAGCAGTCCACCGGGGCCATCAAGTGGTTCGGGCTCTTCTCCCCCATCACCCTCGTCGACGGGGTGCAGACCGCCTTCCTCGGCGCCACCTCCGCCTTCCCGGGCCGCGCGGGTCCGGGCGCGGGCGTCGGCGTGGTGTACCTGCTCGTCGTCCTCGCGCTGATCGCCGGCTCGTACGCCGTGCTGATGCGCCGCTACCGGAAGGTCGGGCTGTGACGACCATCGACATCGACCACACCTCCCGCTGGTTCGGCAACGTGGTGGCCGTCAACGACGTCACCATGTCGATCGGCCCCGGGGTGACCGGACTGCTCGGCCCCAACGGCGCCGGGAAGTCCACGCTCATCAACATGATGGGTGGTTTCCTCGCCCCCTCGACGGGAAGCGTGACGCTCGACGGGCGCCCCATCTGGCGCAACGAGGAGGTCTACCGCCAGATCGGCATCGTTCCCGAGCGCGAGGCGATGTACGACTTCCTGACCGGCCGCGAGTTCGTCGTCGCCAACGCCGAGCTGCACGGCCTGGGGGCGAAGGAGGCCCAGCGGGCGCTCGCCACGGTCGAGATGGAGTACGCCCAGGACCGCAAGATCCAGACGTACAGCAAGGGCATGCGCCAGCGCGTGAAGATGGCGTCCGCGCTGGTCCACGAGCCGTCGGTGCTGCTGCTCGACGAGCCGTTCAACGGCATGGACCCGCGCCAGCGCATGCAGCTGATGGAGCTGCTGCGGCGGATGGGCGCCGAGGGCCGCACGGTCCTGTTCTCGTCCCACATCCTCGAAGAGGTCGAGCAGCTCGCCGCGCACATCGAGGTGATCGTGGCCGGACGCCACGCGGCGAGCGGCGACTTCCGCAAGATCCGCCGGCTGATGACGGACCGCCCGCACCGCTATCTGATCCGCTCCAGCGACGACCGCGCGCTCGCCGCCGCGCTGATCGCCGACCCGTCGACGGCGGGGATCGAGGTCGACCTCAAGGAGGGCGCGCTGCGCGTCCAGGCGGTCGACTTCGGGCGGTTCACGACGCTGCTCCCGCAGGTCGCCAAGGCCCACGGGATCCGTCTGCTGGCGGTCTCGCCGTCCGACGAGTCGCTGGAATCCGTCTTCTCCTACCTCGTAGCGGCCTGAAAGGAGCTGTGAGCGTCATGTACAACCCCACAGTCGCCCGGCTCACCTACCGGGCCCTGCTCGGCCGCCGCCGGGCCGCGATCCTCTGTGTGCTGCCGGTGCTGCTGATCGTCATCGCCGCGGCGGTACGGTCCTTCAGCGGCGCCGACGACCAGGTGGCCGCCAATCTGCTCGGCGGGTTCGCGCTGGCCACGATGGTGCCGCTGATCGGCGTCATCGCGGGCACCGGCGCCATCGGGCCCGAGATCGACGACGGCTCGATCGTCTATCTGCTGGCCAAGCCGGTGAAACGGCCGACGATCATCTTCACCAAGCTGATCGTGGCGATCGCGGTGACCATGGTCTTCTCGGCCGTGCCGACCTTCGTCGCCGGAATGATCCTCAACGGCAACGGTCAGCAGATCGCGATCGCCTACACGGTCGCCGCCCTGGTCGCCTCCATCGCGTACGCGGCGGTCTTCCTGCTCCTCGGCACGGTCACCCGGCACGCCGTGGTCTTCGGCCTGGTCTACGCGCTGGTCTGGGAGAGCCTGTTCGGCAACCTGGTCCCGGGCGCGCGCACCCTGAGCGTGCAGCAGTGGTCGCTGGCCCTCGCCGAGCGGATCGGCACCAACGGCTTCATCACCTCGGACGTGGGCCTGCCGGCGGCGGTCGTGCTGCTGACGGCGGTCACGGTGCTGGCGACCTGGTACGCGGGCCAGAAGCTGCGCACGCTGAAGCTGGCCGGGGAGGAGTGACCCCGGGCAGCGCCCGAGGGGGAGGCGTCACCCGCGTGCGACCCGGGCGGCGGCCCTGCGGCCCCGCCCGGGTCATCATCGGAGGATGACGACGCTTCACGGCGGCACCCGGCGGGCGCCCGAGCCGGCCCGCCCGGTGCGGGCCTGGGTGCTCTCCTCGCCGGGGACGCACATCTGGCTGCTGGTCATCGCGGTGACCAGCACCGTCATCGAGCTGTCCAGCCAGGGGCTGGAGCACTATCTGCTGCACCGCAACAGCAGCAACATCCACGAGCTCACCAAGCACCCCGCCCAGTCGCTGTTCACCAGCGCCTTCTGGATCGAGAACCCGTCCTCGTTCCTGCTCTACTTCGTCCTCTTCGAGGTGGTCCACGCGCCCGTGGAGCGCTGGATCGGCACCCTGCGCTGGATGGTGGCGGTGGCCGTCGCGCACGTCTCGGCCACGCTGATCAGCCAGGAGATGGTGCTGCTGAGCATCCGCGACCACGAGGTGCCCAAGCGGATGGCGCACGTGGTGGACATCGGGGTCAGCTACGGCCTCGCCGCCTCCGCGGGGCTGCTCGTCTACCGGCTGCCGCGGCCGTGGCGGTGGCTCTACCTCGCGTGCGTGGTCGCGTTCTTCGGGGTCCCGCTGCTGACCGGGGGCACGTTCACCGATGTCGGCCATGGCGTCTCGCTGGCCATCGGGCTGGCCTGCTGGCCGCTGACCAGGGGAAAACCAGTGGCTCCGAACGGGTCTGCGGGGCACAGTGGTTGAGGGCCCCGGGGCCGACCGTTTCGAGCGCGCCACGGCGCGGGTCGCCCCCGGGACACGGGGATCGGTAAGGGGCGTCCACCCATGGCGGACGCCCCTTACTCTCCGGCTCTCCGGTACGCCCTAGGCGCCCAGAAGCTGCTCCAGCACCACGGCGATGCCGTCGTCCTCGTTGGACGCCGTGATCTCGTGGGCGACGGCCTTCAGCTCGTCATGGGCGTTGGCCATGGCCACGCCGTGCTGCGCCCAGCCGAACATCGGGATGTCGTTGGGCATGTCGCCGAAGGCGATCGTGTCGGCGGCGCGGCAGCCCAGCCGGCGCGCCGCCAGCGAAAGGCCGGTCGCCTTGCTCAGACCCAGCGGAAGCAGCTCCACCACGCCCTCGCCCGCCATCACCACGTCCACCAGGCTGCCGACCACCTGGCGCGCGATCCGCGCCAGCGCGTCGTCGCCCAGCCCCGGGTGCTGTATGTAGACCTTGTTGAGCGGGGCCGCCCACAACTCGGTGATCTCGTCGAAGTGCACATACGGCAGCGGGCCCTCCTGGACCCGGTAGCCGGGGCCCACGAGCACCTCGCCGTCCAGCCCGTCACGGCTCGCCGCCAGCGCCAGCGGGCCGACCTCGGCCTCTATCTTGGCCAGCGCCAGCCCCGCCAGCTGGCGGTCGAGGGTGACCGAGGTCAGCAGCCGGTGCTCGCCGGCGTGGTAGACCTGCGCGCCCTGGCCGCACACCGCGAGCCCCTGGTAACCCAGGTCGTCGAGGATGTGCCGGGTCCAGGGCACGGCCCGGCCGGTGACGACGATGTGGGCGGCGCCCGCCGCCGTGGCGGCGGCGAGCGCGGCCCGGGTGCGCTCCGAGACGGTGTCGTCGGAGCGCAGCAGCGTCCCGTCCAGATCCGTCGCGATCAGCTTGTACGGGAACGGGCTCCCCGGGGTGGTGCTCACTTGGCGATGGGCTCCAGGACCTCGCGACCGCCCAGGTAGGGGCGGAGCACGGCCGGGACCCGCACGGAGCCGTCGGCCTGCTGGTGGTTCTCCAGGATCGCCACGATCGTGCGCGGCACCGCGCAGAGCGTGCCGTTCAGCGTCGCCAGCGGCTGGACCTTGCTCTTGCCCTCGACGGTCTCCCGCATGCGGACGGAGAGGCGGCGCGCCTGGAAGCCGTCGCAGTTGGAGGCCGAGGTCAGCTCGCGGTACTTGCCCTGGGTGGGGATCCACGCCTCGCAGTCGTACTTGCGCGAGGCCGAGGCGCCGAGGTCGCCGGTGGCCACGTCGATCACCTGGAACGGCAGCTCAAGACCGGTCAGCCACTGCTTCTCCCAGTCCAGGAGCCGCTTGTGCTCGGCCTCGGCGTCGTCCGGGTGGACGTACGAGAACATCTCGACCTTGTCGAACTGGTGCACCCGGAAGATGCCCCGGGTGTCCTTGCCGTACGTACCGGCCTCGCGGCGGAAGCACGGCGAGAAGCCCGCGTAGCGCAGCGGCAGCTTCTCCGCGTCGATGATCTCGTCCATGTGGTAGGCCGCGAGCGGGACCTCGGAGGTGCCGACCAGGTAGTAGTCGTCCTTCTCCAGGTGGTACACGTTCTCGGCGGCCTGGCCGAGGAAGCCGGTGCCCTCCATGGCGCGCGGGCGGACCAGCGCCGGAGTGAGCATCGGGATGAAGCCGGCCTCGGTGGCCTGCGCGATCGCCGCGTTGACCAGGGCGAGCTCCAGGAGCGCGCCGACGCCGGTGAGGTAGTAGAAGCGCGAGCCGGAGACCTTGGCGCCGCGCTCGACGTCGATGGCGCCCAGCGCCTCGCCGAGCTCCAGGTGGTCCTTGGGCTCGAAGCCCTCGGCCGCGAAGTCGCGGACGGTGCCGTGCGTCTCCAGGACGACGAAGTCCTCCTCGCCGCCGACCGGCACGTCCGCCTGGACGATGTTGCCGAGCTGGAGCAGCAGCCGCTTGGCGGTCTCGTCCGCCTCGTTCTGCTCGGCCTCGGCGTTCTTCACGTCGGTCTTGAGCTGCTCGGCCTTCTTCAGGAGCTCGGCGCGCTCCTCCGGCGTGGCCTTGGGGATGAGCTTGCCGAGCGCCTTCTGCTCGGAGCGCAGCTCGTCGAAACGGAGGCCGGACGACCTGCGCCGCTCATCGGCTGAGAGCAGGGCGTCGACGAGCTCGACGTCCTCTCCACGGGCGCGCTGGGAGGCGCGAACACGGTCGGGGTCCTCACGGAGCAGGCGAAGGTCAATCACCCCTCCAGGCTACCGGTGCGGATCCCTGGCACCCCACCGGATATCACCCGCACGCTCCTTCCGCGTGTCGCTTTGCCCGAATTGACCGTATTGAGAAATGTGGTGGGGGAATTCCGGGGCGGCCGTCAATAAGGCCCGTGCTTTTCCCCTGGAAAGGGGTGTTTTCCGGACTCCCCTTGACCGGACTCCCTTGCGCCCCAACGGACTTGTCCACAGAAGTGCACAGGCCGGGAAAGTTATCCACAGGGTGTGGGGAGCGGCTGTGGACCGGCCGCCGGATCCCTTCCCCGGCTTGGTGCGGGGCCTAGGATTCCCTGTTCGAAGCTCTCCCACACACTCATTCGGGTGGGAATTCCTCGCCCTAAAGAGTTCATCGGTGGAATTGGGGTGACATCACCCCCAGTGGTCGCCTGTGGACGGATGCGGCGTCACTAGAGGTATTTGTCGACTCTGCCCGGTTGTGTTGTCGACTTACCCACAGGTCGAGAAGCGTGCCTGTGGATAACTTTGTGGACAGTGAAAATCAGCAGGTAGGACTGGTTCGCGCCGGGCGGGACGTGCTCAGGCGCGGCCGTCCTGGCTGCAGGCCAGCCACTCGGACGCCGACACGAACTCGGCGTCCGAGGTCCCCGGCCGCAGCGCCCGTACCTCCTCGGGCGCGACACCCGCGCGCGGGTACGAGCCGAGGAAGCGCACCTTGGGGCAGATCCGCTTCAGCCCCATCAGCGCCTCGCCCACGCGCCGGTCCGAGATGTGGCCCTCGGCGTCCACCGCGAAGCAGTAGTTGCCGATGCCCGCGCCGGTGGGCCGGGACTGGATGAGCATCAGGTTCACCCCGCGCACCGCGAACTCCTGGAGCAGTTCGAGCAGCGCGCCCGGCTGGTCCTCGCCCAGCCAGATCACCACGGACGTCTTGTCCGCGCCGGTCGGCGCCGCGGGCCGGGCCGGGCGGCCCACCAGGACGAACCGGGTCTCCGCGTTCTCCGCGTCGTGGATCTCGGTGACCAGCGGCTCCAGCCCGTACGTCGCCGCGGCGAACTCGCCCGCGAAGGCCGCGTCGAACCGGCCCTCCTGGACCAGCCGGGCGCCGTCGGCGTTGGAGGCGGCCGACTCCCACAGCGCCTCGGGCAGATGGGCGCGCAGCCAGTTGCGCACCTGCGGCTGGGCCACCGGGTGCCCGGTCACCGTCTTGACGTCCGACAGCCGGGTCCCCGGCCGCACCAGCAGCGCGAAGGCGATCGGCAGCAGCACCTCGCGGTAGATCATCAGCGGCTCGCCGGAGGCCAGCTCGTCGAGGGTCGCGGTGACCCCGCCCTCCACCGAGTTCTCGATGGGTACGAGCGCCGCGGCGGCCTCCCCGTTGCGCACCGCGTCGAGCGCGGCGGGCACCGACACCATCGGGACCAGCTCCCGGGTCGCGGCCTCCGGGAGCGTGCGCAGGGCGGCCTCGGTGAAGGTGCCTTCGGGACCCAGATAGGTGTATCGCGTGGCGGACATACCCGTCACCCTAATGGCCTGCCGTCACGCGCGAGGGCCGGTCTCACCGGCCGGGCACCGGCCGGTGACACCTCATGACTCCAGCAGCAGCTGGCCCACGTACTCGCCCGCGCGCGGCCCGCCCGGCACCGCGAACAGACCGCTCGACTCGTGCCGGATGAAGGCCGAGAGCGCGTCCCCCCGGTCGAGCTTGCGCTGGACCGGCACGAAGCCCCGCAGCGGGTCGGCCTGCCAGGCCACGAACAGCAGACCCGCGTCCGGCACGCCGTCCGCCGAGATGCCGTCGTGGTACGAGAAGGCGCGCCGCAGCATCGCCGCGCCGCCGTTCTGCTCGGGGGCGGAGATCCTGGCGTGCGCGTTGTCCGGGATGACCAGCTTGCCGTCCGGGCCGAACTTGTCGAGCCCCATCGGGGTCGTCTCCGTACCCCCCGAAAGAGGTGCTCCGGTCGCCTTCTTGCGGCCGATCACCTGCTCCTGCTGGGTGAGCGGGACCTTCTCCCAGTCGTCGAGCAGCATGCGGATCCGGCGGACCACCGCGTACGAGCCGTTCGCCATCCAGGCCGGCCTGCCGGTGTCGGGGACGAAGATCCGCTTGTTGAAGTCCGGGTCGGCGGGCTTGGGGTTGCCGGTGCCGTCGATCTGGCCCATCAGATTGCGGGCGGTCATCGGCTTCTCGGTGGCGCCGGGAGTCCGGTTGAAGCCGTTCATCTGCCAGCGCACCCGGGCCGCCGCACCCGCGTCCTTCTGCACCGCGCGCAGCGCGTGGAAGGCGACCAGGGCGTCGTCCGCGCCGATCTGCACCCACAGATCACCGCCCGAGCGCTTGGGGTCCAGCCGGTCGTTGGAGAAGTCCGGCAGCGGATCCAGCTCCACGGGGCGCTGAGCCACCAGGCCCGTACGGTCGAAGAAGGTGCGGCCGAAGCCGAACGTGACCGTGAGCGAGGACGGCCCGGCGTCCAGCGCGACCCCGGTGTCCGAGGGGCCCGGCTCGCCCGCCATCAGCGCCTTCGCCGTCGCCGACCAGCGCCGCAGCAGCGCCGCGGCCTCCTTGCGCCCGGCGCCGGGGGCGAGGTCGAAGGCGATCAGATGGCCGCATGCCTGCGGCGGGGTGGAGATTCCCGCCTGATGTTTCACGTGAAACGCGACCTCGGTGGAGCCGACCGAGGAGAGCTCGGTCGAGCCCGAACCGTCCGAACCGACGGCGGCGTGGACCAGCGCGCCGCCCGTCGCTCCCAGGGCGACACCGGTCGCACCGGCCGCGCCCACCGTGCCGAGGAGCCGCCGCCGGGTCATGTCGACGGACTCGTTGGTGCCGTTGGTGCTCTTGCTCATGGGGTCCGTACTCAGCCGATCTTGATCTTCTTGTCCACGGTGGTCTGGTCGATGTCGGAGGTCCGCACCGTCACGGAGACCTGCCAGTCACCCGCCATCGGCAGCTGTACCCCGCTGGCGCTCCAGTGCCCCTTGGTGATGCGCTCGGGCGAGACGGGCAGCGGTCCGACCGCCTTGGCGGGCAGGGTGAACGCGACCTTCAGCTCGGGCGCGTCCAGCGGCTTGGCCTGGTCGTCGTCGGTCCACACATGCAGTTCATTGGCGCCGGTGCGGCCCGGATCCAGGGTCAGGCGGACCGTTCCCTTGCCGTTCTTGCCGCCGGTGTCGAACGGCATGCGGATGCTGATCGGGCGGTCGGGCACGGCCACCTGGGTGGTCGACTGGGCGGCTGCCGCCGCCTCCTGCGTACGGCCCGGCTCGGTCGACGACAGGATCGTCGCCACCGCGAGCACCGCCACCGCGACCCCGGCCTCGGCGAGCACCGAGCGCCGCAGCCCCGACCGCTCCGGGTCGGCGTCGCGGATGCGCTTCTCACGGGCGACCGCCACGGCGGCCTGCTGCCGCTCCAGCTGACGGGCCCGCTGGGGGTCGGCCGGGGCCTTGGCGCCGTCCGGCACGGTGACCGGCTCGGGCTCCTCGGCGGGCTCCGGTTCGGCGGCGCGCTGCTCGATCACCGAGGCGGCCTCGGCCTCCGGCGCGGTGTGCTCGGAGAGCCGGCCGGTCCAGCGGCGCGAGACGTACGCGGCGGACAGCAGCACCGCGATCAGACCGAGCTTGACCAGCAGCAGCTGGCCGTAGCCGGTGCCGGTCAGCGCGGACCAGGAGCCGATCTGCCGCCATGCCTGGTAGACGCCGCTCGACGCCAGCACGACCACGCTCCAGAAGGCGATCCGGGAGAACCGCCGCACCGCGGCGCGCTCCACCGCGGGCGTCAGATGGAGCGCGGTGAGCAGGGTCGCGAGGCCGCCGAGCCAGGTCGCCATGGACAGCAGGTGCACCACCGCGACGGGCATGGCCAGCGCGGTCTGGATGCCGGTCGAGGCGTGCTCGGCCAGCGCCCAGGTCGCGGCGATTCCGGCGGCCACCACGAAGCCGCCGATGGCGAGCCCGTAGGTGAGGTCCTTCTTCTCCTCGTCCTCGCGCTTGGCGTACGCGCCGAACAGTACGGAGATGAACAGGGCCGCCGCGCTGAGCAGCAGCAGCCGGGAGCTGAGCGCGGCGCCCGACTTGGTCTGCAGGACCGCCTTCAGCCCGTCCAGGTCGAAGGCGTCGGAGAGCTGCCCGGAGCCGGTGTAGGGGGTCCTGAGCAGCAGCAGCGCGATGGTGGCCGCGGTCATCGCCAGCCAGCCGCCGACGACGAGCCGCTGCACCGGGCGCACCGTGGCGCCGCGCTGCCAGCAGGCGAGGACGAAGACGCCGCCGCCGGTGAAGAGGATGAACCCGGCGTAGGCGACGTACCGCATGGTGTCGTACAGCGTGCCCACCAGACCGCCGCCGACGTCCTGCGACGGCAGGGCGACCGAGGTCTTGGAGGGGGCGCCGATGGAGAAGGTGAAGGCACCGGCGACCGGGTGGCTGTCCGCCGAGACGGCCTGCCAGGCCACGGTGTAGGTGCCCTTGGGCAGCCCGTCGCGCAGGCTCACGCCGTACTTGACGATGGAGCCGCTGCACAGGTTGAGCAGTTCGCCGGTGTCGGCGCGCTTGCCGCTGGGGTCCAGGACCCGGATGGACTTGTTGTCCATCGCGACCTGCTCGGAGAAGGTGAGATCGACGTCCTTGGGGGCGGCGGCGACCACCGCCCCGTCCTTCGGGTTGGTCGCGGTGACCGCGGCGTGCGCGGAGGCGGGTGCCGCGGTGGCGATCAGCGCGCCCAGCAGGGCCGCTGCGACGAGCAGCAGCCGGGCCAGGGCGGATCCGAAGCGTGGGGCGGTGGCCGTCATCGTCTGTCAGTCCCTCATCCCTCAGTGGTGCTTCGGGTTGTAGGTGGTGTCCTTGACCGGGAGGTCGACCTTGATCGGGTCGGCCTTCTCGAAGTGCAGCTCGATGGAGACCTTCTCGCCCTGCTTCGGCTTCTTCTTCAGGCCCATGAACATGATGTGGTTGCCACCGCGTTCGAGGTCGAGCCGGCCGTTCGCCGGGATGTCGAAGGACTTCACCTCCTGCATCTTCTGGTTCTTGGTCTCGTGGATCGTGACGTCGTCGGAGATGTCACTGGTGACCTTGGTGAGCTTGTCCGCGGTCTTGCTGTCGTTCTTCACGACCAGGAAGCCGCCCGCCATGTCGGCGTTGACCGGCTGCGGCATGAACGCCTCGCTGACCTTCAGGCTGGGCTTGGCGTCGGAGCTGTCGGACGAGCAGCCCGTCAGCGCCAGTCCCGAGGTCAGGGCTATGGCGGCGACGAGGGTGGTGCGGCGGTTCACGGGTTTTCTCCAAGAATGATCTTCGGCAAGTCTTTGGTGTAGTCCTCGGCGGTGGCGGTGTCGCCGTACAGGACGTACCCCTGGTCGGTCTTGGGCGAGAAGGCGATGACCTGCGCGCCGTGCATCGACACGACCTTGCCGTCCTTGTCCTTCGTCGCCGGGTCGATCCCGATGCCGATCGAGCGGGCCCCGGCCTGGATGGTGGGGAAGTCGCCGGTCAGCCCGATGAACGACGGGTCCTGCGCCCGCAGCCACTTGCCGAGCGATTCGGGGGTGTCCCGCTCGGGGTCGGTGGTGACGAAGACGACCTGGAGCTTGTCCTGGTCGGCCTTGGGCAGGTGCTTCTTGGCGATGGCGATGTTGCTCATCGTCAGGGGGCACACGTCGGGGCAGTTGGTGTAGCCGAAATAGATGAGGGTCGGCTTGCCCTTGGTCCGCTCACGGAAGTCGAACTTCTTGCCCTGGGTGTCGGTCAGGACGAAGTCCGGCTTGGTGAACGGCCGGTCGAGCACCGTGCCGGCCTTGTTGCTGGTGTCGGCGGAGACATCGGTGACCGGGCTCTTGGCCTGGTCGGCGCCGTTGTCTCCGCACGCGGTCAGGGTGAGCGCCGCCGCCACCGCGAAAGCGATGGCGGCCGGCGCGTACTTGGTGCGCATGGGGGAAGTTTTCCGCTCGCAGGGAGGGCCGGGCGGGATTACGCGGCCCGGCGGCGTCCGGCGAGGGCGCCGAAGGCGACCCCGGCGACGCCGATGACGATGCCGACGACACCCAGGACGCGGGCGGTGTTGTCGCTGTCCTTGGAGTCCGAGGCGGCCTCGGTCTTCTTGTCGTCGTGGCCCATGCCGTCGGACTTCTTGTCGTCGGACGCGGGCGCGGCACCACCGTGGTGGTCATCGGCGGCGGCGCTCAGCTTCAGCACCGGGGCCGGGTTCTGGGGCTCCTCGGAGCCCTTCTGCTCCTCGATCCAGCGGACGGTCTCGCCGTTGTCGTACGTCTGGACGGCCTTGAAGACCAGCGAGTCGGCGTCGGTGGGGAGCGCGCCGATGGAGAGCGGGAACTTCTGGAAGTAGCCGGGGGCGACCTTGCCGCCGCTCCAGGTCACCTTGGTGACGGCCTCGTTGATCTGCTTGCCGTGCACGGTCAGCGGCTTGTCCAGCTTGGACTTGGTGACCTCGACGGTCCAGCCGGGCAGGGCCTCGGGCTGCACGGACGCCAGTGGGTGGTCGGCCGGGAAGTTGACTTCGAGCTTCACGGTCGAGGCGTTGTCGCGCTCGTTGGGCACCTTGAAGTTGACGACGGCGTAGCCGCCCTTCGCGGCCGAGCCCTCGGGCTGCACGCTGACGTGCGCGAAGGCGGGACCGGCGAGGACCACGACGGAGGAGGCGGCGACGGCACCGGCGAAGGCCAGACGGCGGGAAACGTTCATGGTGAAGACACTCCGGTGAGCAGGAAGGTGAGTGGGAACGGCCCGGCGCACACGCGTGCGCGGACCCCACGGACCACTCCTGGGACGGGTGTCGTCTGAGGTGCGGAGCGGGCCGTGTCAGGCTGCGAGGGCGTACGCCGCGGGCGGCCCGCGCCTGATCACCGAGTGCTGGAGCGCCTCCCCGCACGACGGCAGGGGTACGGCGAGCTGTGCCAGCGGGATGCGGGGGCCGTGCTCCGGCGTCCCCGGCAGACCCGCGCACAGGGCCCGTACGAGCGCCAGGGCGGCGCGCAGCGCGCGGGCGCAGGTGCCCTGGGCGGCACCGGCGGCGGCCTGGGCGGAGAGCCGCACCAGACGGAACAGCGCGGCCTCGCCCCGGCGCAGCAGCCAGCCGGTCAGCACGGCGGCCAGCAGGTGGCCGAGCAGCATGGGGAGCGAGGGGAGCAGTCCGGCCAGGACGCCGTGCGACGAGCCCGGCTGGGACATCCCGGGCATGTGGGCCATGCCGGGCATCGAGCCCTGCGCGGCCGGGGCGGCGCCGGACGGCGGGCGCAGGCCCGCGTCCGTGATGATCCGCCGCGCGTCCGTCACCGTCAGCTGGGCGGCGCCGGGGCCGCACACCAGCTTGGCGGCGAGGCGCAGCACCGGCGAGTCGCCGCCGAAGCCGGCGCCGGTGGTGCCGGCGGCGTGCTGGCCGAGGCCGAACAGGGAGTGCAGGGCGAGCTGACCCGCGGCCAGGGCGCCCGCGATGGACGGCAGCGTGCGCTCCCGCCCGGCGAGCGGCACGGCGACCGCGAGGACCCCGAGGAACCCGGCGAGCAGCGTCCACCACGGGACGGTCGCACAGGCCGCCAGGACGTGCCCGAGCGCGGACAGCACGACGCAGACCGCGGCGAAGACCGCGGCCCTCAGCAGCCGGAGACCGGCCCCTGCGTCTGTGTGTCGGACGGTGCGAGCAGACATGGCGGGGCCATCATCGCACTGGCCTTACCCGCCTCATACGGCAGGTCCACAAGGTCACGAATTACTGTGATGATCACATCCATCCCGAGTGTCCCTCTCGTGCACCGCCGTCGCGCCCGTCGCGCCCCCGCCCACCTTGTGCTTCCCGCGCCCCGGAGCATCGCCATACACCGGCGCATCGAGTCACACATCCGCCGAATGAGCGTCATCACGTCAAGTCCGCGCTTACGGGCCGGGTGTTGAGGCAATAGGTAGGGGTATGTCGAGCCGCAGCCAGGAGGCTGGAGCATGAGCATCTGGTGGTCACTCCACTTGCGGCGCGAGGCCGCGAGCGTTCCGCTCGCACGTCGCCTTCTGCTCGGCACCATGGAGACCGCTGGGGTCGATCCGGACATCTCCTACGATCTGTCGGTCGCACTGGGAGAAGCGTGTGCGAACGCGGTGGAACACGGTGGAGACGAGGATTCCGGAACCTCGGAGGCGTACCGGGTGACCGCGTATCTGGACGGCGAGAAATGTCGTATCGAAGTCGCCGACTCGGGGCCGGGCTTTCCCCAACGACGAGGCCGTCGCACCGCGGCACGGATGAACAGCACACTGGGCAGCGCCATGGCCGAGAACGGCAGAGGGCTCTGCCTCATCGAACAGCTCGCCGACCACGTGCACTTCCGCAACCGCCCCGGCAGAGGCGCGGTGGTGAGCTTCGACAAGATCCTGAAGTGGCGGGAAGGCGCGCTCCTCAACGTCTCGTGACGGCGGGGCGGGAGCGCCCGCAGGCGCCACGCGCGCGTGGCGGAGACGCGGTCCGGCCGCGGGCCGCGGTACGGGAAGAGCCCGGACGCCCCACGGGGCGGCCGGGCTCTCGCGCGTGCGGGGTCAGCTCTGCTTGACCCGCGCCATCCACGCCTCGACCTCGTCGGACCGGCGCGGCAGCGCGGCCGAGAGGTTCTCGTTGCCGTCCTCGGTCACCAGGATGTCGTCCTCGATCCGGACGCCGATGCCCCGGTACTCCTCGGGCACGGTCAGGTCGTCGGCCTGGAAGTACAGACCCGGCTCGACGGTCAGGCACATGCCCGGCTCCAGGTCGCCCGCGACGTACGTCTCGGTGCGCGCGGCGGCGCAGTCGTGGACGTCCATGCCGAGCATGTGGCCGGTGCCGTGCAGGGTCCAGCGGCGCTGCAGACCGAGCTCCAGGACCTTCTCCACGTCCAGGTCGCCGCAGAGGCCCCACTCGACCAGCTTCTCCGCGAGGACGCGCTGGGCGGCGTCGTGGAAGGCGCGGTAGGGGGCGCCCGGCCCGACCGCGGCGATACCGGCCTCCTGGGCCTCGTACACCGCGTCGTAGATCTTCCGCTGGAGCGGCGAGAACGTGCCGTTGATCGGCAGCGTGCGCGTGACGTCGGCGGTGTAGAGCTCGGTGGTTTCGACGCCGGCGTCGAGCAGGAGCAGCTCGCCGGGGCGCACGGCGCCGTCGTTGCGCACCCAGTGCAGGGTGGTGGCGTGCGGGCCGGCGGCGCAGATCGAGCCGTAGCCGATGTCGTTGCCCTCGACGCGGGCGCGCAGGAAGAACGTTCCTTCGATGTAGCGCTCGCTGGTCGCCTCGGCCTTGTCCAGGACCTTCACGACGTCCTCGAAGCCGCGCGCGGTCGCGTCGCAGGCCCGGCGCAGCTCGGCGACCTCGAAGGCGTCCTTCACCAGGCGCGCCTCCGACAGGTACACCCGCAGCTCTTCGTCGCGCTCGGCGGTGACCTTGTCGGCCAGCGCCGCCTCGATCCCGGCGTCGTGACCGCGTACGGCCCGGACCGGACCGGTGGCCTCGGTGAGCGCGGCGGCCAGCTCGCGCACGTCCTTGGCCGGGATGCCGAGGAGCTGCTCGGCCTCGGCCAGCGAGTGGCGGCGGCCGACCCACAGCTCGCCCTGGCCGTCCAGCCAGAACTCGCCGTTCTCCCGGTTGGAGCGCGGCAGCAGGTAGAGGGTGGCCTCGTGGCCCTCGCCCCGGGGCTCCAGCACCAGGACGCCGTCCTGGGTCTGGTCGCCGGTCAGGTACGCGTACTCGGTGGAGGCGCGGAAGCTGTACTCGGTGTCGTTCGAGCGGGTCTTCAGATTGCCCGCGGGGATCACCAGGCGCTCGCCGGGGAAGCGCCGGGACAGCGCGGCGCGGCGGTCGGCGGTGTGGCCCGCCTGCGCGATCGGCTCCAGCCCGTGCAGCTCGGTGTCGGCCCAGCCGGACTTCATGTTCTCGGCCAGCTCGTCGGACACGCCCGGGTACAGGCCGTTCTTGCGCTGCTTGATCGGCTGCTCTTCCGACTCTTCCGGGGTCTCCGGGGTGAGCTCTTCGGCCACGGTCTGCCTCCACTTAGTACGACATTGGACCTCCGTCCATCGTACGGGCGGCGCGAAAAGGAGCCAGGGCCCTAGGACCCCGGCTCCTCTTCCGTCACGGCGCGTGGGCGGCGCTATGCGAAGCGTGCCGCCAGCAGCACCACGTCCTCGGTGCCGTCCGAGGCGTCCAGACCGTCCGGCAGCACCGTGCGCAGGACGTGGTCGGCGACGGCGTCCGGGTCGTCGCGGGCCGTCTTGGGCACGCTCGCGGCAGCCGCGTGCAGCCGCGCGAAGGCCCGGTCCATCGCCTCTCCGGTGCGGTGGAGCAACCCGTCGGTGTACAGCAATACCGTTTCTCCGGCCGCCGGGTGGATCTCCACGCTGGGCGCCTCCCAGCACGCGAGCATGCCGAGCGGCGCGGAGAGGGAGGTCTCCACGAACTCGGTCCGGCGCTCGCCGACGATCAGCGGCGGTGCGTGCCCCGCCCCGGCCAGCACGATCTTGCCCTGGGCGGGCTCGCAGTAGGCGAAGAGCGCGGTGGCCGAGCGGGCCGGCTCGGTCAGCCGCAGCAGCAGCTCCAGATCGGACAGGACGGCCACCGGGTCCTCGCCCTCCATCACCGCGTACGCCCGCAGGCTGGCCCGCAGCCGGCCCATCGCGGCGACGGCGCTCGGCCCGGACCCGGTGACCGACCCGACCGCGAGGCCCAGCGCGCCCTCCGGCAGCGGCAGCGCGTCGTACCAGTCGCCGCCGCCGCGCGGCCCGGTGCGGTGGCGCGCGGCCAGCTGCACCCGTGCCACCCGGGGCAGCCGGCTGGGCAGCAGCTCCTCGGTGACGGTCGCGAGCCGGGTGCGCGCCCGGTCGAGCTCCAGCAGCCGCGCCACGTGCTCGGCGGCCTGGCGCAGATAGAGGCCGATGAGATGGCGGCGGCGCTCGTCCGGCTCGGCGGGCTCGTCGTAGAGCCAGACGGCCGCGCCCAGGCGTCCGCCCGCGTCGGTGGTGAGGGGCAGCGCGTAACTCGCCGCGTATCCCAGACGGGCCGCCACTTCGCGGTGGCGGGGGTCGGGGCCCCGCTCGCCCGCCGCGCCGACCAGCTCGGATCCGCCGTCGGCGTCGGGCAGGCCGTCGAGGATCCTGCCGTACCCGGTGGCGCTGCGCGGGACCGTCTCGATGTGGCCGAGGTCGGCGTGGGCGAGGCCGAGGCCGGTGGTGACGGCGGGGCCCAGACCGTCGGCGGGCTCCAGGACGACCAGGCCGCGCCGGGCGCCGACCAGCCCGGCACCGGCCCGCAGCAGTTCGTTGAGGGAGGCGTCGAGCGTGGTGGTGCGGGAGAGGCGTTCGGTGAGTTCGTGCAGCGTGGTGAGGTCAGAGACCCAGCCCGCGAGCCGGTCCTGGATCAGTGCGCCGGGGGCGGTGGTGGCGGTGACGGCGGCTGTGGGCAGCGGCGCAGAAGTGTGCGCGGGGGGCGGGACGGCTGGATCGATTCCAGCCACTTTCGGCAGGTGTGGGGCGCTCATGGCAGTCGGCTTTCCGACCGGTCGATTCTGCTCAATAGCATCGCAAACCCCCATGTCAATCTGCGCCGCCATCAATGCATCCAGATGTACACGCACAAGTAAGGGGATGTCCAGCATTGTCATAGCGGGATTGTTGGTGTCCGCGGGGTGTCCAACTTGGCGGAAAAATGCCCCCCGTGGCCCACCCCTGGGGTCGACTGAGGGCGTTCAAGAGCGCGTCATATCGAGCGTGTTGGGTACGTACTCGGTGATGGCCAGGGGCAGTTGACGGTGCCCCGGAACCCGGCGGCGGGTCGGAGCGTCTTAACAGCCGGTGGCCGCGCCCCATCCCCGAGTGGCGGGGTTTTTGCACAAGGGACGGCAAGCGCCACGCGCGCGCCACCCCTCGCCATGCGTTTAATGGTCACAGCCCACGCTCGGTCCTGACGGGTTACCCGTACCGCAGGCTCGCAGAGCTCACAGAGCATGTACGCGCAGTGAAGTGATGCACACATGGTGTGATGTGGACCTCGGCGTTCAACGGAAAGGAACGAGCGCTCATGCGCGAGATCCTCGGAAGGCGACGCAGGCTCCGGTTCCGGCGCAGTGAAAGGGCTGCCCAGCTCGGTGCCGCGCTGATGTGCGCGACCGAGTGGAAATGGCCCGTACTCCCAGGTGTGGGGCTTGAGGCCGCCCGTGGCCGCGGTGACCGGGACCGCGGCTGTGCCTGCCCCGACCCCGAGTGCGTCGTACCCGGGGCACATCCCTTCGACCCGGGACTGCTCGCGGCGTCGACCGACGAGCGCCTGGTGCGCTGGTGGTGGACCAACCGGCCGGCCGCCCCCGTGCTCCTGGCGACCGGAGGCAGGGCGCCCTGCGCGGTGAGCCTCCCGGCCGTCGCGGGCGCGCGGGCGCTCGCGGCCCTGGACGACATGGGAATCCGGCTCGGCCCGGTGGTGGCGACGCCCACCCGGTGGTCGCTGCTGGTGGCCCCTTACTCGATGGAACGTCTGGGCGACCTCCTCTACTCCAAGGACTGGGTGCCGAGCTCCCTCCGCTTCCACGGGGAGGGCGGCTATCTGGTGCTGCCCCCCTCGCAGACCGGCCGGGGACAGGTGAGCTGGGAGCGGGCCCCGCTGCCCGGGTCCGCCGCACCCTGGCTGCCGGATGTGGAGGCGGTGGTGGACGCGCTGGTCGCGGCGTCGACCAGCGCGCCGGACGGAGGATCCCGGCTCGCCTACTGAGCCGCGGGGGACGGCCCGGGTGCCCGAGCCGTCGGGACGGTTGGGTGCCGGGTCGGTGGGACAGCCCGTGTACTGAGTCAGCGAACGGGGCGGGCTCCGGGTTCCCGACGGGGCCCGGTTCACTCGTTCGGGTGTGACAGGCCCCCAGTTGTACGGGAAACGGGCGCGCGGACCGCCGGGCGCCCGGAATCCGTCGCTATCTTCGGCCCACCGCAGGAATTCCAGGGACGGATGGGCCGCCATGAACCTCCGCATGATCGGGATCGGGGCCGTGGTGGTGTTCACGGCGCTGCTGCCGCTGGCGGCCTCGGCCGGGACGGCAGAGGGACCGGAATCCTCGCCGCGGGCGGGGGGTTCGGAAGGGCCCGGCACCTTCGGCGGCGCCGGAGGGCCGGACGGGGCGCGCGCACCCGGGGGCTCCGGCGCCCCGCCGTCCCCGGGCGCGCATGACGGGCGCCCCGCGCACGATGACGCGAAGCCGTCGCCACGCGCGCGCGTGAAGGGTGCGCCGGAGTCCACCGCGCACGCACCGGCCGCCGCCGGGCCGGCCGAACACGAGCCCGCCGCGCGGTGCGGGCCCGCACTCGTCTCCCCCGAGGGCATCGAGGCGCAGACCTGTGTGCTGAGCGAGGACCGCGACACCTGGGCGCGTACGTACTACCGCAATGCCACCGGCGGACGGTTGCGCTCGGTGCTCACCCTGATGGGCCCGCGCGGGCACACCGTACAGACCAACTGCTCGGTATTGGCGGGCGATCAGCCGGGAGTGTGCGAGACCCCGAGAGAACCCGCGCGGGGAAAACCTGGCGCGTACTCGGCGGTCGCGGAGTTCTCGGGAACGAGCGACGAGGCGCCGCTGCTGCTGCGCTCCGGATCCCAGGCGCCCGACGGCGGGGCGGTCAACTCGGCTGTGGCCACGGCTCGTTGAGACGGAGGTGGGCACGTCACAACGGCGGGGATCCGGCGGCGATCCGGAAGAGGAAATGGAAGGGCCCGATCGCTGGCGACGGGGGATGCACCAGCGACCGGGCTCTTAGAACGGTAACAAGAGATCTGTCATTCGCAAATTCGATCTCGGTTATTCGGACACCGATTTATCTGCGACTACCGGGAGTTGTGACGCGGGTCACCCGTCCCGTGACAGGGTTGGTCACTCTCAGCTCAAGGTCACCTGGCGGTTGGTGAGCCCGCCGCGCGCCCGGCGCTCCTCCGGCGTGAGCGGCGACTCGTCCGCCAGCGCACCCGCCAGACGCTCCGCGAACGCGGCGGCCGGCTTCTCGCACTCCTCGGCCGTCATCGCGCGCGGCAGGTCCCAGACCGGGACGGTCAGACCGTGCGCCCGGAAGGAACCGACGAGCCGGGTGCCCTCGCCGAGCGACGAGGCGCCCGCAGCGTGCAGCCGGGCGAGCGCGTCCAGAAGACGCTCCTCGGCGTGCGGCATGACCCACCGGAGGTGGTTCTTCTCCGGGGTCTCGCACCAGTAGGACGAGTCGACCGACTTCAGCCGTACGGTCGGGATCGCCGCCGCGTTGGCGCGCTCCAGGGACGCCGACACCTCGGGGGTGGCGTTCTCGGAGTCCGGCACCCAGAACTCGAACCCGCTGTGCACGGCGGGCTCGAAGGGCGCCGCCGGGTCCAGCAGGTCCTGGAGGCGCGGGCCCTGCGCGTCGATGCGCGCGGGGGCGACGGGCGTGCCCGGCTCGGCCGCCAACGCGCGCGTGAGGGTGTCCGCCAGGTCGCGGCTGATGTCACCGGTCGGCGTGTCGTTCTGCAGGCCGAGCAGCACCGAGCCGTCGTCGCGGCGCAGCGCGGGCCACGCCATCGGCAGCACGGTCGCGAGCGTCACGGAGGGCACGCCCTCGGGCAGCCCGTCCTTCAGGGTGAGCTCGACGGTCGCGGCGGGGACCAGCTCGCGCAGCGCGACCCAGTCGCACTCGCCCGCCAGGCCCTCGAAGGGGCGCTGGACCAGCTCGGTCACGGCGTGCGAGGCGGCCCGCCCGTGGCACGCCTTGTAGCGGCGGCCCGAGCCGCACGGGCAGGGCTCCCGGGCCCCGACGACCGGGATCTCGCCATCGGCGATCTGCGGCTTGGCGGCCTTCGTCTGGGGGCGCTTCTTGGCCATGGTGTGGCTCTCTCCCGACTGCGGTGGTGCGGTGTCGCTGTGTCGGGCGCGAGCCTAGCCGTACGCGTCGTCGCCCGGGGTACGGCTCGGGGGTCCGGGTATGCGGTTCGGCCGGGGAATCAGCCCAACTCGTCGAAGGGGTCCGCGAAGCCGAGCCCGGGAAGCATCACGCGCGCGATGAAGTCGTCCAGGAGCGGTCCGTGCCCGTTCTCCCGGGGAGCCGGAACGGTTCCTCCGCCGGCGCCCTTGCCGGGTGCGGCGCCGGGGACGGGCGCCGGGCCGTGGGCCACCGGGATGATCGCCCAGACCGTCACCTCGCCGGCCGCGCTGTCCCGTACGCCCCAGTCCTGGGCGAGCGCGCTGATGATGTTCAGACCGCGGCCCCCGCGCGCGGTGACGGACGGCGTGGCCGGAATCGGGCGGGTCGGGCCGCCCCCGTCGGTCACCTCGACGGTGAGGCGTCCCGCCTTGTCGATGCGCCAGGCCGCCCTGACGTCACCGTCGCCCATGTCCGCCGGGCCGAGCGGTCTGCCGTGCCGACACGCATTGCTGAGCAGTTCCGAAAGGACCAGTACGGCATCGTCCACGACCGGCTCCGACACCCCGCTGCCGAGCAGTTGCTCACGCATCCGGTGTCTTGCCTTGCCCACGCCCGCAGGGCCGTAGGGCACGGCCATGCTCGACGACGTGGGCACCTCCTGTGCCACCACCAACGCCACCCCCGAGACCTCCTTCACCCCACGCCAGGGTGTGAATGCCCCAATGGACTGGACCGGAAACCGGCCAACCGGCCTCCGGTGACGCACTCGACACGCCCGCACACGGAGCGAACGCGCCGGTGCACTCCCTGTCACCAGTATTACTGGTGACGCAGGAGGCGTCCGGGGGGACGGACGGGGGGACTTCCGGTGCGTCTCAGGCGCGGCCGAGCTGGTGCAGGACCTGCTTGGGGCGGTTGGTGATGATGGCCTCCACCCCCAGGCGTACGCACAGTTCGACGTCCTCCGGCTCGTTCACCGTCCAGACGTGCACCTGGTGGCCGGCTTCGTGCAGCCGGTCGATGTAGCCGGGGTGGTTGCGGACGATCCGCATGCCCGGGCCCGCGATGCGCGCGCCCGCGGGCAGCCGCCCGTCGCGCAGCCGGGGCGACAGGAACTGCATCAGGTACACGGTGGGGATGTCCGGCGCCGAGGCGGCGACCCGGTGCAGCGAGCGCGCCGAGAAGCTCATGATGCGCACCGGCGAGGGCTCGTCCGCGGGCGGCGGGTCCGCCAGCCCGAACCGCTTGAGCAGGTGCAGCAGCCGCTCCTCGACCTGCCCGGCCCAGCGGGTGGGGTGCTTGGTCTCGATGGCCAGCTCGATGCGCCGGCCCGCGTCGGCGACGAGCTCCAGGAGCCGCTCCAGGGTCAGGACCGAGGTGAAGGACGGGTCGCCCCAGTCCGGGCTCTCCTCGCTGTCCTTCCAGGAGCCGAAGTCGAGCGCCGAGAGCTCGGAGAGCTCCAGCGCGGAGACGGCGCCGCGGCCGTTGGAGGTGCGGTTGACGCGGCGGTCGTGGACACAGACGAGATGGCCGTCGGCGGTGAGCCGGACATCGCATTCGAGGGCGTCCGCGCCGTCCTCGATGGCCTTCATGTACGCGGCGAGGGTGTGCTCGGGCGCGTCCTCGGAGGCGCCGCGGTGGGCGACCACCTGGATGGAGGCCCGGTGGGGGGTGTTCCTGTCGTGCTGCCGTGCTTGGGTCACCGCGTCATCGTGCCACTGCGCGGCGGGTGCCGGGCGCTTCGCGGGCAGGTGGGGGAAGGACCGGCCGGGTGCCGGGCCCGGCACCCGGCCGAGGACCGTGACGACGTACGCGTCGGCGCCCGCGACGTCGTACGGACGGGGGCGCGGCGACCGGGTACCCGGGTGGCCGCGCGCTCGATGCGGCGGCCCGGAGCACGGATCCACAGCTCCTGCTTACAGTGGCCTGACAGGTCGTGGGAAAAGCTGAGCCCTGACATGTGCACACGTCCGCACCTCGTGACACGCGATTGTCGGACCCCTGACGCACCATGGTCGGTGTCGCCGTCCCCATGCCGAAACAAACCGACCCCGAGACTGAGTGGAACCGAGGAGAGAGAGCTGTGAGCACCGAGAACGAGGGCACCGCGGCCCCGGCCGTCCCGCCTGCCCCGTCGTCAGCACCGCCCGCGCCTCCCGTTCCGCCCGCCACCAACGAGGGGGCGGTGCAGGAGACCGCCCGGCTCGAAAAGCCGGTCCCGGCGGCGGAGCCCGCGCCCGCGCAGCCGGGCCCGGCCACCGCCCCCGACCCGGCCGCCGCGCCGCAGACCGTCGCCCCGCACGCGGCGCACGAGAGCGCGCACCCGGCGCCCGACCCGGCCGCCGCGCCCGCCCAGGACCCGGCCACCGCGCAGCTGCCCGGCCCGGTGCCGGGCGAGCCGTACGGCGGGGCGCCCGCCACGCACGCGCAGGGCGGCTGGCCCCCGCCCCCGCCCGCCCTGCCCGCGTACGGCGGCGGCCAGGGCGGCGGCCCCGTCTGGGGCGCCCCGGCCCCCGAGCCGCGCCCGCGCAGGCGTGGCGGCGGTCTGGTCGCCGCCGTCCTGGTGGCCGCGCTGGTCGCGGGCGGCGTCGGCGGAGCCATCGGCTACTGGGCGGCGGACCGCGAGGACGGCTCCAGCGGTTCGACCACGGTCTCGGCGTCCGACACCCCCAAGGACTTCAAGCGCGACCCGGGCACGGTGGCGGCGGTCGCCGCCAAGGCGCTGCCGAGCGTCGTGACGATCGAGGCGCAGGGCGGCGACGGCGAGGGCGGCACCGGCACCGGCTTCGTCTACGACCGCGAGGGCCACATCGTCACCAACAACCACGTGGTCGCGGCGGCGGCCACCAGCGGCAAGCTGACGGCCACGTTCTCCAACGGCAAGAAGTACGACGCCACGGTGGTCGGCCGGGCGCAGGGCTACGACGTGGCCGTCATCAAGCTCAAGAACGCCCCGGCCAACCTGGTCCCGCTGGCCCTCGGCAACTCCGACCAGGTGGCCGTCGGCGACTCGACCATCGCGATCGGCGCCCCGTTCGGCCTCTCCAACACGGTCACCACCGGCATCATCAGCGCCAAGAACCGTCCCGTGTCGTCCAGCGACGGGGGCAACTCGAAGGCGTCGTACATGAGCGCCCTCCAGACCGACGCCTCCATCAACCCGGGCAACTCGGGCGGTCCGCTGCTCGACTCGCGCGGCGCGGTCATCGGCATCAACTCGGCGATCCAGTCGGCGGGCAGCGGCGGCTTCGGCCAGTCGCAGGCGGGCTCGATCGGCCTCGGCTTCGCGATCCCGGTCAACCAGGCGAAGAACGTGGCCGAGCAGCTGATCAAGACCGGCAAGCCGGTCTACCCCGTGATCGGCGCGACCGTGGCCATGGACGAGAAGGGCCAGGGCGCCAAGATCTCCCCGCAGGCGGCGGGCGGTTCGGCGGCCGTGGTGGCCGGCGGCCCGGCGGACAAGGCGGGTCTCAAGCCCGGCGACGTCATCACCAAGTTCGGCGACACGGTGATCGACAGCGGCCCGACCCTGATCAGCGAGATCTGGACGCACAAGCCGGGCGACCAGGTCCCGCTCACGTACCAGCGCGACGGCAAGGAGACGACCGTGACGGTCACGCTGGGCGAGCGCACGGGCGACAGCTGACGTCCGTCGGCGTCCGAAGGCCGTGAGGAGCGGCGGGAGCCGGGAGGACCGTGAGGGCGGTGAGGGCCTTGACGGTGCTCCGGGCCGCGAAGTCCCCGCAGTGCGTGGGAGGTCACGGGCTCTCCCCACGGCCCGCCGGAAGCCGCGCGGAGTCCGCCCCGGCACCGAGCCGGGCCCGGGCGGACACCGAAGCCCCCGACCGTAGCCCGGTCGGGGGCTTCGCGGTGCCCGCCGCCCGTCCGGTCGGCGGGGCGGGCAGCAGGTTGTCGACCGGCGACCAGTCGGCGGGGCTGCCGGGCACCTGGGTCGGGGTGAGCCCGGTCATCGCCTTGAACACATGGTTGTAGTGGGCCTGGTCGTGGTACCCGGCGAGCTGCGCGACGGAGGCCAGCGGCAGCCCGCCGTCCCGCAGCCGCAGGGCCCGCCCGAAGCGCAGGATGCGGGCGATGGCGGCCGGGGAGCGCCCGATCTGCTCGCGGAAGCGGCGCTCCAACTGCCGTACGCTCCAGTTCGTTCCGGCGGACAGGGCCGTCACCCGGAGCTGTCCGTGGGTGCGGTGCAGCTCGTGCCAGGCCCACTCGACCTCGGGCGAGACGGCCGGACCCCGGGCCAGCAGCTGGTGCAGCACCCGGTCCAGCGTCCGGAACCGCTCGCCCCAGTCGGCCTCCTCCAACTGCTCGGGCAGATGGCGCAGTACGCGCGGCAGCAGATGGACGGGGTCGAGGTGGGGCAGGTCCCACTCGGACATCGGCACCCCGAAGAGCCGGTAGGCGCCCATCGGCGTCAACCGCACCACCACGCCCCGCACACCGCCCTGGTGGTGGCCCAGCATCGCCGTCATGACCGGCAGGACCGCCCGTGAGGGGGCGCTGACGGAGTCACGCGGGTCGATCATGTTGTCGGTACGGACGGACCCGCCGCCCAGGCCGAAGCCGACGGAGACGAGGGTGTCCGGGAAGACCAGCCGCCGCTGCGCGCAGCCGTCCCCGTACTCGTATCCGGCGTACGACCGGACCGCGCCGCGCAGGGCGGGAGCGGCGAGCAGGCGGGTGAGCACGGGCCGGTCGGGCGCGGAGCCATGTGGCGTGGACACCTCGCGTACCCCCTGTGAGAGACAGGGAGATGCTGCCCCGCGCACCACGGCGGGGACAATGCGCCCGCGCGCCATTCCGGTCCCGCCGAGGCGTGGGCGCGCGGGCGCGCGGACGGTGAGTCCGGCGAGGACGCCGGGTACGCGTCCGGTCCCGTTGCCGCGCGGGCGCGCGGGTGGGGCACCGGCCCGGAGCCCGACCTCGCGCTCGTCAAGCCCGTTGCCGCGCGGGTGGGCCCGCGAAGGCGGGCGGAACGGCCCCGCCGCGGCCGGGCCTTGGCCGGACCCGAACGGAATCGGATCTTCCGAATCCTGTCGCGTCCGAACAATACGGCCGCCTCGGCGCCGGGTGACGCTGATCCCTCCACCTCGCCGGTGCGGCGGCCCGGACCCGAACGGCCCGCCGCACCGGCTCCCCCGGGACCCCGCGCACGAGCCGCCACGACGGCCCCGCGGCCACCCTGTGGTCAGCCATCCGCGCCCCGGGCGCCCCTCCGCTACCCTGTACTCGCCCCGCCGCTGGTCGGCCGGGGTGAGGGTGGGTTGCCCGAGCGGCCTAAGGGAACGGTCTTGAAAACCGTCGTGGCGCGAGTCACCGTGGGTTCAAATCCCACACCCACCGCGTGAGCGGCCGATGCGGTCCGCGATAGAAGAGGTGCCCCGGGAGACCGGGGCACCTCTTTCGTCTTCCTCGTGCCTTCTTAAGAAGAGGCAGTCGGGCGGTGCGAGGAGAAGCGGTCCGGCGGACGCCGTGCCCGTTGGTGAGGAACTCGGCGCGGTAGTGCCCGCGCGAGCCTGTGCACGTCGACCTTCTCGCCGGTGCCAGCCTGTACGCCGTGTCGCCGCCCAGGGCTCCGCTCAGCGCCCCCTCGGTGTGCCGCCCGCGGCCCCGCCCAGCGCCCCTCAGTGCGCCGTGGTCAGCCGCGCCGCCGACGCGATCGTGGCGCGGGCCTCGCGTTCGGTGAGGCCGGTGCGTACGGCCGCGGCGGCGAGGCGGTCGGCCAGCGCGTCGCCGAAACCGTTCTCGTACGCACGGCAGGCGGCCCAGAACAGCCGGGTGTTGCGCTGCCCCTCATGGGCGGCGAGCACGAACTGCACCAGCCCGTGCCCCTGGTTCGCGCCATGGGCGTGGGGGTGTGGAGCGCGCGGCGGGGGCGTGAGCAGATCCAGGAGTGCGCCGGGGCAGGGAGCGGGGGCCAGATGGGCGGTGCCGGGGGCGAGCCGATAGACGCCGTTGCTGGTCAGCGAGCCGGGACCGACCAGATAGCCGCCCGCTCCCCGGACGTCGATACCGGGGGCGAGCCGGCTCGCGGAGTTGGGGACGACCCGGTCGGGCGGACCGGTCAGCCAGATGTGCCGCCCCCCGCTGGGCGTGATCACGACGACGGTTTCCGGAATCGTGAACAGGTGCCGCAGCGCGAGGTGCTGGAGCGCCGCCACGGACTCCGGCGGCGGGTCGGCGGCGGGCGGCAGGGCCGCTGCGGCGGGCGCCGCGTGGCGTCCGGGCCGCCGCGCGGGCGGGACCCTGGGCGGGTCCGACACGGGCGGCAGGTCCGGCACGGGTAGTGGACCCGGTACGGACGGCAGGCCCGGTACGGGCGCGGAGTGCGCGTGCCGGGGCGCCGCGCGGCCCGCGGCCGCCGCGGGCTTCATCGTGTCCAGGTCGATCCCGATGAGGTGGTGCGGCGGCCGTCCGCAGGCGATCCCGTACCCCGTGGCCCAGGGCGCGGCGGCGAACAGCGCGCGTACCGCCGCCGGGTCGGTGGTGGCGTCGTGCACCCCGTGCCCCGGCAGCCCGCACTCGCCCCGGCAGAGGGCGGGCTGCGGCTCGTCGCGGTGCGGGGAGCGCAGCGCGGGGAGCTTCGAGCGGGACAGCGGGATCACGGGCAGCCCGCGCTCGGCGACGGAGAGCGCGTGGGCGAGGGCCAGGGTGGAGGCATGCCGGTCGATGGTGGCCATGGCTCTATGTTCGTACGAGTGTTCGAAAAAGGGAAGCGGAAGGCGGTCCCGACTCGGCCGTGCCGACGGCTTTCGTTCGCCCTTCTTGCCGCCCCTTCGCCCCTGGGTGACAGGCAAATGACGAGGAAGATTGGCCGAAAATGTGCTGAAACGCTTCTCCCCTTATGGGGCCCGGGATACGTACGACAACTCCTGTGCCGGTGGACATGCGCTGGGGTTTTGGGAGCGCGTTGGGGGTTTATCGACATGTCCTCACGCTTGCGGGCGAAACGCGCCCTCTGGACTGGTTCGCCGGGGATTCGGTGGGCAACTCTGATCTCGCGACGTCGTCACAGCGTCCGGGGCGGTCGGCCAACTGCCTTGGAACAAGCCGTACTTCTGGTTCCTGGAGGAATTGACATGGCAAGCATCCGTACCGCCCGCGTCCTCGCCGCTGTTGCCGCCCTGCCCCTCGCTGCCGCGCTCTTCACGGGGGTGGCCTCCGCCGACAACGGCTCCTTCGCGGACCACGGATCGAACGCGGCCGTGGCCACGGTCAGCGGGAGCGGGGTCGGGCACGACAACAACGGGAACTCGTCCACCACGCAGCAGCAGGCCGTGGGCTCCGGCGCTTCGAACCAGAGCAACACCGCACAGGTGAACGGGTCGGCCTTCACGGCGATCCGCCAGGACAACGTGTCGGTCAACTTCACCAACCTCTGGTGAGCCGGGGCCCGTCGGGGCCGGGGTCAGTGGGGTGAACACCTGCCCGGGTGGCGGCGCTTCGGCGTCGCCACCCGGGCGGTTTCGCGTGACGGGGGCGGTTGTGGAGGCGGCTCCGCGGCGGCCGGGGTCCGGGTCGCGCGGCGCGGGTCCGGGGCTGTCGCGAGCATTGACAAGGGATCGCTATCTGACGGACAGTCAGAAACCCTGTTCGCCCATCCGCTGTGTCCCGGACGATCCGGCCCGGACCGGAAGGCCGCCCCCGTGCACCTCACCCCGACCGAGCGCCAGCAGCGACTGCGCGCCGAACTCCGCTCCTACTTCCGCGCCTTGATGCCGGACGGGCCGCCCCGTCCCGACTCCGGCGACCCGGCGGCGCAGCGCGCCCTGCTGCGGCGCATCGGCGCCGACGGGATGCTGGGGCTCGGCTGGCCCGTCGAGTACGGCGGACAGGGGCGCGGCCCCGACGAGCAGTTCGTCTTCTTCGACGAGGCGTACCGCGCGGGCGCGCCCGTGTCGATGGTCACGCTCAACACCGTAGGGCCGACCCTGATGAAGTACGGGACCGCCGCGCAGAAGGCGTACTTCCTGCCCCGGATCCTGGCCGGCGAGCTCGTCTTCGCCATCGGCTACAGCGAGCCGGGGGCGGGCACCGACCTCGCCGCGCTGCGGACCAGGGCCGTGCGCGACGGCGCCGACTGGCTGGTGGACGGCCAGAAGATCTTCACCTCGAACGCCCAGAACGCCGACTGGGTCTGGCTCGCCTGTCGTACGGACCCGGCGGCGCCCAAGCACAGGGGAATCTCGATCGTGCTGGTCCCGACCGACGCGCCGGGGTTCTCGTGGACGCCGATCCACACGGTCGGCGGCCTCACGACGACGGCCACGTACTACGACGGCATCCGCGTCCCCGCCGGGAACCTCGTCGGCGAGGAGAACGCGGGCTGGGGCCTGATCACCAACCAGCTGAACCACGAACGGGTCGCGCTCGCCGCGATCGGCATGCAGGCGGAGGACTTCTACGACGCGGCGCTCGACCGCGCCCTCATCCCCGATCCGGTGACGGGCGGGCGCCGTGTTGACGCGTCCTGGGTTCGTTCCAAAGTCGCCGAGACGCATGCCCGGCTGGCCGCGAATCGCCTGCTCAACTGGCGTTTGGTGGGGGACGTGGGGGCCGGTTCGCTGGCCCCCGGCGACGCGAGCGGCGTGAAGTTCATGGGAACCGAATCGGCGGTCGAGGTGTATCGGATGTGTCAGGAGATCGCGGGGGAGGAGGCGCTGGTCCGAGCGGGCTCGCCGGGCGCCCTGGGGGACGGCGGGCTGGAGCGGATGAACAGGGCGGCACAGATCAACACGTTCGGGGGCGGGGTGAGCGAGGTTCAGCGGGAGATCGTCGCGACGATGCGGCTCGGGATGACGAGGGGGCGGAGGCAGTGAGCGAGGACTCCGTGGCGGACGGGGCGACGGCGGTTGGTGCGGCGGGCGACGCGTTGGCGGACGGCGCCGTGGACGGGTTGTACGGGCGTCTGAAGGCGTTCGAGGGGCGGCCGACCGGGGGCTCCGGGGTCGGCAAGGACCTCGTCAACGAGCCCATGATCAGACACTGGTGCGAGGCGATGGGCGACACCAGCCCGGCGTACCGGGGGCCGGACGCGATAGCGCCGCCCACGATGCTCCAGGCATGGACGATGGGCGGCCTGTCGGGCCAGACGGACCGCTCGGGGGCCCACGAGGAGTTGTTCGGCCTGCTCGACGCGGCGGGCTTCACCTCCGTCGTCGCCACCGACTGCGAGCAGGAGTACGTACGGGAGCTGCGCCCGGGCGACCGGATCACCTATGACGCGGTGATCGAGACGGTGTCCGCGCGCAAGACGACCAAGCTGGGCACGGGCCACTTCATCACCACGCGCATGGACATCCGGGCCGGCGGCGAGCTCGCGGGCACCCACCGCTTCAGGATCCTCAAGTACGCACCGGCGCGTGCGGAACCGAAGCGGCTGCGCCCCCGCCCGGTGATCAACCGGGACAACGCCGGGTTCTGGGACGCGGTGGCCGCCCGCAGACTCCTCATCCAGCGCTGCACGGGCTGCGGCGAACTGCGCTTCCCCTGGCTGCCGGGGTGCAACGGATGCGGGTCCCCGCGGTGGGACACCGTCGAGGCCGAGGGGGCGGGGACCGTGTTCTCGTACGTGGTGATGCACCACCCGCCCTTCCCCGCCTTCACGGAAGGGGGCGGCGCGGGTCCGTACGCGGTGGGGCTGATCGAACTCGCCGAGGGCGTGCGGATGATCAGCAACGTGGTGGGCGTCCCGTACGACAAGGTGCGCGTCGGGATGCCCGTACGGCTCGAATTCCTGCGGGTGGACGACGAGTTGGTGCTGCCGGTGTTCCGAGGGTGTGAGGGTGGCTGATGGACTTCACCCCCACCGAGGAGCAGACGGCCGTCCGCGAGCTGGCCGGGGAGATCTTCACGGACCGCTCGACCCATGAGCGCCTCACCGCCGCCGGGACGGGCACCGACGGGGAACTGTGGAAGGCGCTGTGCGGGGCCGGGCTGCCCGGGGCGGTCGAGGAGACGGGGCTGCTGGGGCTGGTCCTCGCCCTGGAGGAGCAGGGCCGGACGACCGCCCAGGTGCCGTTCGCGGTGAGCTGTGCGTACGGCGTCCTGGCGGTGGCCGCGCATGGCTCGGCGGCCCAGCGCGAGCGCCTGCTGCCCGCGTTGCGGGACGGCACGGCGGTGGCGACCGGGGCGTTCCCGGCGGGAGCCGGGGTGCGGATCTCCCCGGACGGCGGGCTGACCGGCGTGGCGCCGCTGGTGCCATGGCTGCGCGACGCCACCCACGTCCTGGTGGCGGCCGGGGACCGGACGCTGTGGTGGATACGGGTCGGCGCACCCGGGGTGGCGGTGGAGCCGGTGGAGTCGACCGCGCCCTGGTCGGCGGGGCGGCTCACGCTCTCGGGGGCGCGGGGCGAGCGGATGGGCGGGCCGGGGCCGGACGCCCACGAGGACGTGCTGGCGACCGCCCGCACCGCCTTCGCGGGGCTGCAGACGGGGGTGTGCGCGGGGTCGCTGGCCCGTGCGGTGGCGCACACCACGACCCGCGAGCAGTTCGGGCGCCCGCTCTCCACCAACCAGGGCGTCCTGCTGCGGGCGGCCGACGCGTACATGGAGACCGAGGCGATCCGGGTGACCTCGTACGAGGCGGCCTGGCGGCGTGACGAGGGCCTGCCGTACCGGACGCACGCGTTGACAGCGGCCTGGTGGGCATCCGAGGCGGGCCGCCGGGTCGTCCACTCGGGCCAGCATCTGCACGGCGGCCTCGGCGCGGACCTGGAGCATCCGGTGCACCGGCACTTCCTGTGGGGGCGGCAGATCGACGCGCATCTCGGCTGCGGCGCCGAACTCCTGGAGGAACTGGGCACGTTGATAGTCGACGCGCGGGCGGCGGCGGACCGGACGGAGGGAGTGGCATGAGAGTGGGCGACGAACTGCCGCCGCTGGAGGTTCCGGTCACCCGGACGCTGATCGTCGCGGGGGCGGTGGCCTCCCGCGACTACCAGGACGTGCACCACGACGCGGTGCTCGCCCGGGAGAAGGGAGCCCCGGACATCTTCATGAACATCCTCACCACCAATGGCCTGGTCGGCCGCTACATCACCGACCACTTCGGCCCCGCCTCCCGGCTGCGGGCGGTGCGGATCCGGCTGGGGGCGCCCAACTATCCGGGGGACACGATGACGTTGACGGGCACGGTGACCGCCGTGGACGGGGAGACGGCGCAGGTGCGGGTGGTGGGGGCCAACGGCCTGGGGCACCACGTCACCGGGACCGTGACGGTCGTGCTGCCCCCGGACCCGGCGGCCGGGGCTCCTCGGGCGGTCAAGGTGCCCACGGCGGACGGGGCGGCCGGGACAGCCGGCGGGGCCGAGGTGCCCGGGGCCGCCGGGGCGTCCGGCGAGGGGGCGATATGAGTGTGCGGCGGGCCGACTCGCTCGGCGGGAAGGCGGCGATCGTCGGGATCGGGGCGACCGAGTTCTCCAAGGACTCGGGCCGCAGCGAGCTGAAGCTGGCCGTGGAGGCGGTGACGGCCGCGCTCGACGACGCCGGTCTGAGGCCCGACGACGTCGACGGCATGGTCACCTTCACCATGGACACCAGCCCGGAGATCACCGTGGCGCAGGCGGCCGGCATCGGTGAGCTGTCCTTCTTCTCGCGGATCCACTACGGGGGCGGCGCCGCGTGCGCCACGGTCCAGCAGGCGGCGCTGGCGGTGGCGTCCGGGGTGGCCGAAGTGGTCGTCTGCTACCGGGCGTTCAACGAGCGCTCGGGGCGCCGCTTCGGGGCCGGGGTGCAGCAGCGGGAGGCGTCGGCGGAGGGCGCGGCGCTGGGCTGGTCGCTGCCGTTCGGACTGCTCACCCCGGCCTCCTGGGTCGCCATGGCCGCGCAGCGCTATCTGCACGCGTACGGGCTCACCCCCGAGGCGTTCGGGCAGGTGGCCGTCGTCGACCGGCGGTACGCGGCGACCAACCCGGCGGCGTACTTCTACGGCAGACCGATCACGCTCGCGGACCACGCGGCCTCGCGCTGGATCGTCGAACCGCTGCGGCTGCTCGACTGCTGCCAGGAGACGGACGGCGGCCAGGCCCTCGTCGTCACGACGACCGAACGGGCCCGGGGGCTGCGCCGCGCGCCCGCCGTGATCAGCGCGGCGGCGCAGGGAGCGGGCCGCAGACAGGAGGGGATGACGAGTTTCTACCGGGACGGTCTGACCGGGCTGCCCGAGACGGGGGTGGTGGCGCGGCAGCTGTGGCGGACGTCGGGGCTGGCACCGGCCGATGTCGACGTGGCGATCCTCTACGACCACTTCACTCCCTTCGTGCTGATGCAGCTGGAGGAGTTCGGGTTCTGCGGGCCGGGCGAGGCGGCCGACTTCGTGGCGGCGGACGCGCTGCCGCTCAATACGCACGGAGGGCAGCTGGGGGAGGCGTATCTGCACGGGATGAACGGAATCGCGGAGGCCGTCCGGCAGGTCCGGGGACTGGCGGTCAATCAGATACCGGGCGCCGGACGCGTGCTGGTCACGGCGGGTACGGGAGTGCCGACGTCCGGGCTGATCCTGAGCGTGGACGGGTGATCCTGTCCACGGACGGCTGAGGCGGAGGGCCCAGCGGTGGCCGAGCGGAGCTGACGGCCTTTCACTCGCCGTATGCGCAGCCTCGTATCGACCCGGGCCTGGTACCTGGGCATCGTCACGCCACCGCTAGCCGTGGCCACCACGCTCGCCGCTCTGCTCACGCTGAGCCCGCCCGCCTCGGCCGCCGCGCCGGGCGCCAGGCCGGGGAGCGCGGCGGCCTCCGCGCCGTCGTCCGCCCCCGGTCCCGTACGGGGGCCGCTGTGGGGGCCGGACGGGCCCGATGTGGTCGAAGCGGCCGACCTGGCCGAGGCGGCCGGTGCGGGCGTGCCGGCCGACGCGGTGGACCGTCCGGAGGTGCTGGCGCGGGCCGTGCACTTCAAGGGCGCCGCGTTCGACACCTGCCAGGCGCCGCCGCTGGCCACGATGAAGGCATGGCGCTCCTCGGCGTACCGGGGCGTCGGGGTGTACTTCGGCGGGCGTGGCCGGGGCTGCCCGAACCAGCACAACCTCAGCCGGAGCTGGCTGGCGAGCGTGGACGGGATGGGCTGGCGGGTGCTGCCGATCTTCGTGGGCTCGCAGTCGCCGTGCGTGTGGTCGGCGGCCAAGCGGAAGGTGCGGATGAGCAGCCGTTCGGCGACCCAGGGCCGGGCCGAGGGCAGACAGGCGGCGGGCGCGGCCCAGCTGCTCGGCATCCGGCCGGGCAGCGCGCTCTACCTCGACATGGAGGCGTACGACGCGGACGACTCGGCGTGCGCCCGCACCACGCTGGACTTCGTCCGGGCCTGGAACCGCGAGGTGCGGCGCCAGGGCTTCCTGCCGGGCTTCTACAGCAGCGCCGCCTCCGGGGTGCGGCACATGGAGCGGGCGCGGAAGGCGGGGCAGGGCGACCTGCCGTCGGCGATGTGGTTCGCGCGCTGGGGCTCGGCCGCCTCGGTGTACGGGGAACCGACCCTGCACAAGGACGCGTGGCGGCCACACCGGCGCATCCACCAGTACGCGGGCAACGTGGCCGAGACCCATGGCGGGCGCCGTCTGGTGATCGACCGGAACACGGTGGACGCCCCGGTGGCGCGGTTCGAACCCTGACTCGCGGGGAGGGTGCCTCCACCTTCAGGAGGTGGGGGCACCCCCACCCGTACAACCTGAGAGGGACCCGGCTTCGCGACCTGGGGCCGATCCGTGGCGTAGTGGGCGCTCCTAGCGTGGAGGTATGACCACGCCTGTCTGCAACAGCGCCTCCCGGGCGGCGACGCCGTACCCGTCGTTCGCCTCGTACATGAGGGCCAGGGGCCCCGTGCTGCTGCGCACCGCACGCTCGCTGACCGCGAACCCGAGCGACGCCGAGGACCTGCTGCAGACGGCCCTCACCAAGACGTACGTCGCCTGGGACCGGATCGAGGACCACCGCGCCCTCGACGGCTATGTGCGCCGAGCGCTCCTCAACACCCGGACGTCGCAGTGGCGCAAGCGCAAGGTGGACGAGTTCGCCTGCGACGAGATGCCCGAGCCGGACGTCGTGCCGGAGCCCGACCCGGCCGACCAGCAGGTGCTGCACGACGCGATGTGGCGCGCCGTGATGAAGCTGCCGGACCGCCAGCGGGCGATGGTGGTGCTGCGGTACTACGAGGACCTCAGCGAGGCGCAGACGGCCGAGGTCCTGGGGGTGTCGGTGGGCACGGTCAAGAGCGCGGTGTCCCGGGCGCTGGGCAAGCTCCGCGAGGACCCGGAGCTCGCGCCGGTGCGCTGAGCCCCGGCCCGGGACCGAGCCGTCCGGGGTCGCAGGGGAGCGGCCGTCCGGTGCGTGACGTTGGTCTCGTCGGTGATTCATTACCTCCGGGTAGTGACATACCGCGCGGTACGTGAGCAGAATCGGCACACCCCTATCGCCACGTGGCGCACCATAGCGCCCACCGGGAGGCCGCCGTGCTGAGCACCATGCAGGACGTACCGCTGCTGATCTCGCGGATCCTGACCCACGGATCGACGATCCACGGCAAGTCGCAGGTCACGACCTGGACCGGTGAGGCCGAGCCACAGCGCCGCAGTTTCGCCGAGATCGGCGGCCGGGCAGCCCAGCTCGCCCACGCCCTGCGCGGACTCGGCGTCGAGGACGGCCAGGCGACCGCCACGCTGATGTGGAACAACGCCCCTATTGCACACGCCGCCAAGGGAGCATGAAAAGAGCAGGTCAGAGTAGGTGCGGCGACAGGTGTTCGGTGCACAACGGCCCCGGATTCCGCCACTAGAGGCGGACCGGGGCCGTTGCGTTCTTGCCGAACTGGGGGCTACAGGTCCCAGCGGCGGCCGGTGGGGATGTGCCACGCGCGGGCGCTGCCCTCGGGTTCGCGGGCGTAGCCGAATCGGTCTTGGGAGGGGCGTCCGTTCTCGTTCCACCATGCCCATGCGTTCTCGACCTTCTGCCACAGGTCGAGGGCGCCGCCGTAGGTCATGGTCGCGTCGCCGGCGAGGGGTGTGCGGGCCCATGAGCCGTCGGGGCGTTGGAGTTGGAGCGACATGGTTCCGTTGTCGTCGGAGTGATAGACGAGCTCGACGTCGCGCAGTTCCAGCGCGAGCAGCAGCCGGAAGGGGTAGTTGCCTCGGATGTCTGCTGCGGTGACCGTGGTCGGGCGCGTGCCGGTCTCCGGGGCGTAGGGGGCGCGCTGGCGTGTGGGGTAGGTGGTGGCGTTGCTGCGTGCGGCCATGAAGCGGCCGGTGGTGTGGGTGAAGTGTCCGTAGGCGCGTTGTTCGGCGTCGATGGAGAGGCGGACGAGGCCGCCCTCGATGCCGAGGGCGATGTCGGCGACGATGATTCCTTCGGGGCGGGTCTGCTCGATCCATGCCGGGGGGATGCTGGGCACGGAACAGGTGGCGATGATCCGGTCGAAGGATGCTGCGCCCGGGTAGCCGTTCTGTCCGTCCCCGGCAGTGAGGTGCGGGGCGTATCCGATCTCGGTGAGCCGCTTCTGCGCGATCTGGACGAGGGCGGGGTCGACGTCGATGGAGTGCACGAGGGTCTCGTCGAGGCGGGCGCAGAGTAGGGCTGCGTTGTAGCCGGTGCCGGTGCCGATTTCGAGGACCCGGTGACCGTCCTCGACGTTCAGGTCTTCGAGCATGCCGGCCATGAGGCTGGGCAGGGTGCTGGACGAGGTGGGGATGCCGGTCCACGCGTGCGGGTCGACCTGCTCGGCGGTGTCCGGGTCGAGGGCGGTCACGAGGGTGATGTCGCGGTACGCCTGCGGTAGGCGGTCCTCGTGAATGGCGTGCTGCATCCGCCACACGGTGATGCCGTTGTCGTTGGTCTCCTGCTCGTACCAGCGGGGCACGAAGACGTGCCGGGGAACGGTGGCGAGCGCGTCGGCCCAGGGCTCGGACCGGATCGCCCCCTTCTTCCTGAGTTCCTCGACGAGGCCGGCGAGGTAGGGGCGAGCGGTGTCGAGGGCGGTGGTGCTCACGGGGTGACTCCTAGCAGGTCGTCGGCGATTCCTTCGGCGATGGGGTGCCCGGTGGCGTGCTGTATCCAGTCCCATTGCCCGCAGGGGTTCGCCTCCAGGAACGTCCAGTCGCCGGATGGCGAGACAATGAAGTCGAGCGCGGCGAAGCGGAGTTCGAGGCGCTGCATTAAGCGTTGCACTGCCTCGGCGATGGCCGGTGGGGTTTCGGTGGCCCGGTACGTCAAGGACTTGTAGTCGCTGCGCCAGTCGACGTGTCCGGCTTTGGTGTTGGAGTGAACCTCTGCGGCGTAAAGGCGCTCGCCGGCGACGGTGAGGCGGATCTCGTGGGCCTTGTCCATCCACGCTTGAAAGAGGTGGGCGGTTGTGTCGATGCCCGTGAGGTCGGCGAGGTCGTCCTCGGTGAGGCGGCGGGTGTAGACGGTCTTGAGTTGGTCGCCCTCGATGAACACCGGGCTCGCGACGGGCTTGCAGATCAAGGGCCCCGGTGTGTCGCCGGCGAACGCTCGTACGGCGTCGGGGCTGTTGGTGATCAGGGTCGGCGGGATCGTGAGGCCGCACTCACGTGCGGTGGCGAGCTGGAGGGGCTTGTACTCGGCGCGGGACATGGCCGAGGGGTGGCTGACCCATCGGCAGTCCAGTGCGGTGAGGATGCCGCCGAATCCGGCGCGAGCCTGGGCTGCGGCGAATCTACGTTCGGGCTCGGACATGCCGGCGGCAAGGCGGAACGGGTGCGGCGTGCGGAAGTAGCAGGCGCTCACGTCGGCCAGGTCGAGGGCGCGGAGCGAGGTGGACAGTCCGCCGTGCCACGGGTGCGCGTCGTCGATGCGGGCGGCGAGCGTGGCCTCCTGGGGGAACTCGGCGGCATCCATGCGGAAGACGGTCGCACCGCGGTCTTGCAGCGTCTTTACGACTCGGTCCGTGGGCCAGTCGTCGCGAGCGGCGATCACCAGGACGGTAGGCACGTGGCGTCAGTCCTTCGGTCCCTCGTCGAGCGGCGGCGGATTCTTCGGGTCGCCGTCCGGGACCGTGGGGTTATGGGTCTGCATGTACGGCAGCAGGTCAGTGTCGACGCCGACGGAGATCTGTCGGTCCTCGTCGTACAGGGCCGGCGGCAGGGGGACGGCCTGTGTGGAGTCCGGGAGGATGGCGTAGCGGAGAATCCACGGTCGGGTAGTCGGGCCCGAGGGCTGCTCGGAGCTGTGGGGGATGCGTCCTCCCTCGGCGACGAGGGGGAAGGCTGCTTGGGGGTGCGCAATGTGGCTCAAGAGACAGTCCTTAAGTCCGGTCAGCCATTGGTGGGTTGGGGGTTTCGATCGCACCAATTGGGAGGGGTAAGGCGCAGGAACTGCGCGGGGCGAACGGTCCATACGGCGATCTCGCCCGTGCGTAGACGGAGAATGCATCCGAGGGGCTCGCCGAAAGCGAGGGTTGCGCGAGCAGCGACGAATCCCTCGTTGGCCCACTGAACCGTTCGGTAAGATTCTTCGGGAGTCATGGCGAGTACATGGCCGGTCCGAAGGTCAATGCGCAGGGTGCTGATGGCGCGGGAAAGCGTATCCAGCACGGCACTTTTGACTAGGCGCGGTGCCTCGTCCTCGTTGGATCGGTAGAGCAGAACCTCGTACCAGTACCCATGCTCGACGCTGGCCTCGACGAGGCGAGCCCTAGGGGGCAACGTTGCTACGCCACGAGCGGCAACTGCCTGTCTGATGGGCATGGGCCAGTCCTCCCGCGTAGCGGCATGGTTGCCCCGCCCCTGACAGGGATCGGGGCAGGGCGACCAATCGGGGATCTCGCCTGAACCAGCCATCGGCACAGGCGAGTTGCGTCACCACGGGCACGGTCCTGCCGAGGAGTCGAGCGCCAGGGCGATGCAGAGCGAACGTAGCGCTACGCTACTGACCGGACAAGGCTGCTACGGGGCATACTTGGTTTTTGGCATATGCAGAAGCCCCCGTCCCAGGTCAGACGGGGGCAACGTTGCGCAGGCGTGAGTGTCTCTAGTTGACGTACTCGTCAAACTCCCCCGCCTTGGCGCCTGCAAGGAAGGCGGCGAAGTTCTCCATAGATGTGAGGATCTCGACGCCGGGCAGCGCGCTCTCGTTGAGCTTGATCACGCCGTCCTTCCGCTCCACGTAGATGCACTGTTCGCCGCCAGCGCCGGAACGGCTGGACTTCTTCGGGGGAATGTCCCTGATCATTACTGGAGTTCTCACAGTTCTCTTGCGATGTGGTGAATGAATTGGCGTGATTCTTCGGGATCGAGAGACGCCTGCTCGGCAAGGTCGAGCAGGGTTCGATATCGAGCGAGGTCGGCCTCGGCGTCGAGGAATCGGCCGCCGAAAGGGGTGTCGATGTGCACAGTGTCGAGCTGCGGCACCTTTCCGGCGGCGTAGAGGACTGTCTGCGTGGCCTCGATGAAATCTTCGCTCGTGAATGGGATTACCCGCAGCGTCAGCCATGGAAGCTCAGATGCCTGCATGAGGTCTTCGAGTTGATCCCGGGCCGTCTTCCGGCCGCCGACGCGCATCCGTAGCGCGGCCTCGTGAACGATGGCGAGGAACGGTGGTGGACTGGGGCGATTGAAGATCTCTCGCCGCTTCATCCGATGCTCGACCCGAACCTGTACTTCGTCGTCGGGGAGCGGCGGGATGTGGCCGGCGAACAGAGCCTCGGCGTAGGCCCTGGTCTGAAGAACTCCGGGAAAGGTGACGGACTGGAGCCCGCGGAACTCGACTGCATGGTGCTCGGTCTCGGCGATGTCCAAGAACCCTGGGGCTAGCACTCCCCGGTACGCATCCCACCAGTGTTGGCCCCGGTGCTCTCGGGCTATTTCGCACAGAGCCTCGATCAGCGCCTCGTCGTCGCAGGCGTAGAAGGTGGCCAGGCGCCTGATGCGGTCCTCGCTGATGCCGATCCGACCCGCTTCAATATGGCTGATCTTGGCCTGATCGGTCGAAATCAGCCCCGCTGCCTCTTTCGCCGTCTTACCGGCCCGGTCGCGCAGCTTCCGCAGCTCGCTGCCCAGGCGCGCTTGGCGCACAGTTGGGTTATCCCTCGGCGGCATGTCACCTTCCCCTGTCTGGGCCCAGTGTCGCGCGTAACGGTGCCATGGGTCCACCCGCTAAAACCAGATCCCCGGCGCTACCTTGCCACGGGGCATGTATGCCCCCTACCGTCGTGGCAGCACCGCGTCGCACGCCAGTAAGACCGAAGTGCAGCCGCGCGTAGGCCAGTTGAGGCATGCGCACGAGGGGCGGCCATTGCCACGCATGGCGAGCAACGCGAGCACACACGCGTTGGGAGACGACGACATGACGACCGCAGCCTTAGTACCTCCCGCACCACCCGTATCCGCATCAACGATGACTTACCGGCTGACCACCGGGAGCCGGACGGAAGCCGTCGGCGGCATGCGCGACCTAGTCGCAGCGTTGTGCCAGAGCTTCGGGCACAAGGAGCTCGCCGAGGCGGCAAGGATCTGCACGAGCGAGGTGGTCACCAACGCTTTCAGGCACACCAAATCGCCCCTCGTGCACGTCGAGGTCACCATCGCCGAGCGCGGCGTGAAGGTGTACGTACACGACAACCTGCCGCGCGATCTGCCGATGCCGCGCGAGGTCAGCGACGCCGAGGGCGGGTACGGCCTGTTCATCGTGAACAGCCTTGCGGACGCGTGGGGAGTCGACCACTACGGCGGACTGATTCCGACGTCAAAAGCCGTGTGGTTCTCCCTGCTTGACGGTGGCGGGGGTGCGGCGTGATCCGGCCCAAGCGCATCCACGTGATGGCATTCGCCCCCAACACGCGTGCGGGACGCGTGTGGTTGTCCGTCGATCACGCGACGCTCGTCGACATCAGCGCCGAAGACGCCCGCGTCCTGACCTTCGAACTCGGCGCGCAGCTCGGTTTGTTCGTGGCTGCACGCGACGGGATCGCGGAGGCAGCAGAGTGAGCCCCGGCACGGAACGGATGTTCTGGGGCGTGATCGTCCTCGCGGTCTGCCTCGGGCTGCTGGCGCTGCTGGCGATCTACTGGTCGATGCCGTCCCCTCGCCGCGCGTACGTCGCGCCGCCGACAGACCGGAACGGCTACTCGTACACCTGCTACTGCTGGCGCGACCCTGTGCGCGTGACCTTCTGCGCTGAGCCGGCCCGCAAGCGGCGCCGGCACGCGCGGCTCGACCAGCCGCCCCAAGACCGCCGCAGCCGCCCGGACCCGTCTCCCAATGCGGGGGCGGACTGCGGAAAGGAGGGGGACATAGCTCCCGTGCCCGTGGCCGTATAGGACCGCCCGCACGGTGACCGTCCCCTGTGAGAGGACCCTCGGCACTGCGGCTCGCCGGGGGTCCTCCCCGTGTTCCCCAGCAACAGCAAAGGCGCCCCCGTCACCGGCCCGAGGCCGGTGATGGGGGCGCGCTGTGTCAGCGGGTGGCGAGCTGCCACAGGGTGAGGGCGAGGCCGGCCAGGGCGACGAGGGCGAGCACGCTGGGCAGGGGCCATCGGCCCCGCTCGATCGCGTCGAGGCGCTGCTCGTGGTCGGCGAGGGCGCGGTCGGTCTGGTCGCTGCGCTGGACGAGCAGCGCGAGTGATCCGTCGGTGCGGGCGAACCCGACCTCGACGACTCCGCGGAGCCGTTCCAGTTCGAGGGCGACGTCGGACGGGTCCGGTTCGGTCACTCGGCGCCCCGCTCGCGGTCGAGGGCGAGCAGCTCGTCGTCGGCGTTCGGCGCGGTGCGCAGCCATCCGGGCAGCAGGTTCTCAACGACCGGCAGGGCCATCACGCGAGTGAGGCCGGCGGCGACGGCGAGCACGACGGCGACGCCGGCGGTCGACTGGGGAATGCCGGATGCGTCGATGATCAGGGGGAGGCCGGCGGCGATACCGAGCACGGTCTGCACCACGGTGCGCACAGTGCGGCGGGTGGCGTCAGTCATGGGGATGTACCTCTTTCCACAGGGTGGGGACAGTGAGGCGCCCGCCCAGGGATGCGGGTGGGCACCAGGGGCAGGGGGTCAGACCTTGGGGACCTTGAGGGCGTCCCACTGGCGCGGGCCGGGCCACCCGTCGCAGTACTCGGGGGCGTCGCCGAGCTTGCGCTGCCACAGGCGGAAGGACTCGCGGTCGGCGTTCGTCCAGCGCGGGCCGGGGCCCTCGGAGTAGGCCGAGCAGCCTTCGGCGACGAGGCGGCGGCCCATCGCGGTCACGATCGGAGAGTTGGGCGCGTTGCGGAACCACTGCTCGCCGGGGAACGGCTCGTACCGGGGCGCGGGGGCCGGAGTGTCTGGTGTGGCGCCGAGGCGGCGTGCGATCCGGGCGCGCATGCCCGCCATGGAGAACGTGGGGTCGGACTTCCAGTCGGACCATTCCTTGTGGCCGATGACGGATGCGGCCGACCAGCCGTAGGCGCGGCAGATCGCCGCCGAGGTCCGCTCGATCGCGTCGAGCTGCGCGGCGGGCCACGGGTCGGAGCCGTCGCCGAGGTTGACGCACTCGAACCCGTAGAAACGCGCGTTGCCGTCGGCCGAGCCCGAGCTGCCCTCGTGCTTGTGGGTGGCGGGCAGGGACTCCTCGGCGATCACGGCGTCGAGCACGCGGGCGTCGCCCCCGCCGGCATGGTTGGCGCGGCCGGACGAGATCAGGTAGACGGTGCCGTCCTTGGCGATCACGCCATGGCACAGCGGGCCGGGCAGCTCGTCGTATCCGTCGTAGCAGAGCCGCACCGAGGAGTCGGTGCCGGAGCTCACGGTGTGGTGGATCATCACGCCGTTGACCGGGCCGAACGGCCCGCGGTGGTTGCGGTTGTGGTTACGCCAGTCGCCGTACTCGACGACGCGTACGCCCTCGGCGCGCAGGATCTGCACGAGCCGGTCGGCGCTGAACGGTGCTGCCATCTGTGGATGTCTCCAGACATGAAAAAGGCCCCCGGGAAAGGGGGCTGCGGGATGCGGGCGGGCGGGGGCTAGCGGTGGGCGACCTCGGCCGCTGTCTCGGTGACGAGCTCGCCGCTTGCCTGCGTGAAGCGCATCGGCAGTGCGGCGATGGCTGCGGACAGTGCGGCGGTGAGGACGTTCTCGCGTTCGGCGTCGGTCCATCCGTCGTACGGGTCGAGGCCGACCCGGTCCGTGATGCGCAGCTCGATGTACGGGGCGAGCTTGTCCGGGGAGGTGCTGCGGGACGTCTTGAGCGTCGCGGCAGTGATCGGCATGAACGTTTCTCTCTAACTGACTGCTGCCCAGAGGGCGTTGGCGTCGTAGGTGAGGCCCGAGGCGGGCGTGAAGGATGCGGGCAGGCTGGTGAGGCCGGTCGCGGTGAGCCGTGCGTGACGGCGGAATCCGCCGGGCATCGCGGCGGCGCCGGCGGGCGAGGTGCCGAGATTGGCACCGCGCGCGAGCACGGGGCCGTTGTAGGGGCTCGCGGTCTGCCCGTTAGTGACGATGGCGACCCAGTAGTTCCCGGGCGCGGCCGAGTAGGCGGCGGTCAGCGGGCAGACGACGGTCGCGCCCTCGTTCGCGGTGAAGATGCCGTTCAGCGCGGCGGTGACGCCGACGCGCTGTCCGGCGGCGGTGTAGAGGGCGGCGAAGCTGTTCGCGTTCAGGGAGCCGCCCGCGTAGCCGCACGAGTAGAAGACAAGGTTCGTGACCGTGGTCGTCGCGCGCAGCGTGATGCCGCACAGGTAGCCGTATCCGGCGAGCAGGTTCTGCCCCGAGTTGGAGGCGGCAGGGTCGAACGTCCAGGCGGCGAACCCGAGGTCGCTGGGCTGCCAACTGCCCCCGCCGAACGCGTCAACGTAGGACTTGCGGGCGAGGTGGTTCGCGCTCGTCGGTGCCGCGCTTGACGACGGCACGGTGCTGAACGTCTTGGTCCCACTGATCGTCTGCGTTCCGGCGAGCAGGACCGCGCTCCCGGCGGCCTCGGCGCTCACGTCGGCTGCGACCAGGACGACGGCGCCGGTCTTGCCGTTGACCGAGTCGACGGCGCCTCCGCCCCCGCCCGCCGGGAGCTGGGCGGCGGGTACCTTGCCGTCGGCGCCCAGGGTAGCGATCCCGCCCGCAGCCCCGGCGGCGGTGGCTGCGACCGCGCCGACGTCGGCGGCGGTGAGGGTGACCGAGGGAGCGCTCTTGCCGTTGACGGACTGGATCACACCGGGGGCACCCGTCGCACCTTGGACGCCTTGCACGCCCTGCGGCCCGGTGGCGCCCGTCGCCCCGGTCGCACCTCGTGACCCGGTCGCCCCGGGCGGGCCGACCAGAGAGGCGAGCCACTGCGCCGGGGACCCAGTGAAGCCGCCCGCGACGGCGACCTCGTACGCCGAGTCGCCGCGCACAGCTACATAGTTGGGCTTGGTGGGGTCGGTGGGGGCGATGTCGGCGAGGTCGACGACCGGGTGCTCGGCGGGCAGCAGGACTTGGTAGGAGCGGCCGGCGGGGATGCCTGAGAGCTGCTCGGTGACGGTGTACGACCAGCCGGCCGGGTCCATGCCCGGGGCGTCGGTGGCGGGCAGCGTCGCCGATATCTGCCCTTGGGCGTCGAGCTGGGCGATGACGGGACCGCCGAGGATGACGTCGGCGGCGGGGAACGTGAGCTGAGCCGGCGGCCGGAAGATCACGGAGCCGGACAGGGGCTGACCGTCGGGGGCGAGGAAGCGCCCGCGCACGGTGACGGTGGGGATGGACTCGGGCAGCAGGGTGCGGCTCCCTAATCGGAGGACGGCGCGGCCTCGGGCGCCGTGCTGCGGGCGAGCGAGGCCGGGCGCGGGTCGGGGATCTCGGACTTGGATGCGGTGGCGCGGGTGAACGCGCCGAGGATGTGTGCCATCACGCCGGATGTGCCCGACCTCTGCCGCACCTGGAGCCGGAAGTACACGGGCAACAGGTAGCTCGCGCGGTGCAGGGGCGTGACGAATTGCTTCGCCGACCATGCGGTGTCGGTCGCGGGAGCGGTGACGCTGGCGGTGCCTACGTCGGTGAAGTCGGTCGAGTCCGCGGTGCGGTACTGCAAGAGCACTTCACAGGTGGAGCCCCCGCCCGCGCCGAACTCGACGACGACCACGGCGACCGGCTGCTGCGCGGGGAAGATCGAGAAGTACCGGTTCTGGAACGAGGACGAGTTGACCACGTCGCTCCCGGTACTGACGAGGCGGTTGAAGACGATCGGCAGATAGGGCGTGCCCATGCCCCACCCGGTGGTGGTCTCGTCGGAGACGACTTGGTTGTGTGACCGGTCCCAGATGCTCACGGCCTGGTCGTCGACGCCGAGCGCGCTCGGGATCGCGCGCACGGTGATCGCCTCGGTGCCGTCCTCGCGCTGGATGATGAGCCCCTGCTGCGGCGAGCCGTCAACGTGGTTGTAGAACGGGGGGAGTTGACCGACGCCGAAGAGGCCCTCGCCGTTGGGGGCGGTGACGGACAGCGATCCGCCCTCGCCGATCCGCACGTTGCCGTGGTTGATCTCGTTCAGGGCGGGCCGGATGTTGGCGCGGCCGGTGAGCTCGTGCAGGCGGCGCTCAAGGTCGCGGACGCGGTCGAGCAGGTCCTGCGGTACAGCAGCCATCAGGCAGTCTCCAAGTACAGGCGGGCGGTTTCGGGTCGGCCGCGCTCGGGCGGGGTGATCGCGAGTCCGATCACCCGGTACCGCTCGTCGAGACCCGTCGGCCACCACAGGTCACGGATGCGGAGCCGGATCACGGAGCCGAGCAGCGCGGGCGACAGGGGGGTGCGGTCGAGGGCGACCGTGATTTCGGGGATGGTGCGGGGCCTGCGGGCCGCTTGCCAGTCGGCGCGGGCGTGCGCGTCGAGTACCGGCTGCTGCTCCACGGTTGTGTAGTCCGACGTCCCGTCGAGGCGCGGCCACCCGGCGGAAAGATCGTCCTGGGCGACGAGTTCGGCGGACATGAGCGGCACCGATTCCGTGGCTTGGTTGCTGTTGGTCGAGGCGCCTCTCGACTGCCAGGCATTCGCGCGCTGGGTGCCGTCCACTGGCCACGCGTAGGACAGGACCGGGCCGGGGTGGTCGAGCACGATGTCGGACGCCCCGCCCCGGATGACCGGGTGCCCGAGCTGCAACCGCTTGACCCTGCGCCCGGAATCCGGGTCACGGTGGACGGCGATGCGCCACTCGAACCCGCCCTCGACCTTGCCGAGGGCGTCGAGCAGATCGCGCACGGTGGGCAGGTCGTAGCGGCTGTATACCCGGTCGCGCAGGACACCGGACACCTGCTCGTCGTACTCGATGCCGATGTCGCCGCCCGGCGTGCGCTGCGCGTAGTCCACGAGGCTGCGCGCGATGTCGAACTGATCAACCCCGGTGGCGGTCTGGGTGTCGAACAGGCGGCGGTGGTCGAGGTAGCTGTCGAAGGTTCCAGCCTGTACCTGCATGGTCAGGAAACCGCGGGCATCGCTCGCGACGTTGGCGGTCCAGACGATGCCGCCCCACCAGAGTTCACGGTCGCGCTCGATCCACAGAGCGGTGCGGGCCGGCTCGACCGCGTCCCGCACGCGCGCAGCGATGGCGGTGTTGGGGATCGGGATGGTGCCCGACGCTGAGCCGGTCTTGCCGATCCAGTCGTCGAGCGACACCCCCTGGAGCGGCAGCACGTCGAGGAGCTGATCGGAGCGCAGATCAGCGAACAGCGCCCGGTACGTGCTCGTCACGGACCCTGCCATATGAGCGACGCTTTGCTGTACGAGGCGGGAACGTTGGTCAGGGCCGCATCGGTGTAGATGGACATCTCGATGTAGTCGCCGGCCTTGAGCACCACGGGGCGGGTGGCGGCGTTGGACTGCCCGCCGTTGGAACTGGCGATGAACGACATTGCCTGTCCGGCGGCAGCGCCGTTCACGGCGATCGTGGCGCGCGCCATGGTGGCGCCGCCCGGCCAGATCTGATGCGCGCTGATCAGGTACAGGCCGTTCACGGTGGCGGTCAGACGGCTGTCGCGGGAGGCGCTCCACATGCCGGGGTCCGACATGGCGTCCGTCCCGGACCACGACAGGGTGGTGTACCGGCCGCCGGCGAGGTTGTAGTCGCTGCTCTTGTAGACCGACACGTAATGCCGCTCGACGGCGTCCCGCCATGCGGTCCCGTCCCACCGTTCAAGGCGCCCGGCATCGCGGTACTGGCCGACGTAGGCGCCCGGAGTGGAGGGGCCGCCGGGCGGGGTGATCCCGCCGTGGCTGGTGGTGTAGCGGCGCCGGTCGGTGAGGGCTGTTGCCCAGTTGATGCCGCCTGTCCCGGCGGAGGTGCCAGCGGGCACGGTGATGTCCCACAGGCGCAGCGTCGCGGGTGGAAGCGGGGGCGGCGCCGGGGTCGCGTTCGCGTCGCCGACGATGACCTCGACGCGGGCGAGGGTCTGCCCCGAGGTGTCGTACAGACCGTCGTAGACCTTGAGCACGACGGAGTCGATCCGGGTGAACTGGGCATGCCCGGCGCCGATCGGGAGTGTCTCGGGGGCGGTGACGGCGACGGGGTAGGCGCCTTGGGCGAGGGTGCCCTGCACGACGGCGCGGCCGGTGCCGATCTGTACCGCCATGGCCGAGGCGCCGCTCGCACGCAGCGGGTTGCCGCCGGCGATCACGCCGTCGCGGGTGAGCAGCTCGCCCTCGGGGGCCATCGTGCCCAGGGGCGTGATGCGGGTGTCCTCGCGGGTCTGTCCGCCCGGGGCGGTGAGCAGCCAGGCAGAACGGACCGTCATACGCGGACCTCCTTACCAGTAGGCCGAGCGGAACCGCACGGCGGCGGACGCTCGGGGATCGGATGAGCCGGGGGCCGCGCGGAACGCGAGATCGGTCGTGCCGGGCGGGAACGTGAACGCCTGCTCGGGCACGCTGCGCGCGGTGGCGGTGTAGAGGCGGGAGGCCGAGCCGTTGAGGGTGACCGTGCCGTTCGCGGTGTCGACGAGCAGCTCGTCGCCGTCGGCGAGGACGAGGTCGTACTCGACTGCCTCACCCGTGACGATGTTGGTCAGGCTCGGCCGCTCAACCGGCCCCCGGAACACGAGGGTTGGGTGCGCGGGGGCATCGCCCTCGTTGAGCGCGGTCATGGCGCCGCTCGCCCCGGGCGCTCCCCAGTTGAGCGGCCATGCAAGGGTGCCCGTCCAGTCGAGGCCGGGCTCGGCCTGCGGCAGGCGTGTCTCGATGTGCCGCTCGTCGAGGCTGTAGCGGCGCGGGTCGGTCGCCTCCCATTGCAGGGCGGCGCCCTGGACGACGCCGACGCCGTACCCGCCGGTCCCGACGGGTATCGCCCGGCGCAGGCAGCGGGCCCAACTCAGCAACGGCGGCGCGGAGTCGAGGCGGATCACGAGGGGCAGCTCGTCGTCGCGCACCGCAGTGGCGGCGGCGAGCTGCCGCACGGCGGCGCCCATCAATCCGGGCTCGGTCCGCACGACGATCCCGTCGAGGGTGATCGTGCGCGGCTGCGCGAGCAGCCGGCCCGGGTAGGCGCCGTGCGCAGCGGAGCGGCTGACCGTCCCGGAGTCCAGCGCCGGCGAGTCCTCCCACCCGGTCAGCGACTGCCACCCGTAGGCGGTGTGCGGGCCGAGCAGCAGCTCGCCGAACTGGACATGCCCGGGGCGGGCGACAAGGTCACCAGGGGCCACGGTCACCCCCTCGCCTTGGCGTGCCACGCGAGCGCGGTCGCGTTCTGCTCGGGCGACTGCTCGCCCCCGTACCAGTGCTCGATATGGACGGCCGAGCCGCCCCAACCGCCAGAGTCATAAGCGGAGTTGGCCGGGGGAATGCCGCCGACGCTGAACTGCGGGGCGGCGGGGACGGTGACCAGGTTCCGCATGGTGCGGTCGACCGCCCCCGCACCGGAGTTGATGCCCTCGACGATTCCGGCGGGAATGAACCGGCCGATCTGATCACGCATGACGCGTGACGGCGAGTGAATCCCCAGGGCCTTCGCGATGGGCCCGGGGATCATGTCCTTCGCCCACGAGGTGAGTTTCGAGCGCAGCCACGAGCCCATGGCCTTTATGCCGTTCCACAGGCCCCGGATAAGGTCGGCGCCCTTGTCGTAGAGCATCGTTCCGAAATCGCCGAAGTACCCCAGGACGGTGCCCGGGAATCGGACGAGCCACGAGAGCAGCTCGCCCGCCTTCCGAATGGTTCCTTCCTTGATCGACTGCCAATGCCGGACGATCAGTCCGGCGAGAGTCCAGTTCAGGAAGAAGTCAACGATGCGCCCGGGGAGGGCCTTGACCCAATCGACGATGGCGGTCCAGATGCGGACCGTTCCCGACCAGATCGCATCCCAATGCTTGATGACGGAACCGACGATGGTCCAGTTGAGGAAGAAGTCGAGCAGGAACTGCCCGATGCCCTTTATCAGGTTCCAGACGAATTCCCACGCTGCCTTTGTGGCGGATGCGATCGTGTCCCAGTTGGCGACGACCAGGGCGACGATGCCGACCACGGCGGCGATCACGAGGGCAACCGGGCCCATGGCGAGCAGCCAGCCGGCCGCCATGCGGGCGCCCTGGATCAGGGCCTGTCCGCCCATGAGGACCCAGGCGGCGACCACGCGGAGCGCGGTCGCTCCGGCCGCTACTCCCTGGGCGATCCAGCCGCCCACGATCAGGGCGTTGGTTGCCAGGAACCGTACGGCGGCGACTGCGCCGGCGGCGCTCTGGGTGATCCAGCCCCACACCACGAGGCCGGCTGTTGTGACGGCCTGGACGCCCAGGACGATGAGGGTCGGCAGCAGGATGGTGCCGATTACCACGGCGGCGATCTTGAGTTCGGTCGAGTGCTCCCGGATGAATCCGACACTCGCCTGCCATGCCTTGCCGAGACCGCCGGCGCCGACCCAGTCGGCGAGTGTCTCAATTACGGGAATGGCTTTGCCGCCGATGAAGTTGACGACCTTGGTTTCAAGGCCCCGCTTGAACTGCTCGATCTTGGTTGCGGCGTTGTCGCGCATCGCGTCGCCCGCTTTATCGGTGGCGCCCTTGACGTTCCCGAGGGCCTGCACCGCCGTTTTCGGGTCGAGCTTGAAAAGCGCTTGCTGTAGATCCTCGGCTTTCGTGCCGAAGAGTGCGACGGCGGTTGCATTGCGCTCCGCAGGGTCCTTTATCGCCTTGATGCGCTGGAGGACATCGCCGAGGGCTTTGGACGCGTTCGGGCCGCCCTTGGTGAAGATGGCGGCCATCTTCTCGCCGTTGAGGCCGATGGATTTGAAGGCGTCGACCGAGCCTTTGCTCATATCCTTCGAGCGGATCGCGAATTCCTTCAGCGCGTCCGCGACGGTGTCAGCGTCACGCGCTCCGCCCTGTAGGCCCTGCTGCATGAGGCCCATCGACGTCTGCGCGTCGAGCCCCAAATCCCTGAACTGCGTGGGATATTCGCTGAAGGTGTCGAGGAGATCCTCGGCGGCGTTCGTGCCGTTCTGTGAACCCTTGACGAGGACGTCCATTGCCTCGTCGGCGGATTTCGCGATGCCGGATTTCAGCATCGTGCCGACCGCGCGGCTCACCTTGCCGACGTCCTCGCCCATGACGGCGGCAGTGTCGGCAACGCGCTTGCCCATCGTCTGGACCTGCGCCTGTGTGGCCTCGGGCGGCAGGAGGCCGTTCTGGGCTATGCCCTTGATGACCTCGGCGCCGTCCTCGACCGAGTCAACGATCGCCCCCGAGTACAGGGCGCCGGCGACCTTGCCGTACTTGGCGGCGACCGGACCGGTAGAGCCGAGCTGCGCCTGCAACTTGCCGGTGACCTTGCCCTGCTCCATGGCCTTGCCGACCCCGGCCATCAGAGCGGCGCCGATACCGGCACCGATCACGGCTGCGGCAATGCCCTTGAGGGCGGTGGACATTCCGCGGGCGGCGCGGTCGCCGCCGGATGCCGCGCCGGCGGCGACCCCTTGGCCGAGCTCGTCGCCGGCCTGCTGTCCCGCGCGGTCGGCGGTGGCGGCGATCTGGTCGCCGCCGCTCTGGACGGCGGCGCGGGCGCGGTCCATGCCGGCTGCGGCGCCGGAGTCGTCGACGGTGACGGTCGCGGCGAGCTCGCCGACCATGAGCGCCACGGCTCATCACCTCCGGGGGGTCGTGCCTCCCGGTGGTGCGGGGGCTTGCGGCGGGGGTGTGAGCACGCGGGCGAGGCGGGACTCAGCGGAGAGAAGGGCCAGGATGCGGAGACGCAGCCAGCGCCAGGAGCGCGACCGGAGCAGTCCGGGGGCGCCTAGATCAATGCCGTAAAGCTCGTGCAGATCGGCCTCGACGAGCGGCCACTCAGCGAGGATCTGCGCCCACGTCAGCGCCGGTTGGTCCTGCCCTTGGCGCGGGGCCGTGCCGGGCGGGTACTCGTACCACTCGTAGAGCCCCGAGACCGGGTCGAGGTCGCCGCGCCCGATGGGCTGCGCCGTGCCGCTCGGTTCGGGGCCAACCTGTTTGGGTCGCCAGCCGCATTCCAGTACCGCTCAGCAGCGGCCTTGTCCTGCGCGACCCACACCATCGCCGTGAGGGCGCAGTGCTTCAGCACGGGCCACGAGACGCCGTCGAGCACCATCTCGTCGTAGGCGGTGCCGAGCAGGTCCCGGTAGAGATCGCGTTCGGCCGCGTCGCTGAGCACCTGCTCGTCGACGCGTCCGCCGTCGGCGGCGACAGCGGCGGCGTGCACGATCGCCTGCGTGCGCAGACCGACCTCGGCGGACGGGGCGGGCACCGTGTACGTGCCGTCGCCGACGGGGAGTTCGAGCGACTCGTCGAGCAGCTCGCCAAGAGCCTCGAACGCCACTACGCCTCACCCCCCTTGGCGGTCTGGACGGTGGGGCCGGGCGTCTTGGCTACGGGGTTGGTGATCGCGGTAAGCGGGCCGTTGCCGGTGAGCGTGACTTTGATCGTGTCGACCTCGTCCGGCCCTCCGCCGTCCGGTTCCCACGTCACCAGGGCCTGCCCCTGGTACGCGTCGTCGGCGCCGTTGCGGTCGTAGTACCGGACCTTGGCGTACGAGCCAGCCCCGAAGCTCATAGAGGCTTTGCGCAGCGCCTCTTGGGCCGGGTTGAACGCGCCGGTCACGGGGTGGGCGCGGTGCGCGATCGTGGTTTCGATGCTCCACGCGAGCATGGTCACGGCCTGTTCGGTCCAGCCCTCGGCGTCGTACGTCGTGACGTCCTGCTGCGTGGGCTCCACCTTGGGCGTGAATTCGGTGATGCCGGGGACGAGCGACCACGCCGGGGTGCCTGTGATGCTCGTGTCGAGCTCAAGCCGGTAGCGGCGGGCGAGTGCGGTGATCGTCTCGGCCGGGGGCGTCGGGGTGCTCAAGTGGGCGCCTCCTATTCGAGGTTGGGGCCCGCGCGGTGGGCGCGGGCGTAGTAGTTGCTGGTCCGCTCCCAGCGGCCCGAGGCGTCGGCGCCGATCGGGGCGGCCGAGACGCGGTAGACGAGCTGGACCGGAACGGCGCCGAAGGTGTGGGGGCCCGAGCCGTGCAGCAGCGCGTGCACCTGGTCGTCGAGCGCGTCGACCTCGCGGGGGTCGGAGCTCGTCCGGGTGCGCACCTGCACGCCCGTGGTGGTGTCGGTCAGCACCGGGGACTCGGTGACCGGGTAGGCGGACAGGCAGATCACCCGGTCCGGGGCGGGCGGGGTGGCGGCGATGGTGATCGCGGTCTCGCCCGGGGCGTACACGCCGTCGGGCCGGTAGACGCCGAGTCCGTGCTCGGCGAGCAGGAGGGCGAGACCGTCGAGCAGGTCGACGGTGTAGGTCATGAGCGCAGCGCCCGCCGGACCTGCGCGCCTATCAGGCTCTGCACGTCGCCGGCGACCTCGGGCAGCACCGATTCCAGGTACTTGGCCGAACGGCCGGGCAGATGGCGGGCGTTCATGTCCTCGTGCACGCGCACGGCGTACGGGGTGTCGTAAGAGACGACGGCGGCGAGCTGCTGCTCATCGACCGAGGCGGCGCCGCTCCGTTCGAGGACGCCCTCGTTGATGGGCACACGCTGCCTCGATGCGGCGAGGGTGTGCTCGGCGGCGAGCAGCAGCCCGCGCGCGGCGGCCTGCCGGATCGCGTCGCTTGCTGCCTGGCCGGTCCAGTGCAGGCGGGCGCGCTGGGGACTCATTCGCAGCTCACCTCCGTACAGGCCGGAACCGGAAGGCCGGGGGCGGTGTGGTGCGCGACAGTGATCGCGGTCGTCACCCGCCCGCCGGGCAGGGTGAGGCGCGAGCCGGGCGGGCAGTTGAGGCCGGGGGCGGTGATGACTTGTGCGGTCGAGGTGACCTCGCGCCCGTCCGGGGCACGCACGAGGCGCACGGCCTCGCCGACGAGCGCCGGTATGCCGGGCACGGCCTCGCCGTAGCGGGGGCCGTACGCCGAGTCGCCGAGGTAGGGCTCGACGGTGACCCGGTGGCGCAGCAGGAAGGCGGGAACGCTCACCACGCGATCACCCGCCCCGGGGTGAGTCCGGCACGGCGCAGTACCCGGTCGGCGCGCGGCGCGAGCTCGACCCCCGAGGCGGCCGGCGGTGCGCTGCTGCGCCCGGACAGGCTCACGGGCCCGATGCTCACGGAGTCCCACCGGCCCGCCGCGCCCGTTCCGTCGTCCCCGGTGGTGAGCCAGTACTCGACCTGCGCACAGGCGGCGTCCGCGAGCGCGGCGGCGATGGCCGGCTCGGTGGGGTCGCCGTCCTCGTCGACCCGGTAGACGGCGGTCAGCAGCGCGCTGTCGATGTCCTCTCCCGCGCGGGCGAGCAGACGCTCGGCGCTGGGCGGGGCGGGGGTGCCGGTCCATGCGGCGAGCTGTTCAGGGGTGGCGTAAGGGCGCCGCAAGTTCACCCCCTCGGCCTGGACCGGACAGCGGTGCGGCCGGTCGGCTTGTCGTCGAGCTGCTCGACGGCGTAGCCGTGGCGGCGGAAGTAGAGCAGCGCCCCCTCGTCGACGTCGTCAGCGGTGGCACGGCCGTTGGTGAAGGTGACGTCGGCGATCTGCTCGGTGCCCTCGTGCGGCGCGGTGATCTCGTACCGGGCCATCACTGCACCTTAATGTTGCGCAGCACGGCGGCGGCGCGGGTGGCCTTGAGGACGACCGCGACAGGGCCGAGCTCAACCTCGCCGGTCTTCACCGCTCCTGCGGTGGCGAAGTCGGGCAGCCACTGCCGCACGAGCTGCCCGCCGACGGTGGAGACGCCGTGGAAGCCGTCGAGGCCGATCCGAACGGCGTACAGGTCGGACAGGCCCGCGATCGCCGCCCCCTGCCCGGCGCCGTCGACGTCGCGGGACTCGATCGGGATCACCGGCGTGGTGGCTCCGGCCTTGTCGCCGAGGTCCACCAGAGCGATGCCGTTGTACGACTCGACGTTCTGCCCGAACGCGTTGGGCGAGCGGTCGTAGTAGCCGGCCCGGCGCGCGAGGCTGCGTACGCGCGCAATCGTCTTCTTGTTGCCGAGCAGCGCCGAGGGGGTGCCGTCGAGCAGGGAGAGGAACTCGTCGAGGGTGTCGAGCGCGTTGTTCGCCTTGCCCGTATCCGAGCCGATGGCTGCGCCAGTCCAGTCCAGCGACGTACCGGCGCCCATCTCGGTGGTGGAGCCGGCGAGGGCCTTGTCGAGGCCGTCGAAACCTTCCTCCTGGCCCGGGGTAGTGATGCGCTTGCCGTTGATGACCTGGTCGGAGAAGAACGCCCGTGCGCTCTTGATCGTCTGGTCCATCTGGAAGGCGACTTCGTTCGTCGCGGCCGGGCCCTGGTTGGACAGGATGCGGTCGATCTCGAACGCGCCGCCCAGCGGGGACAGGTCGACGCTGTAGCGCTGCCGCTTGGCCTGCGACTTGGGGTACTCGGTGTTCAGCTTGCGGAACTGCGCGGGCCGTTCGGCGACGAGGCGCGTGTAGCCGTAGCTGAGCGTCGCGCCGCCTCCTGCGGGGTTCACGACGTCGTCGAAGGTGAGGTTGTCGAGCAGCCACGAGGACTTGCGGAACTCGTCGATCACGGTCAGGTCGATGTCGTCCTGCGTGTTCAGCTTGGCGTCGGCGAGAGTGATCGCCATAGGTTCAGGGCTCCTTACTGTCAGCCGCCGAGGCGGGCGGCGATGGCGTCGTGCAGGGTGGCGGGCTTGCGCTCGCCGGTCGGGGCGCCGTTGAACTCGGCGCCGCCGCGCGCCGGGCCGGTGGGGGCGGCGCGGTAGAGGTCGGGGTCGGCGTCAACCGCGCTCTTGATCGCGGCGGCGAGCGCGGCATCGAACCCCTTGTCGCCGGGGTCGAGGTCGCCGACCGCGGTAAGGAATGCGCGGCTGTTCAGCAGCCGGTCGGCCCGCGCGCCCTGCTCGCTCGCGGCCTTGTGCGCGGCGAGCTCGACGCGCACTGTGCGCAGCTCGGCGGCGACCTGGTCGAGCTGCTTGTCGCGCTCGGCGACGGCGGCGGCGAGCTTGGCCGGGTCCTGCTCGGCCTCGGCGCCGTCGGGGTGGAGCGCCTTGGTCACGGCGTCCAGGGCGGCGCGCAGCTCGTCGCGCTCGGCGGCGGCCTGCTCGGCCTGCTGGGTGGCGGCGGCGAGCTGCTGCTCGGCGGCCGGATCACCCGCCGGGGCGGGCGGCGTGCCCGGGTCCGTGTTCGGCGCAGGGGCCGGATCGCCGGCGGGCAGGGCGGCCGGGTCGCCGCCCTCGCCGGACCCGCCCTTGATGGGCCAGATCGGGCGCCCGTCGCGGCGGAAGCCGAGGGCGGCCTCGCCCGTGCGCGGGTGGAGCGGCAGCGAGGTGTCGTCGGGGGTGTGCTCGGGCATAGCGGGGCGTGCCTCCGGGGCATGGGTGCGGGCAAGGGAAAAGGGCCCGCCTTCGGCGGGCCCGGAAGAAAAAGGGGGAGGGGCGGCGGCCTAACCGTCGGGCGGGGTGCGCGCACGGGCATACCCGCGGACCCATGCCGAGCGGCGCAGGTCGCCGCGCGGGTAGGGGCACGAGGTCACGGGGGCGGCGTTGCGTCCGGCCTCGATGCCGGCGAGCAGCGCGCGGACGATGTCACCACGTCCCACGGGCACCCCCTCAGAGCCGGTTGTTCTGCGTGTTGCGGGAGGCGCGGGCGGTTTCCGCAGCGTGGCTGCGTACGCCGGTCACCATCTCCTCGTACTCCGCGAGCGTCATGCGGGGGTTGTCCTGCCACCAGCGTTTGAGCTCCTCCGAGGCGCGCGCGTAGGCGACGTGCGCGGGCCCGGAGAACAGCGATGCGGGGTCGACGCCGACGAGCTCGGCGGTCTTGGTGAGCATGTAGCCGTTGGTTGCGGCCTCGGCTTCCAGGGCCTGCGCCCAGACGTGCTCTTGGTACATCTCGCGTATCTGCTCGCGGGTGTAGGCGGTGCGCTGCTGCATGTCGGCGTACTCGCGCTCCGCGATCCACCGCTCGGTGTCGGACATGCCCGCGTACCAGTCGACGGAAAGGCCGTTCCACGCGTCCGGCGTTTCGGCCGGGGCGAGCACCTCGTCGACGGCGGCCCGGTCAGCAAGCTGCCCCGCGACCGTGTGCGGCCCGCGCGCGGCGGGCAGCGGGGCGGGCGGGTACCGGTGGTCGAGCTCGTCGGCGATCCGTACGGCGTCCTCGGGGACGGCGTAGCGCACGGCCCAGCCGAGCACCTCGTCGCCGACCCCGGACAGGTCCGGGGCCAGGCGCCCGCCGGGGAAGACGTCGGTGAGCAGGCGGCGGCGGTGCATCTCGGCGCCGATCGCCGGCCGGTCGCCCTCGATGTGCCGGGCGCGGGCGGCGAGGTCCCGTTCGGACAGGCCGACGAGGTCCCGGCGGGCGCCGGGCAGGGCGGCGTCGACGTCGCGGCGGTCCATCTCCGCCATGACGCGCATCATGTCCTCGTCGCCCAGGTGCCCCGAGACGCGGGCGAGCTCGTAGTCGCTGAACTCGGCGAGGTTGCAGGCGAGTTGGCCGTTCGGGCGGATGCGGCCGAGCAGGTGCTGCTCGTCGCGGCGGTCGCCCTCGGCGCGGATGCGGTCGAGGTCGCGCTGATCGAGCACCCCCGGGCGGATGGCGGCGCCGAGCTGCTCCTCGCTCATCTCGGGCAGGGTCCGCGCGTCACCGGAGCGCACGCGCGCCGCCTCGAACGGGTCCGACCCCGGACCGGTCGGCGAGCCGGTGCGTCCGGCCGTGCCGCCGCTTGGGGGGAGGTTGCCGGCGCCGAGCTGCTCGCGCTCGCGGCGGCGGATCAACTCCGGGTGTTTGGCGAGGTGTTCGCGCTGCCTGGCCTGCCACTGCCGCACACGGGCCTCGGCCGCCCGCTTGCCCTCGGGAGTCGGTGAGCCAGCAGCGCGGTTCTTCCACTTGCGGATACCGCGCTCGATCGCGCGCTGCCGCTGGCTCGCTTCGTAGCCGTCGGGGTCCTCGGAGTGCTCGACCGGTGCCCGGGTGATGCCGGGCAGGTAGGCGCTCAACGAGTGTCGGCAGTTGGGGTGTTGAAATCCTCTCTGCCGTGCCTCGTCGAGGCTGCCGAGGATGTCGACGCGTACAAGCTCGCCGTCGGTGGTGGCGTGTTCGGCCTCGACCGTGCGGGCGCCGCCGGGCCCCGAGAGGCTCAGCACCTTGCCCTCGAACGGCTTGCAGAGCGGGCACTCGTGCGGCGCGTTGGAGGCGATCACGAGGTCGAGGCCGGCCGCGCGCAGCCGGTCGCCGTGCCCCTCGACCGCCGCGCGGCCGACGGCGGTACGGGTGGCCATCTCCGCGTAAGAGGTCATCTGCCACGCGCGCCCGCCCCGGTCAACGAACGTGCGCAGGCCCCGGTCGGCGAACCGCTCCATCGCGCGCTGTGTGGCCTGGCGGCGGGTGTCGACGCCGAGGAGCGGCGTCGCGGCTACCTCGGCGATCACCTGCCGGTATCCGTCCTCGACGCCCCGCAGGATTCCCCGGTGCGTCTGCGTGACGAGCTCGACCGTCTCGGCGGCGAGCCGGTCAACAGCCCGGGTATTAGGCGTGGCCTCAGCAATGCGGCGCAGGTCGTTGTCGTGCAGCGCACCGAGCTCGGCCAGACCCGCACGAGACCCGACGTTGTACGCCTCGGCGACGGCGTCGAACACCTCCAACTGCATGGCCGTACCGAGTGCGTCGACGACCCCCTGCGCGCCTCGGCGCAGGGCCTGAACGTCGCGCAGCTTGGCCGTGGCCCAACCGGGGGCCTCGTATCCGTCGGCGAGCTGCCGGGCGACGATGCCGAGCAGCCGCTGCTCGGCATCCGCGTACAGGTCACGGACGCCGGCCGACAGATCCTCGACCATCCCGGGGTGAATAGGCATGCCCACCCCCAGGATATTTCGAGTAAATGTCGAAAAACTCGGAGATGGGCGAATTGAATTTCACGTGATGTGTATCACTGGAATCCGGTCGCGCTCGGGCGGAGTCCCCTCTGTGGGTACACCTGAGAATGCGTGATTCGGGCGTCTGGCCTGCGGTGATGACGCGGAGCGATTCAGTTAAAGTACATCTCGAAATCCGATTAAGCAACTTAATAGGGTCACTCCATTAGGGGCGAGGGCGTGGAGGCTCGCGTAATGTCCCCGGCCATGAATGAAATGACGCAGGCATTCGCCGCATCCGGGCCGTTACTCGTCGTCGTGCTCCTCCTCGCGGTGGCACTCGCGCACCCTGACCCTGATGTCAGGGCGCGTGCGGAGCGGCTCTTTCGCCGGATCTTCTGACCCCATGCCGGCCGCCGTGTCAGGGGAGGGCGCCGAGCTGCATCGGGTCCGGGGCGGCTTGGCCGGTCTCGGTGAGAATGCGGTCGACCTCCTCTCGCACGGCCGTGTCGTCCCAGTCGGGATGCAGAGCGCGCACCTTGGTGTCGGTGCTGACGGCCTGCGCCTGCTGGAGCAGGGAAAGGGTCTGCGCGGTGCTGGCCGGGTCCTCGCTGACCGAGTCGCCGAACGTCACTCTCGGCCGCTCGGGTACGAGGCCCGGGGTGAACAGGGCGCGGTCGAGCCGCAGCATGACGAGCAGCATGTCGGCGAGCTCGGGTACCCAGTACCGCGACTTCTTGTTGCGGGTGGTCATCGAGCGGCGCTCGCGTGCCTTGACCTCGGTCGCGGTGACGGCGCCGCCCTGGTCGCCGAGCCCGAACGTCTGGGAGCTGTAGCCGGCCGACCGTACGGCCTGCTGCACGATGGCGTCGGCGGTCGACTGGTGCTCGGCGACCCTGATCGCGAACTGCGACAGGGTGATCCCGCCCGCCTCGGTGGGCGGGATGTTGAGCGTCTGCCAGATCTCCCGGTCGTCGTCGAACGAGGCGCCACGGCCGGGGCCGTGGTCGCGCAGGTAGCCGTCGGGCACGAGCAGGCGGGCGCGGGCGAGGCGGATGTCGCGCAGCCAGGACGACCATGTCTCGTCGAGCGCGTCCATGAGGTCATGGAGCGGCGCGGCATAGTCGGAGCGGCCGAACGGCGATCCGCGGTGCCTCCGGTTGGGGCGGATGTTGGGGACGTAGGCGGCAGTCAGCTCAGGTATGCCGGTCTCGATCGCGTCGCCCTCGGGGCCGAGCGAGCCGGCGAGGGCGGCGACCTCGGGGTGCTCGGTGAGCGGCACCCGTGTGCCGAGCCGGTCCGGCGTCCCTTGGTAGAGGCCGTGCAGGATGCGGCCGGGCTCGTGGCGCTCCAGGTGGCGCCACACGGTGGAGGAGTCCGAGGCGAGCTCGTGCCAGAAGGTGACGGCGACGAGCTGCCCGAACCGGAACTCGGGTACCGCGCAGTCGGCGTGCACGGCGGTGAGCAGCGGGCGCGCGGCGAGCGAGGCATCCCAGGTGATCCGCAGGTACACGCCCCCCAAGGCGGCGGCGACCTCGGCCGCTTCCAACAGGGTGTTGGCGACGCCGCCGGTCTCGATGAGGTCGGCGAGCCGGTCCTGCGTTGCGGTGTCGGCGACGGTGAACGTCGGCGGCTCGCTGAACAGCAGGTCGGCGGATGCGGTGGCGATGTCGCCGGCGAGCGGGATGTGCAGCCGTCCGTCGCGCTTGCCGGGCTGCTGGTGGCGGTGGCGTGCCCACAGTCGGCGCCGTCCGTCCTCGCGGTGCTGCTGGTGCCGGTAGACCTCGGAGAGGCGGCGGCGGTCGCCGGAGTACCACGCGTCATCGACGCGCATCTCGCGGTACAGCGGGGCGAGTTGGGCCGGGGGCCACGGCGTGTTGTTGTCAGGCAGGGGCATGAGTGACCCCCTGTCGCTTGTGCGGACGGTGCCGGTCCCCGGTGCGGCAGGCCCGGCAGTTGCGGGCACCGCTTGGCCGGACGTAGGTGTTCGCGGTGTCGAACCGGTGGCCGCGTACGCAGTGGGTGCGCCGGGCGTTGCGGGCGGTCGGGCCCTCGCCGCGCAGGATGTTGGTCCGCTGGGGCACGGGCTCCAGGTGGTCAGGGCGCAGGCACCTGCGGTTGCGGCACAGGTGGTCAATCACGAGTCCCGGCGGGATGGGGCCGACCATCACCTCGTAGGCGAGGCGGTGTACGTGGTGCTTGTGGTCGCCGATACGTACTTGCCCGTATCCGTTGGGCTTGATGTGGCCGGTCCACTCCCAGCAACCGCCCTCGCCGTCACGGATCTTGGCGAGGAATCGGTCGGTCCAGTCGCGCGGCATGGCGGCCCCCCTTGGGCATGGCAGAGCCCCGGGCGCCAACAGCGGCGAACGGGGCGGCAGTTGGCGGTGCGTGCTAGATGGTGCGGGTGAGCAGGTGGCGCCACTCGTTCGCGGTGGAGTGGACGGCGTAGCGCAGTGCGTCGACGCTGTGATCGTCTTTCTTGACGGGCCGGTCCTCGCCCCGGGCGGCGGCCTCGTCGCTCCACACGTAGCCGGGCAGTTCGTCGAGCAGGCCGGCACATGAGCGGTGAATGCGCAGCAGACCGGAGTCGAGGGCGCTTGCCACGCTGCGGATGCCGTCAAGCACGGTGTTGTCAGCGCGCGCGATGCCCGGGTGCCCGTCCGTCCACAGTTGGGTGGAGTACGAGGCGGCGCTCGGGTCAATGAACGTCCACTCTGGGGCGACGTCCAGCTCGGCGAGCCACGCGCGCACAGCGCGGCTGTACTGCGCGTCGGTCATCTGCCGGCGCACAGCGCGCGCGTCATGGCGCCACTCGGCAGCGGCGTACAGGCGGTCGTCGTCGCCGAGGCCGAGCAGGATCGCCGAGAAGGGGTTCGAGGTGCCGTAGTCGATGCCGAGCCAGTAGCGGCGCATCGGCGGCAGCTCGTCGACGACGTGCTGCTGCTCGTCGAACATGTCGAAGACCGCGCCCTCGGCGACCACCCAAGCGCCGTCGATCATGCGGCGGCGCCACAATCCGGAGTACTCCGCAGTAAGCGACGCGACGTAGGCGGGAGCGAGCGAGGGGTTATCAGCGAGGCGGAAGTGCCAGGCAGCGAGATCGAGTTCGGCGGCGCGGTCGAGATAACCGGTCTTGAGCCAGTGCCGGGGACTGTCGGGGTTGGTGGTGCCGAGCAGCTTCGCCCCGGGCACGGACAGGCGGGCGAGGAGCTGCACGAAGAACGGTTCGGGCAGCAGGGTGATCTCGTCGACGTACGCCAGGGATGCCGTCAGACCGCGCAGCCGTCCCTCGGCCCGAGCGTCGCTCGCGCCGATCAGGTGGACAACGCGCCCGTAGATCACGGCCGTTGTCGCGCCCCGGGTGTGCCGGACTTCCGAGGCGACGTCCGCGCCGAAGAGTTCGGGGTCTTGCAGGGGCTCGATGATGTTGCGCTCGACGGTCTGCAAGCTGCGCCCGCAGATCAGGATCAGGCCCGAGGCCGGAGCGCGGCGGACCATGAGCAGGAAGCACAGCAGGCTCGCAATCGTCTTCCCCGAGCGCACGCTGCCGTGCCACACGTTGATGCGGGCGCGTGCCTGGCGGATCGAGGCGAGTTGCTTGTCGGACAGCGGCGGAGGCGCGGCCATCACACCCCCTCGCCATCACCCCCGTCCGGCCCGAGCAGAGCGACGGCGAGGCGGTCGAGCATCGAGGCGCCGCTGCCCCCGGTGCCGGTGTGGCGGGTGAGCTCGGCGACGCGGGCGTGCACTTCGGTCAGGGCGCGGGCGGCGGTGGCATGGTCGCGGGCATCGCGCGCGCTCTCGGCGGCGGTGGTCTTGGTGACCTGCCCGAGGGCGCCGTCGAGGGCCTCGTCGGCGAGCTGCTCGCGCCGTGCGGCGGCGTCCTGGCGGTGCGCCTCGGTGGCGGCGGCAACGCGGGCGCCCCCGGAGAAGGTGAGGCCGAGCTCGGCGGCGATCTTGCTCACGGTGGCGGCGCCGCGCCCGATGGTCCGCGCGATGTGGTTCCGGCTCTTGCCCTCGGCGTGCAGGCGGCGCACGGCCTCACGGTCCCGGCCGGTGATCGGCTCGGCCACGCGCTCACCTCCCGGCGGACATGCGTACGCCCCGCCGCAGGGGGGGAGGCGGCGGGGCGTACGGGATCGGGGGAAGTTTCCGGGCACACCGGAGACGCCCACCAACTTAGGTCACGAACAGATAACGGCGCAAGTCCGTTCGGAATCCGGCTGGGCAGCGAACACGGCGAGCAGTCCGCCCATGTTCTCCCGCTCCCACACACGGTGTCCGTCGAGGTCGAGCGGGACCGGTGCCGAGCAGCTCGGGCCGGTCGAGCAGGTGATGCGCTGCACCTCCCCCTCGGCGGAGTGCAGCACGAGCGGCCCCTCGCACCACGGGCACGGGCGCCGGCCGGGTGCTGCCCGCTCGTCATGCCGCAGCGCCCCCAGTACCCGCCGGGCGCACTGACGCGCGACCCGGTGCGCCTCGTGCAGCAGGTGCTCGGGCAGCGGGGCGAACAGCGGCTCGCCGAGGCGGCCGTCGGCCTGCTGCCCGTCCCCGGTGAACTCGCCGAGCACGCGCCCCTCGACGAACACGGCGGCCCAGTGCGCGCCCTGCGCCCGCGATCCGGGCCCGTGCTGGGTGCGGTAGTTCCAGCGGTGCAGCTCGTCGAGCGGGGTGTGCTCCTGGGTGACGGCGGCCAAGGTGTCGGCAAGGTCAAAGAGCGCGGTCTCGACGGCGACCACGGCATCGTGGGCGGTGACGTTGATCGGCGCGGAGTACGGGCGCAGGGTGAGCGGGGCCCGGTCCTCGACGAGCAGCGGACCCTCAAGGGTGGCGGTCTTGTTGACGAAATCGCTCGTCTCTACCGGCGGCCAGTCTGCGGGCGTCGGCGGCTCCCCGATCGCTGCGTTCAGGTCGCCCCACTTGTCACGTACCAGCCGCAGGGCGGCGACGGTCTCGTGCACGGTGCGGTTGTAGGTCATCGGCGCTGCTCCTCGACGTCGTGCTGTCCGGCGAGCTGCTGCCGCAGGGCCTCGGCCTCGGCGGCGTACTGGTCGCGCTCGGCCTCGGTCTCGGCGATGCACTGCTCGGCGGCGGCGAGGGTGTTGTGCAGCCGCATCGCTGCTGCCTGCTGTCCGCCCGCCGAGCGGCGGTGGGTGTCGCTCTCGGCGACCTCGGCCTCGACGTCGGCGCGCAGGGCGGCGCAGTCCTCGGGGGTGAGCACGCCCCGGTCGGCGCGGGCGAGGAACAGGCGCAGGCGGTTGCGGCGCTCGTCGCGGCCGGTCGCGCGTGCGGTGATGCGGCCCCGGCGGGAGTCGGTACGGATACGGGTGTGGTTCATCGGGTCCCCCGGGTGGTGGTGCGGGCAAGGCGAGCGAGCAGGCGCCGAGCGCGCGAGGTCTCCCGCGCGCGAGGCGCGACCGGTCGCGCGTGCCTGGCGTGGTTGATCTCCCATCCCTCGATGGCGAGCCGGTCGAGAAGCTCGGCGGCCGTGAGGGTGGCGAGGTGCGGGTGCACGTCGAGTGCGTCGGTCAGGTGGGCTGCGATGGTGGCGCGCGCCGCGTCCGGGGTCATCGGTGCTGTCCTCCGGCGGTGTGGCGGGCGCGGGTCTCGCGCGGTGCGGGCGGGGTGCTCATGAGGCGGGCGAGGCGGTTGTGCTCGTCCTCGGCCTGTCCGGCGGCGCGGGCGGCGGTGTCGAGGCGGCAGGGGTGCGGGGTGGGCTTGGGGGCGCGTCCCTTGCCGTGGCGCCGGAAGCCGGTCATGCACGGCTGCTCGGGCTCGGCGCCGCACCACGTGCACTTGTGGGCGTAGGCGTCGGGCAGCCCGGCGGCGACGGCGGCCTCGCGCGCGGTCCGGGTGGGCCGGAACTCGGCGAGCTGCTCGGCGACTTCCGCGGGCATGTACCGGCGCGGCCCGTGGCCAACTCCGCTGACCAGGGCGGCCAATCGTTTCTGCCCGGCGGGGCTGATCTCGGCCCGGTACTGGGCGGGCGGGGTGTGGCCGTGGGCGACCGCGGACCGGGCGCCGAGCAGTTCCTCGCGCCACGCCTGCGGGTCGTCGGGGTCGGCCTCGGGCAGGGGGTCGGTGTGGCGGTTCATGAGCTCGGCGCGGTGCGGCGCCCAGGCGGCGAGCACGTCGTGCGGCTCGACCGGGCGGAACTGCGCCGAGCGGTCGCCGGCGCGCTGCTCGTAGTAGCGGCGCACGGCCTGCGAGGCGTCCCAACCGGTGTCCGTCAGGGTCGCCGGAACGTCGGTGAGTGCGGCGGTCCAATCGGCGATGGTGCGGGCGGACTGCTGCGGGTCGGCGAGTGCGCGGCGCACGCGGGAGTCGAGGCGGCCGGCGAATGCCAACAGGGCGGCGATGTGGTTGTCGATCACGGGGTGCCCTCCTTCTGGGCTTTCAGCAGGGCGAGCCCGGCGGCGAGGTTGTCGGTGTAGGCGGCGGGGGCGCGGTCGAGGTCGCCCCAGACCTTGAGCCAGTAGCGGGCCGGTTTCGGCTCGGTGCCGGTGGTGCGGCGGGCGGCAAGGGAGACGAGGGCCTCGACGCCGTGCGCCTGCACGAGCCGGACGACGTCGCGCTGCTCGCCGAGGCCGAGCGTCCAGCGGACACCGACGCCGGCTGCGGCGAGGGCGTCGCCGAGCGGGTGCAGCTCGGGTATCAGCGGGGACCGGGTCGCGCGCGGCTGCTGTGCTTCTGGTTCTCTCTTGTTGCTTATGTTCTGGGGGCCGATTTCCGATCCCCCCGGGGCCGGATTCCGGCCCTCCCCCGGGCCGGTTTCCGGCCCCCCGGGGGCCGATTTCCGACCCGGGCCGGAAACTGACCCGGGCCGGATTCCGGCCCCCTCCGAGCGGGTGTGACCGACGGCGAGCGGCAGCCGGTACACGGTCTCGCCGCCCGGCCCGACCAGGCCCTCGACGACGGCAAGCTCGCCCGAGCCGAGCAGCGCGTCGACCGCACCCCGCACGGTCGAGCGGGCGGCCCGGGTGCGCTGCATGAGCATCGCGGTACCGGCGTAGGCGGTGCAGTCGGCACCGGCCTTGTCAGCCACGGCGAGCAGCACCACGAGGGCGGTACCCCGGGCGGCGGACTGGGTCCATACCCAATCCGTGGCGTCGAGGCTCAACGGTCCTTCTCCTTACAGGGGTTGATGATCCAGAGGCTTCGGGCTGCCCGGCGAGGGCGGCGGGAGTATGGGCGGGGCAGCGGTGCCCGGTGAGGTAGTGGCGGACCCCGTCGACGGCGTTGCAGTGCTGCCGTTCGGGGCCGATCCAGTGGCCGCAGATCATGCGGCGGCCAGCAGGCCGGAGCGGTCCAGGAGCAGCCGCAGCGCGGCCTCGGCCTGGCGGGGGACTACACCGTTCCCGAGGGCGCGCAGCTCGGCGTTCCGGCCGAGGCCGACACCGGTCACATGGCCTTCGGGGATGCCCTGCATCCACTCGACGAACGCCGAGCTCAGCCGTCCTCGATCGTCAACTGCCCAGGGAGCGGGGCGGGTGAGGGCCTCCCAGCGGGCAACTGCGCCCGCGTAGATCCCCCAATCCCGATCGCGTACCGGGCGAGCTCCGGTCGGCACTGCACCGCCAGGCCGAGCGGCAGACTCGTGTCGGCCGCCGCACCGCTGGGACGCCGGTTGCCGCGACGGCGCAGCCAGTGCTCGGCAGCGTTCGGCCCCTCTTCGTGGTGCGACGCCCGCGGAGTCGGCAGAAGCGCAATCAGCACCGGCAGCGGGGGAGTCCCCACACCGACGCCGTGCCTGGCGCGCATCCGTTCCCGCCGCGCCCGCCACACTTCCGGAGACTTCCCGTCGTCGTGACCCGACGCTGACGGAGTCGGCAGCAGGGCCCCGCTGAACGCCACATCCGACAGGGTCGTGCCCGAGTGGTGCCTGCTGTCCGGGGCGCGGTTCACCGTGGCGTTGCGGGCATTGCGGGAGTCGGCTGCGGTCGGTGTCGGCAGCAGGTGCTCGACCTCGTCCGCGAGCGTCGGCCCGTGTCCGCCCTGCTTCCTCTTGTCCGGGTGCTGCGAGCCACCGTTCGACCCGAGATTCGACGTCGGCGTTTTCAGCAGCGGGCCACGCGATGATGAACGCTCGGTCGCGGCGGTGGGGAGCGCCGATCTCCGACGCGCGAACGCTGCACCACTCCGCATCGAGCCCGAGGCGGGCCACGTCGCCAAGTACGGCACCGAGTGCTCGCAAAGGATGCTGAGTTCCCGCGTCTCCCACACACCACGGGCAGCGTTCCATGTCGCTATGGGCGCGGGCTGCGAAGAGGCCGGGGACATTCTCGATCACCACCAGGGAGGGACGTAGGGCTTCGACCGCACGGGCCACATGCAGCCACAGGCCCGAGCGGGTGTTCTCGGCGAGACCGGCGAGCTTCCCCGCGAGACTCACGTCAGTGCAGGGGAAACCAGCGGTCAGGACGTCGACGGGCTCGACCTGGCCGAAGTCGACGGCGGTCAGATCGCCATGGTTGGGAACCTCGGGCCAGTGGTGCGCGAGGATCTTCGACGCGTTCACGTCGTTCTCGACGTGCCAGGCGACCGAACCGCCGAGCACCTGCTGCACCGCGAGGTCGAGACCGCCGTAACCCGAGCACAGAGACCCGATGCGCGGGCCGTCACTGCTCATCAGGCACCGTCCGCAGCGCCGGCCGGTACGGCGGCCTCGGGCCATCCGGCGAACTCCGCCGGGACGTCCTCGACTTGGCCCTCGGCCGCCTCGGCCTGCTCGACGACCTCGCCCTCGATGTAGTCCGGCGGCACGTCGAGCCCCTCGGGCGTCGCGTCACGGCGCACGGCCTCGTCGTGCGCGACCGCACGGGCAAGCTCCGGGCTCTTGGGCAGGATCTTGAAAAGCTGCCGGATCACGGTCTTCCGGGCCATCGCGTCGTAGTCCGTCGACCACGGGCCCGAGTCGCGCGCCTTGCTGCGCCGCCGGATCGCCTCGACGTCCTCGACGCTCATCACCACGAACGCCGAGCCGCCGTTCGACATCTTCGCGATGGCGTAATAGTCCGTCGGCCGCCCCCGGTTGGAGCGGGCCGGGACGTGCCGCAGCACGGGATTGAGACCGTCCTCGTACGTGAACTCGTCGTTCTCGTACACCGTGCGCGCGGTCAGGCCAGCGGCGGCCGGGTGCTGCCAAAAGAGCTTGATCATGCCCTGATAGCCGATGACGAGCTGCACCTCGTATGCCCGGACACGCTTGTTCCAGAACGGGAGCAGGTACGCCTCGCCCAGCGCGCCGCCCGGCTCCAAGCCGAGCTGCGCGCAGGTCATCAGTGCGCCGCCGAAGCTCTCCTGTGTGCACTCGGCGAGGTGCTCGACCCTGCGCAGCTCGGTCAGGGCGATACGGGCGATGCGCTCGGGGCTGGCGATGTGCGCGGGCAGCGCGCGGGCGATCTCGCCGCGCATGGACTGCACGAACTGCACGAGGCTGGGCTGCTGGTGGGCGACGGTGCCCCGGGAAGTCTGGCGGGCGGGGGTGTGGTTGCGGCGGGCGGCGACGCGCTCGGCAAGGTTGGTGCTCACGCTGCGGGGTGCTCCTTGGAGTCCACCACGACAAGGCGTCGGGCGCGGTGCGCCCGGAACTCGTCGGGGTGCTCGGCGGCGAGGCTCGTGGTGTCGAGCGCGTCGACGCGGTGCGTGTATCGGGCGGCGAGGTCAGGGTGCGCGGCGGCGAACCGCTTCGCCGAGAGCGGGCCGTTCTGCTTCCACGTGAACGCGGTCCGGCCCTGCACTTTGACGACCTCGGCCTCGCCGGCGATGGCTTTCAGGCGGTTGTCGACCTCGCGCAGCTCGGCCTCGGTGCGCTGCTCGCGTGCCTTGAGCTCGCGGCGCCGCTCCAGCAGGGGCAGCACTTCGGCCGGATCGGCCACGGTCACGGCGCCGGCCCTGACCTTGTGGAGACGGCCGAGGAGTTCCTCGGTCGCGGCCGAGCCGTCGACGGGCGGCGGCGTGCGGTCGAGCACGCGCTGCCAGAACTCGCCGACCAGGACGACGAGTTGCTCGATGAGCGCCTCGTCGCGCTCGACGCGGTGCACGACCATGCGGTTACCGCCGAGCAGCGCGGCGACATGCGCGTGCGTGTACCCGGTGACGGCGAGGTACCAGTGCGTTTGCAGCGCCGGGCCGTCCGGGACGCCGAGCAGCCACTCGTCGAGTTGGAAGGCGGACCGGGTCTTGATCTCCAACAGGCTCGACGGCACGGCCTCGCCCGGCTCGATCACGTACCGGTCGACGTTGGCGAGCATCCAACGACGCTCGACGTGCGCGAGCATCCCCGGGCCCTCGACGACGCCGAGACCGGACCGCTCGGCGAACACCTTCGCGATGGTCGGCTCGTGCTGGTGCCCCCAGAAAGCTGCCTCGGCGAGCTCGGGGGAGCGCGGCACGTCGCCGAGCTCGCCGAGCTTGTCGAGGTACAGCTCGACCGGGCTCGTGTACTTGCTCATCCCGAGCACGGCGGCGACGTCCGAGCCGCCGATGCCCGAGCGGCGGGCGGCGAGCCACTGCTCGCGGCCGAGGCCGGGTGGAGCGACAACGACACCGGTCGGCGTGGCCGTAGCCGGCCCGTTCGGTGCGGTGGTCATGCTGTCCCCTCGGCGGGTTGTGCCTGTCTGCGGTGTGCTTGCGGCTGGATCTCGGACATCCGCTTGAGCCGCCGCAAGCGGCGTTCGATCTCCTCGGCGGTGCAGTTGCTGCCGACGGCAGCAGCACGTGCGGCGTCCGCGATGCACAGGGAGTCACGGCGTGCACGGGCGGTGTCGAGGACGGCCCGCGCGTTGCGGTGAGCCTGCGCGCGGGTGATGTGCGGGCGGCTCATTCGGCCACCCCGTACAGGTCTGCGGCGGTGAGGCCGTACTCGCGCTCGATCGCGACGAGCGTCTCGGCGGCTGGCTTGCTGAGCCCCTTGATCAGGCGCCATGCGGTGGCGGGGTGGACGGCGAGGCGCCGTGCCACCTGTGGGCTCTTGGTGTCGCCGGCCTCGGACATCGCGTCGAGGAGACGGCGGTGGTTGTAGGGCATAGGTGTTCCCCCTGGCGGTCACTGTTCGTTCTGCCAGACAAGAACCTAGATCGCTACCTTTCGTGCTGGCAAGAAAATAAGACGGAAAGGTTCGATCCGTTTATTCGGATGCCAGTTCGAGTACCCTCGGCGATAGTGCAGTGACGCAAAGGGATGTTGGGGTCTAAAGTGGCCCCCTTGCTGCATCGAAGGGGGGTAAGTAAGGGTGAACTCTGTCCGCGTACCGTGCTGCGCAGGTACATTGCGAGCATGCGAAGGAACGAACAGGAACGAAAGAACGATGGAGGGGATCACGTCGCAGCGTTCGCAGCATGGTTCGAGAAGAGGCTCTCTGAACTTGGCTACGACATCTCGTCGGCCCGCTCAGGCGGACGCGGGAAGTTCGCGAACGACGCAGGCGTCTCCCACTCCACCGTCTCCCGAGTCCTTAACGCCCAGAAGATCCCGACTCCGGATGTCCTTGCAACCATGGCACCCCACCTCGGAGTCTCCCTCGGTGATCTCCTCGTCCTTGCGGGCAAGGCAACCCAAGACGAGATCAACAGGGCCGCCGCGCCGCCTCCCGTCGGCCGACGCTCCACCCCCGAGGAAGCAGCCACCCACCTAGGCATCCATGACCCGGACTTGGTCGCCTTGTTCGTCACGATGACCAAGCAGATGCAGACCCAACAGGCCGAGCGGCAGCACCACGCAGCCGCAGGCCACAACTAGGAGCAGAGAAGCCGCACAGGCCAGGCCAGGACACCCCTGCCACGCCATCCGCCCCACCGGTTCCGTTACGGCTCGGACCGCACTCCCTCACGAGTGCTGCCCCTGCTCAGTAACAAACTCGGATCTCAAAACGTCATAGCCGTGAGAGATCAGCACAAAGGGGAGGAAAGCGTTATGAAGACTCGGCAAGGGATTGCGGCGGCAACACTCCTCGCATCCCTCGGCGTGGCCTGGATCATGGTGGTAATCGCGGTGGTCGTACCCGGCGAGCAGACCCTGCTCGTCTGGGCCGGCATCCTCCTGGCCACAGGCACCGCGCCCGCCCTCGTCATCACCCAGCGCCGCCGCGCCGCCGAAGCCGCTTACGACAAGGCGTACCGCCTCGGCCTCCAGCATGGCGGGCCCGAACTCCTGAAAGTCCGCTCCCCATCACAGCCGCGAGAGGACGACACCCCGTAGCAGGCGCTACCGCGGGGGGTAGCGCACGCCGCGCACCCAACCCAACAAGCAAGGGAGGGCAGCACGTTGACGCGTGCAGCAGTGCTTGACACAGAAGAGGACTACGAGAACGACCCAGACCTGCAAGACATCCCCGAGACCTTCCTGTCGGACATCGAGATCCCGGACGACATCTCGGAACTTGAGCCCTACATCGGGTACATCAGGGTCTCAACCTGGAAAGAGGAGAAGATCTCTCCGAAGCTCCAGAAGGTAGCCATCCAGGAATGGGCCGTCCGCACGAAGCGCCGGATCGTCCGGTGGATCGTCGACCTGGACAAGACCGGCCGCAACTTCAAGCGCAAGATCATGATCGGCATCGGCGCCGTCGAGCAGGGCAAGGTCAAGGGCATAGCCGTCTGGAAGTACAGCCGGTTCGGCCGCAACCGCGACGGGATCGCCGTCAACCTCAAGCGCGTCGAGAGCGTCGGCGGACAGGTCGAATCCGCAACCGAGCAGATCGACGCCCGAACCGCCCTCGGCAAGTTCCAGCGCGGCATCCTGTTCGAGTTCGCCGCCTACGAAAGCGACCGCGCCGGCGAGCAGTGGAAGGAGACACACGAACTCCGCCGCGCCGCCAAGCTGCCGGCCACCGGCCGCGCACGCTTCGGGTACCTCTGGCACCCCCGGCGCGTCATGCAGCCCAACGGCACATGGACCACGCAAAAGGAGTGGTACGAGCCCGACACGAAGGGCCTCGGCCCCATCGTCGCGGAGCTCTACCGCCGTTACGTCATGGGGAAAGGATTCAGCATCCTGTGCCGGTGGCTCAACACGGCAGGCCACCTCAACGCCCGGGGCAAGCTCTGGCAGACCGAGACGCTCAGGCGCTACATGGACTCAGGCTTCGCCGCCGGGCTCCTGCGTCTGCACAGCCCGAAGTGCCCCAAGCCTGACTGCCATGGGTCCTGCACGAACTACTACTACGCACCCGGAGCACACGAGGAAATCGTCGGCTGGGATCTCTGGCTGCGGTACATGCAGCGCCGCAAGATGATCAAAGAGACCCCAATCCGCAGCCGGGCAGCGACCTACACCCTTACCGGGCTCATGGCACACGACGCGTGCCGAAAGGGCGTCACGGTCGCCTCGGCCACCCGCAAGCGAAAGGACGGCACGACGTACAGCATCCCGGGCCACGGCGTGCGCTGCGGCTACCGCAACGGTACGGGCGGCACAGGCTGCGTAGGGGTCTACAGCTTCCGCACCATCATCGAAGACCGGTTCTTCGAGTGGCTGAGCGGTGAGGCGGCAGGCATCGACAAGGCCCCTGCAAGCGAGCAGAGAGCCCCCGCACCGAAGTCGCCTCACAGTCTCCTCGCCGAGAAGCGCAAGCGTCTGCAAGCCGAGGTCGACCGGATCTCGAAGGCGCTCAAGGTGCTCATGCGGAACTACGCGCTCGCCCCAGAGAGCTACCCCCAGGAGGAGTACGAAGAGACCCGAAGCGAGTTCATGAACGACCGGGCCAAGGCGCAGAAAGCCCTCGACGCCCTGCCCAAGGCCGAGGAACTGCCCAGCGCCGAGGAACTCCGCCCGATCGTCGTCGGCCTCGTCGAGGAGTGGGCGACACTCACCGTCGACGAGCGGAACGCCATCGCGCGTCAACTCGTGCGGCGTGTCGTGCTCACCCGCAACGGTGAGGGTGCCAAGGGCCGCGAGAACGTCATCGTCACCGTGCATCCGGTCTGGGAGCCCGACCCTTGGGGCAAGGACGAGACCGAGTTCGATGATGAGCAGGTCACAGAGGAGGAGGTCGACCTCACTCTCGTGCTCGCGAGCTAGTGACATACCGCGAGACACACCAGCACAATCACCAGGAACTTACCGCCGCGTAATGTCGCGCAGCATGGGAGGCCCCTGGTGCAGAGCACGATGCAAGATGTACCGCTGCTGATCTCACGGATTCTGACCCACGGATCAACGATTCATGGTCAGTCCCAGGTGACTACCTGGACGGGCGAAGGCGAGCCACATCGCCGCAGCTTCGCCGAGATCGGCGCCCGAGCCGCCCAGCTCGCTCATGCGCTCCGTGACGAACTCGGAGTCAGAGAGGCGAGTGCAATAGGGACGCTGATGTGGAACAACGCCGAGCACGTCGAGGCGTACTTCGCGATCCCCTCCATGGGCGCGGTGCTGCACACCCTGAACCTGCGGCTGCCCGCCGAGCAGCTCATCTGGATCGTCAACCACGCCGCCGACCGCGTGGTGATCGTCAACGGCTCGCTCCTGCCGCTGCTCGCCCCCCTGCTCCCGCACCTGCCGACCGTCGAGCACGTCGTGATCACCGGTCCGGGCGACCGCACCCTGCTCGACGACATCGACGGCGCGGGCCCCGAGGTGCACGAGTACGAGGAGCTCATCGCGGGCCACCCCACCTCGTACGACTGGCCGCGGCTGGACGAGCGCACCGCCGCCGCCATGTGTTACACCTCGGGCACCACCGGCGACCCCAAGGGCGTGGTCTACTCGCACCGTTCGGTCTATCTGCACTCGATGCAGGTCAACATGGCCGAGTCGATGGGGCTCACGGACAAGGACACCTCACTGGTCGTGGTGCCGCAGTTCCATGTGAACGCCTGGGGCCTGCCGCACGCGACCTTCATGGCGGGCATCGGCATGCTGATGCCGGACCGGTTCCTGCAGCCCGCGCCGCTCGCCGAGATGATCGAGCGCGAGAAGCCGACGCACGCCGCCGCCGTGCCCACCATCTGGCAGGGCCTGCTCGCCGAGGTCACCGCGCGGCCCCGCGACCTCTCCTCGATGGAGCGGGTGACCATCGGCGGCGCCGCCTGTCCGCCGTCGCTGATGGAGGCGTACGACAAGCTGGGCGTCCGGCTCTGCCACGCCTGGGGCATGACGGAGACGTCGCCGCTGGGCACCATGGCCAATCCCCCGGCGGGGCTCACGGCCGAGGAGGAGTGGCCCTACCGGGTCACCCAGGGCCGGTTCCCGGCGGGCGTGGAGGCCCGTCTGGTGGGCCCCGGCGGGGAGTTCCTGCCCTGGGACAACGAGTCGGCGGGTGAGCTGGAGGTCCGGGGCAGCTGGATCGCGGGCGCGTACTACGGCGGCGCGGGCGGTGAGGACTTCCGCCCGGCCGACAAGTTCAGCGAGGACGGCTGGCTGAAGACCGGTGACGTCGGCGTGATCAGCCCCGACGGCTATCTGACGCTCACCGACCGCGCCAAGGACGTCATCAAGTCGGGCGGCGAGTGGATCTCCTCCGTCGACCTGGAGAACGCGCTGATGGGCCACCCCGATGTCGCCGAGGCGGCGGTGGTGGCGGTCCCGGACGAGAAGTGGGGCGAGCGCCCGCTGGCCACGGTCGTACTGAAGCCCGGCGCGAGCGCGGACTACGCGGCGCTCAAGGAGTTCCTCGCCCGCACGGTCGCCAAGTGGCAGCTGCCGGAGCGGTGGACGATCGTCGAGTCGGTGCCGAAGACGAGCGTGGGCAAGTTCGACAAGAAGGTGATCCGCAAGCAGTACGCGGACGGGGAGCTGGACATCACCGAGCTGCGGTGACGGATGGCCCGGCGGCACGGGGCTCCGGCCCGGTGCGCCGGGGCGGGGCATGTTTCACGTGAAACATGCCCCGCGAGGAAGCCGGTGGGGCGGGGTGCGGAGGTGTTTCACGTGAAACATCCCCACCCCGTTCCCGTTCAACGGGCCTCTCGAACAGCCCGGTTGGCAACGAGGCCGGCCTAGTTGGTGCCGATCTTCGCGAGCAGATCGACGATTCGGCCCTGGACCTCGGTGCTGGTCGAGCGTTCGGCCAGGAACAGCACCGTCTCGCCCGCCGAGAGCTTGGGCAGTTCCGGCTGGTTGAGGCCCGCCGAGGTGTAGACGACGAGCGGGGTGTGGTTCAACTGCCCGTTCGCCCGCAGCCAGTCGACGATTCCGGCACGGCGGCGGCGCACCTGCATCAGGTCCATCACCACCAGGTTCGGCCGCATCTGGCCCGCCAGTGTGACCGCCTCGGTGTCCGTGGCGGCGCGCGCGACCTGCATCCCGCGCCGCTCCAGCGTGGCCGTCAGGGCGAGGGCGATCTCCTCGTGCTCCTCGATCAGCAGCACCCGGGGCGGGTGCTGCTCGCTGTCGCGGGGGGCGAGGGCCTTGAGGAGCACGGCGGGATCGGCGCCGTACGCGGCCTCGCGCGTCGCCTGGCCGAGCCCCGCCGTCACCAGCACCGGCACCTCGGCCGCGACGGCCGCCTGCCGCAGCGACTGGAGCGCGGTACGGGTGATGGGACCCGTCAGCGGGTCGACGAAGAGCGCGGCCGGGAACGCCGCGATCTGGGCGTCGACCTCCTCGCGGGAGTGGACCACCACGGGCCGGTAGCCGCGGTCGCTCAGCGCCTGCTGGGTGGAGACGTCCGGCGCCGGCCAGACGAGCAGCCGGCGCGGATTGTCCAGCGGCTCGGGCGGCAACTCGTCGTCGACGGGCTGCGGGTGCGGCCGGTTGGCGACCTCGACGGCGCCACCGGGCCCGTCCAGCGGCTCCGGCCCCTCGGCGCCCTCGTCGGGTGCTCCTATGGCGTACGCGCGCCCCTGGCCCTCCGAGGGGGGCGAGAGGAGCGAGGTGGGCGACGGGCCGGGCCGCTCGGCGTCGCCCGGTACGCCCGCGCGCTCGCCCTCGTGCGGCGTGCCCAGCTTGCGACGGCGGCCCGAGCCGCTCGGCTGCTGGGGGCCGTTGCCGGTCTGCGGGGAGAACGGCACGCCCTGGCCGAGCGTCCGCACGCTGATGGAGCGGCCCTGCGAGGCGTCGTCGGGCACGGGGGCCGACTCGGCCGGCAGCGGCTGACGGGTGGGCCGGGGCAGGGCGCCGGGAGCCGCCTCCGGCCCGCTCGCGGGCACGGCACCGCCGACGGCCCAGACGGGCGGCTGCTCGACGGGGTGCGGCTGCGGCGGGGTGTGGTCGTCCGCGGCCTCGTTGCGTACGGCGTCGTGGCGGGCGGGACCGGCCGGTGCGGCGGGACCGCCGGCGGGCGGGCGGTGGGCCGGGACGGCGCTCTGGCCGGGCCCGTCCCCCAAGGGGCGGTGTCCCGGGGCGCGGTCCGTCTCGGCCGGGCCCGCGGCGGGCCGGCGGTCGGCGTCGGCGGGCGGCAGGGCGAACGCCGTACGGACGGTTCCCTCGGCCTGCGCGCCCTCGCCCTCCGCCGGAGCGGCGGCGAGCGTACGGCGGGCGCGCCGCCCGCTCGGCTCGGCCTCCCCGCCCTCGGCGGCGGGTGCGGCGGGCGGGGTGGCCCCGGGGGTCGCGGGCAGGGCGCGGCGGGCCCGGCGGCCCGAGGGCGCGGCCGGGTCGGCCCCCGTGCCCTGGGGCGGAACGGTCTCGCTCAGCGCGGCCGGGCGGCCCGGTCCGGGCTGGCGCGCGGGTTCGGCGGCGGTGACGACCGCGCCTTCGGCGGCGGGTGCCGCGGGGGCCTCGGCCGGGCTGGGCCGCCCGCGCCGCCGCCCCGTGCCGGAGCCGCCGGTGTCCCCGGCCGGCCCGGCGCCCGGAGCGTCGCCCACGGCGCCGTCGGGCGCGGGTGCGCCGGGTGCGAACGGATGGCCGCCGGGGCCGCCCATGACGGCCTGGGGCGCGCCGCCGGGCCCGCTCGCGGGCACATCGCCGCTCGCACCGCCGGGGCGGCCGGGAGGAGCGCCCGGCGCGCCCGCGGCCGGTCCCGGCGCGCCGCCGGGCCCACCGGTCGCGGGAGCCGCGCCACCGGAGCCACCGGGGACCCCGGCGGGCCCGGTCGGCGAGCCGGGCACCGCGGCGCCCCGCGGACCGCCGGGACGCGCGGCCGGGCCCTGGCCGGGCGGGAGCTGGTGGGGGGCGCCGGGCGGGGTTCCCCGGCCCGTACCGGCGTCCGGCTGGGGGCCGCGGCCCGCCGGGGCGCCCTCGCCCGCCTGCTGGGCGGGGATGTGCTCCAGGGCGGCCGGGGACGCGGTGGCGCCGTCCTGCTCCTGGGCGCGGGCGCGGCGGCGGCCCGTGGGGGACTTCTCCTCCTCGACCGGGCTCTCCAGGAACGCGTCCGTGGAGGCCCGGCGGGCCCGGCGGCGACCGCTGCCCGTGGCCTCGGAGGAGGGCGCGCCGTGCACCTCCAGCTCGGCCGCCGCGGGCTCCGGCACCGAGCCCGCGCCCTCGCCCAGCGGCACTTCGAGCACGTACGCGCTGCCGCTCATGCCCGGCACCTCGACGGTCTGGAGCACCCCGCCGTGCGCGCCCACGATGCCCCGGACGATGGGCTCGTGGACCGGGTCTCCCCCGGCGAACGGCCCGCGCACCTCGATGCGGACGACCTCGCCGCGCACCGCCGCCGCGACGACGACCGTGGAGTCCATGTAGCCGCCCGCCGCCACCGGGGCGTTGCCGGTGGCGTCCACGCCCGCGACGTCGGCCACCAGGTGCGCCAGCGCCGTGGAGAGCCGGGCGGGGTCGATCTCGGCCTCGATCGGGGGCGCGTGGACGGCGAACTGGGCCCGGCCGGGGCCGATCAGCTCGACGGCGCCCTCGACGCCCGCCGCGACCACGGTGCCCACCAGCACCTTGGCCTTCTTCAGCTCCTCCGTGCCGGAGTCGAGCCGCTGATAGGCCAGGACGTTGTCGACGAGGGTGGTCATCCGGGCGTAACCGGCCGCCAGGTGGTGCAGGACCTGGTTGGCCTCCGGCCACAGCTGGCCCGCGTCGTCCGCCGCCAGCGCCGACAGCTCGCGCCGCAGCTCGTCCAGCGGGCCGCGCAGCGAGCCGCCGAGGACCGAGAGCAGCTGCTGGTGGCGGGCGGCGAGCGCGTCGTAGCGGGACGTCTCGCGGCCCAGCACCTCGCGGTGCTTCTTCGCCTGCTCCTCGTAGGGGCGGCGGTCGGTGAACGTCATCACCGCGCCGACCAGCAGGTCCCCGTCCCGTACGGGCGCGGTCGTCAGGTCCACGGGCACGCCGGTGCCGCTCTTCGTCCACAGCACCTGACCCCGTACGCGGTGCTTGCGGCCGGACTTCAGGGTGTCGGCGAGCGGGCTCTCCTCGTACGGGAAGGGCTCGCCGTCGGCGCGGGAGTGCAGCACCAGCGGGTGCAGCTCCTGGCCGCCGAGGTCGCTGGCGCGGTAGCCGAGGATCTGCGCGGCGGCCGGGTTCACCAGGACGACGCGGCCCTCGGTGTCGGTGCCGACCACGCCCTCCGCCGCCGCGCGCAGGATCATCTCGGTCTGCCGCTGCGAACGGGCCAGCTCGGCCTCGGTGTCGACGGTGCCGGAGAGGTCCCGTACGACGATCATGAGCAGCTCGTCGCCGGAGTAGTGCCCGGCGCCGCCGTACGAGGACGCGGACGGCGAGGCGTACGCGTCGCGCCCGTCCTCCAGGTTGGCGCTGGTGACCTCGACGGGGAACTCGCTGCCGTCGGTCCGCCGCGCCACCATCCGGGTCGGCCTGGTGCGGCCCTGCCCGTCCTCGGTGTCGGGGCGGCGCATGGAGCCCGGGATCAGCTTGGAGTCGAACGAGGGCAGCAGGTCCAGCACGCCCCGCCCCACCAGACCGGTGCCCGGAGACTCGAACATCTCCAGGGCGACGGTGTTCGCGTTGACGACCGTGCCGTTGCAGTTGACGAGCACGAGCCCGTCCGGAAGGGCGTCAAGTATGGCTGCGAGGCGAGCAGCGCCTCGGGATGGCCTGCTGCTCACGACGACGCTTCCTCCCTGAACCACTGCACCTTGCGGCCTGTCACTGGGAGGGAGTCTAAAGGCAGGGGATGTGCGAGCGGCGGCGGATGAGGGGGAGCTCTCACCAATGTTCTGTGACCACGGCGTATGCCGGGAGATTGAGCCGAACGGGTGAGGGGGTGGGGGCGGCGTCCCGGCCGGCGGGGCCGGGGCGGCGTGTCGCGGGCGCCCCGGCGGCGTACTCACCGCACCGCCGCCCGTACCGCGGGCCGGGCGGCGGTGCGCGGACGTTCACCGCACGGCATCGATACCTTCACCGCACGCTCACCGCGCGCCCGGCAGCAGCGGCACCATCGCGTTCCAGCGGCTGATCTCGCATCCGTTGCGCCGGTTGTACGTGGCGTCGACCGGGCGGCCGGCCCAGGTGCCGGTGACATGGGCGGTGGCGTCCCCGCCCGAGATCATCGTGCAGACCGCGTCCGGGGGGACCGGGGCGAACGGGTCCTTGCCCCAGGTGCTGACCTTGTCGAGGTGGTCGCACGCCTGAACGATCTGCGGATGGTCGCCGCCGGCCGGATGGCACTCCAGCTCGTACGTCCCGTCCGTCTCCGCGTTGTGCGTGACGGTGACCGTGAGGTGGTCGCCCTGGTGCCCCAGGAGCGGCAGCGGCGGCAGCGGCAGCGGGGTGGCCGCCAGGGCGGCGGGCGCCCCGGCGAGGGCGGCGGTGGCCGCGGTGGCGAGCGCGGTGACGACGAGTCGGCGCAGCATGCGTACTCCCGGGGAGGGGACGGTCCGGATTCCGCCGTGCCTAACGCGCGGCGGGCCGGGGCGTTGCGGCGCGGGGGTGAGGCGCGGGGGGAAGTGGGGGGCGGGGCGGGCCGTGGAGGAGTGCGGGAATTGCGCCGCCCTAACGCTTTGCTCTGGCGCCCGCCTGCCTAGTACCGTGGGGTGCGATTGGTGACGCGGAGCAAGGCTGTGTCATCATCTGCACGCACCACTCGCGCATGCGAGAGGGTGTGCTGGAGGCGTCGCCTAGTCCGGTCTATGGCGCCGCACTGCTAATGCGGTTTGGGTCTTAAAGCCCATCGAGGGTTCAAATCCCTCCGCCTCCGCCAGCTCGACCCGAAGCCCCGGCCCCACGGCCGGGGCTTCGGCCGTTCCCGGCCCGGTACGCGCGGCGAATCCCGCGCCCGCGCCCACGCGCCCGCCGAAGAGGCGATCATGCGGTGACCCCGGTCACATTTCCCCACTTAGAGGCACACCGCCCTGCCGGGGCCCACTTGCCCGCCCATGCCCACCCAAGAGCGTTTCCGCAGGTCAGAGGGGGTGCGGCCAATGGATTTCGCGTCACGGCGCAGGTCATGTAATGTTGTTCCCGCAACGCCGACCGGGAAGAAAAAAACCGGGAAGCAAGCAACAAGCACTCGTAGCTTAACGGATAGAGCATCTGACTACGGATCAGAAGGTTGCAGGTTCGAATCCTGCCGAGTGCACAGCAGGCCAGAGGCCCCGGAGAAATCCGGGGCCTCTGGCGTTTCCGCGTCGTACAGCAGCGAAGTGCAGCAACGGGGGCGTCGCGGGCGTCCCTGGGCGAGTAGGTGGGGCGGGTACGACTCGCGGTGCTCCCCGGCGGTCGCTCAGGCCGTGGTGGGTACCAACTGCGGCCTTGATGCACTACCGCCCCCTGATCGGGGTATCCGGCATCGAGGTGCGGACTCACGGCACGACGCTACAACTCCCTACTTACGCCGACAGCTTCAGCTCGGTGTGGGAGACAGCCAACCCGGTGCAGCAGGAAGGATGACCGTGGCGCGGACCGAGTACTACGACGATCCGGACGCACCCGAGCCGAACAGCCTGGTCGTCGCGGCTTCCGCCGTTGTGGGTGATGAGCGGGGGCGCATCCTGCTCCAGCGCCGGCGGGACAATCACCTGTGGGCGCTGCCCGGCGGAGGCATGGACCTCACGGATTCCCTGCCCGGAGCCGCTGTTCGCGAGGTCAAGGAAGAGACCGGCCTGGACGTGGAGATCACGGGTCTGGTCGGTACGTACACCGACCCGAAGCACATCATCGCCTACACGGACGGCGAGGTCCGGCGCCAGTTCAACGTCTGCTTCACCGCCCGGATCGTCGGTGGCCGGCTTGCGATCTCCGACGAGTCCACCGAGCTTCGGTTCGTCCTGCCGGAGGAGATCGACGATCTGCCCATGCACCACACGCAGCGACTCCGGATCCGGCATTTCCTGGAGCGCCGCGAGGGGCCGTATCTCGGATAGCGGGAAGCGCTCCCGACCGGCATGGGCGCGGCGAGTTCCGGAGGCTCCGTGCGCTGAGCCCCGCGTTGTCAGTGGTGGTCGCTACCGTCGGGGTATGGCTGGGGTTTGGCGTAGTGGTGGGTTGCGGTGGGGGGACGCGGGGGTTGAGTTCGGCTGGGTGGGGGGCGGTGGGGGGCTGCGGGGGAGTCCCGTTGTGGTGGGGGGTGACCTTGGGTTTCGGGTAGTGGGGGAGCGGGTCTGTGTGGGGGCTCGGGGGAATGCCTGTCCCGGGCGGGTCGAGGTGTCCCGGGGGAGTTCGCAGGCCCGGTGTGCGGAGTGCGCGCGGCTCGACCGGGTGCACTCCGTCGCCGCCGACCGGGTGCCCGACGACCCCCGGGTCTACCGGGTCTATCTGGCCTGGTTCGGGCCCGGACTCGTCAAGGTCGGGATCACCGCCGAGGAGCGCGGTGCGGTCCGGCTGCGGGAGCAGGGCGCCGTCGTGTTCAGCTGGCTGGGGCGCGGGCCGCTGATGGCCGCCCGGCGGTGCGAGGAGCTGCTGCGTGCCGCGCTCGGCGTGCCGGACCGGGTCTCGTACGAGCAGAAGCGGCTCGTCCGGGCCGCGCTGCCCGGCCCCGGCGAGCGGGGCGCCGAGGTGCGGGAGCTGCACGCCCGGGCCGTCGCGCTCGGGGGGTGGCCCGAGTCCCTGGAGGCCGCGCCCTGCCTGGTCGTCGACCACGGGGACCTGTTCGGGCTCGACGGGCTGCCGTCGCCGTACGGGGTGGTGCGGGAGCTGGTGCCCGACGGGGTCGTCGCCGGGCGCGTGCTGGCCGCCGCCGGGCCCGATCTGCACCTGGAGATGCGGATGGAGGGGGACCGCGCCTCCGGGGGCGGGCGCCCGGTCGTCCTGGACACCCGGCTCATGAGCGGGTGGGGGCTCGCCGCCGTCCCCGCGCCCCTCCCCACCAGCGTGCCCGTGCGGATCCTGCGCGCCCCCGACGTCCAGGATCAGCTCTTCTAGGTCGATTGCCGATTGCCGATTGCCGAATGCCGTTTGTTGGCGGTTGGCGGTTGGCGACCGAGTGCCTATTGCCGTTTGGCCGCGCCCGACAGTCAGCGACCAACGCCCGGCCGCCACCGCCGGCGCCTGCCTCGGGCGCTCCCCCCCTGCCGCCATGCCGTCCGCCATCCCTCCCCAGGTCAAGACTTGGATCCCTTTCGTAAGGAGCCTGGACACGTTCACCACTGACAGCGGAAGGTGTGAGCCATGAGCGATCATCTTGTGGGCGGCCTCGTCGCGGGGATCGAACCGCCCTACTACACCGTCGTGTTCACCTCCCTCCGCACCGACGTCGACCACGGTTACGGGGAGACGGCCGGGCGGATGGAGGAGCTGGTGCGGGAGGTGCCCGGGTTCCTCGGGTACGAGAGCGCCCGTACGCCGGGCGGGATCGGGATCACCGTCGGGTACTTCCGTGACGAGGAGGCGATCGTCGACTGGCGGTCGCGCCTTGAGCACCAGAGCGCCCAGCGGCAGGGGCGGGAGCGGTGGTACGAGAGCTACAGCGTCCATGTCGCCAAGGTCGAGCGGAGTTACAGCTTCCAGCGGCCGGCCGACCAGGGCACCCGTCACGGCGACCGCGACGCCGCCGAGAGCGGCCGGGGCACGACCGAAAGCAGCCCGAACCCCGCCGCCCCCAACTCCGCCTCCCCGGGTCCCGCCTCCCCGAACTCCGCCTCCCCGGACTCCGCCTCCCGCAACTCCATCTCCCCGGACCCCGTCGATGCCCACCGCTGACGACGCCGTCGCCGCGCGCGCCTTCGCCGGGCGGCTCGGGCTCCCCGGTCTCGTCGACGTGCACACGCACTTCATGCCCGACCGGGTGATGCGGAAGGTGTGGGCGTACTTCGACTCGGCCGGGCCGCTCACCGGGATGGCGTGGCCCATCGCGTACCGGGAGGAGGAGGCGCGGCGGGTCGAGCTGCTCGGGGAGTTCGGGGTGCTCGCCTTCACCTCGATGCTGTACCCGCACAAGGCGGGGATGGCGCAGTGGCTCAACGGATGGGCGCGCGACTTCGCCCGCCGCACCCCGGGCTGTCTGCACACCGCCACCTTCTTCCCGGAGCCGGGCGCGGGCGCGTACGTGGCGGACGCCCTCGGCGCGGGGGCCCGGGTGTTCAAGGCGCACGTCCAGGTGGGCGGTTACGACCCCAACGACCCGCTGCTCGACCCCGTGTGGGGGGCGCTCGCCGACGCGGGCGCGCCCGTCGTCGTGCACTGCGGCTCCGGGCCCGCCCCCGGCAAGCACACCGGGCCCGAGCCGGTCGCGCGGCTGCTGGCCCGGCACCCCCGGCTGCGGCTGATCGTGGCGCACCTGGGGATGCCGGAGTACCTCGACTTCCTGGCGCTGGCGGAGGCGTACGAGGGGGTCCTGCTCGACACGACGATGGCGTTCACCGACTTCAGCGAGCGGTTCGCGCCGTTCCCGGCCGCCGCGCTGCCCCGGCTCGCCGCGCTCGGGGACCGCGTGCTGCTCGGGTCGGACTTCCCGAACATCCCGTACGGCTATCCGCACCAGCTCGAAGCGCTGGAGCGGCTCGGCCTCGGGGACGACTGGCTCAGGGCGGTCTGCCACGACAATGCCGCCCGGCTGTTCGGCCTCCCCCTGGGCTGAACCCCGGGCCCGGCCCCAACCCCCTCCCCGTTTCTCAGCAAATTCACAGGATCGCGCAAGGACGTTCTCAGGGGGCGCTCACAGGGTGGTGGCATGACCATCACCTCCCCGCAGGGGCGTACCGAATTGCTGAGGCCGGACGGGACCGCCGTCCGGGTGCTCGTCGTGGACGACGAGGCGGCCCTCAGCGAGCTGCTGTCCATGGCGCTGCGCTACGAAGGGTGGGAGGTGCGCAGCGCCGGGGACGGGTCCGGTGCGGTGCGGGCCGCCCGGGAGTTCCGGCCCGACGCGGTGATCCTGGACGTCATGCTGCCGGACATGGACGGTCTCGCCGTCCTCGGGCGGCTGCGGCGCGAACTCCCGGACGTGCCGGTGCTGTTCCTCACCGCCAAGGACGCGGTCGAGGACCGGATCGCGGGTCTGACGGCGGGGGGCGACGACTACGTCACCAAGCCGTTCTCGCTGGAGGAGGTCGTGGCCCGGCTGCGCGGGCTGATCCGGCGCTCGGGCACCGCGACCGCGCGGAGCGAGTCGCTGCTGGTCGTCGGGGACCTCACCCTCGACGAGGACAGCCATGACGTGACCCGGGGCGGGGTCAACATCCACCTCACGGCGACCGAGTTCGAGCTGCTGCGGTTCCTGATGCGCAATCCGCGCCGGGTGCTCAGCAAGGCGCAGATCCTGGACCGGGTCTGGTCGTACGACTTCGGCGGCCAGGCCAACGTGGTGGAGCTCTACATCTCGTACCTGCGGCGGAAGATCGACGCGGGGCGCTCCCCGATGATCCACACCCGGCGTGGGGCGGGGTACCTCATCAAGCCCGGCGAGTGAGCCGGGTGCGTTCCCGGCGCCCGCGCACTCCGAGGCAGCCGCGCCCGCGCACTCCGGGGCAGCCGCGCCCGCGCGCCCCGAGGCCGCCGCGCCGGTGGACGCTGCGGACGCGGCTGGTGGTCTCCGCCGTCGCGCTGCTCGCCGTGGTCGCGGCCGTGATCGGCACGGTCACCGTCATCGGCATGCGCGCCAACCTCACCCAGCAGCTGGACGACTCGCTGCGGCCCGCCGTGGCGCACGCCGGGCGCGGCCCGCTGCCGTCCTCCCCCGGCGGCGGCCAGGTGTTCGTGGCCGGTCCCGGGCAGCCGATCGGTACGGTCGGGGCGCGCGCCGACCGTGCCGGACAGCTGGTCGACGGCGTGCGGAGCATCCGGGGCGAGCCGGGCGAGCCCCGCACCAACGTCACCGAGCTCACCGACGGACAGGTGCGGGCCCTCGCCTCGGTGCCCAGGGACGGGCGGGTGCACACGCTCTCCGTGCCGGGCCTGGGCTCCTACCGGGCGGCCTGGACGATGGACGGCTCGGCCGTGCTGGGCTTTCCGCTGAAGGACGTCGAGTCGGCCGTCGACAACCTGGTCGTCGTCATCGTGTGGGTGACCGCCGCCGGGCTGGTCGCGGCCGGGATCGCGGGCGCCGCCATCGTCGGGGTGGCCCTGCGTCCGCTGCGCCGGGTCGCCGCGACCGCCACCCGGGTCTCCGAACTGCCGCTGCACAGCGGCGAGGTGGCCCTGCACGAGCGCGTCCCGGACGCCGAGGCCGATCCCCGCACCGAGGTCGGGCAGGTCGGGGCGGCCCTCAACCGCATGCTCGGGCACGTCGGTTCGGCGCTGGCCGCGCGCCAGGAGAGCGAGACGCGGGTACGGCAGTTCGTCGCCGACGCCAGCCATGAGCTGCGCACCCCGCTGGCGTCCATCCGCGGGTACGCCGAGCTCACCCGGCGCGGTACGGAGGAGATCGGGCCCGCGACCCGGCACGCCCTGGGGCGGGTCGAGGCGGAGGCCGAGCGGATGACGGGTCTGGTGGAGGATCTGCTGCTGCTCGCCCGGCTGGACGCCGGACGCCCGCTCTCGTACGAGAGCACTGATCTCTCCATGCTGGTCGTGGACGCGCTGAGCGACGCCCGGGCCGCCGGCCAGGACCACCTCTGGCGCCTCGAACTGCCGCCCGGACCACCGGACGACGTACGAGACGTACGCGACGGCGAGCCGCGCGACGACGAGCCGGGCGGCCCCGCCGCCCCCGCACCGGCCGACGGCGCTCCCCCGCACGCCCCCGTCCCCGTCCCCGACAACGGCACCCCCGTGACCGTCCACGGCGACCCCTCCCGGCTCCACCAGGTCCTGCTCAACCTCCTCGGCAACGCCCGGACCCACACGCCCCCCGGCACCACCGTCACCGCGCGGGTGGCGCGGCGGGGGCCGTGGGCCGTGCTGGAGGTCGAGGACGACGGGCCCGGCATCCCGGCCGCGCTGCTCCCGCACGTCTTCGAGCGGTTCGCGCGCGGGGACGCCTCCCGCTCGCGGGCGCACGGTTCGACCGGGCTCGGGCTCGCCATCGTGCACGCGGTCGTCTCCGCGCACGGCGGCGGCGTCACGGTCCGCTCGGCGCCCGGACGTACCGTCTTCGAGGTCCAACTTCCGTACGGGGCAAGGCCCGGGGCGGGCGCACGGCCGCTCTCCGGCACCGTCGTGCGCCCGCTGCCGCCCCACTCACAGCCTGTGCACAGTCGCACCACACAAGTGTGACAGCGGCCCTCGCGAGGGTCGGTGGCATGCGAACCGACATCTCCGCGGGCACCCTGCCGGCACGGGAGCACCTGCCCGTCGGCGCGGCGGGCGGGCCCGTGCTCGACGTGGTGATCCCCGTCCACAACGAGGAGCGGGACCTGGAGCCGTGTGTGCGCCGGCTCCACGAGCACCTCGCCCGCACCTTCCCGTACGGCTTCCGGATCACGGTGGCCGACAACGCCTCCACCGACCGCACCCCCGAGGTGGCGGCGCGGCTCGCCCGCGGGGTCGAGGGCGTGCGCCACGTCCGGCTGGAGGAGAAGGGGCGCGGGCGGGCGTTGCGGGCCGTGTGGTCCGCCTCGGACGCGCCCGTCCTCGCCTACATGGACGTGGACCTCTCCACCGACCTCAACGCCCTGCTCCCGCTGGTGGCCCCGCTGATCTCGGGCCACTCCGACCTGGCGATCGGCTCCCGGCTCAGCCGGGCCTCGCGGGTGGTGCGCGGGCCGAAGCGGGAGTTCGTCTCGCGGGCGTACAACCTGATCCTCAAGTCGTCGCTGGCCGCGCGGTTCTCGGACGCGCAGTGCGGGTTCAAGGCGATCCGGCGGGAGGTGGCCGAGCGGCTGCTGCCGCTGGTCGAGGACACCGGCTGGTTCTTCGACACCGAGCTGCTGGTGCTGGCCGAGCGGGCCGGGCTGCGGATCCACGAGGTGCCGGTGGACTGGGTCGACGACCCGGACTCGACCGTCCACATCGTGCGGACGGCCGCCGACGACCTCAAGGGCGTGTGGCGCGTCGGGCGCGCCCTCGCCGTCGGCGCGCTCCCCCTGGACCGGCTCGCGCGCCCGTTCGGCGACGACCCGCGCGACCGGCGGCTCGCCGGGGTGCCGGGCGGTCTGGCCCGCCAGCTGGTCGGATTCTGCGTGGTCGGGGCCCTCTCCACCCTCTGCTACCTCGGCCTCTACTCCCTCTTCCGCACCGCCGCCGGACCCCAACTCGCCAACGCCGCCGCCCTGCTGGTCTCCGCCGTCGCCAACACCGCCGCCAACCGCCGGCTCACCTTCGGCGTACGGGGGCGGGAGCGCGCGGTGCGCCACCAGGCGCAGGGGCTGGCCGTCTTCGCGATCGGGCTCGCCCTGACCAGCGGTTCGCTCGGGGCGCTGGGCGCGGCGGGCGGCGACCCCGCGCACTCCACCGAGCTGGCGGTCCTGGTGGCCGCGAACCTGGCGGCGACGGTCCTGCGGTTCCTGCTCTTCCGCGCCTGGGTCTTCCCGGACCGCGCCCCCTCGCTCCCCCACCGGAAGGACGCCTCCCGATGACCACGACCTCCTGTCCGGCGGGCGCGTCCGAGGGGCTCGTGGCCGCCCGGTCCCGGGCCGCCGCGCACCGGCTGTGGCGCGGCCGTCCGGCCGACCCGGCCTGGGCGCGCCCCGCCCTCCTCGGCCTGCTCCTGCTCACGCTCCTCTCGTACGCCTGGAACCTGAGCGCCTCCGGATACGCCAACTCCTTCTACTCCGCGGCCGTCCAGGCGGGCAGCCAGAGCTGGAAGGCGATGTTCTTCGGCTCGCTGGACTCGGCGAACGCGATCACCGTCGACAAGCCCCCGGCCTCGCTGTGGCCGATGGCCCTGTCCGTACGGCTCTTCGGCCTCGGCTCCTGGCAGATCCTGCTGCCGCAGGTGCTGATGGGCGCCGGGACGGTGGCGGTGCTGTACGCGGCGGTGCGGCGCCGGTTCAGCGCGGCGGCGGGGCTGATCGCGGGCGCGGTGTTCGCGCTGACCCCGGTGGCGGCGCTGATGTTCCGGTTCAACAACCCGGACGCGCTGCTCGCCCTGCTGATGACGGTCACGGTGTACTGCGTGCTGCGGGCGCTGGCGGACGCGCGGACGAAGTGGCTGGTGTGGGCGGGGGTCGCGGTCGGGTTCGCGTTCCTGGCCAAGACGCTGCAGGCGTTCCTGATCCTGCCGCCGCTGGCCCTGCTGTACGCGGTGTGCGCGCCCACGGCCCTGCGCAGGCGGCTCGGCCAGCTGGCGCTGTCGGGGCTCGCGGTGCTGGTCTCCGGCGGCTGGTGGGTGGCGGTCGTGGAGCTGTGGCCGGCGTCCTCGCGCCCGTACATCGGCGGCTCGCAGAAGAACTCCTTCCTGGAGCTGACCTTCGGCTACAACGGCCTCGGCCGGATCAACGGCGACGAGACCGGCAGCGTGGGCGGCGGCGGCCGGGGGCCAGGCGGCGGGGGCGGTGCCTGGGGCGAGACCGGCCTCGGCCGGATGTTCGGCACCGATGTGGGCGGCCAGATCTCCTGGCTGCTGCCCGCGGCGCTGGTCCTGCTGGCGGCCGGTCTCGCGGTCACCTGGCGGGGCGGGCGCACCGACACGGCCCGGGCCGCGTTCCTGGCCTGGGGCGGGGCGCTGCTGATGACGGCGGGGATCTTCAGCTTCATGGCGGGGATCTTCCACCAGTACTACACGGTCGCCCTGGCCCCCTACATCGCGGCGCTGATCGGCATGGGCGCGACCGTGCTGTGGGAGGAGCGGAACCGGCTCGCGGCGGCGGTGGCGCTCGGGGCCGCGGTCGCGGTGACCGCCTGGTGGTCCTATGTGCTGCTCGGCCGCACGCCCGGCTATCTGCCGTGGCTGCGGTGGGCGGTGCTGGCCGGGGGGCTGGCGGCGGCCTTGGTGCTGGTGCTCGCGGGGCGGCTGGACCGCAGGCTGGCGCGGGGGACGGCGGCGGTGGCGCTGGCGGCGTCGCTGGCGGGCCCGTTCGCGTACACGGTGAGCACGCTGCGGACCGGCCACTCCGGCTCGATCGTCACGGCCGGTCCGGCGGGCGCGGCCATGGGCGGCGGGCCGGGCGGGCGGATGCGGGGCGGACCGGGCGGGTTCGCCGCCCCGGGCGGCCAGAACGGCCAGAACGGGCGGATGCCGGCGCTGCCGGGCGGCAGCGCCGGACAGCCGGGCCAGGGCGCGGGCCAAACCCCCGGCCAGGGCGCCGGACCGAGCGGCGGTCAGGGCGCGCCCTGGGGCGGGGCGACTCCGCCCGGCGGGGCCGGGCAGGGCGGGAACGGCCGGGCCGGACAGTTCCCCGGCGGCGAGCGCGGCGGCACGGGCGGCGGCATGGGCGGGCTGCTCAACGGCGCCCGGGTCGGCGCCGGGGCGAAGGCCCTGCTCAAGAAGGACGCGGGCCGGTACACCTGGGTCGCGGCGGCGGTCGGCTCGCAGAACGCGGCCAGTTACCAACTGGCCACCGGCAGGCCGGTGATGGCGATCGGCGGCTTCAACGGCAGCGATCCCTCGCCCACGCTCGCCCAGTTCAAGAAGTACGTGGCCGAGGGGAAGATCCACTACTTCCTCGCCGGGGGCGGCATGGGCGGCGGCCCCGGCGGGTCGGGCGGCGGCAGTGCCATCGCCGGCTGGGTGGCGGCCACCTTCACCGAGGTGAGCGCCGACGGGGCCACCTTCTACGACCTGACGGCCCCCGCCAAGTAGCCGCACGTCCCCGTCCCCCGAGGGCGGTGGCCCGGGAACGCCCCGGGCCACCGCCCTCACGCATGCCGCCGCGCGCCCGGCCTCCGGGGCGGCCCCGGGGAGCGCGCTCCACACCGCGGAGAATTCGCTTTACACCGTAGAACTGGCTCCTCTACGGTGTACGACACGTCCCCCATACGCTGTACAACTCCACAAGGAGCCCGCATGACGGCCACGGCCGCCGAGAACCCAGCCGCCCCCACCGGGCATCCGCAGCGCTGGCTGATCCTCGGAGTCATCTGCCTCGCCCAGCTCACCGTGCTGCTCGACAACACCGTCCTGAACGTCGCCATCCCCTCGCTCACCACCTCGGTGGGCGCGTCGACCGCCGACATCCAGTGGATGATCAACGCGTACTCGCTGGTCCAGTCCGGCCTGCTGCTCACCGCGGGCAGCGCCTCCGACCGCTACGGCCGCAAGAAGATGCTGGCCGCCGGTCTCGCCCTGTTCGGCATCGGCTCGCTGGCCGCCGGACTCTCGCAGAGCGCGGGCCAGTTGATCGCCGCGCGGGCCGGCATGGGCGTCGGCGGCGCGCTGCTGATGACCACCACCCTCGCCGTCGTCGTGCAGATATTCAGCGACGAGGAGCGGGTCAAGGCCATCGGCATCTGGGCCACGGTCAACTCCCTCGGCTTCGCGGCCGGACCGCTGATCGGCGGGCTCATGCTCGACCACTTCTGGTGGGGCTCGATCTTCCTCATCAACATCCCGGTCGCGGCCCTCGGCCTGGTGGCCGTGGTGGCCCTGGTCCCCGAGTCGAAGAACCCGCTGGGCGACCGGCCGGACCTGCTGGGCGCGCTGCTCTCCACGGTCGGCATGACCGGTGTGGTGTACGCGATCATCTCCGGCCCCGAGCACGGCTGGACCTCCGCGCACGTGCTGGTCCCGGCGGCGGTCGGGCTGGCCTTCCTGGCCGCGTTCGCCCGCTGGGAGCTGTCCATCGAGTACCCGATGCTGGACATGAACTTCTTCCGGAACAAGAAGTTCACGGGCGCGGTCGCGGGCTCGATCCTGGTCGCGTTCGGCATGGGCGGCTCGCTCTTCCTGCTCACCCAGCACCTCCAGTTCGTCCTCGGCTACGGGCCGCTGGAGGCGGGGCTGCGCACCGCGCCGCTGGCGCTGAGCGTGATCGCCCTGAACGTGGCGGGCGTCGGCGCGCGGCTGCTGCCCAAGCTCGGCACCCCGAAGACGATCGCGGTCGGCATGACGGCCAACGCCGCCGGTCTCGCGATGATCGCCCTGCTCGGCGGCGACCACTACAGCGGCATGCTGCTCGGCCTGGTCGTGATGGGCGCGGGCATCGCGGTCTCCATGCCCGCCATGGCCAACACGCTGATGAGCGCGATCCCGCCGGAGCGCGCGGGCGTCGGCGCGGGCGTCAACGGCACCCTGGCCGAGTTCGGCAACGGCCTCGGCGTGGCGGTCCTGGGCGCGGTCCTCAACTCCCGCTTCGCGGCGCTGATCCCGTCCGTGGTGGGCGCGGCCTCGCTGCCGGCCGCGCTGGCGGCGGCGGGCGACGACGCCGAACGCGGCCGGATCTCCGACGCGTTCGCCTCCGGCCTGGAGACGAGTCAGCTGGTCGGAGCGGTGGCGGTGCTCGCGGGCGGACTGCTCGCGGCGGCCCTGCTGGCCCGTGCGGAGCGCGGCGAGCAGGACCGGACCCCGCAGCCGCAGGCCGCACCCGCGGCATAGCATCAAGGAGGCGGACGGCAGCATTCCGCCGGTCCTCGCCGACCGGGGAGCGCTGCCGCGCCGCCGCTCCACCACCGCCGCAGGAAACGCCGTACGGCCGCCGTACGTATACGTAGCGAGAGCCGTGTGCGTACGACGGTCCGACGACCCACGAGGAGGGCACGCCATGGTGTCGGCAGCCGACCGCGCGAAGCATCCGACGCGTACCAGCGTGTGGCTGGAGGGCGGCAAACCGGCGGGCCGCGTCCGGCGGTCCGACCAGCCCGCGTCCGCGCTCGACCGGGACCGGATCATCGCCGAGTCGGTGCGCCTGCTCGACGCGGAGGGCCCGGCGAAGTTCTCCATGCGCCGGCTCGCGGGCGAGCTCGGGGTGACCGCGATGTCCCTGTACTGGTACGTGGACACCAAGGACGACCTGCTGGAGCTCGCCCTGGACTCGGTGTTCGCGGAGCTGACCGTGCCCGACGTCGAAGCCGCGGGCGCCGACGCGGACTGGCGCGACCAGCTGCGCGAACTCGCCGTCAGCTACCGCTCGGTCATGGTCCGCCACCCCTGGGTGTCGCCGCTGGTGGGCCGCTACCTCAACATCGGGCCGCACTCGATGCGGTTCGCCACCGCCGCGCAGCACATCCTGAGCCGCTCGGGCCTGCCCGCGCACGGCGTCACCGGCGGCCTCTCCGCGGTCTTCCAGTTCGTGTACGGCTTCGGCACCATCGAGGGCCACTTCGTGGCGCGGTGCGCGGAGGCCGGGGTGACCCAGGACGAGTACTTCGCCCATGCGATGGGCGCGCTGCGCGAGCGCCCCGAACTCCACAAGCAGATGGAGCGCTCCGAGGAGCTGATGGAGGCGCGCGGCGGGGACACGGTGGAGGAGATGCGCGACCGGGACTTCGTCTTCGCGCTGGAGATCCTGATCGCGGGCATCGAGGCCAAGCGCGAGCGGTGACCCGCCCGCTCCGCTCCGGGCGGGAGCGCTGACGCGGCGCTTCCGGGCGGAGCCCGCCGCTCCTGGCCGGGCCGGACGCGGCAGAGCCCCCGGGTGTTCCCGGGGGCTCCGCCGTGGGTGCGGGGCGGCGGGCCGTCCCCTGCCCGCCGCCCCTGTCGGGTGCCTCCGCTCGGGGCACCCGAGTCCTATTCGGCCGTCGCGGCGGCGGTCCGCGGCGCGTCCGTCCGCTCGGCAGCGGCGGCGGCGGTCTGCTCGGCGCGGGAGCGCAGCGCGACCTCCTTGATGAACAGCGTGACGAAGAAGGCCAGCAGGGTGCAGGGCGCGGCGTACAGGAAGACGTCCGCCACACCGTGGCCGTACGCGCTCTCCATCACCGTGCGCAGCGGCGCGGGCAGCTTGTCGAGGTCGGGGATGCCGCCCCCGCCACCGCCCTGGGCCGCCGCGGCGGCCTTCGGGCCGAGGTCGGCCAGGCCGTCCTTGACGTAGTGGGTGACCCGGTTGGCCATGACCGCGCCGAGCGCCGAGACGCCCACCGCGCCGCCGAGGGACCGGAAGAAGGTCACCACCGACGAGGCGGAGCCGAGGTCGGCCGGGGAGACCTGGTTCTGGGTGCAGAGCACCAGGTTCTGCATCATCATGCCGATGCCGAGGCCCATCAGCGCCATGTAGATGGCGAGCTGCCAGTACGCGGTGTCGTACCGCATGGTGCCCAGCAGCGCGAGGCCCGCCGTGACCAGCGCGCCACCGCTGACCAGCCACGCCTTCCAGCGCCCGGTCTTGGTGATGACCTGGCCGGAGACGGTGGAGGAGATGAACAGACCGGCGATCATCGGGATGGTCAGCACGCCCGACATGGTCGGCGACTCGCCCCGCGCCAGCTGGAAGTACTGGCTGAAGAAGACCGTGCCGGAGAACATCGCGACACCGACGAAGAGCGAGGCCAGCGAGGCCAGCGTGATCGTGCGGTTGCGGAACAGCCGCAGCGGGATGATCGGCTCGGCCGCCCTGGACTCCACGTAGACGAAGACCGCGCCCAGCAGTACCGAGCCGCCGACCATGGCGGCCGTCTGCCACGAGATCCAGTCGTACTTGTCGCCCGCGAACGTCACCCACACCAGCAGCAGCGAGACGGCCGCGCTGATGAAGAACGCGCCCGCCCAGTCGACCTTGACCTCGCGCTTGACCACGGGGAGCTTCAGGGTCTTCTGGAGCACGATCAGGGCGATCACCGCGAACGGCACGCCGACGTAGAAGCACCAGCGCCAGCCGAGCCAGTCGGTGTCGGTGATGACGCCGCCGAGCAGCGGGCCGCCGACCGTCGCGACCGCGAACGTGGCACCGAGGTAGCCGCTGTACCGGCCGCGCTCACGGGGCGCGATCATGGCGGCCATGATGATCTGGGCCAGCGCGGAGAGACCGCCGACGCCGACGCCCTGGACGACGCGGCAGGCGATCAGCATCCCTGCGTTCTGGGAGAGACCGGCGACCACCGAGCCGCTGACGTAGATGATCAGGGCTATCTGGACCAGCAGCTTCTTGCTGAAGAGATCGGAGAGCTTGCCCCACAGCGGCGTGGTCGCGGTCATCGCCAGCAGCGACGCCGTGACGACCCAGGTGTACGCGGACTGGCCGCCGCCCAGGTCGCCGATGATGTGGGGGAGCGCGTTGGAGACGATGGTCGAGGACAGGATGGCGACGAACATGCCGAGCAGCAGCCCGGACAGCGCCTCCATGATCTGCCGGTGAGTCATCGGCGCGCCGCCGGAGGGGTGTCCTCCGTGGGCGGCGCCGCCGTCCCGCACACCGGCCGGTGTGGATGTAGCCATGAACTTCCTTCTCTATGACGTCTGGTGGGCCGTTACGCCTGCTGTGCGGCGGGTGTACGGGTGAGCGGCGCGGGACGGGTGAAACGTTCCCCGCGGTCGCGCCGGTCCTCGCGCCGGTCGTCCCGCCGCTCCTCGCGGCAGTCGAAGCTCTCCCTGAGCCGCGCGAGCATGGCGTTCAGCTGTCCGACCTCGTCGTCGGACCAGTCCCGCAGGGTCCGGGCGAACATCTCCGCCGTGCGCCGCCCGAGCTCGTCGAGCATGGCGCGGCCGGCGGGGGTGAGCCGCAGGATGCGGGAGCGCTTGTCCAGGGGGTCCGGGTCCCGCTCGATCCAGCCCCGCCCGGCGACGTGCGCCACATGACGGCTCGTCACCGACATGTCCACATCGAGGAGTTCGGCGAGTCTGCTGATCCGCATCTCGCCGTGCCGCCCCAGGAGGGTGAGCACGGCGGCGGAGCCGGACGGGCACTCGGCGGGCAGGATCCGGCCGAGCCCGCGCTTGACGGCCCCGATGGCGCTGAGCTGCCGGGCCAGCTCCTCGTAGTGGCTCTGCGCGGCCATCGGGTCCTCCCTATCTTCGTTGCTTTGGGCAACCATAGAATTGTTGGTTGCTGAAGGCAAGCGAAATGACGCCGCTCCGGGCAAAGGAACCGCAAAGCATTCGCATATGAAAAGTCAACGACCAGGTCAGCGCGGTCGGAGGGGGTGCGGGGGTTGGGCGGAACCCCCAACTTCGCTAGGGTCGCGTTCCATGGCACACAACACCCCCGGTCCCGAGGGCAACTACGACCCCGCGGGCAGCACTCAGATGTTCCGCGCCTTCGTCGACGAGGGCGCGCCGCAGGGCCGTCAGAGCCGTCAGGCGACCCCGGCGGCGACGCCGGCCGGTCCGCGCGTCGGTCTGATCGTCGGCGTCGTCGTCGTCCTCGCGGTGCTCGCGGGCGTCGCCTGGCTCGCGCTGGGCTGATCCCGCCGCCGCCCCTCCGCTCCGGTCACCGCCAGTCGGCGGTGACCGAGCGCGTTTCTATGTGCATGCCGAGCGGCACCCGCCAGGAGTCCACGCAGATCGTGTACGTGGGCGAGGCCGACGCCCCGGCGGCGAGCGGCGCGGGGAGCGGCCGGGTCGATACGAGCGTCGCCCAGTCGACGCCGAGCAGCCCGATGACATGGGTGGCGAAGGTGAGCGTGCCGCCCGCCACGGCGGTGCCGCCGGTGTTGCGCAGCGGCACGGTGACCTTCTCGCACCAGCGGTCCCCCGCCGGGGCGCGCACGGGCGCGCCGACGCCGAGCGCGGCGGGCTTCGGCGGCTCGGACGGCCTGCCCGGTGCGGGCGGAGCGGTCGGCGGCGACGGCCGGGAGGGGTCCGCGGGGCCCGACGGGGTCGCCGGGGCCGTGGCGCCGCCGCCCGGCCGGGACGGCGTCGGGCCCGCGTCCGGTCCGCGCGTGGGGCCGGAGCCCGTGGACGTACGGCCGTCCCCTGGCGCGGAGGCTTCCGGGCGCGGGGCGCCGCTCGCCGAGGGGCCGGTACGGGGCGGGCCGGGCGGGCCCGGGGTGCCGGAGCCGTCGAGCGGGATCAGGGCCACCTTGCCGTGCGGGGGCGCGGCCGTGGCCGGGGCGGACTCGGGTCCGCCCACCGCGATGTAGGGCCTGCCCGCACTGCCGCCGCAGGCGCCCAGGGCGAGGGCGGCGGTCGCCGACACACCGATGAGCACAGCACGTCGTCGCATCGCGCCAGTTTCACTGACGGACTGTCAAATGGGAACCCTGGGGCGCGGGTTGCGATCCGCACGCGAAGGGGCGCGATCCGTACGGGAAGGGCCCCGAGCCATACGCGAAGGGGCGCGGGTGGTACGAGAAGGGGCGCGGCCTTCGGATGCGGGCCCCGCCCCACGCGTCAGTCCGCGATCAGGCCCTCGCGCAGCTGTGCCAGGGTCCGGGTCAGCAGGCGCGAGACGTGCATCTGGGAGATGCCGACCTCCTCGCCGATCTGGGACTGGGTCATGTTCGCGAAGAAGCGCAGCATGATGATCTGGCGCTCGCGCGGCGGCAGTTTGGCGAGCAGCGGCTTGAGGGACTCGCGGTACTCGACGCCTTCGAGCGCCGCGTCCTCGTACCCCAGGCGGTCCGCGAGGGAGCCCTCGCCGCCGTCGTCCTCGGGGGACGGGGAGTCCAGCGAGGACGCCGTGTACGCGTTGCCGACCGCCAGGCCGTCGACCACGTCCTCCTCGGGGACCCCGAGGACGGCCGCCAGCTCCGGGACCGTCGGCGAGCGGTCCAGCTTCTGGGCCAGCTCGTCGCTCGCCTTGGTCAGCGCGAGCCGCAGCTCCTGGAGGCGGCGCGGGACGCGGACCGACCAGCTGGTGTCGCGGAAGAAGCGCTTGATCTCCCCGACCACCGTCGGCATCGCGAACGTCGGGAACTCCACGCCCCGTTCGCAGTCGAACCGGTCGATCGCCTTGATCAGGCCGATCGTGCCGACCTGGACGATGTCCTCCATCGGCTCGTTGCGGGAGCGGAAGCGGGCCGCCGCGTACCGCACCAGCGGCAGGTTGAGCTCGATCAGGGTGTCGCGCACATACGTACGCTCCGGGCTCTCCTCGGCGCCCAGCTCGGCGAGCCGCAGGAACAGGGAGCGGGAGAGCGTGCGCGTGTCCAGCTGCTCGCGGGGGGCGGTCGCCGTCTCGCGCCGGGCGGCGGGGGAGGGGATCGCGGCGAGCGGCGCGCCGGTGTCGAGCGGCGCGCGCGTGTCGATGGCTTCCGAGCTCTCGCGCACATCGGGCGCGGGCGCGCTCTTCGTGAGCGTGAGCACCTGCACCTTCGAGCTGCCCTGTTCTGCGGACATGCCACCCCCTTGAGGTCGCGGACGGTCGCGGTGGCCACGACCATCGGAGGAACGCAGCCTCCACCTGAATACCGGAGGCGGAGCTGCGCCAAACGCGGTTCCAGCAGAATGTCACATGTCGGCAACGCGCTGTAGTGACTTGTCGACAAGTGAGGGGTGGATACGTGCAGTTAGCAGGGGGTGTGCGGCTTTTTCCGGTCCTTCGTTCACCCGAAGGTGGATCACCCGATCCGGTTATGCCTCGATTCGATTTGCGGATCGAAGTCGAGCGAAACTCCTGGCCAGCAGCCTGGACACATGCATCTGGGAGACCCCCAGCTCCTGGCTGATCTGGGACTGCGTCAAATTGCTGTAATAGCGCAGCATCAGGATCCGCTGCTCCCGCTCGGGCAGTTGTACGAGGAGGTGCCGGACCAGGTCGCGGTGTTCCACCCCGGCGAGCGCCGGGTCCTCGTAGCCGAGCCGGTCGAGCAGTCCGGGCAGCCCGTCGCCCTCCTGGGCCGCCTCCAGGGAGGTCGCGTGGTAGGAGCGGCCCGCCTCGATGCAGGCGAGCACCTCGTCCTCGCCGATCTTCAGCCGGTCGGCGATCTCGGCGGTCGTGGGCGAGCGGCCGTGAGCGGTCGTCAGGTCCTCGGTGGCGCCGTTCACTTGGACCCACAGCTCGTGCAGCCGGCGCGGCACGTGGACGGTGCGCACGTTGTCGCGGAAGTACCGCTTGATCTCGCCGACGACGGTCGGCATGGCGAAGGTGGGGAACTGCACCCCGCGCTCCGGGTCGAACCGGTCGATCGCGTTGATCAGCCCGATCGTGCCGACCTGGACCACGTCCTCCATCGGCTCGTTGCGGGAGCGGAAGCGGGCCGCCGCGTACCGCACCAGCGGCAGGTTCGCCTCGATCAGCGCCCCGCGCACCCGGTCGTGCTCCGGGGTGCCCGGCCGCAGGCCCTTGAGCTGCCCGAAGAGGACCTGGGTGAGCGCCCGGGTGTCCGCACCCCGGGTGCTGGTCCGGACGGGGGCCCGATGGCCCTCCGGAGCCTCCTGGGGCTCGTTCTGGGGCGGCACTTGAGGTGCGGTACTGGCCGGCACGGTCAACGCCACCCCTTTGAGGTCACTGCGCGGTCATCATCCGTCAAAAGCGGTCATAGCATCACAAGACATGTCCACTGTGTGCAAGCACCGGATAACCACGTGTTGAGGGCAAGTTGGGCGCAAGGTGTGCGAAAGGCCCCGCACCACTCGGGTGCGGGGCCCTCGGGCGTACCGGCTAGAACGGGTAGTCGGCGATCACCCAGGTGGCGAACTCGCGCCACTGGCCGGCGGCGGCCTGGTGGGCGGGGTGTTCGAGGTAGCGCTTGAGCGCGTCCGCGTCCTCGACCGCCGAGTTGATGGCGAAGTCGTAGGCGATCGGCCGGTCGGTGATGTTCCAGGCGCACTCCCAGAACCTCAGCTCGGGGACGAGCCCGTCCAGTTCCTCGAACGCCTTCACCCCGGCGGCCACGCGCGGTTCGTCGCGCTCGACGCCCTCGTTGAGCTTGAAGAGGACCAGATGGCGGATCATGTTGGCTCCTTGCCGTACGTACGAGTCAGCGCCCCGCTGATCGTACGTACCGGCGGCCCCCAGGACCCCGTGGGGCCCGCGGGGCTCAGCGGACCAGTTCGGTCATGAACTCGCCTATGCCCTTGGCGGCCGAGGAGATCCCCTCGAACCCCGTCTGGACCATTCCCGCGGCCTCCACCGGCGAGGTGATGATCGTGTACAGCACGAAGACGACCGCGCAATAGAGCAGGACCTTCTTCACGTCCACGTGCGTGCACCCTCCCCGGCTCCCCTGTGCGATCGCGTGAGTCTAACCAACGCCGCCTCCCGCGTCCTCACCCCGTCTTTAAGGACCAAGGACCCCCTGATCAAGGCCCTTCGCCGGACTCTACGGACGCGTGTTCGGCGCAGGATGGTTCCTGAGCCCGGCGGATCTGGCAGGAATCTCCGGGCCAGGAACAGGACCTCACTGCGGGGTCCGCGCCGCAGACTTCCCCCCTGACTGGCGGCGCCGACTTGCGGGTCCTGTTCTCGTCGGGGGGAGCGGCTGTCCCCCCGATGCCGCTCCCCCCGTCCCAAGCGGAGCGGACGAAGAGCCCCGGTCGCCGGTCGACCGGGGCTCTTCCGCGTGCGCGCCGCGGGGTGAGCCCGTGGGCGCACGGGAAGGCGGCGGGCGCGCGGGACGGGGAAACGGCACGCAAGAAGGGCCCCGACGCTGTCGGGGCCCTTCTGAGAGCGGTAGCGGAGGGATTTGAACCCTCGGTGAGTTTCCCCACACTCGCTTTCGAGGCGAGCTCCTTCGGCCGCTCGGACACGCTACCGAGAGAGAGCTTAGCCCAAGGTGGCCCCAGGTTTGAAATCCGTATCCGGCGACCGGGGTGAGACGTGGGTCACCGCGCCCTCAGCGGTCCCGGAAGAAGGCCGTCAGCTGCCGCGCGCACTCCTCTTCGAGCACGCCCTGCACCACCTCCGGGCGGTGGTTGAGCCGGCGGTCGCGGACCAGGTCCCAGAGCGAACCCGTGGCACCCGCCTTCTCGTCGCGCGCCCCGTAGACCACCCGCTCGACCCGGGCCTGGACCAGCGCGCCGGCGCACATGACGCACGGCTCCAGGGTCACCACCAGCGTGCAGCCCGTCAGCCGCCACTCGCCGGTCCGCGCGGCGGCACGCCGCAGCGCGAGCACCTCCGCGTGCCCCGTGGGGTCGCCGGTGGCCTCGCGCTCGTTGTGGGCCGTGGCCAGCACCGTGCCGTCCGGGGACAGCACGACGGCGCCGACCGGCACGTCGCCGGCCAGCGCGGCCCGCCCGGCCTCCCCCAGGGCGGTGCGCATCGGCTCCGCCCAGGGGTCGCGTACGGGATCGTGCGCCACGGCCACTAGCGCACGGCCTCCAGGACGTCGGCGGCTCCCAGCACGTCGGCGATCTCCACCAGCGCGTCGGAGTCGAGCGTGAGCAGCTGGCTCTCGCTCACGCCCAGGTCGGCGAGGATCGCGGCGTCCCCGACCGGGCCCGAGGGCACCGGGGGCAGGCCGTTCGCCGCTTCGTCGTCGGAATCCTCCTGTTCGTCGAGGTCGCCGTCCTCCGTGCCGTCGAGGTCCAGCGCGTCCAGCTCGTCGGCGCTGTCGTCGGAGGCCGGATCGCGGCCGAGCAGTTCGTCGGTGAGGAGGATCTCCCCGTACGAGGAACGGGCCGCCGCGGCGGCGTTCGAGACGTAGATGCGCGGGTCCTCCTCGCCGTCCACGCGGACGACGCCGAACCAGACATCCTCCTGCTCGATGAAGACGAGCACCGTGTCGTCGGCCCCGTCGGCCGTGGCCTCGCGGGCCAGGTCGGCGAGGTCGGCGAGGGTCTCCACATCGTCGAGCTCTGTGTCGCTCGCTTCCCACCCGTCTTCGGTGCGCGCGAGCAGTGCGGCGAAGTACACCGTGACTCTCCCACTGGTCATAGGCGTGCCGGTTGGGGGTCCCCCCGGCCGTGGCTTCACTGGAATCGTTGCAGAAACAACGCCGTCGCGAGAGTTCTTCCGCGGTTGCGTTTCTCCGGTCGCCGCGCTGGTCGGATTCTCAGGTCACCAGCGGAAGGTTCGCATGCGCATGGCCTGGCGCATACGGGCCGCGCGGGCGCGGCGGGGCTGGACGCGGTCGCGCAGGGCCTTCGCCTCGTTCAGCTCGCGCAGGAACTGGGCGCGCCTGCGCCGGCGCTCCGCGTCGCTCTCGGGCCGCTCCTGCGCCGGTCGGCCCGGCTCCTGCTGGTGTTCCGCCATGGGTGCGCACCGCCCCGGGGGTGAGTCAGTCCCTCCCACCTTCCCCCGGGTGGGTGGTTTGATGCCAGCGCGGACGGCGCGACGGGGCCGTTGCCCCGGTTACTGTGGGGTTATGCGTCTCCACGTCGTCGACCACCCCCTGGTCGCCCACAAGCTCACCACCCTGCGCGACAAGCGCACCGACTCGCCGACCTTCCGGCGCCTCGCCGACGAGCTGGTCACCCTGCTCGCCTACGAGGCCACGCGCGACGTGCGCACCGAGCAGGTCGACATCGAGACCCCGGTGACCCCGACGACCGGCGTGAAGCTGTCGTACCCGCGCCCCCTGGTCGTGCCGATCCTGCGCGCGGGCCTCGGCATGCTCGACGGCATGGTCCGGCTGCTGCCGACCGCCGAGGTCGGCTTCCTGGGCATGATCCGCAACGAGGAGACCCTGGAGGCGTCGACGTACGCGACGCGCATGCCGGAGGACCTCTCCGGGCGCCAGGTGTACGTCCTGGACCCCATGCTCGCCACCGGCGGCACCCTGGTCGCGGCGATCAAGGAGCTCATCAAGCGCGGTGCGGACGATGTGACGGCCGTGGTGCTGCTGGCCGCGCCCGAGGGCGTCGAGGTCATGGAGCGGGAGCTGGCGGGGACGCCGGTGACGGTGGTGACGGCGTCGGTGGACGAGCGGCTCAATGAGCACGGGTACATCGTGCCGGGGCTGGGGGATGCGGGGGACCGCATGTACGGCTCGGCCGAATAGCCGGTACCCCCGAGGACTCCGTCCCCGGAACACCCCTGGGGGTGGACGTCCGCCCGCGGACCGGCGCCTCTTTTGGGCCGGGGCTTCGTCTGCGGGCCGGTGGTGGGTTGCTCGCGCAGTTCCCCGCGCCCCTGGGAAACCCGCCTTTGTCTGCGGACCGTGGTGGGTTGCTCGCGCCGTTCCTCGCGCCCCTGAAACCCCCCGTCTGTCCGCGGGCCGTGGTCGCTTCTCGCGCAGTTCCCCGCGCCCCTAAGAGACGGGGCTGAGGTGGGGATTTCGGCTGGCGGGTCACCCCATGAGGGGGGTGGGGTGGTCGAAACGGTTCGCTCGGCCACCGGCTTTTAAGGGGCGCGGGGAACTGCGCAACCAGCCACGCACGGCCCGCAGACGAAAGCGGGTTTCCAGGGGTGCGGGGAACTGCGCGAGCAAGCCCCACCGGGCCGCAGGTGAACGGGATTCCCGTTCAGGGGGTGCAGGGGCGCAGCCCCGCGTTCTTTGGGGGCGCGGGGCAACCCCCCGTCGGGCGGCGGCGGCTTCGGCCCCCCCAGCCCCCGGAGGGTTTAGGGAACGGGCGGGGTGGGGGTCAGCACTTTTGGGGCGCCGCCGCCGGCTTCGCCAGGGACGCCAGCGCCGCCGTGGCCTGCTGAGCCGAATCCAGGGCCTGGAAGGCCGACCCCAGGATGAGGTCGACGTCCGCCGTGGTCCGCGCGTCCGTCTTCTGCGAAGCCCCCTTCAGCTGAGCCCCCAGCACGGAGAAGCTCCCCCGAGCGGCCCCGGGCGCGCCCAGCAGTATCCCGTTCCCGCTGACCTTCTTGTCGTACTCCGCCGGCGCGTTCCCCACCTTGCCGATGGCGAAGCCCCGCTTCTTCAGCTCGTCGGCGGTCTCCTTGGCGAGCCCGCCGCGCGGCGTCGCGTTGTAGACGTTGACGGTGATCTGCGCGGGCCTGGGCAGCCCGGCACCGGCGGCCGTGGCCGTCGACGGCGCGGCACTCGGCGCGCACGCGTGCTTGGCCGCCGTGTCCTTCTTGGTGTCGTCCGAGCCGCCGAAGACGTCGATGAGCTGGATCGTTCCCCAGCCGATCAGACCGAGGGCCACGACGGCGGCGACCGCGGCGAGCAGGAGCCGGCCGCGTCGGCGGGGGCGGCGCATCCGCGGGTACTTGTCGCCCGTGATGCGGTACTTTCCGCCCATGCCGGGGGGAGTGAGCATGCTCATGTGCGCAGCGTAGTGCGACCCGGTGACGATGCCTACTAAACGATCAGCTGATGACGCCCGTATGCGCCGTAAAGGGCCCGAAAGGATCAGTCACGGTCCCGGCGGGGCCGACGGCGGCGGCTGCCCGTGCGCCGCCCGTACGCCGTCCGCTCAGTCCATTTCCAGCACGCGCGCGTGCAGCACCTGGCGCTGCTGGAGCGCCGCGCGCACCGCGCGGTGCAGCCCGTCCTCCAGGTACAGGTCGCCCTGCCACTTCACGACGTGGGCGAAGAGGTCACCGTAGAACGTCGAGTCCTCGGCGAGGAGGGTCTCCAGGTCGAGCTGGCCCTTCGTGGTGACGAGCTGATCGAGCCGGACCGGGCGCGGCGCGACGTCCGCCCACTGCCGGGTGCTTTCCCGGCCGTGGTCGGGGTACGGCCGCCCGCTTCCGATGCGCTTGAAGATCACACGGAAAGCCTACCGGGCAAGCGGCTCCGGGCGCAGCCATGGTGCGCCAGTGCGATCCTGGGTCAAGTGCCGCAAACCCGACATAGGGGGCTCGCCATGACCGAGAGCGATCAGCCACGGACGCCCCCGGGGGCATCGCCGGATGCCCCCGCGGATGCCCCCGGAGAGACCTCCTCCGTCGCGCTGCCGCCGCCCGTCGCCGAGATCGTGACCGGCTACTCCTTCGACGGGCCGGCGCTGGAGCTCGGGGCGGTGCTCTGGGACGGGGCGTGCCACGCCGACGCGCCCGTACGCGTCCCCCTCGGCATGCTCAACCGGCACGGCCTGGTCGCCGGGGCCACCGGCACCGGCAAGACCAAGACGCTCCAGCTGCTGGCCGAGCAGCTCTCCGCGAACGGCGTGCCGGTCTTCCTGGCCGATGTGAAGGGCGACCTCTCCGGGATCTCCGCGCCCGGACAGGACGGCGAGAAGGTGCGCGAGCGGGCCGGACAGGTCGGGCAGAGCTGGCAGGCGGCCGGCTTCCCCAGCGAGTTCTACGCGCTGGGCGGCATCGGCACCGGCATCCCGCTGCGCGCCACCGTCACCGGCTTCGGGCCGGTACTGCTGTCGAAGGTCCTCCAGCTCAACCAGACCCAGGAGCAGTCGCTGGGCCTGATCTTCCACTACGCCGACTCCAAGGGCCTGGAGCTGTACGACCTCAAGGACCTCAAGGCGGTCACCGGCTTCCTGGTCTCCGACGTCGGAAAGCCGGAGCTGAAGGGGATCGGCGGGCTGTCGGCCGTGACCGCCGGGGTGATCCTGCGGGCGATCACCACATTCGAGCAGCAGGGCGCCTCCGAGTTCTTCGGTGAGCCGGAGTTCGACGTCAGCGAGCTGCTGCGGCTCGCGCCGGACGGGCGCGGGCTGGTGTCCGTACTCGAACTGCCCGCCGTCCAGGAGCGGCCCCAGCTCTTCTCCACCTTCCTGATGTGGCTGCTGGCGGAGCTGTACAACGGGCTGCCCGAGGTCGGTGACGTCGACCGGCCCAAGCTCGTCTTCTTCTTCGACGAGGCGCATCTGCTCTTCAACGGGGCGTCCAAGGCGTTCCTGGAGTCGATCACCCAGACGGTCCGGCTGATTCGCTCGAAGGGAGTCGGCGTCTTCTTCGTGACGCAGACCGCGAAGGACGTACCGGCCGACGTCCTCGGGCAGCTGGGCAACCGGGTGCAGCACGCGCTGCGCGCCTTCACCCCCGACGACGCGAAGGCGCTGAAGGCGACCGTGCGTACGTTTCCGAACTCGGCGTACGACCTTGAGGAGCTGCTCACCGGGCTCGGCACCGGGGAGGCCGTGATCACCGTGCTCAGCGAGAAGGGCGCGCCCACGCCGGTCGCGGCGACGCGGCTGCGGGCGCCGCAGTCCCTGATGGGGCCGGTGCCGGCGGAGGAGCTCGAACGGGCGGTCAAGTCCTCCCCGCTCTACGGGCGTTACGCGGAGGCGGTCGACCGGGAGTCCGCCTTCGAGAAGCTGACGGCGGCGGAGCGGGCGCGGGAGGCGGCGGCGGTGGAGGCGGTGGTGCCGGCGGCCAAGCGGGGGGAGAAGTCGTTGGCCGAGCAGGTGGTGGGGAGTGGGGTGTTCCGGTCGTTGGCGCGGTCCGTGGGGACGCAGTTGGGGCGGGAAATCACCCGCACCCTATTCGGCACCCGCCGCCGCTGACCCCCACCCCCCGGTCCACCACCCCGGGGCGCGGTGGTCACCACCCCGGCCCCCCTTGATCGGGGCTGCGCCCCCGCACCCACGCCCGGGGCAGCGCCCCCGCACCCCCACCCAGGGCTGCGCCCCCGCACCCCTGAGCGGGGCCTGCGGCCCTCGCCCCGGCTTTCGCGTTCGCCTGCGGACCGTGCTGGCTTGCTCGCGCAGTTCCCCGCGCCCCCAAAGAACGCGGGGCTGCGCCCCTGCACCCCCTGAACGGGAATCCCGTTCACCTGCGACCAGCCCGCCACGGCCCGCAGGCGGGCCCAGGCCCCCGGCACCCTATTTACGTCATTTACGTCACGCCCGGAGGGCGGGAATTTGCCTGCAACGACCCGTCTCTAGGAAACCCTTGCGCTCCAGTAGGGGCAGCCATGTACGTACATGACTGCTCAAAACGAGGACTTCGACCGCAACGTGCTGCCTTTCTGACATTGCGTATGCGTGAGGGACGGGTGGGCGCTGCGAAAGTTCAGGCACCTATAGCTCGTTGAACTGGCGAAACGTTCGAATGGGACGGCGAAAGCGATCTAGTTAAAGGGTAGGGAGCGCCCCCCTTTGACCCCTTTCCGGACCGCATGCGTATAGCACCCCGCTGTCTCTACGGGTTTTGGAGTCGTCGAAGCGATCCGAACCGCCCCTGTGGCTCGCTCCCTCAACAGGGGTCGGCGCGGGGGCTTCCTGCGTTCCCGGAGACGACTCCCGCCTTGCGGGGACCGCCGTACGCTGGCGGCATGGCTGACCACCTGGGCGATCGGCTTGGAAGGCTGCGCCGACTTGCTGGCCTCACGCAAGAGGAGCTGTCGGAGCGGTCCGGCGTGTCCGTGGACGTGATCCGCAAGCTTGAGCAGAAGCGCAAGCACAGCGCGCGGTTGCCGACACTTCACGCGTTGTCCAAGGGGCTGGGTGCCGAGCTGACGGCCCTACTGGGAGACCCGCCGGGCGTGCCGTCGAATGGTGAGGCTGACCCACCTCAGCTCGTTGCCGTGCGTCGGGCAATCATGCCGCCACTGTTTGCTCCACCCCCTGAGCCGTCGGGTGCTGAACGGCTGTCTCTGCCCCTCCTGCGGGCGGAACTGTCCGAAGGGTGGACGCTGTACCACGGCGCGGAGTTCGGCCGCCTTATGGACGTGTTGCCGGGCATCATCGCTGACGCTCGCCTAGCGGCTGCCGTCGGCAGTGGGGACGAGCGGGCAGCCGGGCAGGCCGCGTTGGGAAAGGCTCTGCAACTGGGCGGGCACCTCGCTATTCGCCTGGGGAAATCCGACCTTGCGCTCTCTGCTCTTGAGCGAGCGATAGACGCCGCCGGAAAGTCGTCGGACCCGTTGCTGGCCCCGATGATCTCCAACTCCGTGGCGTGGGCGTACCAACGTCAGAATCGGTTGGACGACGCGACGCACCTTGCCGTGTACGCCGCTGACGGGGTGGAGCGGGAGCACACGCACACAGCGGAAGGCGTTCGGGTGTGGGGTGGATTGCTCATGTCCGCAGCTACGTCGTACGCCCGGAACGACGACTACGACACCGCTGACGAGATGATGCGGACGGCGGAGCGTGCGGCGGGTCGGCTGGCCAAGCTGCCTCCCCCGGTGGACGGCAAGTTGGTGTCGGTGTTCAGTAAGTCGTCCGTGCGCATTGAGCGGGTCCGCCTCGCTGTTCAGCATGAGCGGCCCGAGGAGGCCCTAGTACTGGCGAAAGGGATGCGGCTCAGCACGGACACGCCCCCTTCGTGGCGAACGTGGCTGCTGCTCGACGTGGCACGAGCCCACACAGACGTGGGGGACGCTACTGGAGCCGTAAAGGCCCTTGAGTCCCTGCACCGGGTGGCCCCGGCGTGGATGCGTCATCACACGCTTGCCGTGGCAATCGTCAGTGACCTGTGGGCGGGGCCGAATCATCCTCCGGGGCTGCGTCGGCTTGCCGATTTCCTGGGGGTAGCCAACTAGCGTTGCGAGACTAGGACGCTCCGTCCCTGTGACTTCGTGCTGGTCGGCGGGAGGCTCGCCGGGTCAACACGCGAGGGGACGGCGATAAGCGATGGCCCACAACTGGACCCCCACACAGGGGCGGTACGCAGTCGACACAGCGGACGGCCGGACCGGAGAGGTACGGCGCCTGTACGAGGGCTCCGCCCACCTTGTACCGCCCGGCGGGGGTGCCGAATGGGCCGCGCCGCCCGAGCGTCTCCGCGAACCGACCATGCACGAGATGCGCTTGGCCCGCGTGTGGTCGACCCCGGTCCAGTCGAAGTGATGGGGACGCCCCCATGGATTCCCGACCCCGGCGTGATCGTCAAGGACACAGCGCGCGGACGCCTTGGGAAAGCCATCGCATGGGACGGCGAGACGCGGACGGTCAGGCTGGCGCCCCTCACCGATGGGCCCCTCTGGGAAGCCGCCGCATTCTGCCGCGCCAACAATCTGAAGGAACGTCAGCCATGACCATCCGCAGCACACTGCGCGCTGTCGTCTACAAGTTGCAGCGCCACCCCGACAACGAGCCCACCCTCGCGGCCCGATGCACCCGCCCCTGAGACTCCCGGCCCCTGACGGCCCACTGCCCGCAGTCCTCGCCCCTGCTACGGATGGCACGGTGCGCGAGAGGCAGCGGGACCCCGTACCGCCGGGGGTCGGGGCAAGACGCCCGTCCGGTCGCACGCCCCGTGAAGCGGAGTCGGCCGGGCGGGTAGCACAGATCATCAACCCGACTTGCAAAGGAGCATCCCATGGGTGGACAGCACGGCGGCGGGTCCGGAGGCGGCCAGGGCGGAAGCCAGCAAGACGACAGCGACAGCGGCGCCAAGCATGGTGGTGGCGGCTCCGACGAGGGCGGCAACACGTCCGACGGCTCCGGCCCCGCGACGGGTAAGTAGGTACCTGTGAGCACACGCACAGAGGGGGCGGGTCCTTCGGGGCTCGCCTCTGCGCTCGTTGAGGCGGGCGCGCTGGCTTCTGACTGGCTGCCGACGTTCAAGGCGGTCCCCCGTGAGCTGTTCGTGCCTGACCGCATCTGGCCGGGCATCGCGGACGGCACCGAGCAGACGGCGTTGGTGGACCATGCCAAGGACCCGGACGCGTGGTTCAAGGCGGTGTACTCAGACATCCCCCTCACCACTCAGTGGGACGACGGGCGGCATACCGGGGACGGGCTGGGAGCCACGCCGACAAGCTCCAGTTCCATGCCGCGCATGGTCTTCTCGATGCTCACCGACCTGGACGCTCGGGAAGGGCAACACGTTCTTGAGATCGGCACGGGCACCGGTTGGAACGCGGGTCTTCTCGCGCACCGGCTCGGCAGCGCGAACGTGGTCAGTGTCGAGTACGACGAGGACGTGGCGAAGGGCGCGGGGGAGAATCTCCGGCGCGCTGGCCTGTCACCCTTGGTCATCGTGGGAGACGGGCGCTTTGGTCATCCCTCTGGTGCCCCGTTCGATCGGGTCATTGCTACGTGCTCGGTCGGGGAAGTGCCCCGGACTTGGATCGCGCAGACCCGGCCCGGCGGGGTCGTCGTCGCCCCGTGGGGAACGGACTACGGGGGCGAGTGCATCGTGCGCCTGGTCGTCGGCGACGACGGTACGGCGAACGGCCCGTTCACCCGCTCCAGTGCCTTTATGCGCCTGCGGCAACAGCGCACGGAACGCCCGCCCTTCGACGCCTACCTCAAGGGACGGGAGTGGCCCGCAGACGGCGCCAGGAGCACGACCGCGCTTTCGCCCGCCGACATCGGCGGGTGGCTCGCACAGTTCGTGATCGGGCTGCGAGTGTCCGGGGCGTTCTGGCGTGCCGAGCGGTACGACGACGGCTCTTACACGCTGTGGACCTACAGCACCGACACCCAATCGTGGGCGTCGGCCGACTACGAGCCAGAAGCCAGTGAGTACGTGGTAGTCCAGTCTGGCCCGCGCAAGCTGTGGGACGAGACGGAAGCCGCCTTCCGTTGGTGGGACCAGCAAGGCCGCCCCGGCTTCACTCGCTTCGGTCTCACCGTGGACAGCGACGGCGAACGGGTGTGGCTCGACTCGCCGGACTGCCCTGTACCCGTTCGGGGCGCATAGCCGCTCCATCTAAGGCCCACTCCATCGGGATCTGCTGGTCGAGCAGCATGCCGACCAGCGCGGCCAGCGGGCTGCGGCTCAGCAGGGCGTCCGCCTCCGGCTGCTGGGCGAGGTGCAGGGAGAGGGGCTTCTCGTGGGCTGCCATACCCCGATGATCACCGGGGCCGCCCCGCGACGCATGCCCGGACGCCGGCCCGTACAGGTTTTCCCCCGAACTCACGCTTTCGTATGACCGGTCCGCCGCCACCGAATGCGGGCGTCCGCGCCGGGTAGAACCGGGGCCGACCAACCGGTGGCACCAGGAGGGGAACCCAGTGAGCCAGCCGTTCGTCCTGCCGGACTTCTACATGCCGTATCCGGCCCGGCTCAATCCGAATCTGGAGGCGGCCCGGGTGCACTCCCGGGAGTGGGCCGACGCGATGGGCATGCTGGCGGGGTCCGGCGTCTGGGAGCTGAGCGACCTGGACGCGCACGACTACGCCCTGCTGTGCTCCTACACCCACCCCGACTGCGACGCCGAGGCCCTCGCGCTGGTCACCGACTGGTACGTGTGGGTGTTCTTCTTCGACGACCACTTCCTGGAGGAGTTCAAGCGGACCCAGGACATCGAGGGCGGCCGGGCCTATCTGGAGCGGCTGGCCGCCTTCATGCCGATGGACCTGGCCGACGGATTCCCCGAGCCCACCAACCAGGTGGAGCGCGGCCTCGCCGACCTGTGGACCCGGACCGTGCCGAGCATGTCGTACGGCTGGCGGGAACGGTTCGCCACGGCGACCCGCCATCTGCTCGACGAGTCGATGTGGGAGCTGGTCAACATCGACGAGGGGCGGATCGCCAACCCCGTCGAGTACATCGAGATGCGCCGCAAGGTGGGCGGCGCGCCCTGGTCGGCGGGGCTGGTGGAGTACGCGGCGCGGGCCGAGATCCCGGCCGCCGCGGCCGGGACGCGCCCGCTGCGGGTCCTCACCGACGCCTTCGCGGACGCGGTGCACCTGCGCAACGACCTGTTCTCGTACCAGCGCGAGGTGGAGGACGAGGGCGAGCTCAGCAACGGGGTCCTGGTCCTGGAGACCTTCCTGGAGTGCTCCACCCAGGAGGCCGCGGACGCGGTCAACGACCTGCTCACCTCCCGGCTCCAGCAGTTCGAGAACACCGCGCTGACCGAGGTTCCGGCGCTCTGTCTGGACAAGGGGCTGGACGCCGGGGAGTGCGCCCGTATCGGCGCGTACGTGAAGGGCCTCCAGGACTGGCAGTCCGGCGGCCACGAGTGGCACATGCGCTCCAGCCGGTACATGAACGGGGAGGTCGAGGCGGCTCCGGTGGCGGCGGGCGTGCTCGGCACCTCCGCGTTCGACATCAAGAACCTCTTCGGGCGGGCCGCCGCCGCCCGGCTGCGCAGCCACGCGCACGTGCCGTTCAGCCGGGTCGGCCCGTCCCTGCTGCCCGACTTCGACTTCCCCTTCGAGCTGCGGCTCAGCCCCCATCTGGCGCACGCGCGGGAACGGTCCCTCGCCTGGGCGGACCGGACCGGGCTGCTCAGCGACATCTGGGACGAGCAGAAGGCGCGCGGCTACGACTTCGCGCTCTGCTCGGCGGGCCTGGACCCGGACGCCACCCCGGAGGAGCTGGAGCTGCACGCCGAGTGGCTGACCTGGGGGACGTACGCGGACGACTACTACCCGCTGGTCTTCGGCCGCTCCCGCGACCTCGCCGGGGCGCGGGCCGCCCACGAGCGGTTCCTGCACGTCCTGGACGTGGACGACCCGGCGGCCGGGGCGGCCCTCGCGGCGACCCCGATGGAGCGGGGGCTCGCCGACCTGTGGCGGCGCACGGCGGGGCCGATGCCGCTGCGGGGGCGCCAGGAGCTGCGGGACGCGGTGGAGACGATGCTGGAGAGCTGGCTGTGGGAGCTGTTCAACACGGCCCAGCACCGCGTCCCCGACCCGGTCGACTACATCGAGATGCGCCGGCACACCTTCGGCTCCGAGCTGACCGTGGCCCTCGCCCGGCTCCGGCACGCCGACGTCCTGCCGCCCGAGCTGCTGCGTACGGGGACGATGACCGCTCTGGCGCACGCGGCGGCCGACTACGGGATGCTGATCAACGACTTCTTCTCGTACCAGAAGGAGATCGAGTTCGAGGGCGAGCTGCACAACCTGCTCCTGGTGGTGCAGCGCTTCTTCGACTGCGACTACCCGACGGCCGTGCGCGTCGCCGACGAGCTGGTCCGCTCCCGGCTGCGGCAGTTCCTGCACCTCAAGGAGAACGAAGTGCCGGGGCTGTACGAGCAGTTCGGGCTCGACGGGGCCGGGCGGCGGGCGCTGGACGCGTACATCGGGGAGTTCGAGGACTGGATCGCCGGCATCCTCCACTGGCACCGCTCGGTGCGCCGCTACGACGAGGAGTCGCTGCGCGGCGGCTCGCTGCCCAATGTCGCGCCCTCCCTGCTCACCACCGCCGGGCCCACCACCGCCGAGCTGCGCGTCGCGCTGCCCGCGCCCGGCCGGGTCGCGGGGCTGCCCCGGGCGTGATCGACTTTCCGCATGGGCCATGACCACGCTCCCCCGGGCTCCCGGCTCCGGCCGGACGGCGCGGGGGCCCCGGCCACCGGCACCCTGAGCGGCTCGTTCCGCGGACGGCTGCTGTGGACCATCGGCATCAGCGCGTCGATCACCGTCATCCAGGTGGTCGGCGCGCTGCTCTCCGGCTCCCTCGCGCTGCTCGCGGACGCCGCGCACAGCCTCACCGACGCGGTCGGGGTGTCGCTGGCGCTCGGCGCGGTCACCCTGGCGCAGCGGGCGCCCACCCCCCGGCGCACCTTCGGCTTCTACCGGGTGGAGATCTTCTCCGCCGTGCTGAACGCGCTGCTGCTCGGGGCGATCTTCATCTGGGTGCTGTGGTCGGCGATCGGCCGGTTCAGCGAGCCGGTGGAGGTCAAGGGCGGGCTGATGTTCGCCGTCGCGGTGGGCGGTCTGGCCGCCAACCTGGTCGGGCTGTGGCTGCTGCGGGACGCCAAGGACCGCAGCCTCAACCTCCGGGGCGCCTATCTGGAGGTCCTCGGCGACGCCCTCGGCTCGGTCGCGGTGATCGTGGGCGGTCTGGTCATCCTGCTGACGGGCTGGCAGGCCGCCGACCCGGTCGCCTCGATCGTGATCGGCCTGCTGATCGTGCCGAGGGCGTACGGGCTGCTGCGGGACGCGGTCCACGTCCTGCTGGAGGCCGCCCCGCAGGACGTGGACCTCGACGAGGTGCGGCGCCATCTGCTGGAGCAGCCCGGCGTGGTGGACGTGCACGATCTGCACGGCTGGACGGTCACCTCCGGGATGCCGGTGCTGACCGCCCATGTGGTGGTCGAGGAGAAGGCGCTGGCCGACGGGTACGGCGAGCTCCTCGGACGGCTCCAGGGGTGCGTCGGCGACCACTTCGACCTGGCGCACTCCACCCTTCAACTGGAGCCCGAGGGACACCCCGAAGCGGCCGGTGCACTGCACAGCTAGCTGTTCGCTTGCGCGGGGACCGGGCACGCGGTAGGCCCTTGTCACATCCGGGCCCGGCGCGTCGTCCTAGGGACATGGACATCGCGATTGCGGGAGGGACGGGGACGCTGGGAAGCCGCGTCGCCGAGGAGCTGCGTACGCGGGGTCATCGCGTACGCGTGCTGAGCCGTAGGTCACCGGATTACCGGGTCGATCTGACCACGGGAGAGGGGCTGATCGACGCCCTCGCGGGGTGCGAGGTGGTCGTCGACGCGGCCAATGGCCAGGGGTCGGCCAAGGGCGCGGCCCGCACGCTGGTCGACGGGTCCAGGCGGCTGCTCGCCGCCGCCCGCGCCGTGGGCGTGCAGCACCATGTGTGCGTCTCGGTGGTGGGCTGCGACATGGTGCCGATGGGATATCTCCAGGCCAAGGCGGAGCAGGAGTGGGTGGTGCGGGAGGGCCGGGTGCCCTGGACCATCGTGCGGGCCACCCAGTTCCACGAACTGCTCGCCGCAGCCCTGGCGTCGGCCGCCAAGTGGGGGGTGGTGCCGGTGCCGAGGGCGCGGCTGCGCACGGTCGCCTGCATGGAGGCCGCCTGGGTGGTCGCCGATGTCGCCGAGGGGGTGCCGCACCGCAGCCGGATCGAGGTCTGCGGGCCGGAGGACACCGATGTGCGGGAGATGGCGAGGGTCTGGCGTGCGGTGACCGGGCGCCGGGCGGTCCTGATGCCGGTGCCGCTGCCCGGCCGGATGGGGCAGGCGCTGCGGGCGGGCGCGCTGACCGTGGAGAAGCCGGACGTGCGCGGCACCATGTCGTTCGGGGAGTGGCTCAGGACCGAGCAGGTCTGGGCGAGCGTCGCGGGGCTGCGGTGAGCGCCGCCGCCGGGCGCGGCGCCCTCTCCGGGGAGGACGGGCTGGCCCGCGCCTTCGAACGGGAGCGGCCCCGGCTGCTGCGGGTCGCCTACACGACGACGGGGTGCCTGGCCGAGGCGGAGGACTGCGTCCAGGAGGCGTGGCTGCGGCTGCGCGGTCTGGAGGACCCGGCCGGGGTGCGCGATCTGCGGGCCTGGCTGACCACCACGGTGGGCCGGCTCGCCCTGGACGCCCTGGGCAGCGCCCGCGTGCGGCGCGAGCGGTACGTCGGGACGTGGCTGCCGGAGCCGCTGGTGGAGCACGCGCCGGGCGAGCAGGACCCCGCCGACCGGGTCACGCTCGACGAGTCCGTGTCGATGGCGCTGATGATCGTCCTGGACGAGCTGTCGCCCGCCCAGCGCACCGCCTTCCTGCTGCACGACGTGTTCGGGCTGCCCTTCGAGGAAGTGGCGGGCGTGGTGGGGCGGACCCCGGCGGCCGTGCGGCAGCTGGCGTCGCGGGCCCGGCGGCACGTGGACAGCGGCCGCCCGCACCACCCCGCCGGGTACGCCCGCCAGCGGGAGCTGGTCAGCGCCTTCGGGAAGGCGTGCCAGGAGGGGGATCTGGAGCGGCTGGTGTCGCTGCTCGACCCCGAGGTGGTCTGGCGCGGCGACGGCGGCGGCAAGGTCACCGCGATGCGCGGCATCGTGCGCGGCGCCGAGAGCGTGGCGCGCGGGATCGTGGCGCTCACCCGGATGCACGTCCCGCCGGACGGGCTGCGCCTGGCGCACGTCAACGGGGCGCCGGGGCTCGCGCTGTGGCACTGGGACGGGGCCCGCACCATCGTGGCGATCACCGTCGACGGGGGCCGGATCACCTCGGTGGACGCGATCCGCAACCCCGACAAGCTCCTGCACGTACCGGACGCCTAGCCCGGACCGTCCGACCGCGCGGTCCGTCGCACGCCGGCGCCGTGCCGCTCCCGAACCACGCCGACCGGTCCGGGACGTACGGCCGCGCGGCTGCCCGCGCCCCACGAGGGGTGCGGGCAGCCGCGTCACCGGTCGCGGACGGCCCGCCGCCGGGCGGCGGGCAGGTCCGGTCCGGGGCCTACCGGTGCGCTCCCCTCGATCTGCGCCGCAGCCCGGCCGCGCCGAGCCCGACCGCCAGCGCCACCGCTCCCAGCGCCGGAACCAGCAGCCACAGCACGTCGCCGACGCCGGTCGGCGGGAGCTCCGGGTGCGAGGGGGAGGGGTGCGGGGTGGGGGGCGTCGGCTCGGGCGGGGTGTCGCCGTAGTCGTTGGTGTACGTCACCTCCGAGGGGCCGGTGACCCGGACGACGCCGTCCGCCTCGCCGTCGCTGTCGGCGACCGTCACCTTGGCCCCGGCGGGCGCGTCGGTCTCCTTGACCGTGCAGACCGCGCCCTTCAGCACCGCGATCTTCCGGCTGCCGCCCGCGTCCAGGGTGAACTTCCGGTCCTCCTCGGGGAGTTCGAGCGGCGAGGAGGTGCCGTCGGCGGAGCGCGTCGCGCAGGCCACGGTGAAGGTGAACGGGCCCTTCCCGGCACCCGCCGTGCCCACCACCCGCTTGGCCACGGTCAGTTCGGCCGCGTCGAAGACGTTGGTGGCCGTGATGGTGACGTCGTCGTCCTCGCCGCCGCCGATCACCACCGCCCGGCCGGGCCCGTCGTGGTCGACCGAGGCGGAGGTGGCGCCGCCGTCGACGGCCTCCTCGGCCCAGCACCTGGCGCCCTTGGGCAGCGGGAAGCCGAGGTCGTCGACGGTCCGCTCGCCGGAGCCGGTGATCTCGTACCGGCGGCGGTCCACCACGGTCAGCGGCTGCCCCTTGGCGGTCTCGACCGTGCAGGTCAGCAGCAGCGCGTAGGTGCGGTCCGCGCCGAACGCGGCGGCCGTGCCGGTGACCTTCTTGACCAGCTTCAGGGTGCCGGTGTCATAGGTGTTCCGGGCGGTGATCGTCACATGCGGCCGGTCCTTGGTGACGACCGCGGCCGTCGCGTGGCTGCCGTGGTCCACGGCCGTGGCGGTGGCGCCGCCGTCGGCCATCTCCTCGGCCCAGCAGCGGGCGCCGACGGGCAGCGGGGTGTCGATGTCGAGCGACTGGCCCGCCGCGAGCGTGTACCGCTTGCGGATGACGAAGGCCACCAGCGGGTCCCCGTCCGGGCTCTCGCCCTCGCGGACACAGGTGACCCGGAAGACGAACTCCTTGGCGTACGGGGCGTCGTCGGGCGCCCCGGACACCTGCTTGACCAGGGTGAGGCGCCCGGTGGAGAAGGTGTTGGTGACGTCGACGGCCACCGTGGCCGGGGCGCCCTCGGCGATGGTCACCGGGCCCACCGGCGGCGGGGTCGCGTCCGCGCCCGCCGGGTCGGCCTCGGTCACCGTGCACTCCGCGCCCACCGGCAGGTCGTCGAGGACGGCGGTGAGCCGGGGCGCCTTGGCCGTGGCCGTACGGATCACCGCGTCCTTGCGGCCGTTGAAGGCGCAGGCCACCCGGAAGCGGAAGGTGCGGTCGGCGAACGCGGCGCCGCTGCCCTGGATCTTCTTGACGATCTTCAGCGACCCGGTGGCGAACCGGTTGGTGACGGTCAGCCCGGCCGTCTCGTCCGGCACCGACCCGATGACCGCGACCGCCTTGTCGCTGGACCCGGTCGCGGCGACGGCGACCGAGGTGGCGCCGCCGGTGCCCGGCTCGGTGGCCGTGCAGCGGGCGCCGCCCGGCAGATCGGTCACGGACTGCTCGCCGCCGCCCGCGAAGACGAGGTCCTTGGGGAAGCCGGTCAGCCGGTTCCCGTTGAAGGAGCAGTCGACCCGGACCGTGAACGGCCCCTTGCCGACCTCGGCCGCCGCGGGCCCGGTGACCGCCTTGCGGACCTTCAGCGAGGCGTTGGTGTACGTGTTGGTGATGGTGACGTGCTGGCCCTCCTCGTCGGGGGTGGCCGGGGTGATGGTGACCTCGGAGGCGTTGGCCTCGCCCAGGCTGGAGCTGTGCGCGCCCGCCGAGTCGGTCTCCCACACCTTGCAGCGCGCCCCGGCCGGGACCCCGATCAGGGCCATCGGCGTGTAGAGGGTGACCTCGAAGGTGCCTTCGCGCACGGTCACCGGCCGCCCGCCCGTCGGCGTCACCGCGCAGCGGTAGGCGAGGGTGTACGGGCCGAGCGTCACTCCGTCCGGCGGGTTCTCGGCGACCTTGTCGACGCGCAGGTTGCCGAACCGCATCCCCACCCCGACCTTGGGCGGCTCGGTGGTCGGCAGCACCTCGGGCCGGCCGCCGCGCAGCACGGTCTCGGAGTGCGCGAAGGAGTTCCAGGCGATCGCCGGGTCGCCGGGCCGGTCCAGGTCGACCGGTGCGGCCATCGGCAGCCGGACGAACACCTCGCCGCCCGGCGCCAGGTGCTCGGGGAAGCCGATCCGCAGCTCCGCGCCGGACGCCTCCGCCGTGAACGCCGCGCCCCACTCGGCGTGCGCGCAGTCCCGTCGCGGGGTGGCGATCAGGTCGGAGCAGGGGTTGGCGGCGGTGGCGTACCGGGTGGTGAGGGTGCCGGTGCCGACCAGGGTGGGCGGTCCGGCGAGGTGGGGGCGCGGGTTCCACTCGGTGCCGCGCTGCTGGTTGCCGAGCAGGACTCCGGTGTCCCCCTGGTACGGGAAGACGTCGAGCAGCCGGATCTCGGTGGTCGGGTCGGTGCCCGAGTTCACCGCCCGGATCAGGTAGTCGAAGTGCTCACCGGGCTGGACCAGCGCGGTGCAGGGGAACTGGGTGTAGGTGCGGCCGTCCTGCTTGAGGACCGGGCAGCCGGGCGAGTCCAGCGGCACGTAGCCGCGGCTCACCGTGTTGTAGAAGGCCAGGTCGGCGTTGCCCGCGACCCACTTGGTGGCCTCGAAGGCGGTGCCCGCGAGCGTGGTGATCTCGGCGCGCGAGGTGCAGTAGCGGCCCTTGCCGTACGCCTCGCCGTCCACCACCTGCCCGTCGCGGGCCGAGTTGAGCAGGCACGTCAGGTCCTGGCGGGTCTCGGAGCCCGCGCCGAACTCGTTCTGCGCGACCGAGTCGCCGGGGACGCCGGGGGCCGGCTTCACCTGGAACGTGATCTTGATTTCGGCGCCGGGCAGCATCGTCCAGGACGGCCAGCGCCAGCGCAGCGCGGTCACCCGCCCGTCGGGGGCGCGCGTCGGCTCGTACACCGGGTCGGGCGGCTGCGGCGTGCCCGCCGGGACGGTGGCGGTGACCTTGAACGGCAGGCCGCGGTCACCGGCGTACGCCTCGTCGAAGCGCAGCAGCTCCGGGACCGGGTCGGCGACGACCAGGCCGGGGACCGGGCCGGTGCCGGTGTTGCGCACGGTCAGGGTGAACGGGGCGGTCTCGCCGGGGCCGATGCGCGAGTCCGGGGTCTTGGAGACGTCCAGCTGGGCGCTGCCCTGGCGGACGTGGAGGGTGGCCTCGCTCTCCCCGAAGTCGAAGAGCCGGCCCGGCTGCTGGAGCGGCGACTCGCCGGCCGCGCCCGCGGTGTCGCTCAGCTCCTCGGGGATCTCGGTGGCCGGGGCCGAGCGCAGGAACTGGCGGGCCGCGACCTTGAAGCAGACGGTCACCGGGCAGGCGCCGGGCTGCCGGGCCGGGCCCGGGGTCAGCGCGTGGCCGCCGGAGGAGCTGGTGAAGGTCCAGCGCAGTCCGCGCACGTCGGCGGCGTTCACCCCGGCGGGCAGGCCGGGCGTGGTGGAGCCGGTGGCCTCGCCCTGGACGAAGACCGGCGGGGTGGCGGCGCAGCCGGTGGTGCAGGCGTCGACCCGTACCCGGTCGGCGCCCGGCGGGAAGGTGACCCCGGTCAGCCGCACGAAGTCGACGGCGTCGTAGAAGTCCGGGTCGACGTCGGTGACGACCAGCTGTCTGAGGTTGACGTTGCCGGTGTTCTCGGCGCGGACGCGCACGTCCGGCTCCTGGCGCGGCACCCCGGGCAGGCTGCGCGAGACGGTGGAGGGCGCGATGGTCTTCTGCACCGAACCGGCCGCGCTCGCGGGCCTGGTGACGTTCTCCTCGGCGGTGCAGTAGCCGCCGCCGACGGGCTTTCCGTCGGAGGTGATCTGCGCGCAGTTGTGGAAGGAGACGCCGTCCGCGACGCCGTCGCGCCGCACCACCTCGACGTCGACGATGATCCGCCCGTTCTGCGGCGGCAGACTGCCCTCGGCGAGCCGGGCGCGCACCCCCTTGGCCCGGGTGAGCAGCGCGGTGTCGCCCTCCTTGTACGCGACCCACGCCCCGGCCGCCGGGTCGTGGACCTCCAGCAGCACCGGCAGCCCCGACGGATAGCGGTAGCGCAGCGAGAGCCGGGTCAGGCGGACGGTGTCGAAGGGGTTGTTCGCGGCGGTCGGGTCGGCCGGGTCGGTGATCGCGGGCCGGACCATCGGGGTGGTGCCCGCGTTGGCCACGTCGAGGGTGAAGGTCACCGGGGTGCCCGGCGGCAGTTCGCTCTGGTCGACGGTCTTGGAGCCGCGGATGTCGGTGCGCGGGTTCTGCGGGCGCAGCGCCTCGCAGGCGGTCCCGGCCCCGGCGCCCGCCCCGTCCACCGGGTTGGTGGCGGCCACGTCCGCGCAGTTGTCGACGCCGTCCTCGGCGTCCTGCGCGGTGGCCTTCTTGTTGAGGACGCCGTGCAGGGACAGCTTGCCCTGGGCGTTGGTGGCGATGGTGCCGCTGCCCTTGGCGTCGGTGCCCCGGAAGGTGACCGACACCTGGCGCGGCGGGCTGCCCGCCGGACAGCCGGTGGCGGGCAGGTCGTGCCGCGCGGGCGGCTGGGTGAGCTGGACGGGCGCCGGCTTGGAGCCGTCGCGGCAGACCACCGTGACGGTGGCGGAGGTGGCCCCGGCGGGGAACTCCACGCGCGCCTTGGCCGCGTCGAACTTGTCGAACTCGCTGACCGCCGTCGTCGAGGGCTCGGTGATGGTGAGCGTGGCGACGGGGAAGGAGGAGGTGTTGCGGGCGCCGAGCACCATCGAGACCGGTGGATCGGTGCCGAGGACGGCGGTGCCGTCGGCCGTGTAGTTCCCGTCGGTGTCGGAGAAGTAGCTCTTGGTCCCCTGCACGGTCGCGATGTTGGGCAGGATGTCGAAGGAGGCGCAGGCCCGGGGGCCGGTGACCGCGCCCGAGACGGTGTCGCGGGCGGTCGTGGCGGCGCAGTTGTCGATCCGCTCGCGGGTGGTCGGCGCCAGCGGCGCACCGGTGGAGCGCACGGTGTCGCGCAGTTTGAGGCGCAGCCCGACCGAGCCGCCGGTGGCGTCGTAGGGGAGCCTGGCCCCCGAGGCCGAGGTGAACTCGAACCGCACCCCGGTCACCTTCGCGGGATCGACCCCCTTGGGCAGCGCCACCCCGGGTCCGGGCCCCTCGGCGCCCGCCGTGAACTCCCCGTCCGCGCACGGCGATCCGACCGGTTTGGTGCACACCAGGACCCGCACCCGGTCGGCCCCGGCCGGGAACCGCTCCACCGGCCCGATCCCGACCACGTCGAAGTCGTCGAAGACGGCGGGCGTGGTGTCGGTGACGGCGAGCCGGGTGACCTCGGCGGAGGTGGAGGAGCCGTTGCGCACCCCGAGGGTGATCAGCGACTCCTCGCCGGACTGGGCGACCGCCGAGCCGTCCGTCCACTTCTTGGTGGTGGCCGGGCGCACCTCGCGCGGGATGCGGACGGTGACGTCGGCGCTGTCGGACGCCTTGGCCGCGTTGTCGGCGTCGATGGTGGCGGAGTTGGGGACGGTGGCCCCGTCCGCCAGCGTCGTCTCGACGGGCACCCGCATCCCGATGACGACGTTGCGGTTCACCCCGGCGGGCAGCCCGGCGGCCCCGGCCGGGCTGGTGAGCGACTCGGTGAAGCGGATCGTCAGCTTCCGGCTGCCCGCGTCGTACGTCACCACCCGCCCGTCGGTGGTCTTGGGCAGCGAGGTGATCTCGAACTCGGCGGGCAGCACGTCCTCGATGACCGCGTTCACGCACGAGGTGGTCAGCGAGGAGCACGACGCCGTGAGGCTGTACGTGAAGACGCCGCCGGGCTCCAGGGGCATGGTCGCCCCGGTGACCTTCTTGACGATGCCGACATCGGCGTCGTCGGCCCGTTTCGCGCCGGGGCCGAGGGCGCCGACACTGCTCAGCACCGCCGAGACGACCACGGCCAGGGACAGGCCGAGCCGGAGGAATCGCTGCCGCACACCTGCTCCTCAGACACACCGGGGGGAGATACGGGCGCCAGAATCACATCGCGTACGAGCTGATATGCACTTATATGAGGAGAACACCGCGAGTCATCACTGAATGGGCGAATAGTCCTACTGGATCGCCGCTTCCGCAAGCGCGCGCACCACCAGCGGAACCGCCTGCGGCCGGTGTTCGCGATGCACCACGAACCGTACGTTCCCGTCCGGCAGAGGCAGGACGAGCACCCCCCGGTCCGCCAGCCGTTCGTGCAGGTCACCGGCGTCGACCCCGGCCAGCTTCACGGTCACGATGTTGGTGCGGCGCGGCGGCCTCGGCACCCGCGCCCCGGGCACCGACGCCAGGCCCTCGGCCAGCGCCGCGGCCACCGCGTGGTCCTCGGCCAGCCGGTCCAGCCGCTCCAGCCCTTCGAGCGCCGCCGCCGCGAGGACGCCCGACTGGTGCATGGTGCCGCCCAGCTGGAGCCGCAGCTCCCGCGCCCGCGCCACGAAGTCCGCGTCCGCGCACAGCAGCGACCCCACGGGCGCGCCCAGCCCCTTGGCCAGGCAGAACGTCACGCTGTCCGCCGGTGCCGCCAGCTCCGCCACCGGCAGGCCGAGCGCCACGGCCGCGTTGGCGAGCCGGGCGCCGTCCAGATGGACGGGGCAGCCGTGCGCCCGGCCGAGCTCCACGAGCGGCGCCAGGTCGGCCGGGGCGAGCGCGTTGCCGTGGTGCAGCATGCAGGTGTTCTCCAGCGAGAGCACCCCGGGCCGTCCGGCGCCCGCCCGCAACGCGCCCGCCAGCGCGGCCGGTTCGGGGGCGCCGTCGTCGCGCTGGGCCAGCTCGACCAGCTCCACCCGGGCGAAGCGGCGCACCCCCTCGCCCTCCATGCGCGCCAGATGCGTCTCGGCGCCGGTCAGCAGCCGGGTGCCGGGGGCGGGCGCGGCGGCCAGCACCGCGACCAGGTTGGCCATGGTGCTGCTCGGCAGGAACAGCGCCGCCTCCTTGCCCAGCAGCCGCGCCCCCGCCGCCTCCAGCTCCAGCACGCGCGGATCGTCCCCGTACGCGTCGTCGCCGACCTCGGCGCCCGCCATCGCGGCCCGCATCGCCCGGTCCGGGGCGGTGCGGGTGTCGCTGCGGAAGTCCAGGAGCGGGGTCACGGCCCCTCCCCGGGCGCGGCGGGGTGGGCGAGCCACACCGCCCGGGTCTGGGTGTACTGCTCGGCCGCGTGCACCCCGAGCTCCCGGCCGTAACCGCTGTGGCCGATCCCCCCGACGCTGATGTGCTCGTCCGTGTCGCCCCAGGTGTTGAACCAGAGCATCCCGGCCCGCAGCCGCCGCGCGAACCGCTCCACGCGCCCGCCGTCCGCCGTCCACACCGACGCCGAGAGGCCGTACTCGGTGTCGTGCGCCAGCTCCAGCGCCTCCCGCTCGGTACGGAACCCGCGCACCGCGAGGACCGGCCCGAACAGCTCCTCGCGCCAGGCCCGCAGCTCGCCCGGCACCTCGTCCAGGACCACCGGGCTCACATAGAACCCGCCGCCGTGCGGCCCGGACGGCTCCGGCCGCACCTCCCGCCGCCCCGGCGGCAGCAGCGCGGTGACGCCCTTGTCCACCGCCTCCCCGACCGCCGACGCCACCCGCTCCACGGCCCGCGCGCTGATCAGCGGGCCCAGTTCGGTGCGCGGGTCGGCGGTCGGGCCGACGCGGCGGGCGAAGGCGCGGGCCGCCACCTCGCGGACGAAGTCGCCGCGCACGCTCTCGTGGACGATCAGCCGGGAGGCGCCGACGCACATCTGGCCCGAGTTCCCGGTGAACGCCTCCACCGCCGAGGCCGCCGCCGCCTCCAGGTCCGCGTCGGGGAAGACCACCAGCGGGTTCTTGCCGCCCAGCTCCAGCGAGACGCGCTTGAGGCCCGGGGCGCAGTGCGCGGCCACCTCGCGGCCCGCCGCCGTGGACCCGGTGAAGGAGACGGCGGCGACCCCGGGCAGCGCGCACAGCAGCCGCCCCGCCGCCGCGCCCCCGTACACCGCGCCCAGCACCCCCTCGGGCAGCACCCGCCGCCCCAGCTCCACCAGCAGCCGTACGCTCAGCGGGGTCTCGGGGGCGGGCTTGACGACGGCCGTGTTGCCGTACGCGAGCGCGCCGCCCACCTTCCAGGCGGCCATCAGCAGCGGGTAGTTGGACGGCACGATCGCCGCGCACACCCCGAGCGCCACCCGGTCGGTGTAGGCGCGGGTGCCCGGCCCCGAGGGGTGGACCTCGCCCCAGGGCCGCAGCGCCTGCTCGGCGAACCACTCCAGCGCCCGTACCGCGAAGTCGACCTCGCCGCCGATCCGCGCGACCGGCTTGCCCGCGCCGACCCGCTCCAGCTCGACGAAGTCGGCGCCGTGCGCGCGCACCAGCGCGGCCAGGGCGCGCAGGCACCCGGCGCGGTGGCGCGGCCCGGCGTCCTGCCAGCCGTCGAAGGCGCGCGCGGCGGCGTCCACCGCGGCGGCGCACTCCTCGGCGGTGCTGTCGGCGAGGCGGGCGTGCACCTCGCCGGTCGCCGGGTCGTACAGCTCCCGTTCCGTGCCGGCCCCCGGGGTCACAGCACGGACCCCGCCCCGCTCAGCGGCGCGGCGGCCAGCAGTTCGCGGACCCGGGCCAGCGCGAACGCCTTGTCCCAGCCGGTGCGGGCGCTGCTGAGCAGCCGCGCCTGGACCCCGGCCGCCGGGTCGTGCCACATCGCGTCGAACGGGCCGACCCCGGCGTCCACGTACGCGAGGTACACCGGCTGCCCGTCGAGGCCGATCTCCTTCGCGTGCCCCGGGTGCTTCTCGCGCTGCGGCGGGAACGGCATCCGGCCGCCGCCCGGCCGCTGGAGGGTCAGCCGCAGCTCGTCGCCGCCCCCGGAGGTGTAGATCACCTCCAGTTCGCGCGCACCGGCGGCGTCGGCGAAGACGGCCGCGCTGTCGGCGGGCAGACCGCCGAGCGCGGCGGGCAGGTGCTGGGCGGCCAGGAAGCCGGCGAGCCGCTCCGGCGCCACCCAGTCGCCCTCGTGCGGCGGGGTGCGCCGGTGGAAGGCGAACAGGCCGGTCGGCACCGACACCATGGCCACCTCGTGGTGGCGCGCCCAGTAGCTGAGCGCGGCGAACGGGGTGGCCACCACCCGCGCCGCCGCCCCCGGCACGGCGGGCCGCAGCGAGCGGTAGAGCGCCACCAGCTCCTCGCCGGTGAACTCGCCCTCCAGGACCGACAGTTCCACGGTGGTCCGGCTCATCCGCGCCGAGGCCGCCGCATGCCCCAGGTAGTCGGTGCCCAGCCACACCACCCGGTCCGCCCCGATCGGGAAGGGGAGCGTCTCGCTGCCCCACAGGGCGGGGTGGTCGGCCGCCGGGAACGCCCAGTCGTACAGGAACTGCTTGAGCCGCAGCCGCCGTCCGCCGCCGCCGATCTCGGTGCGGTACGCGGCCGGGTTGGCCTCGGACCAGGGCGTGCGCCCGCTGTCCTGGCCGGTGCGTCCGGGCGGCGCCTCCTTGCGCAGGGTGCCCTCGGCGCGGTCGCATCCGGCGGGCAGCTCCGCCGGGTGCCACAGCGTGAAGTTGCACCACTCCTGGGCCTCTTGGGGCGCCAGGCGCGGCGGTACGTCCTCCAGGGCGGCCGGGTCGGCCACGGTCCGCCACTGCCAGTGTTCGTTGGTGCCCATGGTGATGTGTCCTACTTCCCTGTCCGGGTGAGCCAGGCGGAGGCGGATGCGAGATACATGAGTTCACCGGTGCCGAGGGCGTCGCGCAGCGGCGCGGGCGGCTCCGGGAGCCCGAAGGGCATGCCCTGCTCGTCCGCCAGCGTGCGCAGCGCCGCGCGGTACGACGGGTCGGCGGGGGAGGGGAAGCCCTGTTTGCGGCGCCGGACCACGGACGGCGGCAGCAGCCCGCCCAGCGCCTCCTTCAGCAGGTCCTTGTGGCTGCCGGGCTCCCCGGTGCTCTTGAGGTGCTCGGGGCAGCGGAAGGCCAGCTCGGCGAGGGTGACGTCCTGGAAGACCGGCCGGTCCTCCAGGGTGTACGCGGCGGAGGTCAGGTCGACCATGTCGTTGACGTAGACGAGGAAGCGGCGCATCAGGTGGTGGCGGCCCCGCTTGACCGGGTCGAGGGTGTCCAGCGCCCGGTACTCGTCGAGCACCCGCTCCCACACCTGCTCGCGCACCCCGGCCATGTCCACGCCGAGCTCCCCGGCCAGCCAGGTCACCAGCTCCCCCCACAGCGGGCGCTCGTCGGGGTAGAGGCGGTGGGTGAGGTAGTGGCGGCCGTGCAGATGGGCGGGGGCGTCCGGGGCGACCACCGGGAAGTAGCCGCCGTCCTGGTAGCCCCACATCTCGTCGGCGCCGTGGCCGGAGTAGACGACGACCTGCCCCTCGGCGGCGATCCGCTCGTACAGCTGGTACATCGCGAGCTCCGCGCCGTGCAGCAGCGGCCGGTTCAGCCGCCCGGCCACCTCCGGGACCAGCTTCACCGCGTCCCGGCGGTCCAGGTCGACCTCGGTGAGCGCCACCCCGTGGCGGGCGGCGACCAGCCGGGCGTGCGTCACGTCGCTGTCGGAGCCGCCCGCGCCCTCCTCGTACCGCACCACGTACGGCCGGGGCACCACCCCCCGGGCGTGCAGGGCGGCGAAGACGGCCGAGCTGTCGACGCCGCCGCTGAGCACCGCGGCCCGCTCCACGTCGGCCACCGACCGCAGGTCGACCGCCCGGTCGAAGGCGGCCCGGATCTCCTCGGCGCCCACCGGCTCGTCGCCCGGCTCCGGCCGCCAGTAGCGGCCGGTGCGCACCCGGCCGCCCCCCGCCACCAGGTACTCGGCGGGCCGCAGCGCGCGCACCCCGCGCAGCCAGGTCCGCTCGTCGGCCGCGTCCATCCGCACCCACGACCGCAGCACGAACTCGGCCGGGTCCACCTCGGGCGCGATCAGCCCGGTGGCGAGCAGTGCGGCGGGCTCGGAGGCGAACAGCACCCCGCCCGCCACCTCGCAGTACACCAGCGGTTTGATCCCGAAGTGGTCGCGGGCCAGCGTGGTGGTGGCGGTGGCGCCGTCGTGCCAGGCCAGTGCGAACATCCCGTCCAGGGCGGCGAGTACGGGTGCGGGCTCCGCCGTCCCGGCCAGCTGCTGGAGGGCGAACTCGGTGTCGCAGTGCGTCCGGCGCGGCCACGGCTCGGGCCGGGGCGCCCGCGAGGCGTACACCTCGCCGTTGCTCACCAGCGTCGTGCGCCCGTCCGGCGAGGTCATCGGCTGGTCCCCGGCGGCCGAGCGGTCGCGCACCGCGAGCCGTACGCAGGCCAGCATCACCGTGGCGTCCGGCGCCACCCAGGGCGCGGCGGCCCGCTCGCCCCGGTGGTGCAGCGCGCCGGTCAGGGTGGCGCCCAGCGCGGCCAGCCACGGCCTCTCGCGCGGCCCGTCCAGGCTGATGAAACCCGCGATCCCGCACATCTCACTCCCCCCGTTCCGGCTCGTCCCACACCCGCCCGAGCAGGGCGAGCGAGGTCAGGAACCGGTGCTCGATGCCGTGGTGGCCGCCGCCGTGCTCCTGGTACTCGTGCGCGATGCCGTGCTCGCGCCACACCGCGTGCAACGCCCGTACGCCCCAGTGCATGTGGTAGTCGTCGCGCCTGCCGGTGTCCAGGTAGAGCAGCCGCAGCGCGCGCAGCCGGCCGGCGTGCGCGGGGGAGAGGCGCACCGGGTCGTGGCGCAGCCAGCGCTCCCACACCGCCGGCCGGAAGAGGCCGGTGCGCGGGTCGCACGGCAGCGCCTCGGCGGGCGTGGTGCCGGGCTCGTCGGCGTAGCACATGCCCATCGCCAGCAGGCTCATCGCGACCATGAACGGGGTGTCGTGCGGGCCCGACTCCCGCTGGGCCAGCAGCCGTTCGACCCCGCCCGCCGCCTCCAGGGTGTCCAGGACGCCGGGCAGCAGCGGCAGATAGCTGTGCTCGAACCCGGCGTCCGGCGTGTGCGCCAGGACCGCGCCGAACAGATCGGTGCGCATCGCCGCCACCAGCGCCCCGTACCCGCCGCTCGACTTCCCGCCCACCGCCCGCCAGCGGGGCTCGGCCAGGGTCGGGAAGCGCCGGTCGACCTCGGCCACCACCTCCGCCAGCTGGCCGAGGTAGCGACCGCAGGCGGGCGCGTCCAGGTACTGGGAGCCGCCGTACGCGGTGGTGGCGTCCGGCACCACGATCAGCGCGGCCGGGACGGTGCCGCGCGCCATCGCCCGGTGGACCCGGTCCGCCGGGGCCTCGCCGAACGCCAGCGGGCGCCCGGTCAGCGACGGGTACGCGCCGAACCCGGGCAGCCAGTGCACCACCGGGTAGCGCCGCCCCTCGTCGTACCCCGGCGGCAGCAGGACCTCTATCCGGCGGGTGGCCGGGTCGCCCAGCGGGTTGTCGCGCAGACACGCGCTGGTGTGCTCGACCAGGACCCGCGTCCCCAGCGCCTCGCTCATACGGGCGCCCGTCCACCGGTCTCCCGGCTCAGCGCCCGGTCGACCCGGCGCGTGTAGAAGGCGGGGTGGTGGAAGACGGCCGAGAGCAGACCGCTGTTGCTCGCCCACAGCCCGTAGGAGCTGCCGAAGAGCAACTCGCTGTCCAGCAGCGCCTGGAGGGTGCTCGCGGCGATCTCGGTGTAGCCGTTGTCCTGGCTGAGGTGGTCGCGGGCCGGGCCCGGCCCGAGGTGGCTGATCCGGCCGCTCACCGGCTCCAGCAGATAGCTGTGGGTGGAGCCGCCGTCGTCGTGGAGCGAGAAGGTGTGGGTGGCGCCGCTGTCCAGCGCCCGGTACCAGAAGTCGGAGCCCACCAGGAGGTCCATCACCTCGGTGAGCAGCCGCTGCGAGGACCGGTTCTGGCGGCCCGCCCGGTCGTGCGCCGGGTCGAAGGGGGGCACCTCGGCGGCCGGGTCCAGGGTGACCTCCGCGTACACCGCCTCGAAGTCGTAACCGTCCGGCGCGTGCGGCCCGTTGTACTGCTCGACCTTGCCGTCCGCGACCTCGATGACCTGTCCCGGCCCCCACAGCAGCCCCTCGCGGCCCAGCTCGCGCAGCCGGGCGAGCGCCTCCCAGGGGGTGAACGGGAAGATGGTGCGGTTGCACCAGCCGTAGTCCCGCTCCCCCTCCCCGCTGACCTTCCAGCCGAAGGAGGAGGGGACGGTGACCCGGGCGCCGAGGGCGTGCACGTACCGGTCGAAGTTGGCGACCGCCCGGGCCCGGACCGCCGCGTGGTCGCCCAGCGGGCGGCGCTCGGTGAGGACCCCGGGAGGCGAGACGCTGTGCGCGGGCACGAACGCCACGTCCGGCGGGCGGGCGTCGGGGCCGGTGAAGTGGCGCACGGTCGACTCGTGCAGGATCGAGTCCCCGCAGAGCAGCACCGACGCCCCGGCGGTCTCGACCAGCACGCTCATCTCGGGGAACGGCACGTCGGAGACGAAGGTGCGCAGCACCACGTCCTCCCCCAGCCGCACGGTCTCGCCCGGGGTGACCGGCGTCAGCCGCTCGAAGCCGAGCCTGCGCAGCGTCCAGCCGATCGCCTGGTGGCCGAGGCCCGACGCGGTGAAGCGGGGCGGGACGCGGTCGCCGACCGGGAAGACGCACTCGGTCTCGGCGGCCCGGTGCGGGCTGTCGTCGAAGTCGACCTCGCCGTCCTCCAACAGCCGCGTCAGGGAAGGGAAGTGGTGGTGGTCGAAGTGGTGGTGGCTGAGCACGATGTGGTCGACGCCGCCGTCCAGGAGCTCCCCCAGGGTGTCCGGCAGGGCCGGGTGGTGCTCCCAGAAGCGGTCCAGGCGCTGGGTGAGCCAGGGGTCGAAGAGGATGCGCCGGCCCCCGGTCTCGACGAGGACGGCCGCGTGGCCGAGGGAGGTGAGCCGCATGGATGGTCCTCTCATTCCGCGTCGTACACGCAGCGGAACCCGACCTCGTTGTGCAGATCGGTGATCAGGTCCTTGCCCCGGTAGTAGGTCGTCAGACAGGCGGGCGGCGAGGTCCAGGTGCCGCCGCGCAGCACGTGGAAGGCGTCCTTGCGGTTCATGAACTCCATCGGGTGGCGGCCCTTGAAGAAGGGGTCCATGTCCTCGCCGGTGTAGAAGTTGGTCCGGGTCAGCTCCCAGACGTTCCCGGACATCTGGAGCACGCCGTACGGACTGGCCCCGCGCGGCAGGCTGTCGGCGGGCAGGACGGGGTGTGCCGGGGTGTCGTCGTGGGTAGTGGTGACCAACAGCGCCTCCAACTCGTCCAGGTCGGCCACCTGCCGCCCGTAGGAGCGCTCGACGTAGTGCACCCGTTCCGGATCCCAGGCGTCGCCCCACGGGTAGGTCCGGCCGTCCGTCCCGCGCGCCGCCTTCTCCCACTGGAGCTCGCTCGGCAGCGAGCCGCCCGCCCAATTCGCGAAGGCCCACGCGTCGTACCAGTCGATTCCGACCTGGGGCATTTCCGGTGCGTTGAACCGGGGGTCGTGGGCGTGTGCCGGACGGTGATTCCTGCCGTCCTCCGGCTGGTCCGGGTGGTCGAACACACCGCTTTCCCCGGCCTCCGCCAGGAACTCGGCGTACCGCGCATTGGTGACCGTCGTCCGGTCGATCCAGTAGGCGGGCAGGTCGACCGCCCGCAGCGGATTGTCGTCCTGGGTCATGCGGAAAGGCCCGCTCTGCGCGGACGCGTTCCCGACAATAAAAGGACCACCCGGTACGAGAACCGCGCCCTCGGTCCTGCGCGGGCGCGTCGCGTGCGTGCGTATCCGTGCCCGCATGTCCGTGAAGAACTCGTCCTCAAGGCGCCGCAGCTCCTGGGGATCACGGGTGCCGAAGATGGTGAGCAGCGCCCGCTTGGTGAAGGCCGCGCCGCATCCCACAGGTTTGCGGGAGAAGTCCTCCCGCGTGAAATTGCTCGGCCAGCCGGATATCCGGATCAGATCGGGCACCGCCGCCCGCACGCGGTGTTCGGTGATCAGCCGCAGCGAGGTGAACGCGACCCAGTCGACCGGGTCGTGGGTGCCGCCGGCGATCGCCGCGGCGGCTGCCGGGTCCGCCCGGTGCCGCTCCGCCAGCAGCCGCAGCGCGGCGGCCCGCACCGGCCACTCCGGGTGCCGCACGGCCAGCGCGACCAGCAGCGGAATGCCCTTGGCGTCCCGGCCGCGGCGGTCGGCGAGGTCCACCACGGACTGGACCGACTCCCAGTAGCGGGCGTCGTCCGAGCCGTCCACCTTCAAGAACTCGGGCGGCAGGTCCACGGTCGTGGATGGCAGGTTGCCGACCACCGGCATCTCCCTTTCGCATGTGGGGGCCGCCCGTACTGGAGTGTACGGGCGGCCTTTTCGCCTCTTGTTCCACACCGCTAAAACGGGACTACCACTTCGTGGTGTCCTGCTCGTTGTCGCGCGTTCCCATGAAGTCCTTTTCCGACATCAGAATCAGCCTCCTCCCACATAGGAAATGAACAAGAATGCCGGACGCGGCCACGCCAAAACCGGGGAGCCCCACGGGGACATCCCCATGGACAGCAACCGCTTGCCGACCCAAATCATGTTCCGGTGCCCATGGGGCCGCGTCAACAGTGCGATCATCGAATGTGCGCGGAGCGGGCCGATTCGGTCGTCTTGACAGTCCTGAATATCGAACACCGATCAAGGAGTCCGCTGTTCGCGAAGGGTTCCGATTGACTGGTGCAGGGTAATTGACAAGCCAGGACCTGGCCAGAATCATCTGTTGTGCAGATCACAGCTAAAATCTTCAATCATCCCCTTTCCGGGATTGCGGAACCTGAGCTACCGTCCTCCGCGTGGATTCCTTGCAGTTCGCCGTGGTGCGCCAGGAGATTGCGTTCGGACTTCCCTACACATACGCCCGCGGCCATGACCTCACCTGTACGGTCGTCCGCGTCGAGCTGCGCGACCCGCCGGATTCCGGCGGCCGGACCGGACGCGGCGAAGGGGCGCCCTTCGAGAGCTGGTTCGAGGTCTCCGCCGAGGAGACCGTCGCCGAACTCGAAGCGGTCGGCCCGCTCGTGGAGAGCGGCACGGTGGGCCGGGACGGCCTCCTCGGCCGGCTCGTCCAGGGCGCCGCCCGCAACGCGCTGGACGCGGCCCTGTGGGACCTGGCGGCCAAGCGCGCCGGCGTCCCCGTCTGGCGGCTGCTCGGCACGCCGGAGCCCAAGCCGCTGGAGATCATGACCACCATCTCCCTGGCCGACCCCGACCAGTTGGAGCAGGAGCTCGCCGAGAGCCGCTCGTCCCGCGTCCTCAAGCTCAAACTCGGCTCCCCGGACGCCGACGACGACGTGCGCAGACTGGAGCGGACCCGGGCCGTGCGCCCCGACGCGAGCCTCGTCGTCGACGTGAACGGCGGCTGGGACCTGGACGTACTGCGCGAACTGCTGCCGCTCCTGGACCGGCACCGCGTCCGGATGCTCGAACAGCCCGTGGACGCCGCCGCCGAACCCGGCCTGGCCGAACTGCACCACCCCGTACCGATCGTGGCCGACGAGTCCTTCGAGACCGAGGACGACCTGGCCCGGGTCCGCGGCCTGTACGACGGCGTCAACATCAAGCTCGACAAGTGCGGCGGTCTCACGGCCGCCCTGCGCATCGTCCGCCGCGCCCGCGCCGAGGGCCTGCGCGTCATGGTCGGCTGCCTGCCCGGCAGTTCGCTCTCGGCCGCCGTCGGCTTCCACGCCGCCCAGCTGGCCGAATTCGTCGACCTGGACGGCCATCTGCGCCTGGTCGACGACGTCGAGCCGAAGATGCGGGTCAAGGACGGCTGGCTGCAGCCGCCGCAGCGGGGGCTGTGGGGATGAGGCCGGCGGCACGCCCAACCGGGCGCTCCCGAGCGCGTGTTGGCGCCCCGGCTCGACTAGGTTCATGACCATGACGAACCCCACGGTGCGCACGCTCGACGAACGGATCCGGGACACCCGGCGGCACTTGGAGCAGGACGTGGACACCTGGGTGTCGACGGCCTCGGCGGACGGCACCCCCCACCTCGTCCCGCTCTCCTTCCTCTGGGACGGCGAGGAGATCCTCATCTCCACCGTCCGCACCGCCCCCACCAGCCGCAACCTGCTGGCGGGCGGCTCGGTGCGGCTGGCCTTCGGCGCGACCCGCGACGTGGTGCTGGCCGAGGGCCGGGCCACCGCGGTCGAGGAGCACGTGCTGGACGCGGCGACGGCCGACGCCTTCGCCGCGAAGACGGGCTTCGACCCGCGCCAGGAGAAGCAGGAGTACGTCTACTTCCGCATCCGCCCGCAGCGCGTCCAGGCGTGGCGGGAGGCCGACGAACTCGCGGGCCGCACGCTGATGAGGGACGGAACCTGGCTGGCCTGAGCCCGCCCACGCACCCCGCCCGGTCCCCGGGCCCCGACCGAGGGAGGAGCGCCGGATGCCGGTGCGGACGATCAACGAGCGGGTGGCCGTCGTGGTGGACGGCCACTCCACGGGGGCGCTGCTGGCGCCCGCGTTCACCGCGTACGGGATCGGCGCGGTGCACGTCGAGAACCGCGCGGAACGCTCCGAGGCCCATCTGCGGACGTTCGCGCCGGAGACCTACCGGGCCTGCTACGCGTACGAGGGGGACCTCGGCGCGCTGGTCGGGGCGCTGCGCCCGCACCAAGTCGGCTGGGTGGTCGCGGGCACCGACTCCGGGGTGGCGCTGGCCGACCGCCTCGCCGCCGCGCTGGGCCTGCCCGGCCACAACGACCCGGCGACCTCGGCGGCCCGCCGCGACAAGCTGGAGATGCAGCGCGCGCTGGCCCGCGCCGGGGTGCCCGCCGCCTGGCACGAGGCGGTGACCACGGCGGAGGCGGCCCGGACGGCGGCGGCGCGGCACGGCGGGGCGCCGGTGATCCTCAAGCCGCTGCGCAGCGGCGGCACCGACGGCGTACTGCTCTGCGCCGACCCCGCGGAGGCCGCCCGGGCCGCCGGGAAGCTGCTGGGCAGCGCCACGATCTACGGCGAGCGCAACGACGCGGTGCTGGTCCAGGAGTACCTGCCGGGCGACGAGTACATGGTCAACTGCGTGAGCGCGCGCGGCCGGCACACCGTCCTGGAGACCTGGCGGTCGGTGAAGACGGTGGTGGGCACGTCACCGGTGTACGACTACACCGAACTCCTCGCCCCGGACGACCCGTCGGCGCGGAGCGTGGCCGCGTACGTGGGCCGGGCGCTCACCGCGGTCGGCATCCTGTGGGGCCCCTCCCACACCGAGGTCATCGTCACCCCGGACGGCCCGCGCCTGGTGGAGACGGCCGCGCGCCCACAGGGCACCGCGGACCTCTCCGCGATCACCCGGGCCACCGGCCGCAACCCGCTGACGGAGACGGTCCACGCGCTGCTCGACCCCGACCTGTACGCCGCGGGCGGCCCGCCCCCGCCCGCGCCGCGCCGGGCGGCCCGGGGCGTCAGCTTCATCTGCCCCCGCGGCGGCCGGCTCCGCCGCGACCTCGACTGGGCCCCGGTGCGCCAACTCCCCTCCTTCCACAGCCTGCTGGCCCCGGCCCCCCGGGCGGGCGAGTACATCGCGCCCACCACGGACCTCTTCACCCGCCCGGGCGCGGTGTACCTGATCCACGAGGACCAGGACACGGTGGAACGCGACCACGCGACGATCCGGCGGTGGGAGGCGGAGGGGTTCTACGACATCGAGGAGGGGGGCTGAGCGGGCGGACGGGCCGAGGGGTGCGGGCTCAGTCCGCAGGCGCGTACAGCCGGGCGTGGGCGCGCCCGGCGAAGTCCATCATCCGGGCCTGGAGGGCGCCGGTGGTGGCCGCGTAGCGGGCGGTGTCGCGGGCGGGGCGCCGGGCGTCGGGCGCGGTGCCGTCCAGCCACTCCTCGACGTCGTCGATGAGCGCCTGATGCGTGTCGTACACGGCGTCCATGAGCGAACTGACCGCGTGCTGCTCCTCGTCGGAGAGCATCAGCCGCAGGACCCACTCGGCGGCCTGCGTCTCCCGTATCCGCTCGTGCACCCCCTCGCGCCGGGCCGCGAGCTCGGCGTCGCTGCCCCGGCCCGCCCACGGGGCCCCCAGGTGCTGGCGCACCAGCCGCATCTGCCGCCGGGCGTTGTCCACGGAGAGGATCAGCTCCGCGTACGCGGCCCGCTTGCGCGCGAGCGTCTCGGCGTCGCGCTGCGCGGCATGCGCGAGCCGGGCCACCTGAAGCTGCCCCCGCGCCTGCAGCCGCACCCCGGCCCACGAGCCCAGCGCCCCCACAACGGCCCCACTGGCCCCGAGCCCCGCCCCGACGACGACCGCCCACTGTCCGTCCATGGGGGGACGGTAGGGGTGGGTGGGGGAGGGAGGGAAGCGGGAGTGTCGCGCGCGGGGGCACCTCGACGCCTGAACGATGTCGTACGGCGGTGAACGCCACCAGAACCGCAGCCACTGCGGACCTGCTTGCCGTGTCCCGGGCCGTACCACTGGAGGGCCTGCCCGGTCACCGCCGCGATGCACTCGGAGTCGTGATCGCGATGGAGCAGTGTGAGCCCCTGCAACTCGGCGGTCGCGGCGACGACCAGGTCGACCGCTCCGGCACTGCGGTGCTTTCCCTGCTTGGTCGCTGGATTCCTACTCCTTTGATAATCTCGATGCATGAGTGAGACGCCGTACAGCATCGGTGAGGGGCCGGCGACCAGGGTCAGCCTCTCGCTCCCGGAAGGAACGGCCGAGGCGATCCGGCAGCGGGTGGGCAAGCGCGAGTTCTCCGCGTTCATCGCGGCGGCGGTCGAGCGCGAGCTGCGGGGCCAGATCCTGGACGAGTACCTGGCTGACTACGAACGCCGTCAGGGGCCCATCTCGGAGCAGGAACAGGTGCGCGCGCGTCAGATCTTCGACGAGGTGTTCGCCGAGGAGGGCGAGTGGCCCGCCGCAAGCTGAGCCATGAGGGCACCCTCGTTCTCGACTGCGAGGGACTGTCCAAGTTCGTCAACGATCACGAGCCGGTGGTCGCGCTGGCTGCCGAGGCGCGCAAGCGCGGCATGGAAGTGGTGATCAGCGCCCTCACCATCATCGAGGCCACCCACCGTCGAACGGACAAGGCGAGACTCGCGTGGGTGCTGTCCGGGGTACGTATCGTCCCCATCGGTGACGAGGACGCCAAAGCTGCCTCCGCGCTCCTGCTGAACACCGGCCTGCACGGCCATGAATACGCCATCGACGCGGTCGTCGCCGAGATGGCGCTGCGGCAGCAGCGGCCGGTCGTGATGCTCACCTCCGACATCGACGACATGGCGAAGTTGTGCGGAGATCGGGTGCGTCTCATCGCGGTCTGACTCCGCCGCTGACGGGGATTCGGGTTCCGAACCATCCAGTGAATGGTCGCGGAGCAGCTCGACGGGTATAGCGCTGAACGTTCCGGGCGGCCACGCGCCGGTGCGTACGCCGGTGCATGGATGCACGTGCACTGAATCCACGTTGAGAGGGCTGCTCCAGGCACTAGGCGCTGTTTCTTGGATCATGTTCGGAGCCAGATGGTGAGGGCTGCGAGGGTGATGGTGCCGAGGTAGATGTAGGCCCGTTTCTCGTAGCGTGTGGCGACGGCACGGAAGCCCTTGAGCCGGTTGATGGCACGTTCGACGGTGTTGCGTTTCTTGTAACGCTCGCTGTCGAAGCCGGTGGGACGGCCGCCCCGGGAGCCTCGGTTGTGCCGGTGACGCTGCTGGTCAAGACGTTCGGGGATGGTGTGGCGGATCCCGCGTCGTCGCAGGTAGCGGCGGTTCTTGCGGGAGGTGTAGGCCTTGTCCGCCAGGACACGGTCGGGCCGGGTGCGGGGCCGGCCAACTCCGATACGGGGCACGGACAACCGCTCCAGCACACGCTCGAGTTGTGGGCCGTCACCGTAGTGACCAGGTGTCAGGACGAGACAGAGGGGCCGGCAGCGTCCGTCGGCGGCGAGGTGGACTTTGGTGGTGAAACCCCCGCGGGAACGTCCCAGGCACTCGCCGATCTGACCACCTCCTCCAGCCGGACGGCCAGTTTCCGAAGAACCGGATCGACCTGATTCGTCCCCGACGCGACCCCCTTTTGAGGAATCACAACGGGCGGCTCCTTCTTCGCACCGGCAGCATGCTGGTGAGCCCGCACCGTGGTGGAGTCCACCGACACGTCCCAGTCGATCCGCCCTTCGGCGTCCTCCGCAGCCTGCACCTTCGACAGCAGCATCGTCCACGTCCCATCCGCTGACCAGCGGCGATGACGTTTATAAACCGTCTCCCACGGCCCGAACCGCTCAGGCAGATCCCGCCACTGCACACCCGTCCGCACCCGGTACAACACCCCGTTGATCACCCGACGGTGATCACTCCACCGACCCCCACGAGCACCACCACGAGGCAAGAACGCCTCCAGCCGATCCCACTCCGCATTCGTCAGATCCCCACGACCCATACAGCCAGCGTGACCCCAACACCCCACACCTGTCAGGAGATCCAAGAAACAGCGCCTAGAACTCTCCCTGCACGGCGATTCCGCCGTGGACCAAAGGGAGGGAGTCCGTGTGTATTCGTTCGACGAACAATGGCTGGGGCTGGTTTCCCAGGGGCGGAAGCACCACTTCTCCGAAGGGGAGGTGCTGATTCCGTGGGCGGTGGAGCTGGATGAGGTCCTGGCGCTGACGAACGGGCTGGTGAACGCTGTCATCGACCTGAAGAGCGGCGGCGAGCAGGTGCTGGCCTGCCGGAAGCCGCCGTGGGTGCTCGGTGACCTGTCCGCGGTCGAGGGTGGGATCACCAGTGCGCGAGTGGTGGCCGTGACGCGCGGTACGGCGGTCCGCATCTCTGTACGGGAGTTCAACGCTTCCCTGGTCCGCAACGGGATCCCTCCTCAGGCCCATGCCCGGGCGCTGCGTTGGGGCTACGACCTCGACCTCATGCATCTCAAGGACCGGATCCTGCCACTGCACACCAGAGTCGCTGTCTTCCTGGCGCAGGTTGCTGGGGAGACCAACCCCCCGGCGCTGAGGGAGTGTCCGCGGGATGTGCTTGCTGGTTTCTTCCACGTCGACCGCCGAACGCTCCAGAAGGCCCTGAAGCGACTGAAGGAAGCCGGCGCCATTGCGCTGGGGAGGGAGCAGGTCCTCATCAAGGACAAGCGGGCATTGCACGTGGCTGCCGCGGAGCCGGATGAGTTCTGAGCGGCAAACACGGATGGGGATGAGCCTGTGGGAAACCATTCCCACAGGCGGAGTTGGCGGTCCTGCACTCTCGGAGCAGCCGCCGCAGTCGCGGGGGTTCCCACGTTCCATCCGTGAGGAGACCGCCCATGGTCGAACCTTCATGCCCTCCCTGGAGCTCAGCCCGTCCACTTCCCTCATATGTGGGACTGCTCGGCATCGACGCGGAGGGTTTCACTCGGCTTCCCTCCGTCTCGCACGCCGCGATCAGTCAGCTCATCCCCGCACTCGTCGACCGCGCTCTGGCCGCGGCCGGAGCCGGGGAACTGACTCGGAACAAGCGCTTCCCCACCAATTCGGGCGATGGTCTCTTGTTCGGCTTCGACCCCGACTACCTCCCACTCGTGGTCTGGCCTTTCCTTGACTGCCTTGATGTGGTTCTCGCCGAGCACAACGCGGGGGCCAACGCGCCCCGGCTTCGCCTCCGGGCTTGTGTCCACGTGGGGCCCCTCTCCGACTCGGGTGCCCCGGAAGACGGCAACGGCGCTGCCCGCAACGACACCCACAGGTTGCTGGACTCAGTTGCGGTGAAGGATGCTCTCGCACGGTCGAGCGAGGAGGTCACGCATCTGGTCGCGATCCTTTCCGAGCGGGTCTACGAGGAGTGGATCGTCGGCGGCTACACCGGTCTCCACCCCGACCGCTGCACACGGGTTGAGGCCACTGTGGCGGGCAAGGAGTTTCGCCGACCCGCGTGGATCTACGTCCCCGTGCCTTCCGGCGGACCGCTCGCGGACCAGTCGGGGCCCGTGAACCGGCTGCCGGACGCCGAGGGAGCGCGTTCTCCGGGCGGCCGGGGAACGCAGCACGTGGGCAACGGAATCGCGTTCATGGGCTCTGTGTCGGGAGGGCTGCGCTACCTGGCACCGGGGAGCCGTTCGCCCGATACGCGAGACCGGTGAGCGAGCCAAATCCTCCGGGCGACCTGCCGCCCGGAGGACCGCCCGAGGCCACGCAACAAATCGTCGGTGAAGGCGTCGCGGTGTACGGCCTGGTCAATGGCGGCATCAACCATCACACCCACCACCATCACCACGGCGGGGCGCGACCGAGTCCAGCCGTGTCTCAGCCGTCCAAGACCCTCGAAGTCTGGCTGAACCGGGTTGCCGACGTGGTGGCGGCTGCTGCCGAACTCGCCGATCAGCTTCTGCATGTCCACCTCATGAACGGAGGAGATCCATGGCAATGAGCGGATTACGGCAAACCGTCAGCTTCCTTGAGCGCGAGATCGAACGGGAGCTTGCCGACGCCCCCCTGCTCACGGTCGATGTGGCCGGAGAACCAGTTCGCCTCACGCTGGAAGCAGCACGCCGTGCCCTGTACGAAGGGGCCAGGGACAGCCAGGTGGCTGAGTCGATATGGCTCCAGGTGCTCCGCGCCGCACAGAAGGACGAGGCGACCGGAGGACGGTGGCACCTGTTTGCACTGGGGCTGGCCCTGCCCCGGATGCGGGGTGCTGTCCGGTTCGCTGTGGACCGCTTGCGGGTGGACTGGCCCGATGCCGAGTCCGAGGCGGCCACGGGCTTCCTGGAAGCACTCGCCGACACCGCCGGAGGAGAGTCGGCAGAGCCGGACGCCCTGATGACGGCAGCGTGCCGTCGGCTGTGGCGGTTCGGTAACCGCACGGCCCGGGAGGTACCCGTCGTCGATATCGCGGCGGTCGCCGCAGCACGTAATGCCGGACTCCCGGCTGAAGACGAACTGCCGCCCGAGGACGGCTGGGCACTCGAGGTCACGCCTCCCGACCGGGACGACGGGCTGTCGGCACCGATCCACTTCACGCTGTCACCCGCCACCGTCGAACTCGTCCGTCTCAACGCCCTGGCTGACCGGATGGGGCTGAAGGACGTCGTCTACCGGGCACGGCGGCCCGGTGAGGGAACGCCGATCGGCATCTTGTCTCTCCGCCCGGCTGGAGCACCCCGGTGAGCGCCCCGCGGCGCCGGTCCCTGTCCTTCGCCGAGGCGTTCGACCTCCCTTTGACCGTCGATCTTCCGACGGCCGCGCGGGCTCTCGGCATCTGCTCGGCCACTGGCTACAAGCTCATCCGCCTCGGCAGCTTTCCGTGCCCTGTCCTTCGGGTCGGCGGCCAGTACCGCATCCCCACGGCCTTTCTCCTGAGGGCACTAGGCATCGAGGAAAGGCCTGTGTACACCGTCCCTCTCGACAACGAAGAGGACGCGGTGCCCCGCACACACCACTCTGGAACGGAGGTTCGCGCATGACCGTCATGACCTCGACCGCCGCCGAGATCGAACCCTCTGCAGAGCAGCCCGGCACCTGGTCGTGCTTCGTGATCGGTCCCATCGGAGACCGGCACGCGAAGCACGGCAGCGACGAGCGGAACACGTACGAGTGCGCGGTGGAGATCTTCGAGAAGGTCGTTCTGCCAGCGTGCTCCCGGCACGGCCTCGTGCCGGTTCGCGCCGACGGGATCGCCGAGGCGGGTGACATCACTGAGCAGATCTGCCGGCACGTGGTCCAGGCCGACATCGTGATCGCCGATGTCAGTGGTGGCAATCCGAACGTCATGTACGAACTGGGAGTCCGGCACGCCACGGGGAAGCCGACGATCTCCATCGGAGAACACGGGCGACTGCCGTTCGACATCTTCTCGGTCAGGACTATCCACTTCGAAAGCACCAGGAGTGGTCTGATCGAAGCCCGGAAGGAGCTTGAGACAGCCCTTGAATCGGCCCTGAGCGGCTCGTTCCAACCACTCGCACCAGCCAGGATCATGCTCGGGCTGGGCGGCGGGCCACGGGCCGCGGACGACGCACCAGGTGAGGAACTGGAGGACGAGAATGCGCCGGGCCTGGTGGAGCGCATGACCATGGTCGAGGAACAGATGGAGGAGATGTCCGAGGACTTGGACGGGACGCTCGTGGCGCTGCAGCGGATTGCCGAATCCGGTGAGGAGTTCCTGCCGACGCTGGGGCAGCCCGGATCCCCGGCCAGCGCTCAGAAGGCCGTACTGCTCAGGTACGCAAGGGAGATCAATGGTCCCGCAGCCGACCTCCGGGCGTACGCCGAGCGCTTCGCGGTCAAGATGACGTCACTGGACGAAACCGTCAAGGCCGTCATCGCCTTCATGCGGGAAGTCTCCACGACGGAGGGCGCGCCCGGAGGGGATTCGTCGGGCTTCCGGACCCAACTCATGGGGATGTCGGCCTCCATCCGGGAGGGGCTGCAGAGCATTGTCCTCCTCGAAGCGGTCTTCAAGATCTTCACGAGCCTCAGCCGGGATCTGCGCACACCCGGCAGGGACATCGCGATCGCGCTCAAGCTCTTCCGGCAGGCCGCCACCCTGATCACGGAGTGGGAGCGCCAGGCCGCCACGCTCTCCTGACCGCACTCGTCCAGGGGGCCCCTGGACCCTGGAACGCGCCGGAAGTCCGGACCGCCCAGACGGCCACAGCCGCACGACGGAACGCAGAAGGCCCCGCCTGCCGAAGCAGGCGGGGCCTTCTGTAGTGCCCGGTGAGGCACTGGCGGAGGATACGAGATTCGAACTCGTGAGGGGTTGCCCCCAACACGCTTTCCAACTGTCCGCATGGCTGTACGGGGACGTCCGTGTGAGTTCAACCGGGAGGTGAGACGGAGTACGCGTACGGCGGTGAACGGTGGCAGCCTCCGGTGTACTGGACAAAGACCAGGACAACGAACCGGGAGGAGATGAGGGAGTTTAGGGCCGCCCGTGGCCTAGGTGAGTGGGCGACGGCTACTTGCCGTGATGCCTTGGCCCGTGGATCGACCACTTCTGGCGGCACTAGCGGCACTAGTGGAGAGAAAGTTCTTGCCCACAGGTCGTGTACAGAAAGCTTGCAGGCCAGAGGGTTGTGCAGCCGACTCTGTTGGTGATCTGTGCACAGGGTGCCGGGGGTTGCACACAAGCGTATCCACAGAAAATGACCTCTTATCAACAGAAGTGCGTGCGTTACCCCCAAGGGGTGTGGATAACGCCCTTGGTTGACGGCTCATCACGTGCCACGATTTCCTCACGGTGCGCAACGAACTCCCGTCCCCCACCCGGATATGACGGCCTCGCTGCACAGCGGAGTCGTCGTCAAGACCGGGAACGGAGGGAGACAGAGTGTCAACAGCGTCAGGTCACCGTCAGGCCGCGACCGCCGGAGGGGTGGTGCAGCCGAAGCTGCACGCGTTTTTCGACGAGGCTGGTCAACGGTCTCAATCCCAGAAGTCAAGTGATCACTTCGTCATGTCGGCCGTCGTGGTAGCGGATGGCGACCTCCCGCAGGCTGCCGCGTTCCTCGCTGCACTCCGCACAGACCTGCGGCGACGTCCTGGGGATGTCCTGCACTGGCAGAACTTCAAGTCCCACACTGATCGACTCCACGCGGCAAGGTCCCTCGCGGCACAGCGTTGGGCCACGATCTCCAGCGTCATCGTCTGTAAGAGGCATCTGTCGGCGGGGGCGACTCGTCTCGATGATGATCAGGCATACCTCTACACCTTTCGCTTTCTGCTGGAACGCCTGTCATGGCTCGCGCGCGACTCCGGATCGATCCTGGAGTACACCCTTGCGCATGTGGTGCGCTTCAAGCTGGCGAAGCTCCGCCAGTACGAATCGATCCTGCAGGCGACGAATCCGAACGAGTGCCGGATCGCCTGGCAGGCTCTCGACCCCAGGGGTGGGCGGCTGGATCAACCGTCGCGAGTCGAGATGTTGCAGTGTGCTGACCTTGCGGCCTCGGCCACATATGCGGCCTTCAATGAGGATCGGTTCGGCAATACGGAGCCGCGCTACCTGCAAGAGCTGAGTCCGCGCCTGTATAGACGTGGTGCTGCGCCGTTGACGTCGTACGGCCTGAAGATGCATCCGTGGAACGACAGCACAAAGGCCGCCTACCCGTGGGTAGCGGCCTTGTGAGCACGTCGGCCGGCTTAAGCCGCCCTTGGCGGGTGCTGACGTTTCCGACCAGCAGACGACCGTCCGTGCGCTACCCACTCTAGACGGTGACGACGGCAAGTCAACGGGCAAAGCATGACAAACGGTATGTGAATTCCTCTGAAATAGAACAGGTGATCCATCTGTGGGTGGCGGCCGTGGCGCGAAATTTCCGCCTGAGGGTTCAGCGGGGTTCAACGCCGTCGGACGGTCCGGTCGAGCAGTCTGTGCGAACGGCAATGGTCGGTAGTGAATGTCGGCGTACTGGACAGAGAGCAGGGCAACGAGACGGGGCCCTTGATCATGGGCTTGGGTGCGTGGCCTCCGTGGTCGGCCGCTGGAAGAGTGCTCCTGACCTGCGGTGAGGCAGGTCGATAATGCGAACAAGCTTGAAGCCCATGTCTTCGTAGTAGCGCTGGAGTCCTGGATTGTCCTTCCAAGCGTCCAGGCGAAGCCATCGTTTGCCTTGTGCTGCCGCCCGCGCTGCGGCCCAATCCAGCAGCTCGCGGCCGATGCCCACGCCGGCCGCGCCCCTGCTCACGGCCATGCGATGCACGTAGAGCGCGGACGTCGGGCCGTCGGCTGGTGTCCAGAACTCAGGGTCGGCGAAGTTGTCGATTTGGAGCGTTGCTACTGGCTCGCCGTCTTTGAAGGCGAGGAAGCACACGCCCTGTTCCAGCGCTGCCTTGATGCGGTCGCTGTGCGGTGGGTACTGCCATTGATCGATGCCGCGAGATGCGAGCCAAGCGGAAGCCCCTCGCAGTAGCGCTTCCACCGTATCGATCTCGGCGGGGTCGCCTGGTCTGATGTGCAGATCGCTCATGCTTCCTCTGTCGGCGCTTCGCGCTGGCGCTCATACGAGATCACGTGCCGATCACCAGGAAGCACGGTCACTGCCACCCGCACAGGTTTTCCTTCCGTCGTGAAGCCGGTTACCACGTGTACCCCCACGGGTGTTCCGGGGCCGAGGTCCAGCCTGTGTACCTGCTCGGGCGTCGGCATCCGGACGTACAACTCGTCCAAAGCCCGTGCCTGTCGGTACCCGAGCTCGGCCAGTACCTCGTTCGCGCCGCGAGTGATGTCCTCCGGACGCATGATCTCGGAGTCTCGCACTATGGCCAGCGGGAAGTAGCTGTCGTTGATGTTGAAAGGCTCACCATCGAGGTACCGCACGCGCTTGCGTACCGCGACCAGCTCACCGGCCTCCAGATGAAGTCGCTTGGCCACCTCTGCCGGAGGCTCGACGATACCCACTTCGATCTCTTGCCTTGGCTCCCGCCCCTCTGCCGAGTACTCGGTCATGAAGGCGTCCATCTCCGGTGAGTAGGGCCGCTTCCGAAACTCGGCCTGGGGTCGGAACACCATCGGCCGCCGACGGCGGACGAAGTGCCCCTGCGGCCGGGCGGAGACCACGAGACCTTCGTTGACGAGCTGGGCCAGCGCCTTGCGCACCGTCTCGCGTGACACGGCGTACTGCTCGCGAAGCTCTGCCTCGGTCGGGAGCTTGGCGTCGGGTTCGAGCTTCCCGGACGCGATCTGATCGCGGAGCGCGTCCGCGATCTGCTGATACATCGGGTTTCGACCAAGTCGGGTCACTGCCATACCCCCCATGAAGCCGCATGGATGAACGCATTGTCCAGTCAATGCGGCCAATCCTCTTGACGTCAGCGCGTGACGCTGCCAACATCCTGACTGTAGCCATTGTACGGACAATGGCTCAGCGCCCGGAGGGCCTCGGAAGGGGTCCAAAGGAAGCGTCGGTTCCTTGAGAACTCAACAGGGTGTTGTGAGCTTGACGGGGCTTTGCTCCGTCCCCGTGGCGGCCGGGTGATGGCCGTCGGCCCCGGCATCCAGCCGTGAGGGCGCGGAATCAGATTCCGCCCGGGGTCACTTGGGCCGTCGCGCTGAGCGGCTGTAGCCCTCAGATGCGGACGCGGCGGCACTCCCGGACAGGACAGCCCGCCGCGTCTGTTCTCCATCCCGACTCACCCTTGGGGGTTCTCGTGATCGGAACGCTTATCGCTGTGCTCGGCACGCTCGCCGGCGCCGTGGTCGCCGGGTTGATGCAGCACGTGACCACGGCGCGCACCGCTCGTGAGGTGGCGGCCGAACGGCGCCGGGAGGCGTTGGCCACTTCGATTCCGGCGTTGCTGGCCGCGATTGTCCGACACCGTGAACAGCAGTACATGAAGATCGAAGCCCGCCGCGAGAACAGGGAGGACACTCCCGAGGCGCGGCAGTCCCGCTACGCGGCTCGCTCCGCCGTCACCAGTGCGATGGACACGCTCCACATGGTCACGCGCAACACGGAACTGCTCGCCGTCGCGCAGGAAGCCGTAGACGCAGCCATGGCTATTGGGGATGTCCCCGCAGACGAGCTGGATGCGGCCGGCCTCCGGGCCCGGAAGGCACACACCGCGCTGCGACTCGCCGGCGCCCGCCACGTCTACCCCTGATCAGCCCTCGCACCTCGCCCCGCGCGGGGCGGCGGCACTCCCGGACAGGACAGCCCGCCGCGCCCGTTCTCCGATCCCGACTCGCTCAAGGAGTGGAAGCGCAGTGAATCAGAGCGACCTCAACGACATCGGTAACCGCATCACGTCCGCCGCGCTGGAGTTCGCCCCCGGCTACCGGCCGACCGCCAGGCAGAAGGCCGACGCCGCCGCGATCCTGCGCGACATGATCCAGGCGGCCGGGATCCACGGTGTGACGTTCGCGGACTTCGACGCCGTGGCCCACTTCGCCCGGCTGGCCATCCAGCTCGTTCAGGCCCGCGACGAGAGCCGGTGACCGCCATGGACGCCGCCACCTTCGCCGCCGTGTTCATCGCCCTCTACGTCGCCCACAGCGTGGGCGACCACTGGGTGCAGACCTCTCACCAGTCCGCACACAAGGGCCGTCCCGGCTGGGTCGGCCGTCTCGCGGACGCCCGGCACGTCGCCACCCTCACCCTCACCAAGCTCGCCGTGCTCCTGCCGGCCGCCGCACTGCTGGGGCTGCACCTGTCGGCGCCCGGCGTCGTCGTCGGGCTCGCGGTCGACGCGGCCTCGCACTGGTGGGCCGACCGGCGCACCACCCTCGCGTGGCTCGCCCGGGTGACCGGCAAGGGCGAGTTCTACCGGCTCGGTGCCCCGCGCCCCGGCCGTGACGACAACCCGCACATCGGTACCGGCGCCTACGCGCTTGACCAGTCCTTCCATCACCTGTGGCTGCTGGTCGCGGCGCTCATCATCGCCACCGTCTGATCCCCGTTCTTCGCGGGGCGGTCGCACTCCCGGACAGGACAGCCGACCGCCCCGTGCCTTCCCGACGTACCCGATTGGAGAGATCCACCATGCGTATGCGTAGCTTCGTGGCCGGCCAGGAGGCGCACGGTGACATCGAGTTCGCGGAACTGGCGCTCGGTATCGACATCGCCCTGTTCCGGGGCCCGCTGAAGCGCGAGACGGACCGTGAGCGTGCCGCCCGGGAGGACGCGGCCCGTGGCGTGCTCGCGGACCTGGTGGCGGAGGCGGAGGCCGGTGACGAGATCGCCGGTTGGGACGCCCTGTACGCCGACGCGCTGACCCGTACGGTGCCGTTCCTGCGCGCCGCCCGCGACGACCGGCCCGGGGCGGGGGAAGCGGCATGAGCGCGGCCCGAAGCCCCCTGTCGAAGATTCAGGCCGGTGTCCTGGTCGCTGCGTTCGTGCCGATGCTGGGCACGGGCGTGATCGGCGGGATCGGTACCTACAGCAACATCGGGCACGCCTACGGCGCGGGGACCGCGCTCGGTGCGCTCGGCGCCGGCGAGGGCGCCACCGCCGTCCTGGCCCTGGTCCTGCTGGGGCTGACCATGCTGGGGCAGTCCTCGCCGCGCGTTGTGCGGAGTGGGCTGTGGGCGCTGCCGGCGGGCGCCGCCGTCATGGGCGCCATGGCCGCGCCGGACCCGGGACGCACCGTCATCTACGCCCTGACCCCGATGGGCATGTCCGTGTCGGCGGAAGGCATGGCCTTCCTCGCCCGCCGGATCGTCGTCCACACGGACGGCCGGGATGCGGAGAACGAGCGGCGCACCGCCGACATCGTGCAAGCCCTGGCCTACCACCGCGCCCGTGCCGCCCACCACCCGGTCGACCGGGTCCGCAAGCGTTCCGACCGGGCGTCGTGGCGTCTGGCCCGCAAGGTCGGGGTCGGGGACGCGGCGCTCGGATCGAGGCTGCTGGAAGTCCAGCGCGACCGGATCACGAGCGGTGCGGATGCCGCGCTGGTCTCGATGTTCGGCGGTACCACCGCCGTACCCGCATCGGTCGCAGATGCGGAGGAATTCGCCAAGACTATGAGGAATCGGTCTACGGCTGGCCAGCCGGAATCGACCCCGGCCCCTGTTGCTGTGAGGCGTCTGCCGGTGCTCGATCCGGTGGCGGTCGACCATGTGAAGCCGGCTCTCCCGCACAAGCCCGCACCGGCCATCGCCCCGCCCGATCCGGCGCCGGGCGAGTCGGCCAAGCGGCGGGCGGTCGCGGCCGCCGCTCCCCGGCCTCGCCGGGCGACCGGCCGGGTTCCCGAGGTGGCCCGATCGCCCCGACCGAAGCGCACGTCAGCCCAGTTGCTCGCTGAGGCGCGCACCGCGACGGCTGCTTGGCCGGATGCGCGGATCACCGCTGAGGGTATCCGCCGCGCCCTGCACACCTCGCCGGCGCGTGCCCGGACGCTGCGGGACACGATCCTCGCTGAGCGGTCCAAGGCCGCGTGATGGGCGGGGCGTTCGGTAAGTGCTTCGACCCGGACGGCGCCCGCTTCGGGGTCCCCACCTTCCCGTGGCGGTACGCCCCCGACGGCCTCGCGACCCGCCGTCAGCTTCGCAGTCAGGGTCTGCGGCCGGGTGGTCAGCCGATCGCGGCGCAGGTCATGCGCCTCTCGCGCCGCCGCCCGGGCGGGGTCAGCGTGGCCTACCTCTACCGCGTCGAACTGGCCTTGCCGGTGCGGGCGATGACGTCGCGGAAGTGGGGTGCGCTCGCGCTGGCGATGCTCGCCCGGTGCACCTGCCCCGTCTGCCGTACGGACGCCGGATACGTCATCCCGACCTCGCTCGGCATGTGCGTGACCTGCGCCTATCCCCAGGAACAGCGCGCCGCCTGAACAAGGCACGCACTTTGCGTGCCCTCCTGTGGCCCATCCGGGCCGACTCTCTTCTCACGGGCCCGGCCGCCCGACCTTCCACAGCAAGCCGGCCGGACCCTTCGACTCCCGAAGGAGTGCGTACATCGTGACGGAGAACCCCGAGTTCCTGACACCGGACGACCCGGAGAGCACCGAGGAGCGGACGGCGGAGGTACTGCCGTTCCCGCTGAAGAAGACACCAGCCCCCGCCCCTACCGCCCCCGGTGAGGGTGTGGTGAAGCCGGGGGAGTGGGAGGCCGAACTCCCCGACACCGACGATCCGGAGGCCGACGGCTTGGCCGAGGGGGCGCCGGTGGACCCGCCGCGCGAGGTCTACCCGCCCTCGGTCGCGGAATGGATGGAAGCCAAGGACAAGGCCAGGATGCCGGTCCTGCCGGACTGGGTGAAGCTCCCCGACCAGCGCAAGGCCGTGCGCAAGTGGGCGGTGCGGCACTACTCCGCCGTGGCCGGCTATCACGCGATCCGCCTGCCGCTGGTCTACACGCCGAAGATCTGCCTGTACTCCCCGCGGGGCGCGTGGCGGTGGTCGACGGCGATCGGCCGGTGGGTGTTCGACGCGGAGGGCAAGGGCCTGCGGCTCGCGGCCGTGGCCAACGAGGACGCGGCGGAGTACCTGAAGCTCTCGCGCCAGCGCAACGACCGGGTCCGGCTGCGCGGGATCGTGGCGACGATCGGCGCCGTCATCGGTCTGGCCGCCGCCCTGACCCTGTACGTCATGGCACCCTCATGGCTGCTCATGCTGGCCATGGCCGCGATGACCACCACCCTCGGCGCGGTCGGAGCGCCGGCCGACCGGCCGCTCATCGACATGGCCAAGGTGACGTTCCGCAAGCGCAAGCTGTCCTCGGACATCGTCATCCGCGCCCACGAGGTGGCCGGGCTGACCAGCAAGGACCAGACGATCGGCTTCCCGCGCCCGATCGGCCGGGACGGCGACGGATGGCGGGTCGTCGTGGATCTGCCCTACGGCAAGACGTTCGAGGACGCCATGAAGGCCCACGCCCGGCTCGCCTCCGGCATGGACATCGCCCCCACGCAGCTCTTCCTCGACAAGGACGAGACCAGCGGACGCAGGGTGTCGTACTGGATCGCCGACCGCGACCCGCTCGCCGTCCCCTCCGGCAAGTCGCCTTTGCTGGGGGCGACGCGGGTGGACTTCTGGAAGCCGTTCCCGTGGGGCGTGGACGAACGCGGCAACCCGGTCATGGCCACCATGCTGTGGCTGTCCCTGCTGGTCGGCGCCGTGCCGCGTCAGGGCAAGACGTTCTCCGCCCGCACGATCGCACTCGCCGCCGCGCTGGACCCGTACGTGCGCCTGTACGTGTTCGACGGGAAGGCGTCGCCGGACTGGCGCACGTTCACCAAGGTCGCCCACCGCATCGGGTTCGGGATCGTGCCCAAGAGCGGGTTCGACCCGGTTCAGCATCTGCTGACCTCGCTGCGGGAGCTGAAGGCGGATGTCGAAGACCGCTACCACCGGCTGTCCGAACTGCCTTTGCATGTCTGCCCGGAGGGCAAGCTCACCCCGGAGATCAGCCGGGACAAGAAGCTGAACATGCCCCTGGTCCTGTTCGTGGTGGACGAGGTCCAGGAGTACCTGACCCACCCCGAGCACGGCAAAGAGACCCTGTCCCTGATGGTCTACCTCGCCCGGGTCGCCCCGGCCGTCGGCGTCAGCGTGATGACGGCGACGCAGAAGCCGGACGACAAGGCGTGCCCCTCGGAGCTGCGCGACCAGCACCAGGCCCGGTTCGCCCTGCGGGTCGGCGCCTACCAGGTCTCGGACACCATCCTCGGCGCCGGCTCCTACAGCGAGGGCCTGGACGCGTCCAAGCTGCTCAAGTCCCACAAGGGCGTCGGTCTGCTGAAGGGCATGTCGGACGACTCCGGGATCGTGCGCACCTACCTCGCCGACGGTCGCGACGCCGACCGCATCCTGACCCGCGCCGCCGCCCTGCGCGAGGCCGAAGGGACCCTGTCGGGCGACGCGGCCGGCGAGGCCCCGGCACTGGAGACGTCCGCGACGATCCTGGACGACGTCGCGGCCGTGCTCGGCAAGGGCGAGACCAAGGTGTGGTCGGAGACCATCGTGGACCGCCTTGCCGACCTGCGCCCGGACGTCTACGGCCCGTGGGCTGAGCTGGAGCCCAAGCCCAAGGCCGAAGCGCTCACCGCCGCGCTCAAGCCGCACGGGGTGGCCACGGAACAGATCAGCCGCCGCATCGACGGCAAGGTGGTCAACAAGCGCGGCATCAAGCGCGACGACATGGCCGCCGCGATTACCCAGCGCAATCAGAAGAGGGACGCCGGATAGGTCCCCCCGGGGTCGCTTGCGTAAGCACCACGGGTCGCTTGCGCAAGCGACCCTGCTAGCGACCCAAACCGCCCCTGATCAGGCTGCTAGCGGCTAGCGGCCGAACTGCGGAAACCCTCCAAACCCCGCCTGAGAGGCCCTGATGAGCTTCCCTCTCCTCGCTATCGCCTGCCTACTCGCCGTCACACTCGGTTACAGCTTCACGTGCTGGCTGAGCCCGTTCGGGGACTGCCGCAAGTGCGCCGGCATGGGCCACGCCATCAAGACCGACCGCAAGGGCAACGCCAAGCGCGGCAAGGACTGCCGCCGCTGCGACGCGACCGGCAAGCGCATACGCGTCGGCCGCTGGATCTACAACCGCGCCGCGCGCACCTACCGCGCCGGCACCCGCTGACCCGCCGGGAGATTCCGTGACCCTCACCGTCCCGCTCGTTCTGCTCCTCGCCGTCACCGTCGTGCTGCTCCTGCGGTTCAAGGCCGTCGGCGCCGGTGCCGCCGTCGCCGTCGCGCTCTTCGGCTTCTACCTCGCCCACACCGGCGCGGCCGACACCGTCAACCAGCTCGTCACCGCCTTCACCGACGCCGTACCCGGCATCCGCCGCTGACCCGAAGGGGGACCAGCACCGTGAACGAACCCACCCCGTACGGCCGCCCGGTCGCACACGAGACGGCGGCCGTCCACGTCCGCACCCCCGCCCCGCTCGCCCCCGCGCACACGGCGCCCCTGGTGCCCGTGCAGCCGGGCACCATCCCGGCCGTGGCGAGCGTCGTCCTGCCCGACGGCCGCGTCGTCACCGGCTATGCCATCGAGCCCGCCAAGCCCGAACCGGTCGCCGTCAAGCCGACTGCCTCGCGGGCGGCGGTGAACATCGCGCTCGGAGGCATCGGGTTCGGTGCGGTGTGCGGCGGCCTGGTCCTGCTGACCACGTTCCTCGCGGCCCTCGCCGCGTTCATCCACCAGCTGATCATCCTGGCCGCCGTCGTCTTCGGCGGCTGGATCGCCGTACAGGTCTTCAGCGCGAGCGGGCACGGCGGCGGAACAACGGTCAACATCCGCAAGGCCGTCATCAAGCGGAACACGTTCTACGGCTAGTTACGCCCGTGGGCGGCGGCACTCCCGGACAGGACAGCCCGCCGCCCACGGTCTCCGAATCCCGACGTAGCAGAACAGGAGACCTACAGCATGACCGAACTGCGCGCGTACGGCGAGGGCCCCTTGGCCCCTGCCACTCGATCGGGGCGAGTGCCCCGGCCGCGTCTGCTGGACGCGTTCTGCTGCCAGGGCGGGGCATCCATGGGCTACCACCTCGCCGGGTTCGACGTCACCGGCGTCGACATCGCCCCGCAGCCCCGCTACCCCTTCACCTTCGTTCAGGCGGACGCGGTCGCCTTCATCCGCGAGTACGGCGCCGGGTTCGACTTCATCCACGCGTCCCCGCCGTGCCAGCACGACAGCGCATGCCAGCGCATCCAGGGCAACGCCCACCCCGACCTGATCGCCCCCACCCGCACCGTCCTGGAATCGACCAGGCGGCCGTGGGTGATCGAGAACGTGCGGGGTGCGGTGCCGAAGCTGAACAGCCCGGTGATGCTGTGCGGCACCATGTCCGGGCTGGAGAACTACCGTCACCGGTTCTTCGAGCCGGGCGGCGGCCTCACGCTCACCCAGCCCGTGCACGCGGTGCACCTGGTGCCGCAGGCCAAGATGGGGCGCCCTGTGCCGCCCGGCCACTACGGCCAGTTCGTCGGGAACTTCTCCGGTGTCGACCTGGCCCGCAGGGTGCTGGGGGTGCCGTGGATGAACCGTGACGGCATCCGCGAGTGCATCCCGCCCTCCTACACCGCGTGGGTCGGCCGCGCGGCGCTTGCCGGGCTTGCCGTCCCTGCTCCGGTGCTGGGGGTGGCCGCGTGAACGCGCGTGTGCTGCCGCTGCGGCGGCCGAACGCCCTGCGGGCGCTGGACCTGTGCTGCGGGGCGGGAGGGCTCTCGATGGGCTACTACCTGGCCGGGTTTGACGTCGTGGGCGTCGACAACCGCCCGCAGCCGAACTACCCCTTCACCTTCCACCAGGCCGACGCCCTCACCTTCCCGCTGGACGGCTTCGACCTGGTCCACGCGTCGTGGCCGTGCCAGCACTTCGCCCGCGTCACCGCGTGGCGCGGAAGCCGTGCGGACCACCCCGACCTGCTCACCCCCGGCCGCGCGCGGCTGGAAGCCTCGGGGCTGCCGTGGGTTATCGAGAACGTGCCCGAGGCTCCGCTGAGGCCGGACTACCTGCTGTGCGGGACTCAGTTCGGGCTGAACGTCCGGCGTCACCGTGGGTTCGAGACGTCGTGGGGCGGCGGCGGGGACCTGGTCCCGCCGTGCTGGCACCACAAACGTCTGCTGGCGTTCGAGCACAAGGGCGAGCGTGCCTATGCCGACGCCATGGGCTGCACCTGGATGACCAACATCGAAGCCCGACAGGCCGTTCCCCCCGCCTACACCGAGTGGATCGCCACCCAGTTCCTCGCCCTGGAAGGGAGGGCAGCGGCATGAGCACCACCCCCGGAGTCCTACGGGCTGCCCTCGCCCTCGCGGCGGCCGGCATCCCGGTCCTGCCGCTGAGGCAGGGCAAGGTTCCGTTCGGCAACTGCCGCACGTGCAAGCAGAACGCGTGCGGCGGCCGGCCCAACATGAAGGCGGAGGGCCCCTGCCGGTGCCCGGCGCCGTGCCACGCGTGGGCCGCCGCGACCACCGACCCGCACGCTCTCACCTCGCCCGCATGGGCCACGTCGTGGCATCACGCCGTGGCTGTGGCGTACCACCCTGGTGGGGCCGGGCTGACCGTGGTGGATCTCGACAATGCGGCGGCCGTCGCATGGGCCCGCGAGAGCCTGCCCGCCACCCGCACCGTGCCGACGACGCGCGGTGAGCACTGGATCTACCGGGGCGCCATGCGGTCGCACAACGCGGTCCGGACTGGAGTGGACATCAAATCCCTCATGTCCTACGCCCGTTGGCTCGGTCCCGGAGGCGGCCGTATGGCCGTCCTCCCGGCGGCCGTGCGCGCCCTGGTGGCGAAGGAAGAGACCACCCCCGCCCCGCGGGAGGTGGCCTCTTCTCGTCCCGGCCGCGCCACCTGGTCGCGGCACGTGGCCACCGGGTGCCGCCACACCGAGCGCTACGTCCGCGCCGGTCTCGAACGCGGCCTCGCCCTCGTTCGGGCCCGCACGGAATCCGGCGCGGGATCGCAGGCGTTCGGCGTCGCCCGGTTCCTCGCCGCACAGCACACCGCGTGCCCCGGACCGTGCGGCCTTGCCGCGATCGGAGAAGAGATCGTGACTGCCGCCGTCTCGGTGGGCGTCCCGGAGGCTTACGCGCGTCGCGCGGTCGCCAACGGCCTGGAGACGGCCGTGGGGCGTGCCGCATGAACAATGCATCCCGAACCCCTACGAACGGCCCTCTCGACGCTGTCCGGCGCCCACTGAGGCCGGTCGTGGGCGAACCAAAGGTCGCCGCCCGTAAGGGCGTCCTTTCTGCCGTTGGCTCTGACCCGCAGGCGATCGCTGTCACCGGCATCACCCCCGGGCTTCACATCCAGTGCGAGGACATCCCCGTTGCGGACTGGCTCTGTGCCTGTGGGCAGCACGAACGCTCCCGGGGCCGCGCCGCCGTCATCCGGCTGACCGCCCGCGTCCGCGCCGGGGAATGCCCCCACACCACCACTGAAGGGAGGGCGGCCTCATGACCCCACAGCCTGTGGACAGCCCGAACCTGTGGGACGGACTGCCCACCCTGGAAGAACCGCCCGGCGAGGACACGACACCGGACGTGTGGGAGGACCCCATTCCCCTCACCGGCCGCCGTGAGCGTCCCCCGTTCCCCGCCCACGTCCTCCCCACCTGGTTGGCGGAGTTCGTGACGGCCGTCGCACAGGAGACGCAGACCCCGGTGGACCTCGCCGGATCGGTCGCCCTCGCCGTCCTCGCCACGGCGGCCGGCGGCCGGTCGGTGGTCCACGTGCGCGGCAACTGGCGCGAGCCCACCAACCTCTACACCGTGGTGGCGCTCCCGCCCGCGAACCGCAAGTCCGCCGTCTTCGCCCTGCTGACCGACCCCCTCTATGAGGCGGAGAAGCAGCTCAAGACCGCCATGAAGCCGGTGATCGTGGAAGCGGAGCTGACGGCGCGGCTGGCCAAGGAAGCGGCGGACAAGGCCGCCGCCAAGGCCGCGTCCGCCGACGGCGACAAGCACGACGACATGGTGGCCACCGCCGTCGGCCTCGCGCAGACCGCCGACACGCTCACCGTCCCCGCCGAACCGGTGCTGCTGGCGGACGACTCGACACCCGAGACGGTCACCTCACTCATGGCCGAACAGGGCGGGCGGCTGTCGGTGATGAGCGCGGAGGGCGGGATCTTCGACATCATCGCCGGCCGCTATTCCGGCGCCCCCAACATGGAAGTCTTCCTGAAAGGGCATGCCGGGGACCGGCTGCGGGTGAACCGGCAGACCCGCCGCGAGTACATCGACGCCCCCGCGCTGACCATCGGCCTCGCCGTACAGCCGGACGTGCTGCGCGACATCGGGAAGGTCAAGGGGTTCGAGGGGCGCGGACTGCTGGCCCGCTTCCTGTACTCCCTGCCGGTCTCCACCGTCGGTGACCGCGAGATCATCACCGCCCCGGTCCCCGAAGAGACGGCCGCCGCCTACACCGCCCGGGTCATCGACCTGACCCTCTCTTTGGCGGAGTGGACCGACCCGGCCGTCATCCAGCTCACCCCGGAAGCGGACACGACCCTGATCGCCTATCAGGAGCACATCGAACCGCAGCTCAAGGCACGCGGCGGCAGCCTGGGCCACATCTCCAACTGGGCCGGAAAGCTTGCCGGGGCGACCGCCCGCATGGCCGCGCTGCTGCACCTCGCCGCACACGGCGGCAACGGCTACGCCCGCCCAGTGACCGAGGCCACCATGCGCGCGGCCATCGAGCTGGGCGGGTACTACACCGCCCATGCCCTCGCCGTGTTCGACGTCATGGGCGCCGACCCGGTCCTCTCCCGCGCCCGCAGCGTGCTGGACGTGCTGCGGGACAACGGATGGGAGGACGTCAGCCGACGGGACGTCTTCAGCGTGCTGTCCCGCAGCGAGGTGCCCACGGTCGCTGATCTCGAACCGGCCCTCGCGCTGCTGGAAGACCACGGATACCTGCGGTCCTACCAGCCCGAGCGCACCGGCAGGCGCGGACGGCCCCCGGCACCCCGCCTGCTGGCCCACCCGTCCCTGCACCACGGCGGCCGGTGACCCCGGCCGCGCGCACAATCCCTCCCGCACAAACCGCAAAATCCGCAGAAACCCCGGCCACCGCCGCTGACCTGCGGCGGGCCCCCACGCCGACCCCGGACGAGGGCCCGCCGCACAATCCCGCGAAATTCCGCAAAAAACCGAGCGCCGCCCCGCCCCCGGGGACGGCCGGCCGCCGCCCCTGATTTTTGCGGAATATCGCGGATTTCTGCGGAGCACCGCCCACCCCCGCCCGCACACCGCATCGCCGCAGGTCAACGGCCCCTCCCGGCTTTTCTGCGGATTTTGCGGTTTGTGCGGCGGCCCCTGCCCATGAACTCAGCCTCACAGGAGTGAGCCGTGGACGAACCCACCACCCTTCCCCTGACCCCGACCGAAGACCCGACCCTGGTTCTCCTCAAGGTCGAAGAGGCCGCCCGCCGCCTCCGCATCGGCCGGACCACGTGCTACGCGCTCATCCGCTCCGGAGAGCTGGAGTCCGTGCCCGTCGGCCGCCTCCGCCGCGTCCCCGCCGACGCGCCAGCCGCATACGTCGCCCGCCTCCGTACCGCCCAACGCGCCGCCTAGTGCCCGCATGAGAAATCCGAAGGAGCCTCACTTGATGTTCTACGACCCCGAGTTCGAGTCGACGCGGCTCATCATCCGCTACGTCGTTGGCCAGCAGGAACGCGAGGCGGTCGTACTCGCCAACGGCCACAGCCTGGAGAAACACGTCAACCGGCTGGAAGCGCTCATGGAGTCCGCCGCCCTCACCGAGTCGGTCGCCACGACGTTCGTGACCTGGCCGCTGGCGTCAGGGGGCGCGGTCGCGATCCGGATCGACTCGATCATCGCCCTCGAAGCCTGAGAACAGCCTCAAACAACGCCCGGGGCGGCGGCACTCCCGGACAGGACAGCCCGCCGCCCCGGCCCCATCCCGACACACAAGGAAGCAGGAGCCCTGCCCATGGCAGAGAAGAAGGGCACCCGCCGTGCGAACGGCGAAACCGCGATCTACTTCGGGAAAGACGGCCGTTGGCACGCCCGTGTGCCGATGGGCTACAAGGACACCGGGGAGCCGTACCGCCGCCACACGACGCGCAAGACGCGCGATGAGCTGGTGGAGGAAGTCAAAAGGCTGGAGAAGCAGCGTGACGCCGGTTCGGCGCGCCAGCCCGGCAAGCCGTGGACCGTTGAGAAGTGGCTTCAGCACTGGGTCGAGAACATCGCCAAGCCCACGGTCAGTGAGAACACCTACGACGGCTACGAGGTGGCCGTCCGCGTTCATCTGGTGCCCGGTGTCGGCAAGCATCGGCTCGACCGCCTGGAACCCGAGCACCTGGAGAGCCTGTACCGCCGGATGCAGGCCAACGGGGCACGCAAGGCCGGTACGGCCCATCAAACTCACCGCACCGCCCGAACCGCTCTGGGAGAGGCGGTACGGCGCGGCCACGCGGCGAAGAACGCTGCCTCACTGGCGAAGCCGCCTCGGATGGAAGAGGACGCATCCGAGGTAGAGCCCTACTCCGTGGAAGAGGTTCAGTGCCTGTTGCTGGAAGCCAACAAGCGCCGCAACAGCGCGCGCTGGGTGCTGGCGCTGGCGCTCGGACTGCGGCAAGGGGAGACGCTCGGGCTGCGCTGGTCCGACGTCGACCTGGCCAATGAGTACCTGAAGCTGCGCCGGAACCGGCTGCGCCCCAAGTACGGGCACGGTTGCCCGGAAGCCTCGCCGTGCGGGAGGAAGGCGGGGTACTGCCCGGACCGGGTGCATGTCCGGCGCGAGACCAAGAACACCAAGTCGCGCGCGGGCCGGCGCGCTGTGCCCCTGCCGGGACCGCTCGTCGTCATGCTCCGTGCGCATGCCGAGACGCAGGCGCGTGAGCGCACGGCGGCCGGTGACCTGTGGACCGCATCGGAGTACGTGTTCACCAAGCCGCTGGGCGGGCCCCTGAGCCCGAACACGGACTACCACGACTGGAAGCGGATGCTGGAAGACGCGGGGGTGCGGGACGCCCGGCTGCATGATGCTCGGCACACGGCCGCCACCGTGCTCATGCTGCTCGGCGTCCCGGACCGCGTCATCGACCAGATCATGGGGTGGGAGCCGGGCACCTCCGCCGGCATGCGGGCGCGGTACCTCCACGTGCCCGACGCGATGCTCAAGGACGTGGCCCGGAAGATCGCAGAAGCCCTCTGGGGAGCCCCCGGGACGGCCCCTGTGGACAAAAACCAGGACAACGAGGGCTGAGGAACGGCGAAGGGCCCCACCGCGAACGGGGGGGCCCTTCGACATCGTGCCCGGTGAGGCACTGGCGGAGGATACGAGATTCGAACTCGTGAGGGGTTGCCCCCAACACGCTTTCCAAGCGTGCGCCCTAGGCCACTAGGCGAATCCTCCGCGGCAAACAATACAAGACGCTGAGGGGTGCTCGCGAACTCGTTCCCCCGGCGGGGATCGGGTACCCTGTGCGGAGCCCCTCACGTGGCGCTATCTGACTGAACTCCCCCAGGGCCGGAAGGCAGCAAGGGTAGGTCGGCTCTGGCGGGTGCGTGGGGGGCGCTTGCGTTCCCGGGCGGGTGGGCGCCGGGCCGTGGGATTTCCCCCGGGTGGCCGCGTGCGCGGCCGGGTGGGGCGGGGGCGGCCTTCCCCGACTCGCCCCCGCGTACGGCCCCGCCCACCCCGCCGTACGGCGACGCGGACTCCGTTGTCGGTGCGCCCCGATAACCTCGTAGGTGTGTCGTCCCTTGCGCTGTACCGCCGCTACCGCCCGGAGTCCTTCGCCGAGGTCATCGGGCAGGAGCATGTCACCGACCCGCTGCAGCAGGCGCTGCGGAACAACCGGGTCAATCACGCGTACCTGTTCAGCGGGCCGCGCGGCTGTGGAAAGACGACCAGCGCCCGGATCCTGGCCCGCTGTCTCAACTGTGAGCAGGGGCCGACGCCGACGCCGTGCGGCGAGTGCCAGTCCTGCCGGGACCTGGCGCGCAACGGGCCGGGTTCCATCGACGTCATCGAGATCGACGCCGCGTCCCACGGTGGTGTGGACGACGCGCGCGAGCTGCGCGAGAAGGCGTTCTTCGGCCCCGCCAGCAGCCGCTACAAGATCTACATCATCGACGAGGCCCACATGGTCACCTCGGCGGGCTTCAACGCCCTGCTGAAGGTCGTCGAGGAGCCGCCGGAGCACCTGAAGTTCATCTTCGCCACCACCGAGCCCGAGAAGGTCATCGGGACGATCCGCTCCCGCACCCACCACTACCCCTTCCGGCTCGTCCCGCCCGGCACCCTGCGGGAGTACCTGGGCGAGGTCTGCGGGCGCGAGGGCATCCCCGTCGAGGACGGCGTGCTGCCGCTGGTCGTGCGCGCGGGCGCCGGTTCCGTGCGTGACTCGATGTCCGTGATGGACCAGCTGCTCGCCGGCGCCGCCGACGACGGTGTGACGTACGCCATGGCCACCTCGCTCCTGGGCTACACGGACGGCTCCCTGCTCGACTCCGTGGTGGACGCGTTCGCCTCCGGTGACGGCGCCGCCGCCTTCGAGGTCGTGGACCGCGTGATCGAGGGCGGCAACGACCCCCGCCGGTTCGTCGCCGACCTGCTGGAGCGGCTGCGCGACCTGGTGATCCTCGCCGCCGTCCCGGACGCGGGCGAGAAGGGGCTGATCGACGCGCCCGTGGACGTGGTCGAGCGCATGCAGGCACAGGCGTCCGTCTTCGGCGCCGCCGAGCTCAGCCGCGCCGCCGACCTCGTCAACAACGGGCTGACCGAGATGCGCGGCGCCACCTCGCCCCGGCTCCAGCTGGAGCTGATCTGCGCGCGCGTGCTGCTTCCGGCGGCGTACGACGACGAGCGCTCGCTCCAGGCCCGGCTCGACCGGCTGGAGCGCGGCGCCCACTTCCAGCCGGGCGCCGCGGGCGGCAACGGCCCGGCGATGGGGTACGTGCCGGGGCCCGGCGCCCACCCGCCCATGCCGCCGCACTCCGCCCCCGCCCCGGACGTCTCGGGCGTCCCCGGCGGCGCCACCGGCCCCGAGGCCGCCCGCGCGGCGGCCCGCGCCGCCGCTCCGGGCGCCCCGGCCCCGGCGGCCCAGCCCGCCCAGCCCGTTCCCCCCGTGCAGCCGCCTGCTCAGTCGCCTGTCCAGGCGCCCCCGGCCGCTGCGGAGCCCGCCCCGCAGGCCCCCGCCGCTCCGGGCGCGTGGCCCGGCGCCGCCACCCCCGGCAGCGGCCCGACCGGCAGCGGCCCCACCGGCGGCGCCCAGCCCGGCGGCGCCCAGCGCCCCGGCGCGTGGCCCGGCGCCACCGGTTCCGGCTCCGGTTCCGCCGCCCCGGCCGCGGCTCCGTCCGGCCCCGGCGCCTGGCCCTCCGCCTCCAGCCCGGGGCAGCCCGCCCCGGCGGCCCAGCCGCAGGCCCCGCAGGCCCCGGCGCCCGCCCCGGCCCCCGGCGCGGGCGGCGGCCCCGGCAGCGCCGTCCACGTACGGAACATGTGGCCGGACATCCTGGAGGCCGTGAAGAACAAGCGCCGCTTCACCTGGATCCTGCTGAGCCAGAACGCGCAGGTGGCCGGATTCGACGGCACCACCCTCCAGCTCGGGTTCATCAACGCGGGCGCGCGCGACAACTTCGCCAGCAGCGGCAGCGAGGAAGTCCTGCGCGGGGTGCTCGGCGAGCGCTTCGGGGTGCAGTGGAAGGTCGAGGCGATCATCGACCCGTCCGGCGGCTCCCAGCCCCCGGCCGCCGCGGCCAACTTCGGCGGCGGCGCCCCGTCCGGCGGCTACGGAGGCGCCCCCTCCGGCGGTTACGGCGCCCCGGCCCCCTCCGGCGGCTACGGCGCCCCCCAGGGCGGCGGCCACGCCCCGGCCCCGCAGGCCCCCGCCCCGTCCGCCCAGCCCGCCGCACCCCAGTCCCCGCCGCCCCCCGCCCCCGCGCACCAGCAGGCGCCCCCGGCCGTGCGGGAGGCGCCCCCGGTGCGGCCCGAGGACGACGTCCCGGAGGACGACGACCCGGACCTCGTGGACAACGCGCTCTCCGGCCACGACCTGATCGTGCGCGAGCTCGGCGCGACGGTGGTGGAGGAATATACGAACGAGTAGCGATACGGGGTTCGGTGACCCGTACGAGGGAGATCGCGCCACTGAGGCTAGGCTGGCTGCCGTGAAGGTCCTTGTCATCGGCGGCGGCGCCCGCGAGCACGCCCTGTGCCGTTCCCTGTCCCTCGACCCCGACGTGACGGCGCTGCACTGCGCCCCCGGCAACGCCGGGATCGCGGAGGTCGCCGAACTCCACCCCGTGGACCAGCTGGACGGCGCGGCGGTCGCCCGCCTCGCGGCCGGGCTCCACAGCGACCTGGTGGTCGTCGGGCCCGAGGCGCCGCTGGTCGCCGGGGTCGCCGACGCCGTACGGGCCGCGGGCATCCCCTGCTTCGGCCCCTCGGGCGAGGCGGCCCGGCTGGAAGGCTCCAAGGCGTTCGCCAAGGACGTGATGGCCGCCGCGGGCGTGCCGACCGCGCGCAGCTACGTGTGCACCACCCCGGCCGAGATCGACGAGGCCCTGGACGCGTTCGGCGCGCCGTACGTCGTCAAGGACGACGGCCTCGCGGCGGGCAAGGGCGTCGTCGTCACCGAGGACGTCGAGGTCGCGCGGGCGCACGCGCTCGCCTGCGACCGGGTCGTCATCGAGGAGTTCCTCGACGGCCCCGAGGTCTCCCTCTTCGCGATCACCGACGGGGTGACCGTGCTGCCGCTCCAGCCCGCGCAGGACTTCAAGCGCGCGCTCGACGGCGACGAGGGCCCCAACACCGGTGGCATGGGCGCCTACTCGCCGCTGCCGTGGGCCGACCCGAAGCTGGTCGACGAGGTCATGGCGAGCGTGCTCCAGCCGACCGTGGACGAACTGCGCCACCGGGGCACGCCGTTCTCCGGCCTGCTGTACGCGGGCCTCGCGATCACCTCGCGCGGGGTGCGGGTCATCGAGTTCAACGCGCGCTTCGGCGACCCGGAGACCCAGGTCGTGCTGGCCCGCCTCAAGACGCCGCTGGCGAGCGTGCTGCTCAACTCGGCCAACGGGACGCTGGATTGCGAGCCGCCGCTGAACTGGCGCGACGACGCGGCCGTCACCGTCGTCGTGGCCTCCCACAACTACCCGGGCACGCCCCGCACCGGCGACCCGATCGAGGGCCTGGACGAGGTCGCGGCGGTGGACGCGCCGCACGCGTACGTCCTGCACGCGGGCACCCGCCGGGACGGGGACGCCGTGGTGAGCGCGGGCGGACGGGTCCTTTCGGTCACCGCGACGGGGGCGGACTTGGCGCAGGCGCGCGAGCGGGCGTATGCGGCGGTCGGCCGCATCCGCCTCGACGGCTCGCAGCACCGCACGGACATCGCCCGCAAGGCGGCCGACGCCCAGGCGTGAGCCGGGCCGCCGCCGCGGCCACGCGAACCCCAGGTCCGGGGCGCGCCCTTGCGGGGGCGGCGCCCCGGACCTTCGCGTACGGCGGCACCCTCGCGTACGCGTCGGGGCCCGCGGGGCGGGCCGACGGGCCTTTTGTACGTGCGCGGTTGCGCGGGCGCCCGGGTTCGGCCTGCCCCTCGGCGGCCCCTGATCGCATACGGTCCCGGTCCACGAACCCCACCCCAAAGCCATTCCATCGAGTGACGGGTGAGCCATCCGGATGACGGGTACCGGCGGCCCAACTAGGGTGCGGCGGGAGCGGTCCGGCACTTGGGTCACCGGCATTGCGATGTCGGTGGGGGGTGCCACAGTGGGGGAGTGAGCAACGCCGACAGCAGAGCCGACGCAGGGCAGAGGGGGTGACGTCCGGTCGTGTCCGTTACCGGATCGGGTGGTGAGGCGGGCGCGCGGTCGGCGCGCTCGCGGGCGCTGGCCGTGCTGCGGGTGCGCAGCAGGGCGCTGGCCGTGGTCCTGCTCCCGGCGGCCGTCGCCGTCGTCCTGCTCGTCGCGGACGCGCAGGGGCACATCGACGGCCGGGGCTGGGACACCGCGCGCTGGGCCGTCACGGGCGCGGCGGCGCTCGTGCTGGTGGCCGCCGCGGCGGTCGCCGCGGTGATCGTGCGGGCCAGACCCGCCCTGTCGCCCACGGTCGACCTGGCCGAGTCCGCGGCCCCCGATCTGTACCGGCTGGTGCGGGACCTGGCCGACCGCCTCGACGTGCCGGCGCCGTCGGCGATAGCGCTGACCCCGGACTGCGACAGCTGGCTGGAGGACCGTACGCACCCGGCGCACGCCACGGCGGCGGGCGGGCGGGGGCCGGGCGCGCGGCGCCGGTTCGAGGCCGCGCCCGTCCTGGTCATCGGCTCGCCGTTCCTGTGGTGGATGCGCGTCGGCGAGCTGCGGGCCATCCTGGCGCCCGTGGTGGCGGGCACCGGGCCCTCCGCCCACCCCGACATAGCCTCCGCCCGCCGCTTCGTGAGGGGCCTGGACGCGGCCGTCGCCGTGACCAGCGGACCCGGGGCGGGGCGCGGGCCGCGGCTGCTGCTCGGCTTCGTCGGACCCGTCGCGCGGCTGCTGCTGCGCGGCTGCCGGGAGCACGCCGCCGAGATGGAGCGGGGCGTCGCCGCCGCCGCCTCCGAGCGCGCCCAGAGCGTGGACTACGGGCTGCGGATCGTCGCCCAGGAACAGGTCGGCCTCGCGTACGCGGGGTGGGACCGGCTGCTGACCCGGGTGGCGCTGCCCGCCTGGCGGATGGGGCGCTGGCCGTCCCGGCTGGACGCGGGGGTGGTCTCGGCGCTGACCGAGCTGTCCCGGCGCGACCGGCTGGCGGAGGGGTTCGCGTCCCGGCTCGGCGAGCGTCCCGCGTGCGATCTGCTGGAGGAGCCGGGGGCGGCCGACGAGGCGGCCTCGCTGCTCGCCGCCCGGCTGTTCCACGGCGGTCCGGCCGAGCCCGGACCCGACTGGTCGCCGGTGGACTGGCAGCACTATCCGGAGGAGGTCGTCGACCGCAAATGGCGTGCCGAGGCCGCCCGGCTGCACCGCGTCCTGGACGGCATGGGCACCCGGCGCGGCGCCGAGCCGGGCGCGCCGACGCTCGCCCGGGTGCTGGAGCATCTGGCCGGGCGGGACGGGGAGGCGCTGGCCGCCGGGATCGCGGCCGAGGTGGCCGGCGAGGAGGCGGCGGGGCCGCCGGTGCGGGCGCAGGTGTGGGGCGAGGACTGCGTGCCGCTGTTCCCGCTCCAGCCGCCCCGGAGCGGCCGGGAGCTGCTGGCCGACCACGTCACGGCGATGGTGTGCTGCGCGGCGGTGGACACGGCCGGGGCGGCGCCGGGGCTGGACTGGCTGGACGGGCCCGCGCTGCTGGTCGACGGGGAGCGCAAGAGCGACATGGCGTCGCGGGTGCTGACCCTTCTGGAGGAGGGGGATGCGGAGCCGTTGCGGCGGTGGTTGGTGGCGATGGGGGTGCGGCCGGAGAAGCCGGTACGCCTGGTATGACCCGCGGGGCAACGCCCCGCGCCCCTCTCCACCCTCGCGCCCCTGCCGGGCGGGGCGTTCGTCCGCGGACCGTGCTGGGCCGCTCGCGCCGTTCCCCGCGCCCCTGCCGGGCGGGGTGCTCGTCCGCGGACCGTGCTGGGCCGCTCGCGCCGTTCCCCGCGCCCCTGGGGGTTCGTGTTCACCTGCGGACCGTGGCGGGCTGGTCGCGCTGTTCCCCGCGCCCCTGAAAGCCTCGTCCGTCTGCGAGCCGTGGTCGCTTCTCGCGCAGTTCCCCGCGCCCCTGGAAACCCGCCTTCGTCCGCGGACCGTGCCCGCGTCTCGCGCAGTTCCCCGCGCCCCTGAAGGCGGTGGCTGAGCTGACGTCTCCGGCTACCGGGTACCCCCTAGGGGCGCGGGGAACTGCGCGACCAGCCACGCACGTTCCGCAGACGAAGTCCCTGCCCGATAGGGGCGCGGGGAACGGCGCGAGCAAGTCCCACCGGCCCGCAGGCGACGGGCTACCCAGGGGCGCGGGGAACTGCGCGAGGAGCGTTCACCGGCCCGCAGGCAAAGATCCGGCCCAAGAGGGGCGCGGGGAACTGCGCGGCCAGCCCACCGCGGTCCGCAGGTGAACGAACCCCCAGGGGCGCGGGGAACTGCGCGAGCAGCCCCCGCCGGCCCGCAGGCGAGCTGGGTCGGCGGCCGGTTCCGCGCCGCAGCCGCCGCACCGCGTCCCGGAAATATTTTCGCGACGAACGGTGACGGAGCGAGTGCGTTATGTGATGTGCTGGAGGCCGGGCATCGACCGACGGGGGCGCGAGGGAGGGACGTGGCAATGGGGGCGGAGCAGATCCGGCGCTGGGAGTCGGGGGCGCTCGCACACGCCGTCTCGGACCCCTTCGGGCAGGGCCCCCTGCCCTGGCTCAGAGGCGGCGAGCACTACTTCGACGACACGGGCCACGTGGTGCCCTGGTACGTCGACTCCGCCGGGCGGAAGGCCGCGGGCGGCCCCCGTACCGCCGACGACGTCCGCCAGCAGATCAAGGGCTTCGCCTCCACCGGCGCCGTCGCCCCGGGCGAGGCGATCGACTTCCACATCACCGTCGACCCGCCCCAGCAGTTCACGGTCGACATCTACCGGATCGGCCACTACGGGGGCGACGGCGCCGCCAAGATCGCGACCTCCCCCCGGCTCGCCGGCATCGTGCAGCCCGCGCCGCTGGCCGCCGACCGGACGGTCTCCTGCCACCACTGGTGGCTCTCCTGGCGCTACCAGGTCCCGGCGTACGCCTCGATCGGCGCGTACGTGGCGGTGCTCACGACCGTCGACGGGTACCGGTCGCACATCCCGTTCACCGTGCGGGACGGCCATCCGGCGGATCTGCTGCTGCTGCTCCCGGACATCACCTGGCAGGCGTACAACCTCTTCCCCGAGGACGGCCGCACCGGCGCCTCGCTCTACCACGCGTGGGACGAGGAGGGTCGGCTGCTCGGCGAGGAGGACGCGGCCATCACGGTCTCCTTCGACCGGCCGTACGCGGGCGCGGGCCTGCCCCTGCACGTGGGCCACGCGTACGACTTCATCCGGTGGGCCGAGCGGTACGGCTACGACCTGGCGTACGCCGACGCCCGCGATCTGCACGCGGGGCGCGTCGACCCCACCCGCTACCGGGGGCTGGTCTTCCCCGGCCACGACGAGTACTGGTCGGCCCCGATGCGCCGCACGGTCGAGCTGGCCCGGGAGTCCGGCACGTCGCTGGTGTTCCTCTCCGCCAACACCCTGTACTGGCAGGTGGAGCTGGCCCCCTCGGCCTCCGGCGTCCCCGACCGGCTGCTGACCTGCCGCAAGCGGCGCGGCCCGGGGCGCCCGGCGCTGTGGCGCGAAGTGGCCCGCCCGGAACAGCAGTTGCTGGGGATCCAGTACGCGGGGCGGGTGCCCGAGCCGTCGCCGATGGTGGTGCGCAACGCCCGGCACTGGCTGTGGGAGGCCACCGGCGCGGGCGAGGGCGACGAGATCGCCGGGCTGGTGGCGGGCGAGGCGGACCGGTACTACCCGCGCACGGCCCTGCCCGAGCACCAGGACCGCATCCTGCTCGCCCACTCCCCGTACCGGGACGGCGAGGGGGCTCTGCGGCACCAGGAGACCTCGCTGTACCGGGCCCCCTCGGGCGCGCTGGTCTTCGCCTCCGGCACCTTCGCCTGGTCCCCGGCGCTGGACCGCCCGGGCCACACGGACACCCGCGTCCAGCGCGCCACGGCCAATCTGCTGGACCGCATCTGCAAGCGCGACTAGAGGGGTCCAGGCCGTGGGGTTCGGCCGCGAGGTTCGGCCGGGCGGAGCCCCGGTAACCGGGTACTCGCCCGGTGGGAGAGAATCAGAAGCGCTCCTGGATCAATCTACGCGGAGGAACCGTGTCCGGATTTGTAGAAAAGCCCGAGCCGATTCAGGTCCCGGGCCTGACCCACCTCCACACGGGCAAGGTGCGCGACCTCTACCAGAACGAGGCCGGTGACCTCGTGATGGTCGCCAGCGACCGGATGTCCGCGTACGACTGGGTGCTGCCGACCGAGATCCCCGACAAGGGCCGGGTGCTGACCCAGCTCTCGCTGTGGTGGTTCGACCGGCTCGCCGACATCGCCCCCAACCACGTCCTGTCCACGGAGCTGCCGCCGGGCGCCCCCGCCGACTGGGCCGGGCGCACCCTGATCTGCAAGTCGCTGCGGATGGTCCCGGTGGAGTGCGTGGCGCGCGGCTATCTGACCGGCTCCGGCCTGCTGGAGTACGAGGAGTCGCGCACGGTCTGCGGCCTCGCGCTGCCCGAGGGCCTCAGCAACGGCTCGGAGCTGCCCGCGCCGATCTTCACGCCCGCCACCAAGGCCGCCGTCGGCGACCACGACGAGAACGTCAGCTACGAGGAGGTCGCCCGCCAGGTCGGCGCCGAGACCGCCGCGCTGCTGCGGCAGACGACCCTCGCCGTCTACGGCCGCGCCCGGGACATCGCCCGGGACCGGGGGATCGTGCTGGCGGACACCAAGTTCGAGTTCGGCTTCGAGACCGTCGACGGCGAGGACCGCCTGGTGCTGGCCGACGAGGTCCTCACCCCCGACTCGTCGCGCTTCTGGCCCGCCGAGACGTGGGAGCCGGGCCGCGCGCAGCCCTCGTACGACAAGCAGTACGTGCGCGACTGGCTGACCTCCGCCGCCTCCGGCTGGGACCGCCGGGGCGAGCTGCCGCCGCCCCCGCTGCCGCAGGACGTGGTGGAGGCGACCCGCGCCAAGTACGTGGAGGCGTACGAGCAGCTGACCGGCAACAGCTGGAGCTGAGGAACGAGGAAGCCCCCGGTCGGAGATCCGACCGGGGGCTTCGTACTGAGCGGACGACGAGATTCGAACTCGCGACCCTCACCTTGGCAAGGTGATGCTCTACCAACTGAGCCACGTCCGCATGCGCCGTAGCGCGCCGCTAACTATACCCAACCGCGGCGGCGCGCGAGACGCACCGCCGTATGACGGTTCTCGGCACCGAGCTTGGTGGCGGCCGAGGAGAGGTAGTTGCGGACGGTTCCCTGGGAGAGTCCGGCGCGCTCGGCGATCTCCGCGACGGGCGCCCCGTCGGCCGCCAGCTCCAGCACTTCGGCCTCGCGCGCGGTCAGCGGGGAGTCCCCGGCGGAGATCGCGTCGGCCGCCAACTCCGGGTCCACATAGCGGTTTCCCGCGTGTACGGACCTGATGATCTCCGCCAGCCGCTGGGCGCTGACGGTCTTCGGCACGAAGCCGCGCACGCCCGCCGCGAGCGCCCGCTTGAGGTGGCCGGGGCGGCCGTGGCTGGTCACGATCATGGTGCGGCAGCCGGGCAGTTCGGTCCGCAGGGATGTGGCGACACTCACACCGTCCGCCCCCGGCATCTGGAGGTCGAGGACCGCCACATCGGGCCGGTGCGCCCGTGCCATCGCCAGCGCCTCCGGCCCGGACGCGGCCTCCGCGACGACGGTGAGGTCGTCTTCGAGCCCGAGCAGCGCGGCGAGCGCGCCCCGGATGAGGTGTTCGTCGTCGGCGAGCAGTACGCGTACGGGCGCCGCCCCCTGTGCGCCGGACACCGCCCCCCGGGTGCCGGGCGCCGTCGCGCCGCCGGCTCCGGACGCCGTCATACGGCCACCTCCTCGACGGGCTGGGCGGCGCCCAGCGGCACGGTCGCCGTCAGCAGGAACCGCTCGCCGGCGCGGGCCGCCTCCAGGGTGCCGCCCATCGGGGCGAGCCGTTCGCGCAGGCCCGCGAGGCCCGAGCCGGGGGCCGCGGGGGCGAGGTCGGCGACCCCGTCGTTCTCCACGGTCAGGGTGACGGCCCCGTCCCCGGCGGCGAGCCGGATCGCGCACCGGCGGGCGTTGCCGTGCCGCAGCACGTTGGTGGCGGCCTCGCGCACCACCCAGCCGAGCGCCGACTGCAGCCCCGGGGAGAGCCCGGCGGCACCCGCCGTGACCGTGCAGTCGATCCCGGCGGCCTCCAACACGCCGCGGGCGCCGTCGAGTTCGACGGACAGATCCGCCTCGCGGTATCCGCGCACCACTTCCCTCACCTCTCGTTGCGACTCCCGCGCGATGCGCTGGACCTCGATCATCTGGGTCACCGCCTCGGGGCGCCCGCGCTCGGCGAGCTGTACGGCGAGCTCGCTCTTGAGGGCGATCACCGCGAGGTTGCGGCCCAGCACGTCGTGCATGTCCCGGCCGAACCGCAGCCGTTCCTCGGCGACGGCCAGCCGCGCCTGTACGTCCCTGGCCTCCTCGGCCTGCCACATGTTGCGCAGCCCCCAGGCGCCGGGCCGGACCGTGACCAGCATCAGGGCGCCCGCGATCATCAGCATCGGCAGCGGCCCGGCGAGGTGCGGGCCCCGCACCCCGGCGGCGGCGAAGACGGCGGTGGTCAGGGCCGCGTACCCCAGGCAGTGCAGCAGGAAGGTGCGGACCGGGACGAGCACCGCGTACGGGATCATCAGCGGGATCGGCAGGTCGATCAGGAGCAGCGGGAAGACGCTGTCGGCGTCGGTGGCGGTGGCCGCCGCCAGCAGCACGGTGGCGACGCCGAGCAGGACGACCGGGACGAGCAGCAGCCGGCGGGGGGAGGTGCCGTGGCCGAGGTACTCGTCGTAGGCCGGGCCGATCCGGCGCCCGGCCACCACGCACTGCGCGACGTTCACCGCCAGCAGCGCCAGACCGAAGACCGTGCCCGGAGTGCTGCGGTGGCCGGCCGCGAGCAGCGGCAGCACGCTCCAGGTGGCCAGGAAGAACCAGAGCATCGCCGTCATGGTGTGGCGGGTGTACAGGTCCATCTTCTGGATCCTGCTGCGCTCCTGCCAGCGCCGCCGCCAGCCGCTGATCCGCCGCATCCGACCGAGCAACCCGTCATCCCCCTGTGTCAGCGCCGCGGTTCCCAGCGGAACCGCCTGCGTACAGCAAACACGCCCAGCAGGGTCCAGGCCACCGCCGTGGCGAGATGGCCGAGCACCTGACCGGCGTCCAGCGCGCCGGTCCAGCCGCCCCTGATCAGGGCGATCGCCGGGGAGAGCGGCAGCAGTTCGCAGACGGACGCCATCGCGTCGGGCATCAGGTCCAGCGGTACGACCATGCCGGAGCCGGCCATCGACAGCAGCAGCACGGGCATCACCGAGATCTGCGCGCCCTCGGCGGAGCGGGTGACGGCCGCGGTCGCCGCCGCGAGCACGCACATCAGCGCGGCGCCCAGCAGCAGCCCGGCCACCGCAAGCCACACCGCCCGCGGCGCCCCGACGTCCAGGACCAGCGTGCAGCCCGCCGCGAGCAGCACGCACTGCGCGAGGGCGAGGAGGAGGGCCGGGAGCGCGGCCCCGGCCAGGATCTCCAGGTCCCGCAGCTCGCCGGTGCGCAGCCGCTTCAGCACGAGCTCCTCGCGGCGTACGACGAAGACGCCGGTCAGCGCCGAGTAGACGGCGAAGAGCAGGACGTAGCCGAGCGAGCCGGGCAGCAGGACCGTCCCGGCACTCAGCCCGCTCTCCGCCAGGTCCATGCCGTCGACGGCGGAGCTCATGGAGAAGGTGAGCACCGCGGGCAGCACCAGCGCGGTGAACAGGGCCGCCTTGTTGCGGCCGAGCAGGGTGAGTTCGGCGCGGGCGAGCGCCTTCATCCGGGTGGCGGACCTGGCGGGCGCGGGCGCCGTCAGCTCCGGCCGTGCGGCGGTGGTGCTCATCGGGTCTGCTCCTGTTCCCGGGCGATGTGCAGGAACGCCTCTTCCAGGGAGGCGGCGCGGACGTCGAGGCCGCGCAGTTCGACGCGGCTGTCGCGGGCCCACAGCAGCAGCTCGGTGGCGGCGCGCTGGAGCGCGCGGGTCTTCAGCCGTACGGTCCGGCCCTCCGTCTCGTGGCCGTCGACGCCGAGCCGGGCCAGCGGCGGGAGGTCGCCGAGGTGGTAGCCGTCGGGCAGCTCGAAGGAGAGGTGCGAGGGCTGGGCGGCGACCACCTCGTCGACGCGTCCGGCGGCGGCGATGCGCCCCTCGTGCAGGATCGCCAGCCGCTCGGCCAGCTCCTCGGCCTCCTCCAGGTAGTGCGTGGTCAGCAGCACGGTGGTGCCCGAGTCGCGCAGTTCGCGGACCAGCCGCCAGGTGTCGTGGCGGCCCTCGGCGTCGAGACCGGTGGTCGGCTCGTCGAGGAAGAGCACCTCGGGCCGGGCGAGCAGGGCGAGCGCGAGGTCGAGCCGCCGCTTCTCCCCGCCGGACAGCTGCTTGACGCGTACGCCGGAGCGCCTGGCGAGCCCGACGATCTCCAGGGCCTCGCCGACCGGCCGGGCGCCGGTGGTGCAGCCCGCCCACATCCGTACGGTTTCGGCCACGGTCAGCTCGGACGGGAAGCCGCCCTCCTGGAGCATCACCCCGGTGCGGGGGCGGACGGCCGCGCGTTCGGCGTACGGGTCGTGGCCCAGCACCCGGACCGTTCCGGCGCTGGGCGGGGCGAGCCCTTCGAGCAGTTCCACGGTGGACGTCTTGCCCGCGCCGTTCGTACCGAGCAGCGCGAACAGTTCGCCGCGCGCCACCGAGAAGGAGATTCCGCGTACGGCCTCGAAGCCCCCGGCGTAGGTGCGCCGCAGCTCCTCGACCTCGATCACATCTGGCATGCCCCAAGCGTTCCGCCGCGGCGGGGCCCGGGGCAGTGCGCGGTGTCACCGGTCGGCATGACAAATGTCAGCGGGGGCCGGGAGCGCGGGCACGGCGCGAACACGACGAAGGCCCCGGTCTGATGACCGGGGCCTTCGCTTTCTGAGCGGACGACGAGATTCGAACTCGCGACCCTCACCTTGGCAAGGTGATGCTCTACCAACTGAGCCACGTCCGCATTGCTGCCGCTCGGCTCTCACCGGGCGGTGCGAACACCACTCTACCTGATCCACAAGAGTGGTCGGTAAGCGATGCAGAGCGGGTGACAGGAATTGCACACTGCGCCTTCCCCCTGGAAGGGGGACGTTCTGCTACTGAACTACACCCGCACGCTCCGGTGGACCGGGCCTTTCGGCCTTGCCCCTCGGCGTGCTCCAGACTCTAGCCGATCACCCCGGGTGCGATGCAACTCGGCTTCCGGGGCCGCCAGTACGCGGCCCCGGCGCCGCTCCTTCAGCGGGCGGCCCGCAGGCGCCCGCGGCCGGTTCAGCCCGCCGCGGTGAACGCCTCGTAGACCTTCTTCGGGATGCGACCGCGGGCCGGCACGTCCATCTTGTTCGACCGGGCCCAGGCGCGGACCGCCGCCGGGTCGGGGGCGACGGGGGTGTGCCGGAACGCCTTACCGGACTTCGACTGCTTGCGGCCCGCCGAGACGTACGGGGCGAGGGCCTTGCGCAGTTTCTTTGCATTGGCGGGATTGAGATCGATCTCGTAGGCCCTCCCGTCCAGGCCGAACATGACCGTTTCCGCCGCTTCTCCGCCGTCCAGGTCGTCGGAGAGCGTGACCACTACGCGCTGAGCCACGGATATCGGTTCCTTCCTACGGTCCGCCGTACCCACGTGTCTGACGTGCGGCGATACCGGCCTACCGGCGGTTTTGGAGCAATGCTGTTTCTCCGGGGTTTCACCCGAGAATCCTTTGTACAGGGGCAGGCATTGCATTGTGAAGCCCAGCCAATTGCATCAGCGTGTCCGATCGCAATGTGCGTGGGCCGTTTTTCCCGGGATTTTTCCCACGTGTTGTCGCGGTCGAAACCGGAACGTGATCGGACGCTTGCGATATCTACTCGCGTAGATTTTCCGGCCGGGTACTCTGAGGGAACCGCCTTCGCACCACACCACCACGGGAGTGCCAGTGGCACGCGTCGTAGTCGACGTCATGCTCAAGCCGGAGATCCTCGACCCGCAGGGACAGGCGGTGCAGCGCGCACTGCCCCGTCTCGGCTTCGAGGGGATCGCGGACGTCCGCCAGGGGAAGCGTTTCGAGCTGGATGTGGAAGGGCCTCTCGACGAGGCGGCCCTCGCCCGCATCCACGAGATGGCTGAAACGTTCCTCGCCAACACCGTCATCGAGGACTTCACCGTGAAGGTCGAGGAGTCCAAGTGACTGCTCGCATCGGTGTCGTCACCTTCCCCGGGACGCTCGACGACCGCGACAGCCTGCGGGCCGTGCGGATCGCGGGTGCCGAGCCGGTGTCGCTGTGGCACCGCGACAAGGACCTCAAGCAGGTCGACGCGGTCGTCCTGGCCGGCGGCTTCTCCTACGGCGACTATCTGCGGGCGGGCGCCATCTCCCGCTTCTCGCCGGTCATGGAGACCGTCATCGAGCAGGCGAAGGCCGGTATGCCGGTCCTCGGCATCTGCAACGGCTTCCAGATCCTGACCGAGTCGCACCTGCTGCCGGGCGCCATGCTCCGCAACAACCACCTGCACTTCATCTGCCGCGAGCAGAAGCTGCGGGTGGAGAACGCGGCGACCGCCTGGACCTCGGACTACGAGGCGGGCCAGGAGATCCGGGTCCCGCTCAAGAACATGGACGGCCGGTACGTCGCGGACGAGCGCACGCTCGACGAGCTGGAGGCCGAGGGCCGCGTCGCCTTCCGCTACCTCGACCTGAACCCCAACGGCTCGCTGCGCGACATCGCCGGCATCACCAACGCCGCCGGCAACGTCGTCGGTCTGATGCCGCACCCGGAGCACGCCGTGGAGCCGCTGATCGGCACCGGCGGCACCGACGGCCTCGGTTTCTTCACCTCGATCCTCAAGAAGCTGGTCAACGTCTGATGAGCCTCGACACCGTCAAGCACGCCACCGCCACCCCCGATGTCGAGCAGCCCTGGAAGGAACTCGGCCTCAAGGAGGACGAGTACGCCCGGATCCGCCAGATCCTGGGCCGCCGCCCCACCGGCGCCGAGCTCGCGATGTACTCGGTGATGTGGTCGGAGCACTGCTCGTACAAGAGCAGCAAGGTCCACCTGCGCCAGTTCGGCGAGAAGGTCCCCGCCAACGACGCCATGCTCGTCGGCATCGGGGAGAACGCGGGCGTCGTCGACGTCGGCCAGGGGTACGCGGTCACCTTCAAGGTCGAGTCGCACAACCACCCCTCCTACATCGAGCCCTACCAGGGCGCGGCCACCGGTGTCGGCGGCATCGTCCGCGACATCCTGGCCATGGGCGCCCGCCCGGTCGCCGTGGTGGACCCGCTGCGCTTCGGCGCGCCGGACCACCCGGACACCAAGCGCGTGCTGCCGGGCGTCGTGGCGGGCATCGGCGGCTACGGCAACTGCCTGGGCCTGCCCAACATCGGCGGCGAGGTCGTCTTCGACGCGTGCTACCAGGGCAACCCGCTGGTCAACGCCGGGTGCATCGGCGTCATGAAGCACGAGGACATCCACCTCGCCAAGGCGTCCGGCCCCGGCAACAAGGTGATCCTGTACGGCGCCCGCACGGGCGGCGACGGCATCGGCGGTGTCTCGGTCCTCGCCTCGGAGACCTTCGAGTCGACCGGCCCGGCCAAGCGCCCGGCGGTCCAGGTCGGCGACCCCTTCCAGGAGAAGCTCCTCATCGAGTGCACCCTGGAGATCTTCCGGGAGAAGCTGGTCGCGGGCATCCAGGACCTGGGCGGCGCGGGCCTGTCCTGCGCGACCTCGGAGCTGGCGAGCGCCGGTTCCGGCGGCATGCGGGTGGAGCTGGAGACGGTTCCGCTGCGCGACGCGACGCTCTCGCCCGAGGAGATCCTCATGAGCGAGTCGCAGGAGCGGATGTGCGCGGTCGTCGAGCCGCAGCACGTCGGGCGGTTCATGGAGATCTGCGAGAAGTGGGACGTCATCGCCACCGTCATCGGTGAGGTGACCGACGGCGAGCGCCTGGAGATCTTCTGGCACGGCGAGCAGATCGTGGACGTGCCGCCGCGGACCGTGGCGCACGAGGGCCCGGTGTACGAGCGTCCCTACGCGCGCCCCTCCTGGCAGGACGCGCTCCAGGCGGACGACGCGGGCGCGCTGGCGCGGCCGGCGACGGGCGCGGAGCTGCGCGAGCAGGTCCTGCGCCTGGTGGGCTCGCCCAACCAGGCGTCCAAGGCGTGGATCACCGACCAGTACGACCGGTTCGTGCAGGGCAACACGGTGCTGGCGCAGCCCGAGGACGCGGGCATGGTCCGCATCGACGAGGAGTCGAACCTCGGCGTCGCGATGGCGACCGACGGCAACGGCCGGTACGCCAAGCTCGACCCGTACACGGGTGCGCAGCTGGCGCTGGCGGAGGCGTACCGCAACGTGGCCGCCTCCGGTGCGCGTCCGCTGGCGATCTCGGACTGCCTCAACTTCGGTTCCCCCGAGGACCCGGACGTGATGTGGCAGTTCGCCGAGGCCACGCGCGGGCTCGCGGACGGGTGCCTCCAGCTGGGGACGCCGGTGACCGGCGGCAACGTCTCGCTCTACAACCAGACCGGTGACACCGCGATCCACCCGACGCCGGTCGTGGCGGTCCTCGGCGTCATCGACGACGTCACGCGGCGCACGCCGATCGCGTTCGCGCAGGAGGGGCAGCTGCTGTACCTCCTCGGTGACACCCGCGAGGAGTTCGGCGGTTCGGCCTGGTCGCAGGTCATCCACGACCACCTCGGCGGCATGCCGCCGCAGGTCGACCTGGACCGCGAGAAGCTGCTCGGCGAGATCCTCATCTCCGCCTCGCGCGACGGGATGATCGACGCGGCGCACGACCTGTCGGACGGCGGGCTCGTCCAGGCCGTCGTCGAGTCCTGCCTGCGGGGCGGGAACGGGGCGCGGCTGGTGGTGCCGGACGGGATGTCCGCCTTCACCTTCCTCTTCTCCGAGTCCGCCGGGCGGGCGGTCGTGGCCGTGCCGCGCAGCGAGGAGCTCCGCTTCACCGACATGTGTGGGGCGCGGGGGCTTCCGGCCGTGCGGGTCGGAGTCGTCGACGGGGAGTCCGTCGAGCTCCAGGGCGAGTTCAGCGTGCCGCTGGCCGAGCTCCGCGAGGCCCACGAGGCGACGATCCCGTCCCTCCTGTCCTAACCCTCCGGCCCCCGCCTGCTGCCCGGCGGGGGCCGCCCGGTCCGTGTTCACCCGCGGCCCGGTGGGGCTCGCTCGCGCGGTTCCCCGCGCCCCTCAAGTGGGGGCTCCGCCCCCTCCGGGCCGCAGACGACCACCGGCTCCAGCAGGGGCGCGGGGAACTGCGCGAGCAAGCCAGCACGGCCCGCAGACGAACACCGGGCCGCAGGCGAACGCCGGGCCCAATCGGGCCGCAGGCGAACGCCGGGCCCAATCGGGCCGCAGGCGAACGCCCGCCCCACCCCAAACGCGGCGCAGCCCCCCACCACCCCCGCAGGGGCGACGGGGGGCCGGGGCCCGACCCTGGGTCAGGGGGTGTGGGGGAGGCGGGTCGCCAGGTAGGCCGCCAGGGCCATCAGGGCCGCCCCCACCACGAACACCACATCCATCCCGGACGTCAGCGCCCGCACCCCCGCCTCATGCGCCGCACCCCCCAACCGGGACAACTCACTCGTCGACCCGCCAACCCCCTTCGCCTCGTACACCCGGCTGAGGATCGTGCCGAACACCGCCGCTCCCAGCGCGTTGCCGAGGGTCTGGAAGAACCGCGTCCCGGTCGTCGCCACCCCCAGCTGCTGCGGCGGCGCGGCGGCCTGGACGATCTGGATCAGCTGGCCGACGAGGAGCCCGAACCCGGCCCCCATCAGCAGCAGTTCGCCCCGGATCTGCCACAGGTTCGTGCTGACGCGGGTCGTGGCGAGCAGCCCGAGCGCGGCGGCGGCGGCGACCGTACCCAGCAGTGCGAACGTCTTCTGCGACCAGCCGCGCGCCGCGAGCCGCTCGGAGGCGAGGCCGACGGCGGTCATGCCGAGCGCCATCGGGATGAGGTACAGGCCCGCCGCGGTGGGTTCGAGGTGCCGGACGACCTGGAGGTAGATCATCACGTACACCAGCGTGCCCATCATGGCCGCCCCGACCAGCGCCTGGATGGCGAAGCCGAGCCGGACGGCCGGGACCTTGAACATGGAGAGCGGCAGGATGGGTTCGGCGGCCGTGGCCTGGCGGCGCAGGAAGAGGGCGAGCGAGACGGCACCGGCGACGCCGAGGCCGAGGATCTGCGGGGAGCCCCAGGCGTAGTCCTTGCCGCCCCACTCGGTCATCAGCAGCAGGGAGACGGAGAAGGCGGCGGCGAGCACCGCGCCGGGGTAGTCGATGCGGTGGCGCACGGGCTGAACGGGCAGGCGCAGTACGGCGATCGCGGTGGCGAGGACGGCGATGCCGACGGGCAGGTTCACGTAGAAGATCCAGCGCCAGCTCGCGTGGTCGGCGAGCGTGCCGCCGAGCCAGGGGCCGAGGGCCATCCCGGCACCGGCCACGATGCCGCCGATGCTGCCGCCCTTGCCCCGGCCGCCGCCCTTGGCGTCGCTCTGGCCGCCCGCGGACCGGGGTCCGCTCAGCTGGGCGAGCACGACCATGGTGACGCTCATCAGCCCGCCGCCGCCGATGCCCTGCACGGCGCGGGCGGCGATCAGCTGGGCCATGGACTGGGCGGCCCCGCACAGCGCCGAGCCGGCCAGGAAGGTGGCGATGGCGCCGACGAAGACCTTCTTGGCGCCGATCGTGTCGCACAGCTTCCCGTACAGCGGCAGCACGGCCGCCGAGGCGAGCGCGAACGAGCTGATCAGCCAGGGGATCTTGTCCATCCCGTGGACCGGGTCGAGGTCGCGCACGATCGGGACGGTCGCCGCCGACACGATGTTGGTGTCGAGGACCGCCAGCAGGATCGTGACCAGGCAGACGGCGAAGCCGATCCGGACGCGGGCGGGGGACATGGGCGGCGGGGCCGCCGCTGCGGGCGCCGCCGTCGGCGTTCCCGCCGCTTTCGGCATGGCTGCGCTCAGGGTCTTGGGCATGGTGTTCTCCCCCTCCGGGACGGCGGCCGGTGTCGCTCGCCGAGGTCGTGGGCACCACCCTGACGTAGATTCTGTACCCAGTCAACTTTTTAGCTCGGATCAAAAATCATCCTGGTACAGTGACGGTCATGGCGGAGTACGTGTACGTGGAGAAGGACGCACCGGCCGGGATGGGCCTGCGGGAGCGCAAGAAGTGGCAGACCCGGCGCCGGCTGATGGCCGCCGCCTTCCACCTCTTCGCCGAGCGCGGGTACGACAAGGTCTCGGTCGCCGAGATCGCCGAGGCCGCCGACGTCTCGAAGATGACCGTCTTCAACCACTTCCGTACGAAAGAGGACTTGGCGCTGCGCCCGCTGGAGGAACACAGCGACGACGTGGTCCGCGCGGTCCGCGAGCGTGCGGTGGGCACGTCGGTCGTCGACGCCGTGCGCGGCCACTACCTGCGGGCGGTCGAGGAGCGCGACGCGTCCATCGGGCTCAACGACGACGCCATAGTCGTCCAGTTGCTGCGGCTCATCATGGAGACCCCGGTGCTGCTGGAACGCGCCCGCGCCTCCCTCATCCGCAGCTCGGACCTGGTCGCCGAGGCGCTGGGCGAGGAGACCGGGAACCGGGTGCTGGCCCGCGTCGCCGCCGCCCAGCTGATGGGCGCGCGCGCCACCCTGGTCAGCGAGAACCACCGCCGACTGCTGCTGGGCGACGCCGCCGAGGACATCGCGCCGGACGCCCTGCGCCTGGCCGCCGAGGCATTCGGAATGGTCGAGTCCGGCCTCGGCGACTTCGCGACCAGGACCGCTGGTCCGGACGGAGCGCCGGAGGCCGCGGGCTCCTAGGGCCCGCCCGACGGATCCGGGCGCCGCGACGCGCCCGCGATCCGGACGGGATCCGCCGGACCGGCCCCGGGGCGTGCCGTGCGGATCCTGCCCGGCCCGCCGGGCCGACGGGATCCGCCGGGCACGCCCTAGGCTCGGGATCATGCCCCCCGCCAAGAAGCGCGCGCGCACCCGTGGTTACGACCCGGCGAAGACGCGCACCGCCGTCCTCGCCCAGTTCGCGTCCGTACGGGAAGCGGTCCGCGCCCTCACGCCCGAGCAGTTGGACCGGCCGACCCGGCTGGACGGCCGCACCGTGCGTGACCTGGCCGTACACCTGGCGGACGCGCTGGACGCGGTCGCCCGCGGCCTGGCCGGGCCCGCCCCGGCCGCGGCGGACCTCGCCCTGCTGGAGTGGCCCGCGGCCCGGCCCGCCGTCCCCGGCCCGGCCGCTGCGGGCGAGAGCACCGCCGCCCCCGGTCAGGGCCCGGACGCCGACCCGGACGCCGACCTGGACGCCCGGTACGCGCGGGTCGCGGCCCGCCTCGAGGAGCTGCTCCCGGGCGCCGACCCCGCCCGCCCGGTGGCGACCGGGTGCGGCGCCATGACGCTGGGCGACCTCATGGTCACGCGGACGGTCGAACTCTGTCTCCACACGGACGACTTGAACGACGCCCTGCCCGGCCTGGACATCCCGTACGACCGTCAGGCGCTCGCCGCCTGCACCCGGCTGCTCGCCGACGCGCTCGCCGCGAGGGCGCCCGGCGGCTCGGTGGAGGTGCGGATCCCGCCGTACGCGGTGGTGCAGTGCGTCGAGGGGCCCCGGCACACCCGGGGCACGCCCCCCAACGTCGTGGAGACCGACCCGCTGACCTGGCTGCGGCTGGCCACCGGCCGGACCGCGTGGTCCGCCGAACTGGACGCGGCCAGGGTGGCGGCCGGCGGCGAGCGCGCGGACCTGTCCGCACTGCTGCCGCTCCACTCCGGGCGCCCCTGAAACCCAGCCCGCGCCCCCGTCCCGCCGCCGAGCGGCGACGAGCACTTTCGGCCGCTCGGCAACCTCCGGGAAAGGAATTCACCCGACTACGTCAGGTGACGCCCGGGGGTGTTCGGGCGGCCGGGTGGAGATCATTCCGATCGGGGCCGCGCGACCTCCGTCACATTCCCCGTACGGCCCTTTCCCCGCCCATTTCCCGGTTCCACCAGGAAAACACCGGCCCCGGGCCTCCCGGCAGATGCCACAAACCGCCCACCCCCGCCTTCTGGTGGGTATCCCCAATTCGGACCAGTGGTCGATCTCGCCTACACTCGGTGGCGTGCCACGTGGTGACGGACGACTCAACCACGACCTGCTCCCCGGCGAGAAGGGCCCCCAGGACGCTTGCGGCGTCTTCGGCGTCTGGGCTCCGGGTGAAGAGGTCGCCAAGCTCACTTACTTCGGGCTTTACGCCCTCCAGCATCGGGGCCAGGAATCCGCGGGAATCGCGGTCAGCAACGGCTCCCAGATCCTCGTCTTCAAGGACATGGGGCTTGTCTCCCAGGTCTTCGACGAGACCTCTCTCGGTTCACTCCAAGGTCATATCGCGGTCGGTCACGCCCGCTACTCGACCACGGGTGCCTCCGTGTGGGAGAACGCGCAGCCGACCTTCCGGGCGACCGCCCACGGCTCGATCGCGCTCGGCCACAACGGCAACCTGGTGAACACGGCGCAGCTCGCGGAGATGGTCGCCGAGCTGCCCAAGGAGAACGGCCGCGCGACCCAGGTCGCCGCCACCAACGACACCGACCTCGTCACCGCCCTGCTCGCGGGGCAGACCGACGACGACGGCAAGCCGCTCACCGTGGAGGAGGCCGCCGCCAAGGTCCTTCCCCAGGTGCAGGGCGCCTTCTCGCTGGTCTTCATGGACGAGCAGACGCTGTACTGCGCCCGTGACCCGCAGGGCATCCGCCCGCTGGTCATCGGCCGCCTGGAGCGCGGCTGGGTGGTGGCCTCCGAGACCGCCGCCCTCGACATCTGCGGCGCCAGCTTCGTCCGCGAGATCGAGCCGGGCGAGCTCGTCGCCATCGACGAGAACGGTCTGCGCACCTCTCGATTTGCGGAAGCGAAGCCCAAGGGCTGTGTCTTCGAGTACGTCTACCTGGCGCGTCCCGACACGGACATCGCCGGGCGGAACGTCTACCTCTCCCGGGTCGAGATGGGGCGGAAACTCGCCAAGGAAGCCCCGGTCGAGGCCGACCTGGTGATAGCGACCCCGGAGTCCGGCACCCCCGCCGCGATCGGGTACGCCGAGGCCAGCGGCATTCCGTACGGCTCGGGCCTGGTCAAGAACGCCTATGTCGGGCGCACCTTCATCCAGCCCTCGCAGACCATCCGCCAGCTGGGCATCCGCCTCAAGCTGAACCCGCTCAAGGAAGTCATCCGGGGCAAGCGCCTGGTGGTCGTGGACGACTCGATCGTCCGCGGCAACACCCAGCGCGCGCTGGTCAAGATGCTCCGCGAGGCCGGCGCCGCCGAGGTCCACATCCGGATCTCGTCCCCGCCGGTGAAGTGGCCGTGCTTCTTCGGCATCGACTTCGCGACGCGCGCCGAGCTCATCGCCAACGGGATGACGATCGAGGAGATCGGCACCTCGCTGGGCGCCGACTCGCTCTCGTACATCTCGACGGACGCGATGATCGAGGCGACCACCATTCCCAAGGACAACCTCTGCCGCGCCTGCTTCGACGGGGTCTACCCGATGGAGCTGCCGGACCCGGAGCTGCTCGGCAAGCAGCTGCTGGAGACGGAGCTGGCGGCGGGTCCCGCCGCGACGGCCGCCGCCGACGCGCTGCGCCGCCCGTAGGCGTCCGCACGAACCCTGCAGTACGACACGAAAGTTCTTCAGAGCCATGTCATCTGAGACCACTGGTGCCAGCTACGCAGCCGCGGGCGTCGACATCGAAGCGGGCGACCGCGCCGTCGAGCTGATGAAGGAGTGGGTGAAGAAGACGAAGCGCCCCGAGGTCCTGGGCGGCCTCGGCGGTTTCGCCGGACTCTTCGACGCCTCCGCCCTCAAGCGCTACGAGCGTCCGCTGCTCGCCTCGGCCACCGACGGCGTCGGGACGAAGGTCGACCTCGCCCGGCAGCTGGGCGTGTACGACACCATCGGCCACGACCTCGTCGGCATGGTCGTGGACGACCTCGTCGTCTGCGGTGCCGAGCCGCTGTTCATGACCGACTACATCTGTGTCGGCAAGGTGCACCCCGAGCGGGTCGCGGCCATCGTCAAGGGCATCGCCGAGGGCTGTGTCCTGGCGGGCTGCGCGCTGGTCGGCGGCGAGACGGCGGAGCACCCGGGCCTGCTGGGCCCGGACGACTTCGACGTGGCGGGCGCCGGCACGGGTGTCGTGGAGTACGACCGGCTGCTGGGCGCGGATCGTATCCGCACGGGTGACGTGGTGATCGCCATGGCGTCGTCCGGGCTTCACTCGAACGGGTACTCGCTCGTCCGGCACGTCGTCTTCGACCGGGCGAAGATGGCGCTGGAGCAGCAGGTCGAGGAGTTCGGCCGGACCCTGGGCGAGGAGCTCCTGGAGCCGACCAAGATCTACTCGCTGGACTGCCTGGCCCTCACCCGTACCACCGAGGTGCACGCTTTCAGCCATGTAACCGGCGGCGGTCTCGCCAACAACCTGGCGCGGGTGATCCCGGACCATCTGCACGCCACCGTGGACCGTTCCACCTGGACGCCCGGCGCGGTCTTCGACCTGGTGGGCAAGGCCGGGCGGGTCGAGCGGCTGGAGCTGGAGAAGACGCTGAACATGGGCGTCGGCATGATCGCGATCGTCCCCGAGGACTCGGTGGACGTGGCTCTGACGACGCTGGCGGACCGGGGCGTGGACTCCTGGGTCGCGGGCGAGATCACCGAGCGCGGCGACCGCACCAGCGGGGCCGAGCTGACCGGCGACTACGCGAAGTAATCCGCCGCAGGCACCACGAAACCCGGTCTGGGGCGAACGCCCCGGACCGGGTTGGTGTGCTTTGTGGAGCAGCGAGGAGATGTCGCTGCGAAAGCGGGATCAGCTGAGTCAAGCGCCGCGACGCTGCGACGACGGACCGGACTGGTCGTCCTCGTCTTCGTCGTCGTTGTTGTACAGCTCCGCATAGCGGGCGTACGGGTCGTCTTCCTCGTCGTCGTCCTCGAACGGCTCGCCATTCGGCGGCTGACTCGAAATCGGCTGCGAAGTCGATGCGCCCAGCTCGTTGGCCAGACGCGACAGGTCAGTCCCGCCGCTGCTGTACTTCAGCTGGCGGGCGACCTTCGTCTGCTTGGCCTTTGCCCGGCCGCGCCCCATGGCTCGACCCCCTCGGTGACGGGGCTCGACGGCCCCAGAGTCTTGACACGCGTTCATGAGTCGGAACGGGCTCTCCGTGGAGAGACCGTGTCCGTAGGGCTTCAACGGTACCTGCTTCCGCGGCCATACGGTACGCCGCCCGCATGACGTGCCACTTCGCAGAACCCGCAAGGAGCCCCTTCCTCGCTGGTCAACCGCGATTTTAACCTCTTCTTGGCGTCCGACCCGCCGACCGGCGTGAGTCTTCTCTCGCCGGTCGGCGGATCGTGGCGTCAAGAGGGTCAGAGCGCGCGCGCCTCGGCGATGCGCTGCTCGGCGATCCGGTCGGCCGCGGCGGCCGGCGGAATCCCGTCTTCCTTCGCACGTGCGAATATGGCGAGCGTGGTGTCGAAGATCTTTGCGGCCTTCGCCTTGCAGCGGTCGAAGTCGAAGCCGTGGAGCTCGTCCGCCACCTGGATCACGCCACCGGCGTTGACCACGTAGTCGGGTGCGTAGAGGATCGCGCGGTCCGCGAGGTCCTTCTCCACGCCCGGGTGCGCCAGCTGGTTGTTGGCCGCGCCGCACACGATCTTGGCGGTGAGCACCGGGACGCTCTCGTCGTTCAGGGCGCCGCCGAGCGCACAGGGCGCGTAGACGTCCAGGCCCTCGATCCGGATCAGCGCGTCCGTGTCGGCGACCGCCGTCACCTTGCCCGGGTGCTTGTCGAGGATGCGCTGCACCGAGTCGGCGCGCACATCGGTGATGACGACCTCGGCGCCGTCCGCCACCAGGTGGTCCACCAGGTAGTGGCCGACCTTGCCGACGCCCGCGACGCCGACCTTGCGCCCGCGCAGCGACGGGTCGCCCCACAGGTGCTGGGCGCTGGCCCGCATGCCCTGGAAGACGCCGAACGCGGTGAGCACGGAGGAGTCGCCCGCGCCGCCGTTCTCGGGGGAGCGCCCGGTGGTCCACCGGCACTCGCGCGCCACCACGTCCATGTCCGCCACGTACGTGCCGACGTCGCACGCCGTCACGTAACGCCCGCCGAGCGAGGCCACCATCCGCCCGTAGGCGAGCAGGAGTTCCTCGGTCTTCACCGTCTCGGGGTCACCGATGATGACGGCCTTGCCGCCGCCGTGGTCGAGCCCGGCCATGGCGTTCTTGTAGGACATGCCGCGCGAGAGGTTGAGCGCGTCGGCGACGGCCTCCGCCTCGCTGGCGTAGGGGTAGAAGCGCGTACCGCCGAGGGCCGGGCCCAGGGCGGTGGAGTGGATGGCGATGACGGCCTTGAGGCCCGAGGCGCGGTCCTGGCACAGCACGACCTGTTCGTGTCCGCCCTGGTCCGACTGGAACAGGGTGTGCAGAACATCCGCTGAGCTGACGGCGTCGCCGGTCACATCGGTCACGGTGGTGACTCCCAAGTACGAAGCGGCGTTTGACGGCCCGCTTGTGGGTGGGGCGGGCCGCGTCGCGGCCCGCCCGGGGCCGCGCTGGGAGCAGAGTAAGTCCTACGCGTCCGTAGATCAGGTGCAGTGCCGAGGATCACCCTCCGGGGCTCCGCGCGCGTGGGACGATTCGACGCATGGCGGTGGTGTCCTCGGTGATCGTCCCGTACGCGTCCTATCTGCGGGTGTACGAGCCGCTGGCGGCCTTCCCCGAGCCCGAGCGCGCCCACTGGGCCCGCTACGCGGCGCGCGGGCGCACCCCGGGTGCCCAGGACGAACTCCGGCGCGCGCTGGCGGACCTGGTGCCGACCCCGCCGGTGGCGGTGCCGGTCCACGAGAGCGCCGACGCGTTCGTGGCCGAGGTCGACGGGGTCGTCTGCGTCTGTCCGTGGCGCACCCGGCTGCGCGGCTGGCAGGCGCTGGAGGAGTTGCCGGGGCAGTTCTCCGAGCCGGTGCTGGACGCGCTGCTGCCGCCGGTGGTGCGCCGGCAGGCGGCGGCGGACTACGAGCGGTGGCGCGAGGAGAACCCGGACGCCCGGCCGTGGATCCGCACGGCGGTCTGGCACGTCCCTGTGAGCTGGTTCACAGTGTTTTCGGACGAAGAGCGGGAGTATGTCCGGGCGGAGAGCGGGGCGCCGCCGGTGCTGCGCTACCGCACCCCGATGGTCCAGGCCCGGCGCAGGCTCGCGCGCTCGCTGCGCACCCTGCGCGACCACCTCGACGACGGCCCGCTGATCGAGGGGCTGGTGGAGGTGGGGCGCTGGCTGGAGGAGTTCCATCCGCGCTCGCTGGTGGAGCTGGACTACGGCGGCCTGGTGCACGCCCTGTCCGAGGCCCGGCTGGCGGAGGACCGCTCGGCGGCCGATGTGGCCGAGGGGATCGCCGCGTTGCGGGCCGGGGACGGCGCGGGGGCCGCGGAGGCGTACGGGCGCTTCACGGAGCGCTGGCGGGCCGTCAGGGACCGCAGGCTGGCGAACTGAGGGTCCGTCGGGTCCGGCGGGGTGACACCGGGCGTGCCCCGTTCGGGTGGGCGGCTTCGTACGAGCGGGTGGTGAGTCCTCCGGGGCGCCCGGCCGGGACGTAGGTCCTGATCCGGGCCTTTGCCCCAAGCGTGACGGAACGCACTTACTGGGCCCTTGCGTCGATCCCCCACCCTCGTGCCAAAATAGGACAAGGAGTCCGGGGAGGGCTCCATCCGTCCAACTAAGGGCGGAATGCTTGGTATTGCAGCTTATGGGGGGTCTGACGACTCCTGATCGCTCTGTGACTGATCGTCACTGTGGCGTGACTGTCCGCTATGGCATGGTCCATCGGCTTCCGTCGCTGATGAACACCTGGGAGGGCAATTCCATCGGTTTGGCCGACGTGGCTGGACAGATGGTGTAGTTGTAGTGCCGAGGACAAGCCGTTCGTCCTATAACCGACTCGGCTCGCGTCCGCCATTTCGGGCAACGCGGGTCAAGGTGCAGAATTTAGAGGAAAGAACCGAGAAGGTTCGGTTCTCCCGAGGAGGCCGCTCATGACCGCTCGCACCCCTGATGCCGAGCCGCTGCTGACCCCGGCTGAGGTTGCCACGATGTTCCGCGTGGACCCGAAGACGGTCACCCGCTGGGCGAAGGCGGGCAAGCTCACGTCCATCCGCACGCTGGGTGGGCACCGCCGGTACCGCGAAGCAGAGGTCCGTGCGCTGCTCGCGGGTATTCCGCAGCAGCGTAGCGAGGCCTGAACAACACCCCGATAACGGGCATTCCGGGGCCCCCACCCCGGTCGCCCACCCCTTGCTCCACTGACGCGAGGCCCGCCCCAACGGGCTCACCGTCATCGATCGCGCTGGACTCCGCCGGGTCCAGCGCGATCTTTTTATGCCCCGGTCCGGGGGGTCCGGAGGTGCTTTGCGGGGGAGGTCGGCAACCCCTGGGAGGGGGGTGCAATTGCACATATTAAATTGGGGGGTTGTAGGCGCGGCGTAAGTTCCCCCGTCCCCAAAACTTGTTCGGTGACTCCCGTCACACTCCCGCGAGCGCCCGTTCAGAAGAGCCTGCCACCGCGGGAGGGCGCCCCCCACCCGCCATTGGTCACCGGTCGACGGGACTTTCGTCCTCGGGCGGCCCTTCGGCCGGCAGGGCGAGGGGCTCGGGCTCGGAGGGGTCCATGGCGAGCCGCAGGAGGCGCGAGCAGATGGGGCAGTGCCTGGTGAGGTGCCGGTAGCCCGTCGCGGCCGACAGATGGGCGCGCAGGAGCGCCCGCGTCTCGTGCCTCGCGGACGACGCCGTCATGCGCCACCTCCCCGAGAGGGCCGACTGCCTCTTCTTGGGTACCGGTGGCAGTTGACGCCGTCAAGACGGCGTGCGGGCTGCTTCGCCGCGCCGTACCACCGGGCGGCGGCACACGAAGTGGGCCCCGATTCCGAGGAATCGGGGCCCACTCACTCATGCGGTCCTGACGGGATTTGAACCCGCGGCCTCCACCTTGACAGGGTGGCGAGCACTCCAAACTGCTCCACAGGACCTTGTTTCGCCGCCGCTTTCGCTTGGCTGCGAGACAGACTGTACAGCAGGTCAGAGGGTCCGGTCGAACTCACTCACAGCGATACGGACGTCACGGCCGCGCTCACGGCGCCGCCGCGTCGATGGCCTTCACGATCCGCTTGTCCGAGACCGGGTACGCCGTGCCCAGCGCGTGCGCGAAGTAGCTGACCCGCAGCTCCTCCAGCATCCAGCGGATGTCCAGGACCTCCTGCGGAACGGGCCGTCCCTGCGGCATCTGCTCCAGCAGCCACGCGTACTCGTCGCGCATCTCGTGGACCTTCTCCATGCGCGTGGTGTCGCGCTGCACGGAGGTCGGCATCTGCTGGAGGCGCCGGTCCGCGGCCACCAGATAGCGCATCAGGTCCGGCAGCCGGCGCAGCCCCGTCAGGGTCACGAAGCCGGCCGGCACCAGGGCCGCCAGCTGGTCCCGCACGTCCTGGAGGTTGTTGATCAGGACCAGGCTGCTGGTGGCCTTCAGCCGGCGCTCGCACGCCTGCCAGGCGGCCAGGATCTGCTGCACCTGGCCGACGGTCCGCACGGTCGTGTCGACGATGTCGGCGCGCACCTTGTCGTACAGCTTGCGGAAGGACTCCTCGTCCCACGCCGGGCCGCCGTGGTCGGCGATCAGCTTGTCGGCGGCGGCTGCCGCGCAGTCCTCGAAGAGCGCCTGCACCGAGCCGTGCGGATTGCGGGACAGGGCGAGCTTCTGCTGGTTGGTCAGCTTGTCCGAGGCGAACTTCGCCGGGTTCACCGGGATGTTCAGCATGATCAGCTTCCGGGTGCCGCGCCACATCGCCAGCTGCTGCTCGGCCTCGGTGTCGAAGAGCCGTACGGAGACGGTCTCCCCGGCGTCGACCAGAGCCGGGTACGCCTTCACCGGCTGTCCCGCGCGCTTGGTCTCGAAGACCTTCGTCAGGGTGCCGATCGTCCACTGGGTGAGGCCGGTGCGCTCGATGGAGACCCCGCCCGAGGGCGCCGCCGCCGCGGCGGCCTGGGAGAGCGCCTGGCGGGCCTTGGGGCGCAGCCGGAGCTTGAGCGCCTCCAGGTCCTTGTCCTCGGCCAGCTTGCGGCGCCGCTCGTCGACGATCCGGAACGTGATCTTGAGGTGGTCCGGGACGCGCGCCAGATCGAAGTCGTCGGCGGTGACGGGGACGCCCACCATCCGCTGGAGCTCGCGCGCCAGCGTGGCCGGCAGCGGCTCCTGGAGCGGCACCGCGCGCTCCAGGAACTTCGTCGCGAAGTTCGGCGCGGGCACGTAGTGGCGGCGGATCGGCTTGGGCAGCGAGCGGATGAGCTCGGTGACGACCTCCTCGCGCAGGCCCGGGATCTGCCAGTCGAAGCCCTCGTCGGTGACCTGGTTGAGCACCTGGAGCGGGACGTGGACGGTCACGCCGTCCGCGTCCGCGCCCGGCTCGAACTGGTAGGTCACCTTGAACTTCAGCCGCCCCTGGCGCCAGTTGTCGGGGTAGTCGTCCTTGGTGACGGCGAGCGCCGACTCCCGGATGAGCATCTCCCGCTCGAAGTCCAGGAACTCCGGCTCCTCGTGGCGCTTGTGCTTCCACCAGGAGTCGAAGTGGGCGCCGGACACCACGTGTTCGGGCACCCGCTGGTCGTAGAAGTCGAAGAGCGTCTCGTCGTCGACCAGGATGTCCCGGCGCCGCGCCCGGTGCTCCAGCTCCTCGACCTCGGTCAGCAGCTTGCGGTTGTCGGCGAAGAACTTGTGGTGGGTGCGCCAGTCGCCCTCGACCAGCGCGTTGCGGACGAACAGCTCGCGGGACGCCTCGGGGTCGATGCGGCCGTAGTTCACCTTGCGGTTGGCGACGATCGGCACGCCGTAGAGCGTGACCCTCTCGTACGCCATCACCGCGGCCTGGTCCTTCTCCCAGTGCGGCTCGCTGTAGGTGCGCTTGACCAGGTGCTGGGCGAGCGGCTCGATCCACTCGGGCTCGATCTTCGCGTTGACCCGCGCCCACAGCCGGGAGGTCTCCACCAGCTCGGCGGACATCAGGACCTTGGGCTGCTTCTTGAAGAGCGCCGAGCCCGGGAAGACCGCGAACTTGGCGCCGCGGGCGCCCAGGTACTCGTTCTTGTCGGTGTCCTTGAGCCCGATGTGCGAGAGCAGGCCGGCCAGCAGGGAGGTGTGGACGGACTGCTCCGGGGCGTCGTCCTCGTTGAGGTGGATGCCCATGGTCTTGGCGACCGTGCGCAGCTGCGAGTAGATGTCCTGCCACTCGCGGATGCGCAGGAAGTTCAGGTACTCCTGCTTGCACATCCGGCGGAAGCTGGAGGAGCCGCGCTCCTTCTGCTGCTCGCGCACATAGCGCCACAGGTTGAGGAAGGCGAGGAAGTCGCTGGTCTCGTCCTTGAAGCGGGCGTGCTGCTGGTCGGCCTGCGTCTGCTTGTCGGAGGGCCGCTCGCGCGGGTCCTGGATGGAGAGCGCGGCGGCGATGACCATGACCTCGCGGACGCAGCCGTTCTTGTCGGCCTCGACCACCATCCGGGCCAGCCGGGGGTCGACGGGCAGCTGGGAGAGCTTGCGGCCCATCTGCGTCAGCCGCTTCTTGGGGTCCTTCTCCGCCGGGTCCAGCGCGCCCAGCTCCTGGAGCAGCTGTACGCCGTCGCGGATGTTGCGGTGGTCCGGCGGGTCGATGAAGGGGAACTTCTCGATGTCGCCGAGCCCGGCCGCGGTCATCTGGAGGATGACGGACGCCAGGTTGGTGCGGAGGATCTCCGCGTCGGTGAACTCCGGCCGGGAGAGGAAGTCGTCCTCCGAGTACAGCCGGATGCAGATGCCGTCGCTGGTCCGGCCGCAGCGGCCCTTGCGCTGGTTGGCGCTGGCCTGCGAGACGGCCTCGATGGGCAGGCGCTGCACCTTGGTGCGGTGGCTGTAGCGGGAGATGCGGGCGGTGCCCGGGTCGATCACGTACTTGATGCCCGGCACGGTCAGCGACGTCTCGGCCACATTGGTGGCCAGAACGATCCTGCGGCCCGTGTGCTGCTGGAAGACGCGGTGCTGCTCGGCGTGGCTCAGCCGGGCGTACAGCGGCAGCACCTCGGTGAACCGGAGGTTCTTCTTGTTGAGCGCGTCCGCCGTGTCGCGGATCTCGCGCTCGCCGGAGAGGAAGACCAGGATGTCGCCCGCGCCCTCGGACTGGAGCTCGTCGACGGCGTCGCAGATCGCGGTGATCTGGTCCCGGTCGGCGTCCTCGGAGTCCTCCTCCAGGAGCGGCCGGTAGCGCACCTCGACCGGGTACGTACGCCCGCTGACCTCGACGATCGGGGCGTCCCCGAAGTGGCGCGAGAAGCGCTCGGGGTCGATGGTCGCCGAGGTGATCACGACCTTGAGGTCGGGGCGCTTCGGCAGCAGCTGGGCCAGGTAGCCCAGCAGGAAGTCGATGTTCAGGGACCGCTCGTGGGCCTCGTCGATGATGATCGTGTCGTAGGCGCGCAGCTCGCGGTCGGTCTGGATCTCCGCGAGCAGGATGCCGTCCGTCATCAGCTTCACGAAGGTCGCGTCCTGGTCGACCTGGTCGGTGAACCGGACCTTCCAGCCGACCGCCTCGCCGAGCGGCGTCCGCAGCTCGTCCGCGATGCGGTCCGCGACCGTGCGGGCCGCGATCCGGCGGGGCTGGGTGTGCCCGATCATGCCGCGCACGCCCCGGCCCAGCTCCATGCAGATCTTGGGGATCTGGGTGGTCTTGCCGGAGCCGGTCTCGCCCGCGACGATCACGACCTGGTGGTCCCGTATCGCCTCAAGGATCTCGTCCTTCTTCTGGCTGACCGGGAGCTGTTCCGGGTACGTGACCTCGGGCATGCGGGAGGCCCGCCGGGCGACGCGCTCGGCGGACCTGGTGGCCTCGGCGGCGATCTCGTCGAGCACGGCCTGCCGGGACTCGGGCTTCTTGATGCGGCGGGCGCCTTCGAGGCGGCGGCCGAGCCGGTGGGCGTCGCGCAGCGAGATCTCGGCCAGCAGGGTCTGGAGATCGGCGAAGGAAGTAGACATACCTGATCCAGGATCTCACCCGCCGAGCGCCAGTGGCGAACCCATTTTCCTGACCCCCACCCTCACCCCGCGAACCCCCGAAGAGCCACGGGCGAGAGGCTCGCCAGGGACGCGGGCCACGGTCCGCGGACGGGGGCGGGTTGTCAGGGGCGCGGGGAACGGCGCGAGTAGCGAGCACGGTCCGCGGACGGGGGTGGGTTGTCAGGGGCGCGGGGAACGGCGCGAGCAACCGGCCACGGTCCGCGGACGAACCGGGGGTCCGGGGGCCGAGCCCCCGGGAAAACCGCCTACCATTTCGGGCATGCCCCGCACACCAGCCCCGCACCGCCCCCTCACGGCCGTGCTGCTCCTGGTGCTCGGGGTGGTGACGGTGCTGCTGAGCGGCCCGTCCCCGGCGGTGGCGTCCGCCCCGCACGGCCCGGTGGCCGCCGCCGTGTCCGCCGTCCACGACGGATCGCCCGGCTGCAAGCAGCGCGAGAAGCCGGACAAGGGCGCCGATCCGGCCGCCCCCGTACGGGCCCGCGGCGCCCACGACCAGGCCCCGGCCCTGACCGCGCGGCCCGTCCCGCCCGCCTCCGCCGCACAGGACGCCGACCACCGCACCCCACCGGTCCGCGGCCCCACCCGCGCCGCCCCCACCCCCGTAGAACTCTCCGTGCTGAGGGTCTAGGCGGCCGGTCACAGCGACCGGCCGTCCTTTTCCCCTCCCCTTTTTCCGTGCGCCCGCGCGCACGGCAGTACGTACACGGAGACCCCGTATGTCCCAGTCCAAGGGCACCCCCGCGCCCAAGTCCCAGGCCAAGCCGAAGCCCCAGGACAAGGCCAAGTCGAAGTCGAAGTCCAAGGCCAGGCCGAAGAAGCCGTTCCTGATCGGTGCGGCGGTCGTCGCCGCGGCGGCCGTCCTCGGCGTCGCCTCGTACCAGGCGACCTCGCCCGGCGGCGGGAAGTCCGGCGCCGCCGAGGCCGGTGCCTCCGTCGAGCCGCCCGAGGGGACCTTCCCCGAGCTGGAGAAGCTGGCCCGCCGCGACGGCAAGGACGCGCTGGCCCAGGGCCGCCCGGACGCCCCCGTGGTGATGATCGAGTACGCCGACTTCAAGTGCTCGTACTGCGGCAAGTTCGCCCGGGACACCGAGCCCGCGCTGGTGAAGAAGTACGTGGACGCGGGCACCCTGCGCATCGAGTGGCGCAACATGCCGATCTTCGGCTCGGAGTCGGAGGCGGCGGCGCGCGCGGCCTGGGCGGCCGGGCAGCAGGGCCGGTTCTGGCAGTTCCACACCGCGGCCTACGCCGCCGGCTCCAAGGAGAAGGGCTTCGGCGCGGACCGGCTGCGGGCCCTGGCGGGCCAGGCGGGCGTCCCCGACCTGGACCGGTTCGCCCGGGACGCGGAGAGCGACGCGGCGAAGGCCGCGGTGAAGAAGGACCAGGACGAGGCGTACGGGCTCGGCGCGAGCTCCACGCCCTCCTTCGTGATCAACGGACGTCCGCTGGCGGGCGCCCAGCCGGTGGACACCTTCTCGCAGGCCATCGACGAGGCCGCGAAGTACGCCGCCGCGCGCGCCGCGGCCAAGCCCGCGGGCTTGGCCGCGGGCTTGGCCGCCGCGCGCGCCGCGGCCAAGCCCGCGGCCCCCGGCGCCGCCGATCCGAAGGCGACCGGAAAGTGACCCCCGACATCGGCTATCTGGCCGCGTTCCTCGGTGGTCTGCTCGCCCTGCTGAGCCCGTGCAGCGCGCTGCTCCTGCCCGCCTTCTTCGCGTACTCGATCGACTCCACGTCCCGGCTGCTCGCCCGCACCGGCATCTTCTACGCCGGTCTGGCCACCACCCTGGTGCCGCTGGGCGCGGCCGGGTCGTACGCCGGACGGCTCTTCTACGGCCACCGCGATCAGCTGGTGCTCTTCGGCGGCTGGCTGATCATCGCGCTCGGCGCGGCCCAGATCCTCGGCATGGGCTTCGCCAGCCGCCGGATGACCCAGCTGTCGGGCCGCATCCGCCCCACGACGGCCGCCTCGGTGTACGCGCTGGGCGCGGTCTACGGCCTCGCGGGCTTCTGCGCGGGCCCGATCCTCGGCAGTGTCCTCACGGTGGCGGCGGTCAGCGGCAGCCCGGCCTACGGCGGACTGCTGCTCGCGGTCTACGCCCTGGGCATGGCGGCCCCCCTGTTCCTGCTGGCCCTGCTCTGGGAGCGGCTGAACCTGGGGCGGCGCCGCTGGCTGCGCGGCCGGGTGGTGCGCCTCGGCCGCTTCGAGCTGCACACCACCTCGCTGCTCTCGGGCCTGTTCTTCATCGCCCTGGGCGCGCTGTTCCTGGCGTACGACGGCGCGACGGCCCTGCCCGGGCTGCTCAGCGTGGACGACTCGTACGAGGCCGAGCGCTGGGCCCGGTCCGTCGGCGACGCCGTGCCGGACTGGGCGCTGCTGCTCGGTGTGGTCGCGGTGGCCGCGCTGCTGCTCGGCGTGCGCGGCTGGCGCGGGCGGGAGCAGGAGCGGGAGTGAGCACGAGGAAGGGCCCCGTCCGCTGGACGGGGCCCTTCTCTTGTGGCTGGGGCCGGGGTCGAACCGGCGACCTATCGCTTTTCAGGCGATCGCTCGTACCAACTGAGCTACCCAGCCACGGTGTTTCACGTGAAACACCAGCGGTCCTGACGGGATTTGAACCCGCGGCCTCCACCTTGACAGGGTGGCGAGCACTCCAAACTGCTCCACAGGACCAAGCAATGTGCGAGCACTAGTCTCGCACACGGTGATGCGTGCCCCCAACGGGATTCGAACCCGTGCTACCGCCTTGAAAGGGCGGCGTCCTGGGCCACTAGACGATGAGGGCTAAGGGCCCACCTGGGCGCTTCGCAGCGCGTCGGGGACGTGAGAAGCATATGGGATGGAAGGAGCTATCGCCAAAACGGTTTCCCGGGGGCCGCCGGGGCCGTCCCACGGGCCCGCCCGGGGCCGCGTCGCACGACCGCCCGGGGCGCCCCCGCGCCCCATGCGTGACAATGGCCGCGTGCTGGAGATGACGCGCGAGGAGTTCGAGGAACTGGTCGCCGAGGCGCTCGACCGGATCCCGCCGGAGCTGACCCGGCTGATGGACAACGTCGCCGTGTTCGTCGAGGACGAGCCCGCCGCCGACGACCCCGAGCTGCTCGGGCTCTACGAGGGGACTCCGCTCACCGACCGGGGCGAGTGGTACGCCGGGGTGCTCCCGGACCGGATCACCATCTACCGGGGCCCCACCCTGCGGATGTGCGAGTCGCGCGAGGACGTGGTCGCCGAGACCGAGGTGACGGTGGTGCACGAGATCGCCCACCACTTCGGCATCGACGACGAGCGGCTGCACGCGCTGGGGTACGGATGAGCGCTCCCGAACGCCCGGAGGCCATCGACCCGGACGTCGATCTCCATGTGGCCGCCCAGCGCGCCGAGACCGCGGGCCCGGAGAAGTGGGCGGTCCTCGCGGCCATCTCGGCGGGCGGCGCGGCGGGAGCGAGCGCCCGCTACGCCCTGGCGCTCGCCTGGCCGACGCCGGGCGGCGGCTTCCCCTGGGCGACCCTGCTGATCAATGTGGTGGGCTGCGCGCTCATCGGCGTCCTGATGCCGCTGATCAGCGAGGGCGGCAGAAGCGCGCACCCGCTGGCGCGGCCGTTCCTCGGCGTCGGCGTGCTCGGCGGGTTCACCACCTTCTCCACGTACGCGGTGGAGGTCGGCAAGCTGCTCGCCCGGCAGCGGCCCGGACTCGCCATGGGGTACGCCGCCGCCACCCTCCTCGGGGCGCTCGGCGCGGTGTGGCTGGCGGCCTCGGCGACCCGGTGGGCGCTGGCGGCGCGGGCCGGGGAACGGGCGGGGGCCCGGTGACCTGGCTGCTCGTCATGGTCGGCGCCGCCGTGGGCGCGCCCCTGCGGTATCTGACGGACCGTGCGGTGCAGGTCCGGCACGACTCGGTGTTCCCCTGGGGAACGTTCGTGGTCAACGCGGTCGCCAGTCTCGTCCTGGGCGTGCTCACCGGCGCCGCCGCCTCCTCGCAGACGTACGCGCTCCTCGGCACCGGTCTGTGCGGGGCGCTCAGCACGTACTCCACGTTCTCCTACGAGACGCTCCGACTGGCCGAGCGCGGCTGGAAGTTCCTCGCCGCGGCCAACGCGGCGGCCTCGGTGCTGGTGTGCCTCGGCGCGGTCTTCCTCGGGGCCGGCCTCGGCGGCGGCACGCTGGGCTAGGGGCTAGGGGCTAGGGGCTAGGGGCTAGGGGCTAGGGGCTAGGGGCCAGGAGGGGCCAGGGACCGTCCGGCGGGACCGGTCGCCGTCGCACCGGCCGCGCCGCGCGGTGCGGGCCGCCGTCGAACGGGCGGGCGGACGCGGGGACCACCCGTCGGAATCCCGTTCGTACGCCCGGGGCCCCGGGCGTGTCCCCGGCGGGGAAAAGGGAGTTGGGCACGACGACCCTGCCCCGCCCCCCGTCCCGGAGGCCGCCCGTGCGCCAGTTGTCCGCCCCCGTCCGATTGGCCGTGACCGCGCTGGTCGTCGCCGCGTCGGCGGGCTGCATGAGTGTGAGCGACGACGGGAAGGCCCCGAAGCCGTCGGTCTCCGCCGGGCACCGCGGGACGGCGGCCGAGTCGGAGGGCGTCGCCGCGGTGTCGGCCGGTCCGGGCCGGGGCAAGCCCGGCAAGCACGGCGAGAAGCCGTCCGGCACCGCCGCCGCCACCCCGAGCCCCAGCGGCTCGGCGTCCGGGGCGGGCCCCGCCTCGCCCGGCGGCCGTCCCCGGCCGCAGAACCCGGCGCCCGGCTCGGTGGCCGGAGGCGTGGGCGGCCCCTCGGCGCCCCCGCAGCAGCCGTCCGCGCCGCCCGCCTCCCCGACCCCGCCCGCGCCCCCGACGAGCCAGGCGCCGCCGGATCCGCCCGCCAGCCCGAAGCCCACGGGCGACAGCTCGCCGTCCGCCTCACCGGCCGCCGACACCCGCACCACGGCCCTGCGGGAGATCGGTCCGGGCGCCGCGACGAGGACCGAGCCGGTGGCATCACCGCAGGTGGGACCGGTTTAGCCGGAGTTCTGGCGGTCCGGTGTGAGCTGGATCGCACCGGAACGGTTTGCGCTCCTGTGGGGGGAGTGCGTATGGTGGTAGATCGTTTGATCCCATTGCCCGGCGCCGACACAGAAGAGCGCCGTGTGGCGCGTACTCTCCCTAGCCGTGGCTGACCGCATCGAGGCGGTCGAATTGCGAATTCACGGAGTTGACGGGCGCGTGCCGAGACTCCGGAAGGTTTCGCATTTCGCATGTCCATTTCCAGCACTGATCACACCGTCATGCCCGAGAACGACGAGATTGTCGTCGTCGACGAGGCTGTCGAGACCGTGAACGACGAGAACACCGAGAACGCCGAGCTCACCGACCTGGCCGCCGACGCGGTCGAGGCCGACGCCGAGCCCGCCGAGCCCACCGTCACCTTCGCGGACCTCGGTCTGCCCGAGGGCGTCGTGCGCAAGCTCGCCCAGAACGGTGTGACCACCCCCTTCCCGATCCAGGCCGCGACCATCCCGGACGCCCTGGCCGGCAAGGACATTCTCGGCCGTGGCCGCACCGGCTCCGGCAAGACCCTCTCCTTCGGTCTGCCGACCCTGGCGCAGCTCGCCGGCGGCCACACCGAGAAGAAGAAGCCCCGCGCGGTCATCCTGACCCCGACCCGTGAGCTCGCGATGCAGGTCGCGGACGCCCTCCAGCCGTACGGCGACGTGCTCGGCCTGAAGATCAAGGTCGTCTGCGGCGGTACGTCGATGGGCAACCAGATCTACGCCCTGGAGCGCGGCGTCGACATCCTCGTCGCCACCCCGGGCCGGCTGCGCGACATCATCAACCGGGGCGCCTGCTCCCTGGAGAACACCCAGATCGCCGTCCTCGACGAGGCCGACCAGATGTCCGACCTGGGCTTCCTGCCCGAGGTCACCGAGCTGCTCGACCAGGTCCCGGCCGGCGGCCAGCGCATGCTCTTCTCCGCCACCATGGAGAACGAGATCGGCACGCTCGTCAAGCGCTACCTGGTCGACCCGGTCAGCCACGAGGTCGACAGCGCCCAGGGCAACGTCACCACGATGACCCACCACGTCCTCGTGGTGAAGCCGAAGGACAAGGCGCCGGTCACGGCCGCCATCGCCGCCCGCAAGGGCCGCACGATCATCTTCGTCCGCACCCAGCTGGGCGCCGACCGCATCGCCGAGCAGCTCGTCGAGGCGGGAGTGAAGGCCGACGCGCTGCACGGCGGCATGACGCAGGGCGCCCGCACCCGGGTCCTCGCGGACTTCAAGGACGGTTACGTCAACGCGCTGGTCGCCACCGACGTCGCCGCCCGAGGCATCCACGTCGACGGCATCGACCTGGTCCTGAACGTGGACCCGGCCGGTGACCACAAGGACTACCTGCACCGCTCCGGCCGCACCGCCCGCGCCGGCCGCTCCGGCGTCGTGGTCTCCCTGGCCCTGCCGCACCAGCGCCGCCAGATCTTCCGGCTGATGGAGGACGCGGGCGTCGACGCCTCGCGCCACATCGTCGGCGGTGCCGGCGCCTTCGACCCGGAGGTCGCCGAGATCACCGGCGCCCGTTCGCTGACCGAGGTCCAGGCGGACTCCGCGAACAACGCCGCCAAGCAGGCCGAGCGCGAGGTCGCCGAGCTCACCAAGCAGCTGGAGCGTCTGACGCGCCGCGCCGGCGAGCTCCGCGAGGAGGCCGACCGCCTGGTCGCCCGCTCCGCCCGTGAGCGCGGTGAGGACCCGGAGGCCGCCGTCGCCGAGGTCGCCGAGGCCGCCGAGGCCGAGGTCGCCGCCGCCGTCGTGGCCGCCGAGCCGGTCGCGCAGGAGCGTCCCGCGTACGAGCGCCGTGACGACCGTGGCAACTTCGCGCGCCGCGACGACCGTGGTGACCGCGACAACCGTGGTGGCGGCTTCCGCCGTGACGACCGTCGTGACGACAACCGCGGTGGTGGCTTCCGTCGTGACGACCGTCCGTCGGGCGGCTTCAACCGCGACCGCGGTGACCGTGGCTTCGAGCGTCGTGACGACAACCGTGGCGGTGGCTTCCGTCGTGACGACCGTCCGTCGGGCGGCTTCAACCGCGACCGTGGCGACCGTGGCTTCGAGCGTCGTGACGACAACCGTGGTGGCGGCTTCCGCCGTGACGACCGTCGTGACGACAACCGCGGTGGTGGCTTCCGCCGCGATGACCGTCCGTCGGGCGGCTTCAACCGCGACCGCGGTGACCGTGGCTTCGAGCGTCGTGACGACAACCGCGGTGGCGGCTTCAACCGCGACCGTGGCGACCGTCCCTCCGGCGGCTTCCGCTCCGGTGGCGGCGACCGTCCGTTCAACCGTGACCGCAACGACCGCCCCTCGGGCGGCTTCCGCTCCGGCGGCAGCGGCGACCGCCCGTACGGCCGTCGTGACGACCACCGTGGCGCCGGTTCGAACAGCGGCTCCTTCGGCCGCCGTGACGACAAGCCGCGCTGGAAGCGCAACGGCTGACACCCGCTGACGGCTGACGCCCGGCGAGGCGTCCAGTAAGGCGAGCGAAGGGCCCGTACGGCACCCACCGGGTGCGGTACGGGCCCTTCCGTCGTTGCCGGGCCCGGGTCTTTTTGCCGGACACTTAATATTCGTTGAATCAAATGTGACTCCTGTTAAGGTCAAACCACTCGTATGGGGGGATTCGGAGGAGCCGGGGGGCTTCCCGAGCATCGAGACCGCGCGGCACACCGCGCGCCGTGCACTCCCATGCCCTGAACGGTTTCGGGAGCAACAACTTGAGACGTCACACACTCGTGCGGAGTGCGGTCGCCGCCGTCACGGCGCTCGGCATCGCGGCCTCGGTCGCACCGCTCGCCGCCGCCCCGGCCTTCGCGGCCGACGCCCCGGCGGAACTGACAATTCCGGCCGAGCGCACGCCCGACTACAACGCCACCGTGCTCAACGGCGCGGGCGAGACGGGCTACCTCTCCGGCTGGACCAAGCCCGGCTTCAACTGGACCTCGTACGCCGACGGCACCACCCGCCCCGTCACGATGCCCAGCGGCCGGGACACGGCCTGGGGCACCGGCACCGACCTCCTGGTCCTCACCGGCGACGACGCGACGACGGTCGTCCAGCGGAACATGAAGGACGGCTCGGACCGCACCCTCGCGCTGCCCGCCGGCCAGCACTTCGCCGGGACCTTCGGCGACGCGGTGCTGACCGAGGGCGCGTCCGGCATGCGGCTGCTCCTCTGGGAGGACGGCAAGGTCCAGGAGCGGACCGTCACCGCCGCCGGTGAGGCGCACTCGCTCTACTCGGGCAACAAGGACGGCATCTTCGTCCAGCAGAACATCTCCGGCATGCACCTGATCAGCTGGCTCGGCCGGGACGGCGTCGCCCGCTCCACGCATCTGACGGCCGAGCAGTTCGACAACGGCAAGATCGAGGTCGGCGGCCCCCGCGCGGTCCAGTGGACCAAGGACGGCAAGGCCACGGTCTGGAACACCAGCGACTTCTGGGCGGCCACCGACCACCTGACGATCCCCGGGTACGAGGGCTCCCAGCTGCTCGGCGCGGTCGGGGACAGCGTCCTGGTGGCGCGCCGCGTCTCCACCGGCGGCCAGGAGCGCTACTCCTCGCTCGACTACCGCGTGGTCGCGGTGCCGCTCAAGGGCGGGCCCGAGCGCGTCGTCCTGGAGAAGGCGACCGCGATGGCCGAGTTCAAGTCCGACGGGACCATGCTGATCGGCGCGGTCGTCGACGGCCACCAGGGCGTGTACGCGGTCGGCTCCGCGCTCGACGTCACCAAGGTGCGCGAGTCGCCCGCGCAGCCGGTGTCGCCCCTCGGCATCTCGCTGGCGCAGGGCCGCCTCACCACGGTGGACCGGGTGCCGGGCGCGGACGCCCCCGAGGCGCGGCTGCGCTCGCTCGACCTCTCGGTCTCCGGCCCGCTGACGGCCGGTGCCCGCACCGACCGGGGCGCCGACGCCAAGGACTTCCCGGCCGACGCGGCCCCGGACGTCCAGTCCACCGGCGACGGGCGGCTGGTCTACCGGCTGGCCGACGGCACGGTGAAGCTCCTCGCCGAGGGTGCCGCGCTGCCCGCGCGCACGCTCGGCGTGAAGGCGGACGTGCTGCGCGTCTCCGGCCGCTACCTCGCCACCCGCTACCAGTCCGAGCGGGTCCAGGTCACCGACCTCGACACCGGCGCGGTGATCTACACGGGCGTCGGCACGGCGGCGTTCGCGCTCTCGGGCAGCACGCTGTGGATCGGCGGGGAGCCGGGCGAGGCCCTGGCGGTCGACGTCCGTACGGGCAGGGCGACCGACGGGCGGGCCATGGCGCCCTGCCTGATCACCTCCCTCCAGGCGCGGGGCGGCGACGTGTTCTGGGAGTGCGGCCCGGAGAAGTCCGGGGTGTACGACACGGCCGCCAAGAAGAACGTCGACCTGCCCGCCCATGACAGCGCGCTCCTCGGCGACAGCCAGGTGGCCTGGCTGAAGGACGGCGAGCTGAGCGTCACGGACCTGCGCGGCGGGACCGGTACGCACAAGGTGGGCAAGCCCGCCTCGGCCGTGCCCGGCCGGGGCTGGACCGTGGACCGCTTCGGCGGCGCGGTGGCGTACGTGGACGCGCGGGGCGACACCCGGGTGGCGCCGTCCGGCGTCACGAGCGACTCCGTGGGCCTGCTGGACACGGACGCCCCGGCGAGCGTGGACGCCAAGTCGGCGGCGCGCACGATCCGTTGGTGGACGTCCAAGCCGCTGGTCTCCTGGGACCTGGAGCTGGTCGACCTGGCCACCCGCAACACGGTCCGCAACGCCACCGGCGGCGAGACGCGCGGCCCGGTGCGCCTGGACTGGGACGGCAAGAACGCCTCCGGCAAGGCGCTGGCGAGCGGCAAGTACGCCTGGAAGGTGACGGCGGTCCCCGCCGACGGCGGCCCCGACCAGACGTTCACCACCCCCTTCGAGGTGAAGGCCCCGGCCCCGGCCGCGCGTGACTACGTGGGCACCGACGGCCTGGGCGACCTGCTGGCCGTCACTCCGGGCGGAGTCGCCGACTTCCGCGCGGGAGCGGGCGGCAAGGTCGACGCGAAGGTCTCGGGCAGCGGCTGGACGGGCGCCGACACGATCTCGGCGGCGGTCCCGTTCGACGACGTGGACGGCGACGGCACCAACGACGTCCTGGTCCGCCTGACGAGCGGCGAGCTCCGCGCGTACAAGCCGGCGGGCAAGGCGCTGACGCCCTCGACCCCGTACGCGAGGATCGGCTCGGGCTGGAACGCCTTCGACGCGCTGACCTCGCCGGGCGACCTGACCGGCGACGGCCGCTCCGACCTGGTCGCGCGCGAGGCGTCCAGCGGTGACCTCTACCTCTACGAGGCCAATGGCGCGGGCAACTTCAAGGCCCGCGTGAAGATCGGCACCGGCTGGAAGAACTACCTGCTGGCATCGGGCGCGGGCGACCTGAACGGCGACGGCACCACGGACCTGCTGGCCCGTGACGCGTCCGGCACGCTGTGGCTCTACCCCGGCTCGGGCAACGGCACCCTGGCCACCCGGGTCAAGGTCGGCGGCGGCTGGCAGGTCTTCGACGCGCTGGTCGGCGCGGGCGACCTGAACGGCGACGGAAAGCCGGACCTGCTGGCCCGCGGCACGGACGGCGTCCTGTGGTCCTACCCGGGCGACGGGAAGGGCAACTTCGGCGGCCGGGTGAGGGTCGGCGGGGGCTGGCAGATGTACAAGTACCTGTTCTAGCCGACGGGGGCCGACCCGGGGTCGGTCCGCTTCTGGGCCCGGGTCGTCTCCGGGCTCGGGCCTTCGCCGGATCCGGGCCGCCCCTGGTCCGGGCCGCCCCTGGTCCGGGCCGCCCCTGGTCCGGGCCGCCCCTGGGTCCGGGCCGTTTCCGGGTCCGGGTCCGGGTCCGGGCCGTTCCGAAGGTCCGGGTCCGGGCCTTCGCCGGGCCCGGCCCGGCCCGTCTCCGCGCCCGGCCCGGCCCGTCTCCGCGCCCGGCCCGGCCCGTCTCCGGGGCCACTTTTGGCCAAGGATGGCGCATGTCGTGCCCCCCGCGAGGGAATCGCTGGGGGCATGACAAGTGACGCGAGTACGAATCCGGAGGCCCACGGCGCTCCGGACGGTCTCGGTCCGGCGGACGGTGGCGCGGCGCGCGGGAGCGGCGGCGCGGCGATGTCCGACGAAGAGCGGCTGGCACAGCTCGGCTACACCCAGGTGCTGGCGCGCCGGATGTCCGGCTTCGCCAACTACGCCGTCTCGTTCACCATCATCTCGGTCCTCTCAGGCTGCCTGACGATGTACGCGTTCGGCATGAACACCGGCGGCCCGGCCCTGATCACCTGGGGCTGGGTCGGGGTGGGCCTGATGACGCTGCTGGTCGGCCTGTCGATGGCCGAGATCTGCTCGGCGTACCCGACCTCGGCCGGCCTGTACTTCTGGGCCCACCGCCTCGCGCCGCCGCGCAGCGCGGCGGCCTGGGCCTGGTTCACCGGCTGGTTCAACGTGCTCGGCCAGGTCGCGGTGACCGCCGGGATCGACTTCGGGGCGGCGTCGTTCCTGGGCGCGTACCTGAACCTCCAGTGGGACTTCGAGGTGACCCCCGGCCGGACGATCGCCCTCTTCGCGGCGATCCTGATCCTGCACGGCCTGCTGAACACCTTCGGCGTACGGATCGTGGCGATCCTCAACAGCGTGAGCGTGTGGTGGCACGTGCTGGGGGTCGCGGTGATCGTGGGCGCGCTGGCGATCTCGCCGGACCACCACCGCTCCACCTCCTTCGTCTTCACCCACTACGTGAACAACACGGGCTGGAGCAGCGGCTTCTACGTCGTACTGATCGGCCTCCTGATGGCCCAGTACACCTTCACCGGCTACGACGCCTCCGCGCACATGACGGAGGAGACCCACGACGCGGCGACGGCGGGCCCGAAGGGGATCGTGCGCTCGATCTGGACGTCCTGGATCGCGGGCTTCGTCCTGCTGCTCGGCTTCACGTACGCCATCCAGTCGTACGACGACGAGCTCGGCTCGGCGACCGGCGCGCCGCCCGCCCAGATCCTCCTGGACGCGCTCGGGGCGACGGCGGGCAAGCTGCTCCTGCTGGTGGTGATCGGGGCGCAGCTGTTCTGCGGGATGGCGTCGGTGACGGCCAACTCCCGTATGATCTACGCCTTTTCGCGCGACGGTGCGCTGCCGTTCTCCCGGCTCTGGCACACGGTGAGCCCCCGCACCCGCACCCCGGTGGCGGCGGTGTGGCTGGCGGCCCTGGGCGCCCTCGCGCTCGGCCTGCCGTATCTGATCAACGTGACGGCGTACGCGGCGGTGACGTCGATCGCGGTGATCGGCCTGTACATCGCGTATGTGATCCCGACGCTGCTGCGCCTGCTGAAGGGCGAGTCCTTCGAACGGGGCCCCTGGCACCTGGGCCGCTGGTCCCGCCCGATCGGGGTGGCGGCGGTGGCGTGGGTGGCCCTGATCACGGTCCTGTTCATGCTGCCCCAGCTGTCCCCGGTGACCTGGGAGAACTTCAACTACGCACCAGTGGCGGTACTGGCGGTACTGGGCTTCGCGACGACGTGGTGGCTGACGTCGGCCCGGCATTGGTTCCTGCGGGGTGGTGCGGGGGAGTGAGGGGGCAGCGGTGACGGACGGGGCGCTGCTCCGCCACGGGGGGCGCTGCTCCGCGACTGGGGCGGGGCGCCGCTCTGTCACTGGGGTGGACGCCGCCCGGGTACTCGGGCGGGACGCCGCTCTGTCATTTGGGCGGACGCCGCCCGGGGACTCCGCACGGCGCCGGCCCGACGCCCCGACTCCCGGCGAGGGCCCCCTCCCACCGGCTCCCTGCCCGCCGAATGGACCCCATGAGCCCCGGAACCCGATACCCGATCGGCTGCCGGGCGCCGTCGGGCTATGCTGCGGGGGTGCGGTATGCCAGGGGCCATTAGCTCAATTGGCAGAGCAGCGGACTTTTAATCCGTTGGTTGTCGGTTCGAGTCCGACATGGCCTACCGGTCGCGGGAGGCGCCTTGCGGCTCCTGACCTGCGAAGCAGCGCCCCGTCCGGCTTTGCCGGGCGGGGCGCTTCGCTGTGGCGGGCCGGCCCGTGGGCCGGAGGTGCGGATGGCTAGAACAGGTACTTGTACATCTGCCAGCCGCCGCCGATCCGCTGGCGTCCGGCGAAGTTGCCCTTGCCGTCGCCCGCGTAGGACCACAGGACGCCGTCCGTGCCCCGGGCGAGGAGGTCGGGCTTGCCGTCGCCGTTCAGGTCGCCGGCGCCGACGAGGGCGTTGTAGACCTGCCAGCCGCCGCCGACCTTGATCCGGGTCCCCAGGGTGCCCTTGCCGGTACCGGGGTAGAGCCACAGGACGCCGGAGGTGTCGCGGGCGAGCAGGTCGGCCTTGCCGTCGCCGTTCACGTCACCTGTGCCCGTGAGGGTGTAGCCCTTCCAGCCGTTGCCGATCTTTACGCGGGGCTTGAAGTTCCGGGCACCGTTGGCGGCGTACAGGTACAGGTCACCAGTGGACGCCTCGCGGGCGAGGAGGTCCGCCCGGCCGTCTCCGGTCAGATCACCGGGGGAGGTCAGGGCGTCGTAGATGTTCCAGCCGGAGCCGATCCGGGTGTACCGGAGCGACGACCACATTCCGACGCCGGGCGACATCTCGTACGCGCGGAGCTCGCCGCTCGACACTCGTACCAGGACGTCGTTGAGGCGATCGCCGTCGAAGTCCCCGAAGGGGACTGCCGCCGTCGCGCTCTTCCAGCTTGTGGCTGACTTCTTGGTGTCGACACCGCCCCGCCCGTCGCCGTGGCGCAGGTCGGCGACCCCGGTGGGGGTGATGCCCAGAAGGTCGCCGAGGCCGTCGCCGTCGAAGTCCCGGTACCGGTCGGTGAAGGACCGCACGCCGATGCCGCCGTTGGCCAGCTCGCGCAGCCCCGTGCCGTCACCGGCATCGATCCTCAGCCGCCAGGTGTAGCGGCCGCCGGGGACCATGGTCCCCTTGTCGTCCTTGCCGTCCCAGACAGCCGAAAGCAGTGCGCCCCGCTGACCGCCGTCGCCTCGGAAGGCGCGTACGACACGGCCCTTGGCGTCCTCCACCGTCGCCGTCCAGGCGGCCGCGGGCCGCGACAGCTGCCACGAGCCGTGCCACTCGTCCGGAGGCATGCCGTCGTGGATCAGGCGGATCTCGGTGTCGGCGCGGGACTCGACGACGGCCAGGGGAGATCGCTGGACGGTCACCGGCCGGAGGTGGATTCGCTGCTCGGCGTCCACATAGGCGATCCCGCCGCCGAACTTGTCGACCGTCCAGGAGGCCCGGCGGTCATCGCCCTGCCCCGGCTTGGGCTCGCCCGCCTCCGACGTCACGGGAGCGGTTCCGGCGCCCTTGCTGAAGTCGGTGAGCATCAGCTTGTTGGTGGTGTGGTCGCGGCGGACCGTGAAGCCGTCTCCGAGCAGGACTTCGCCACCAGGTACCTTGACGCTCTTCTTCAGCTCGCGGTCGTAGACGCCGGTGCTTTCCGGACCACAGCTCCAGTAGACCCAGCGGCCCAGGGCCTGGAGTTCGTCGGGTTCGCAGTCGGCTTCGAACTCGGGGGTTACCTTCTTCGTCTTCAGGTCGTACGTCCCGATGCTGCCGAGCATGCCCGGTCCGCCGGTCTGCTTCCACACCTCGGTGCCCCACACCGCGGCCGGAGCGGATAGATCACCGAGGAGGGTGCCGGCGTCCTGGCCCGTGGCGAAGTCGCCGACGTACTGGGTGCGCCCCGCTCCGCGGGAAAGCGTGTAGCGGCCGTTGGCGTCGGTGAGGCGGCCGGGCTCGGGAAGGTTGATCGACCGGATGCGGCCGGGGCCGTCCGGCGATTGCACACTAGATCCCGAGGTGTACGCCGTGCGGCCGTCGCCGAGCGCCTGTGGAAGGCCCGCACCCTCCACATCGAAGGTCCGCGCCACTGGCTCGCCGACCGGGACGCCGCTGCCGCCGAGCCGTCGCTCGTACAGTGCGGTACGGGGATCGGCGCCGGTGCTGGTGAAATAGCTCAGGGTGCCGGCGCCCAGGGCCAGTCCGGTGACGGGGGCGATCACGGACGGCACCTCGCGGACCGTCGCCAACTGCGGCTGCCCCTCCGCATCCACGGTGACCCGCTGGATCGCCCAGTCCTTGGCCCCGGTGCCGCCGGTGGTCAGGATGCTGCCGTCGGGCGCGGTCGTGAGCCTTTCCGCCGCGTACTGCAGGAGTTGTCGGGGCGTCCCCCCGGTGACCGGTACGGCCCACAGGGCTGCTCCCGGCAGGCGTCCGCCCGCCGCCTTGGTGAGGACCCGGCGGTAGACGATCCAGTCGCCGACCACGCCGAACCATCCGGCGCTCATCTCCTCTGCCGTCGGCGAGGCCATTCGTGCCGTGACGACCTCCGCCGCCGGATCGTCCCTGCGGAACGTGTCCACCTCACGGTTCTCGTACGGGGACCCCAGGATCCGGTCCTTGGCCAGGACCAGGGTGTCCGTCCGGAAGTTCGCAGGGAGGGGCTTGAGCGTGCCGGTTCCGTGCTGCAGCAGCTGAAGACTCTTCGTGCGGCGGTCCGCCGAGATGAACTGGACCACCGCACCGCGCATGTCCTGCTTCAGCACCGCCATGTAGCGCATGCCTGCGGGGAGCACGACGTCCAGCGGCCGTTCGACCGTCTTCCCGTCGACGAAGCGGAACACGCTGACAGCGGTGATCACTTCACCTGTCAGGCGGTACGCGACCGTCGAGTCGGAGGTGTAGACACCAGTCCAGTTGTAGCCCGGAGGGAGGTCGAGAGTGGTCGTCGCGTCCGTGGCCAGGTCGGTGACCACAATCTGATGAGGGCCACCGGCGGGGTTCAAGTGCTTCGCGCGCAGTCCCGAGTGGGAGTACGGGGTGGCATCCGCGTTCTTGGAGGGTCTGGTCCGCCCGGTCGCGAAGTCCGTCCACAGGGTGCCCTGGGTGCCTTCCTGCTCGTGCAGATACCCGGTGGACCCGGCTTCCCGCACCTGGTCGGCACGGGGCATGAACCGTACGTCGGCCGGTAGCACCACCTCGGCGGCGTCGTCGGCGGAGGAACGTGGAGCCGCGGTCGCGGGCACGGCAGCCGCTGTGACCCCCATCGCCGCGACCAGCGCGACCGCACCCTGCACGAACATGTGACGTCTCAAGACAGGCTCTCCCAGAAGTGGTGCAAGGCATGGCAGAGCGTGGCGGCGGGCGCGTGGCGCGACCCGCGGTCGTACGAAGTGTTGGCCCCCCGGCCGTGCCCCCCATGCAAGTGAATCGACTGTAACAGCGCAGGCCAGAGCCCCGACCGCGACGGTGCCACCAGCCCCGCAGCCGCCCGCACCGCCCGCCCCCCATGTCCGTATCTGACACCCACTCGTCATTGCGGCCACCCCCCTCCCCGACCACCATGGACGCATGCCCCTTCCCCACCGCGTCGTCGTCGCGGTCTTCCCCGATGTCGATCTGCTCGACGTCACCGGCCCCGCCGAGGTCTTCGCGCTGGCCAATCGGGAGACCGGGGGGCGGGCCCGGTACCAGGTGCGGCTCGCCGGGCCCGGGGGTGGGGAGGTGCGGACCTCCGCCGGGGTGCGGCTGGTGGCGGATCTGGCGTTCGGGGAGGTCGGTGGGGACGTGGACACGTTGCTCGTGCCCGGCGCGGTCGACATGACCGACGACGGGCCGGTGGCCCGGATCGACCCGGAGGTCGTGGCGTGGGTGCGGGAGACCGCCCCGTACGCCCGGCGCGTGGCCTCGGTGTGCGTGGGCGCGCACGTGCTCGCCGCCGCCGGGCTGCTGGACGGGAAGACGGCGACCACGCACTGGTCGACCGCCGCCCAGCTCGCCGCCGCCCACCCGGCCGTCACCGTCGACCCGGACCCCATCTTCGTCCGCACCGACCGTGGCCGGCTGTGGACGGGCGCCGGGATCAGCGCCTGCCTGGACCTGGCGCTCGCGCTGGTCGCCGAGGACCAGGGCGAGGAGGTCGCCCTCGCGGTGGCGCGGCAGCTCGTGATGTACCTCAAACGGCAGGGCGGCCAGAGCCAGTTCTCGGTTCCGCTGAGCCGTCCCGTCCCCGAGCGGCGGGACATCGACGAGCTGCGGCTGTGGATCGCCGAGCACCTCGACGGCGACCTCTCGGCCGAGGCGCTGGCCGCCCGCATGTGTCTGAGCGAGCGTCACTTCGCCCGGGTCTTCCGGCAGGAGACGGGCCTCAGCCCGGCCGGATACGTGGAGGAGGCCCGGGTCGAAGTGGCCCGGCGGCTCCTGGAGACGACCGACTCACCGCTCGAACGGGTCGCCGCCACCGCCGGGTTCGGGTCGGTGGAGACGCTGCACCGGGCGTTCCGGCGCAGGCTCGCCACGACCCCGGCGGCTTACCGGCGCCGCTTCCGTACGCGGGGCGGCTGAGCGGGGCCACCGCTCCGGCGGCCCCACCGGCGCCGCCTCCGCACCCGGGCGGACAGGGCCGGGGCCGCGTCCGGGCCCGGGTCGACCGAGCGGGGGCCATGTCCACGCCCGGGCTGACCGAGTCGGGGCTACGTCCACACCCGGGCGGGCAGGGCCGGGGCCGCGTCCGCATCGGGCGGCCAGAGCCGGGGCCACGTCCGTACGCGGGCCGGTCGAGCCGGGCCATGTCCGCATCGGGCCAGCCACCTCCGCGCCCGGACCGGCCGAGCCGGGCCACCTCCGCACCCGGGCCGGGCATCCCGGGCCACCCCTCCCGAACCCCGCCCGATCACCCGCCCCATTTATGACGCCTCGTCATTTGTAGTTCCCAGGGCCCCTTTTCCGCCCCCGAACCCATCAATCCAGCCACCCGTCCCGCCCGGTGAGCGGTCGCTCCGCCATGTCCGTTCGCCATTCCGCGAAGTCGTTCGCGGCGATGTCCGCCCCGATTTCCGCGGCGAAACATCCACAGAAATGTCCCCGGCGATCTCCCCGGTGATCTTCCCGACGATCTTTCAGGAGATCGCCCCGGAGATCCCCCCCCCAGAAAGCGGAGAGTTCTCCTCCGCAAAAACACGGAAGGCAGTTCCATGAGCAACGCGTCCACCCCCTCCACCCCCCTCCGCGACGTGGTCGGTCTGCCCGGGCACCCCGCCCGGCTGAGCGAGTCCGTCCTCGTCCTCATCGACTTCCAGAACACCTACCGCACCGGCGTCATGGCCCTGGAAGGCGCGGAGGAGGCCCTCGCGGCGGGGGCCCGGCTGCTGGCGCGGGCCCGGGCCGCGGGTGTGCCGGTCGTGCACGTGATCAATGACGGCGGCGAGGGCGGCCCGTACGACATCCGCGCCCACATCGGGTCCCTGAGCGACGAAGTCGCCCCGGCCGACGGTGAGACGGTCGTGGTGAAGCAGTTCCCGAACGCCTTCCACGACACCGAGCTGGAGCAGGTCCTGACCGGGCTGGGCGCGGCCCCGGGCGACGGGCGGGACCTGGTGCTGGCCGGGTTCATGACCCACATGTGCGTCGGCTTCACCGCCCAGGGCGCCTTCAACCTCGGCTACCGGCCCACCGTGGTCGCCGAGGCCACCGCCACGCGCCCGCTCCCCGCCCCGGACGGCACGGTCCTGCCCGCCGCCGCGCTCCAGACCGCCGCCCTGACCACGATCACGGATCTGTTCGGTGTGGTCGCGCCGACCGTGGACGGGCTGCCCGACTGATCCCCGCGCACCGCGTACGCGTACCGCGCACCTGGACGAGGGGGCCACCGGATACGCGGGTACGCCTACGCGGGTACGAAGACGGCCGGTGCCGTGGTGTCGCCCAGAGGGCGAGCTCCACGGCACCGGCCGTTTCAACCCCGGCCCGCATGCCGGGGCTGGCCGGAGACGGGGGAATGTTGCTCTCCGGCGCGCCGCGGGCGGCCGGTGTCGAGGACGCGCTGTGTGGCGATTGTCGACACCGGCCGCTGTCTTCGGGGTACGTGCCGCGGCGGTCACCCCGCGGCACGGGGGGCGGCCGTCGTGTCCCGGACGGGCGGGCGCCGGGCCGGTGTTCGAAAACACACCAAGCAACCGCTTCCACCTGGGCATACACGTACGAAACCCGTGAGGGGTTCGTGCGGACCAGTGTGGAGGGGTACCCCGCCCCATTTCCAGGGGGCTGAATTGCAGATAATGATCCAGCCATCAACATTCGGCCCCCGTTCCCGCGAAACCCTGTTCCGCGGGCGGGGACCCCGGCAGAAAGCAGCCCGGCCGACGAGAGTTCCCCCCCCCCCACCGCCAGCCGTTCGTCCCCGTCCCCCCGTGAACGAAGGTCCCGTCTTGCCGCTCGCCGCCCGCGACCGCATGTCGCTGAAGACCCTCCTGCAGGAGCGTCGCGCCGCCATCCACCCGGAGTCCGCGGGCTTCCCGCCGCGGCAGGCGGGGCCGGGGCGGCGGGTCGCCGGGCTCAGCCAGGAGCAGATGGACCTGCTGCTCGAACGCACCCCGGGCACCTACAACCGGTTCGAGAACGGGCAGCTCAACGCCACCGCCGAATTCCTGACCAATGTGGCGCGGGTGCTCCGGCTCAACGAGCAGGAGTGGGCGTTCCTGTGGCGGCTGACCCGCCGCGAGTACCCGCCGTACACCCTGCACCGCGACTCGGGCATGTCGGTGCCGGGCGTCTGGCAGCGGGTCGTGGAGCAGATCGACGGCGCGATGGCCTACATCACCGACGCCGCCTGGAACCTGCTCGCCCACAACAGGGAGTTCGCCGCGCTCTTCCCGTGCGGCGAGGTGCCGGCCAACACCCTGCGGTGGATGACCCTGGACCCGCAGGCGCGCGAGGACACCCTCACCGACTGGGAGAACCGCTGGGCGCCGATGGTGCTGCCGCAGCTGCGGCACGGGGTGGAAATGCGGCCCAACGACGTCGAGTTGAGACGGCTGGAGGAGGAGATCCAAGCCGATCCGGTCGCCGGTCCGCTCTACCGGGAGACGGGCGCGACGCCGGTTCCCTTCCCGGACGGCTCCGAGCGGCCCATCCGGCACGCGCTGTACGGCCCGGGCTGGGTCACCACCTGCGTGGCCGAGCCGGTCACCTCGCCGGGAGCCCGGATGATGCTGCTCCTCTACACCCCGGGCGCCTCGCTGGTCAGCCGCAATCCGGTGCTCAGCTCCCCGCTGACCAGCTGAGTCACGGGACGGACGGGGTCCCGGGCGCCGGTTGGTACGGAGCACGGCTCCGGATGGCGTAGAGTTGTGTTTACCGACGCGGGGTGGAGCAGCTCGGTAGCTCGCTGGGCTCATAACCCAGAGGTCGCAGGTTCAAATCCTGTCCCCGCTACTGAAGTCCCAGGGCCCGGCACATGAAAATGTGCCGGGCCCTGGGCGTTTTCCGGGTGCGCGGGGGCCCCGGGGCCTTCCGGGTGTACGCGGAGCGGCGGCGGGCGTACCGGAAGGTGTACGTCCAGTAGTCTCTCGCGCACCATGCGTGAGCGTACGGCGGGGTTCCTGGCGGCGATGGCGCGGCGGAAGGTGCCCGCCGTGCCGCTCTTCCTGGCCCTGTGCGCGCTTCTGATCGCCCTCAGCCTGCCGCTGTCACCGCTCGTCCCCGCGATGCCCGCCCCCGGGCACGCCAAGGGCGGGGTGCCGTCGGTGCACGGCGACCCGGCGGCCCGGCGGCACGCCCGGGGCACCTGCGTACGGGGACGGGCCGGGCCGCGCCGGTGCCGGGCGCGGCTGATCGCCACCGGGGCGGACCGGCGCTGACCCGGTTGGCCGAGGCGGGCTCGCCGTGCGACCCGGTCCCCGGGAGCCTGGTCAGGGGCGACGTCGGCGGCCCGGCGGACGGGCAGGAGACCACAGGTGCGGCAGTTCGGAGACGGCGGTGGCCGGGAGGGCGCCCGGTGCCGGGCGCTGATGCGGGTGCTGCCCTGGCTGCTCCTGGCCTCCGGGCTCGTCCTCGACCTGGCCACCCCGCCCGATCTCACCGGGGCCGCGCTCTTCGCGGCGGCGCCGATGATCGCCGCCCCGTTCTGCGGCCGGCGCGGCACGGCCCTGGCGGGGGCCGGGGCGGTGGCGGCGGTGCTGATCGCCGAGCGCTACCACGACATCCCGAGCACCGGTGAGGCCGTCAGCGAGCTGTTCACCGTCTTCACGGTCGCCGTGCTCGCCCTCTTCACCCACCGCATCCTGCGCCGCAGCGGCGAGCGGCTGGCCTCCGCGCGGGTCATCGCGGAGACCGCCCAGCGTGCGGTGCTGCCCACCCCCGCCGACCGCATCGGCGGCCTCCAGGTGGCCGCGCGGTACGAGGCGGCGCAGGCGGACGCGTTCATCGGCGGGGACCTGTTCGCCGTCCAGGACACGCCGTACGGGGTGCGGCTGGTCGTGGGGGACGTGCGGGGCAAGGGGCTTGAGGCGGTCGAGGCGGTGGCCGTGGTCATCGGGGCGTTCCGGGAGGCCGCCGAGCAGGAGACGACCCTGGAGGCGGTGGCCGGGCGGCTGGAGCGGGCGCTGGCGCGGGAGGGCGCCCGGCGCAGCGGCCTGGACGCGGTGGAGGGGTTCACCACCGCCGTGCTCGCCGAGGTCCCGCGCGGCGCCGCCACCGTACGGCTGGTGAACCGGGGCCACCCCGAACCGCTGATGCTGCACGCCGACGGGGTGCTGGACGCGCTGGTCCCGGCCGATCCCGCGCTGCCGCTGGGGATGGCGGAGCTGGGGGTGTGGCCGGACCGGGCGCAGACGTACCCCTTCCCGGCCGGGGCGACCCTGCTCTTCTACACGGACGGGCTGTCGGAGGCGCGTTCCGTCGAGCCGCCCGGGGTCTTCTACGACCCGTACGAGCGGCTGCGCGGCCGGATCTTCGCCGGTCCCGACGGGGTGCTCCAGGCGCTCGTCGACGACGTCCGGCGGCATACGGGCGGGGGCGCCAGCGACGACATGGCGCTGCTCGCGGTCGGCCGGCCGGGGGTGGGGCAGCCGGAGCGGCGGCGGACGATGCCCGTGGTGCCGTGACGGACCCGCCGTGACGGACCCGCCGTGACGGACCCGCCGTGTCCGTGGTGCCGTGCCCGTGGCGCCGGGCGAACCCGTCATGACGGACCGTAGTCGAACGGCGCCCCTGCGCATAACAATTGACACACCGTCAGCAGTTGTCCCCAACGATCACCGGGAACGGCTTGGAATCCGGTCCGCCTGTCTATTAACGTTCGATAACGCAGCGCGGTCGTCCCAGCCGTCGCAGAAGGCGGCACCGTGCGCGTGCGCCGAATCCCGCAAGGGAACCGGGGAACCACCAACTTGGGGTGAATCGGACACGTCCGCGTCCGCGCGGAACGCCCGTAGGAGACCTTCCTGCTCCGAACCCGTCAGCTAACCCGGTAGGCGAGAAGGAAGGAAAGGAGTGCGCCTCCGTGGCGTCCAACGAGCCTGCCCTCGGCACCCAGCCGCTTCCCCCCGTCTCCCTGTACGGGACCGCGCCCAGTGACACCGAGGTGTGGGAGGAGTGGAACCCCACCGAGGAGTCGGTCGCCGTCCGGGGCCGGCACCGCGTCGCCAAGCAGCGCGGCGGACTCGCCCGCAGCTCCACCGTCCTCGGCGTCGGCGTCATCGCGGCCGTCGGCGCGGGCGGCATGGCCAGCGCCCAGACCAAGCCCCCGGTCTCCATATCCCTGCCCGACTCCGTCGCGGACAACCTCCCCGACGTGAAGTCCCTGCCGGGCGTGGGCACCCTGATCGCCGACCTGGCCGGGGACGACGAGCGCGACGACACCCCGGCCGACCGGGCCGACCGGGCCGTGGCCGCCGCCCCGCTCACCATGGCCGGGGTCTTTGGCGCCGACGCCGAGAAGGGCGCCACCGGCGCGGGCGAGGCCCTGCGCGCCCGCATCCTCCAGCAGGCCGAGCACCAGCAGGCGGACGCCGAGGCGGAGGCGCGGGCCGTCGCCCAGAAGGCCGCGGCCGAGTCCGCGGCGCGCGAGGCGAAGGCCGCTTCGAGCGCCGCCGAGCAGAAGGCGGCGGCCGAGAAGAAGGCCGCCGAGGAGGCTGCCGCCAAGAAGGCGGAGGAGGCGCGGCTGGCCGAGCTGGCCAAGAGCTTCTCGCTGCCGGTCGGCTCGTACACGATCACCTCCACGTTCGGCGAGGCCGGCTCGATGTGGTCCTCCGGCCACCACACCGGCCTCGACTTCGCCGCCCCGACCGGCACCCCGCTCAAGGCGATCCACGGCGGCACGGTCAAGTCGGCCGGCTGGTCCGGCTCGTACGGCTACCGCACGGTGATCGAGCTGTCGGACGGCACCGAGCTCTGGTACTGCCACCAGTCCTCGATCGCGGTCAGCGCGGGCCAGCAGGTCTCCACCGGCGACACCATCGGCCGCGTCGGCGCCACCGGCAACGTGACCGGCCCGCATCTGCACCTGGAGGTGCACACCCCGGGCGGCACGGGCATCGACCCGATGGGCTGGCTGCGGTCCAAGGGGCTCAACCCGTAACAACGCGGCCCCTTCCGTCGCCGAGGCCGTCCGCGACGGGCTTCGGGTGCCCGGAATACCCGTGCCCCGCAGGCCCGTTGCCCCCCTATGACCTCACTGCGCCCGCTCGGTGCCTCCGATCTGTCCGTCTTCCCGCTCGCCCTCGGCGGCAACGTCTTCGGCTGGTCCGCCGACGAGACCGCCTCCTTCGCCGTCCTCGACGCCTACACCGCCGCGGGCGGCAACTTCGTGGACACCGCCGACACCTACTCGTCCTGGTTCCCGGGCAACGAGGGCGGTGAGTCCGAGACGATCATCGGCAAGTGGCTGGCGGCGCGCGGCAACCGCGAGGACGTCGTCGTCGCCACCAAGGTCGGCGCCCACCCCAAGTTCAAGGGGCTCGCCGCGCCGACCGTCAAGGCGGCCGCCGAGGAGTCGCTGCGCCGCCTGGGCACCGACTACATCGACCTGTACTACACGCACTTCGACGACGAGTCCGTCCCCGTCGAGGAGATCGTCACCACCCTCGACCAGCTCGTACGGGAGGGCAAGGTGCGGGCGGTCGCCGCCTCCAACATCTCCCCCGAGCGGCTCCAGGACTCGCTGGACTTCGCCGACCGCGAGGGCCTCGCCAAGTACGTGGCGCTCCAGCCGCGCTACAACCTGGTCTCGCGCGGCAGCTACGAGGGCCGCCTCCAGGACACCGCCGCCCGCTCGGGCCTGGCCGCCGTCCCCTACCCGGCGCTCGCCTCCGGTTTCCTGACCGGCAAGTACCGGCCGGGCGCGAGCGTCGCCAGCGTCCGGGCCGAGGGCGCGGGCCAGCACCTGGCCACCGAGCGCGGCCAGAAGGTGCTGGCGGCGCTCGACCGGATCGCGCGCGAGCGCGACGCCGAGATCGCCACGGTCGCGCTCGCCTGGCTCGCCGCCCAGCCGACCGTGGTCGCCCCGATCGCCTCGGCCCGCACGGTCGACCAGCTGCCCGCGCTGGTCGCGGTCGCCGACCTGGAGCTCACCGACGCCGAGCTGAGCGAGCTGAAGACCGCGTCGGCGTAGCGGGCGCGGTCGGTGCGGGTCCGGGGCCGTACGGGTCGGCGCGGGCGCCCGTCGTGCGGGTCAGCGCAGGTACGGGTCGTACGGGGGTCCCCACGGCGTACGCGGATCGGGGGAGCCGTCCTGGGGCGCCTGGGAGGGAGGCGCCCAGGTGGCGGAGCCGTACGGGGTCCACGTCTCGTAGGGGTGCGGCGCCCGCGGGCCGTACGGCTGGGGCTGGCGGGGGATCCAGATGCGGCCCGCCGCGCCCGCCGCGTACAGCAGCGCCGGGCCCGCCACCTCCTTGCGCTCCCACAGGTGGTGCAGCAGCTCCTGCTCGCGGGCGAGGAAGTCGGGGCCCGCCGAGGTGCGCCGGGCCCGGTGGCGCAGGAACGCCAGCGCCGTGGCGAACGCCTCGTACTCCGCGACCGTCCGAGCCGCCCGCTTGCCTCCGTAGGTGCGGTACGCGAAGTCCCGGGCCATCGAGCGGGCCCGCATCGAGGAGAGCGCGAGCGGCTCGGCCGGGCCCAGCCAGCCCGCCGACGCGTACGCGGGCAGCTCGGCCGCGACCGTGCGCAGCTCCCGCTGGCGGCTCCACACCGCGATCCAGGTGAGCAGCCCGAAGACGGGGACCATGAACCCGGCGTAGACCAGGTAGAAGCCGTACGTCCCGAACCCCGACGAGCCGTTCCACAGGGCGTGCAGCCCCATCGCCACCAGCAGGCCGAGCAGCGGCAGACCGATCCGGCGCCGTCGCCGGCCCGGCGGGGCGAGGGCGGCGGCGCCGAAGCCGATGCCCGTGCAGACCGTGAACAGCGGATGCGCGCACGGCGACATCACGATGCGGACGAAGAAGGTGGCCGCCGTCGTCGAGGAGAACCCGGCGGTGTGGCTGACCTGGTCCTCGCCGAAGGCGTTGCCCAGGTACAGGATGTTCTCGGTGAAGGCGAAGCCGGTCGCGGTGAAGCCCGCGAAGACCACCCCGTCGACTATCCCCTTGAAGTCCCGTCTTCGGAACAGGAACAGCAGCAGCACCGCCACCGCCTTGGCGCTCTCCTCCACCACCGGGGCTATGACGGTCGCCCCCAGATGGTCGGCGGAGGACGGGTCGGCGGTCGCGGTGGCTATCCACCGGGTCGCGAACGAGTTCGCGATGATCGCCACCAGTGCCGCCGCGCACGCGCCCCACGCGAACGCGAACAGCAGATTGCGCCACGGCCCCGGATCCACCCGGTCCAGCCAGCGGAAGGCCGCGCCGAGCAGCGGCACCGGCAGCACCGCGAGGCCCAGGCCCACCAGGAACCCCTCGGTGCCGGTCTGCTCCCGCACGATCGCCAGGATGACCAGACCGGAGAGGGCGAGCAGGGTGATCAGCGCCCCGGCCCGGACGGCCTTGGAGCGCCAGAAGTCGCGCCGCGGCCGGTAGCGCCACTTCGCCCGCTCCGGTACGGCCTCGAACCGTGGCCGCGCGCCGCAGTCCGGAACCGGCTGGACCGGGTCCGGGGAAGGGCGTGGCGGAAGCGAATCGGACGGCACCAGACGACCCTAACGAGGGGTACGGACAATCCGCGACGGTGCGTGGAGGCGCCGTCAGGCGGAGGGCAGCTCTGTCACGCGGGTGAACAGCAGGTCGTGGACCACATGCCCCTTGTCGAGGCCCTGACCCTCGAACCGGGTGAGTGGCCGGAACGCGGGCCTCGGCGCGTACCCGCCGTCGGCCTGGGTGTTCTCGAACGCGGGGTGGGCGTCCAGGACCTCCAGCATCTGCTCCGCGTACGGCTCCCAGTCGGTGGCGCAGTGCAGCAGGGCGCCGGGCTTGAGCCGGGGCGCGACCAGCGTGAGGAAGTCGGGCTGGATGATGCGGCGCTTGTGGTGGCGCTTCTTGGGCCAGGGGTCCGGGAAGTAGACGCGCAGCCCGTCCAGCGACTCGGGCTCCAGCATCTCGCGCAGCAGGATGATCGCGTCGCCGTTGCCGACGCGCACGTTGGTCAGCCCGCCCCGCTCGGCGAGGCCCAGCAGATTGCCCTGGCCGGGGGTGTGCACGTCGACGGCGAGGATGCCGGTGCCCGGGTCGTCGGCGGCCATCTGGCCGGTGGCCTCGCCCATCCCGAACCCGATCTCCAGGACGACGGGCAGCCCGTCGAACATCTCGGTCAGGTCGAGCTTTCCGCGCCCGTCGATGTCGAAGCCCCACAGCGGCCACAGCCGCTCCAGATACTCGCCCTGGCCGGTGGTCACCCGGCTGCGGCGCGGCTGGAAACTCCGGATGCGCCGCTCGTGGTGCGACCCGGCGGGGTCGGCGGCGGGGCCGCCGGGGAACCGGGGCTCGCTCTTGGGGCGGCGGGCGGGGGTGGTGTGGGGCTGCTCAGACACAATGCGCCGATTCTACGTGCAGGCGCTCCCGGCCGCCGGGCCGTCCGCGGCCCGTCCCGGTGTGCCCGGCCGTCCCGGGGTCCGGGCCGTCCCGGACCGGTGGGGCGGGTGGCCCCGGGCCGGGGTGCTCGGGGCGCCGGGTCCTACGCCGGGGCGCCGCCGCGCACCGCGCCCAGGACGTCCAGGGCCCGCCGGGCCACCTCGCGGCCGATCGGCAGGGACGCGGTGGCCGCGGGCGACGGCGCGTTCAGCACGTGGACCGTGCGCGGGGCCGTACGGATCAGGAAGTCGTCCACCAGCGTCCCGTCGCGCAGCACCGCCTGGGCCCGCACCCCGGCCGGGGCCCGGTGGAGGTCGGCCTCGGTGACGGCGGGGAGCAGCCGGCGCACCGCGTCGGTGAAGGCGCGGCGCGACAGCGAGCGGTGGATCTCGCCCGCCCCGTACCTCCAGTGGCGGGCGGCGATGTGCCAGGAGCCGGGCCAGGCCAGCGTCGAGGCGAGCTCGGCGGGGCGGACCGTGCGCCAGTCGTAGCCCTCGCGGGCCGCGGCCGGGACCGCGTTCGGCCCGACGTGGACGCCGCCGTCGATGCCCCGGGTCAGATGCACCCCGAGGAAGGGGAACGCCGGGTCCGGCACCGGGTAGACCAGCCCCTTGACCAGGCCGGGCCGGGCCAGCTCGTAGTACTCGCCGCGGAACGGGACGATCCGCACGCCCGGGTCGTCCCCGGCGAGCCGGGCCACCCGGTCGCAGTGCAGGCCCGCGCAGTTCACCAGGGCGCGGGCGCGCACCACCGTGCCCGTCGAGGTGAGCACCGCCACGCCCGAGGCCGGGCGGCGCGATATCCGCACCGCCTCCGTCCCGTACCGCACGTCGGCGCCGGAGAGCTCGGCCAGGCGGGCGGTCACCGCGCCGTAGTCACAGACGCCGGTGGTGCCGACGTGGATCGCGGCCAGGCCCCGGACCTCCGGTTCGTACTCCGCGATCTGGGCGGGGCCGAGCTCGCGGACCGGTATGCCGTTCTCCCTGCCGCGCTGGACCAGGGCGTGCAGGCGGGGGAGCTCGGCGCGCTCGGTGGCCACGATCAGCTTGCCGGTGACCTCGTGCGGGATGCCGTGGCGGGCGCAGAACTCGACCATCTCGGCCGCGCCGCGCACCGCGTACCGCGCCTTCAGGGAGTCGGGGCGGTAGTAGATCCCGCTGTGGATCACCCCGCTGTTGCGGCCCGTCTGGTGGCGGGCCGGGCCGTCCTCCTTCTCCAGCACCGTCACCCTCGTGCCGGGCGATGCCTGCGTCAGGGCATACGCCGTCGACAGACCGACGATCCCGCCGCCGATCACCAGCACGTCGCAGTCGAACCCGGTCACCCGCACACCTCCCACCCCGAATAGTGCACTGGCCCACTGACAATGCCCCTAAACCCATGGGGGAAGTGATCTACGCCGGGGCCACGAGCAGGGGCCGGGCCCGCTCCCGCAGCTCCACGACGCGGGGCTCGTCCCCGTACGGCTCCAGGCGGTGCAGCAGGTCCCTCACGTACTCGGTGGTCCGGGCCGAGGAGATCCGCCCGGCCACCTCCACCGCGCGCGTGCCCGCCGCGCAGGCCGCGTCCAGATTGCCCGATTCCAGCTCGGCCACGGCCGACACCACCAGCCGCAGCCCGTGCGAGCGGACGAACTCCTCGGTCGGGCGCGACAGGGCCTTCTCCGTGAACCGGCGCACCTGGCGCGGGGCCTTCAGGTCGCGGTAGCACTCGGCCGCGTCGGCGGCGAACCGGTCGTAGGAGTAGAAGCCCAGCCAGGACGGGTCCGCGTCGCCGTCCCGGGAGCGCTCCAGCCACGCCTCGGCGGCCTTGAGCGCGGCCCCGGCCGCCGGCGCGTCGCCCGCCTTCGCGTGCGCGCGCGCCTCGACCAGCCGGAAGAAGCTCATGGTGCGGGCGGTCGCCAGGCCCCGGTTGCGCTCCACGGCGGCCTGCGCGAGGTCGACGCCCTCGTCGGCGAAGCCGCGGTAGGTGGCCTGGAGCGACATGGAGGCGAGCACATAGCCGCCGAGCGGCACGTCGGCCGCGGCGCGGGCCAGCCGCAGCGCCTGGATGTAGTAGCGCTGGGCGGCCTCCTGCTGGCCGGTGTCGAAGGCCATCCACCCGGCCAGCCTGGTGAGTTCGGCGGTGGCGCCGAACAGGCCGCGGCCGACCTCGTCGGTGTAGGCGCCGAGCAGCAGGGGCGCCGCGTCCACCCGCAGGCACTCGGGGACCATCGAGGAACGCCAGTCCCCGCCCCCGTACTTGGAGTCCCAGCGGCGGGCGTCCTCGGCCGCCTCGCGCAGTTTGGCCACATCGCTGTGGCCGACCTTCAGCGGTGTCCCGGCCGCCCCGTCGTGGTCGCGCGCCACCGACGAGTCGGCGGGGGTTATGAGCCAGCGGGAGGCGGGGGTCGCGTAGGCGGTGACCGCGAAGGAGCCCGCCAGGGACTGCCAGATGCCGCCGCCGCCGCCCGCCCGCCGTCCGGCGAGATCCAGCCGGTACAGCTCGGTCGCCGAGCGGACCGCCTCGCCCACGTCGCGCGGGAACGCGAGACCCACCTCGGGCGCCGGGTCGGCGTCGGCGAGCCCGATCTCGTGCAGCGGCACCGGGCGGCCCAGCTTGGCGCCGATGGCCGCCGCGATCAGATGGGGCGCGGCTCCCTGGGGAACCATCCCCTTGGAGACCCAGCGGGCCACCGACGTCTTGTCGTAACGAAGCGTCAGACCGCGCTGTGCGCCCAGGTCGTTGACCCGTCGTGCCAGTCCGGCGTTGCTGATTCCCGCGAGGGCGAGAACGGTGCCGAGCTTCTCGTTCGGCCCGCGTTGCTCCCTGGACATGCGCCACCCCTCGACACAGACGGCGTCCCCCGGGGCCGTGCCCCCAAGGTCCCGTGCGACCGCACAATCGTGTGGCCGAGCCCCCAGGAATATGCCGCCCGCGGAGAACAGCGGTGCACCCAGCGTAGTTCGCCGCATCCCGACCGTTAAGAGGCGGTGTTCCGGATGGCGAGATTGTTCTCCGTGCGGACGGCTCCCGTCGGCCGGTGCGTGCTCCGGGTGTGTGGCCGTGCGCGGTGCGTGCGCTCTGGCCCGCGCGGGGCCGGGAGCGCTTCCATGAACGGTGCGTGGGTCGGCCCGCTGTACTGGATCCGGTGGGCTGGGGGACACCGCCGCCTCAATCCCCGCGGGCGGCGGACCGGTCCGGGAGGCGGACTGCGCCTCCCGGACTGTGGGTCGTCCACGCGGGCTCTCCACCCGCTCTCATGCCCGCTGCGAGGCGTCCGCCACGCGCGCGCGGGGCGAAGTTGGCCGAAAACCGACTGTCCCGAGTTCTCCGGAAAGACCGCTTCCGCCCCTCCGGTGACCCGCCAATCGGCCATTCACGGGGGCGCGTTCACTTTTTGCGCGCGCTACCCCGAGGTCCCTCCCGCACGCCATTGTCGTGGCAGCATGGTCCCGAGCGACCTCAGAACCACGCCCTGTACGCGGCCGTTGCGGCCCGCGCCGGTTCTGCCGTCGCGTGCGACGGGTTGTCCACAGGCTGTGGAGGCGGCGATGCGGTGGCTGGTGGGCTGGAGCAGTGTCGCCGCGAGGTTCGGCCCCGTGGGGACCGCCGGCACCGTCGGCGCGCCCGAGGAGGGGCGCACGGTCCATCCCGTCGGCTCCCAGCTGCTGTGGGGCGACCCCGACCCGCTCTGGGCCGTCGGCGACTGGCGGCCCGACGAGATCCGCGTGGTCAGCGTGGGGGCGGACACCCGGCTCGCGGTGCTCGGCTGCTGCGCCGCCAGTGACGAGGAGCTGCGGGTAGGGCTGTTCGCGGCACGGGGGGGCGCACTGCGGCACCTGTCCGCGTGGCCCGGCAGCTATACGGCCGTTGCGCAGGTCGGCCGCCGGGTCACTGTCGTCGGCGACCTGGCCGGCGCACGCCCCGTCTTCTACACGCCTTGGGCGAGCGGCACCGCCTACGCCACGGCCGCCCTCCCGCTCGCCGACCTCATCGAAGCCCAGCTGGACATCGGCCACTTGGCGGCCCTGCTGGCCTGCCCCGACGTACCGGAGGCGCTCGGCGACTCCACGCCGTACGCGGGAGTCCGGCGCATTCCGCCCGGCCACGCCCTCGTCCTGCGGGAGGGCTCGCGGGAGATCACCGGGTACGAACCGGTCGCCTCGCTGGCCGTCGCCGCCGCCGAGGTCGACGAGGAGAGTGCGGTCAACGGCGTACGGGAGGCACTCGTCGGCGCCGTACGGGCCAGGCTCACCGCGCCGCGCCACGCCCCCGACATCCTGCCGCCGGACCCCGGCCCCGTCCCCGGCATGGGTCCCGCCGAGCGGCGCGCCGCCCGCGGGGGCCCGGCGCCCGGCATCGGCGCCGACCTCTCCGGCGGCCCCGCCTCGGCCACCCTCGCCCTGCTCGCCGCCGGGCTGCCCGGCATCCCCGGCACGGTCCTCGGCCACGGCACGGGCGCGGGCGAACGGCTCCTCGCGGTCACCTTCAACGACCTCGCCGTGCCCGGCCGCCGGGGCGAGGCCGAGCTGGAGCGGGCCGGGGCGATCGCGGCCAACCCCCGGCTGCACCACGTGGTGGTCACCGGCGACGCGGACTCCCTGCCGTACGCGGAGCTGGCCGGGCCGCTCACCGACGAGCCCGGACCCTCGCTGGTCACCGCCGACCGGCACCGGCGCAGGCTCGCGGCGGGCAGCGCGGACCACTTCACCGGCAGCGGCGCCCGCCAGGTCCTGGACGCCCATCCGGCGCGCCTCGCCGATCTGCTGATGGACCGCAGACGGCGCCACCTCATCCGCCCGGCGGCGGCCATCGCCAAGGCCGGCGGACCCACGGCGCACTCGCTGTTCGTCCCGCTCACGGTGTACCGGGCGGCGCGCAGACTGGCCCGTACGCCCTACCGCACCGGTATCGAATCGGCCGCCGAGCAGCTGCGCCGGGACGCGGGGACGGGCGAGGCCGAGAGCCCGCTGGACGCCTCGCTCGCCTCCCTGGCCTGGACCCGGCCCGGCCCGGCGGCCCGCTGGCTCACCGGCGAGGCGCTGGCAGAAGTATCGATCCGGCTCAGGGCGTCGGCGACGCGCCCGGCGACCGTACTGCGCCCCGGCGAGGCACGGGCCCGGGCGGCGCTCGCCCGGTACGCGGCCGACCACCGGGTCCTGGAGCAGGCCGCCGAGATCCGCAGCCAGCGCCTGCACGCCCCGTTCCTGGACAACCAGGTCGTCCGCGCCTGCCGCGCCCTGCCCGAGTCCCTGCGCGTCCAGCCCGGCGCACGGGCGGCGATCCTGCGGACGGTGCTGGCGGGCTCGGGCGTACGGGAGCTGCCGCCCGGCTGGGGCGCCACCTCCCACGCCTCCTCCACGGCGGCGGTCCGGGCCGGGCTGCGCCAGTCCCTCGACCCCCTCACCGCCCTCTTCGAGGCCCCGCTGCTGGCCGACGCGGGCCTGATCGAGGCCCACACGATCCGCGAGGCCCTGCACGAGGCGGCCACCGGCGCCCGCCTCCCCCTGGACGGCCTGGCCGACCTGATCTCCACCGAACTCTGGCTCCGCCGCCTCCTCTCCCGCCGAGGCACCTGCTGGACAGGCACAGCGGCCCCCAAGCAACGGGCGGTAGCGGGAGGAGTAGCCCCGTCGAGACCCTCACTGAGGGCATAACACCAGCCCCGGCTCCACCAGGGGCCGCGGGGTTCCTGGGGCCGCGGGTTTTTCAGGGGCGCGGGGAACGGCGCGAGGAGCGAGCACGACCCGCAGACGAGGGCGGGTTTCCCAGGGGCGCGGAGAACTGCGCGAGAAGCGAGCACGGCCCGCAGACGAAGGCGGGTTTTTCAGGGGCGCGGGGAACGGCGCGAGAAGCGAGCATGGCCCGCAGACGAGGGCGGGTTTCGAAGGGGCGCGGGGAACGGCGCGAGGAGCGACCACCGGCCCGCAGACGAACACCCGGCCAAAAAGGGGCGCGAGCCCCACCACCGCCCCGCAGACGAACACCCGCACCAAATACCCCCCGCCCCCCACCCCCAACCAGGACACAATGTCCCCGTGCGGTACGGAATCCTGGGCGTCGCGGAGGCGCGAGACGAGGCCGGGCGGGGCGTGGCCCTGGCCCCCCGCCTGCGCGCCCTGCTGACCGCCCTGGCGTACCGCGCCGACCACCCGTCCCCCGCCCCCCTGGCCGCCCTGATCGACGAGATCTGGCCGGACGACCCGCCGGCCGACGCCACGGCCGCCCTCCAGGCCCTGGTGGGACGCCTGCGCCGCGCCCTGGGCCACGGCGCGGTCGAGAGCGCCCCGGGCGGCTACCGCCTGGTGGTCGAAGGCCCCGACGCCGTAGACCTGTTCGCGTTCGAGCGCCTGGCCCGCACCGGCGCCGGTGAACTCGCCGCGGGCGACCCGCACACCGCCGCGCACACCCTGCGCACCGCCCTCGCGCTGTGGCGCGGCCCGGCCCTCGCGGACCTCCCGGACCGTACGGCCGCCGCCCGCCCCGAGGCCCGCCGCCTGGCGGCCCTGCGCGACCGCGTCGAGGCGGACCTGCGCCGGGGCGCCACCGCGCACCTGCCCGCCGAGCTCACCGCCCTGCTCGCCGAGCACCCGTACGACGAGCCGTTCCACGCCCAACTGGTCCGCGCCCTGCGCGCCGAGGGCCGCACGGCCGACGCGCTCCTCGCGTACGAGAACGCCCGCCGCACCCTCGCCGACGCCCTCGGCGCCGACCCCGGCCCGGAACTGGCGGCCCTGCACCAGGAGTTGCTGAGCCCGGCCCCGGCCCCCGCGCCGACCCCCGAGCGGCGGCCCGCCCCCACGGCCGCGACCGGCCGGCTGCGCCCCCGGCTGACCTCCTTCGTCGGCCGCGAACCCGAACTGGCCGCGATCCGCGGTGACTTGGAGAGCCACCGGCTGGTCACCCTCACCGGCCCCGGCGGCTCCGGCAAGACCCGTCTCGCCGAGGAGTCCGCCGCGCACACCACCGCGTGGCTGGCCGAGCTCGCCCCGCTCGACCACCCGGACGCCGTCCCCGGCGCCGTCGTCTCCGCGCTCGGGCTGCGCGAGACGACCCTGCTCGGCCGGGACGGCCAGCCGCACCAGGACGACCCGGTCGCCCGTCTCGTCGACCACTTCGCCGCCACCCCGCACGCCCTGCTCGTCCTCGACAACTGCGAGCACGTCATCGAGGCCGCCGCCCGGCTCGCCGAGACCCTCCTCACGCACTGTCCGGGCCTGCGCGTCCTGGCCACCAGCCGGGAGCCGCTGGGCGTGCCCGGCGAACGGGTGCGGCCGGTGGAGCCGCTGCCGCCGGACATCGCGCACCGGCTCTTCGCCGAGCGCGCCCGTACCGTACGCCCGGACTTCGACCCGGCCGACGACCCCGAGGCGATCGCCGAGATCTGCCGCCGTCTGGACGGCCTGCCGCTGGCGATCGAGCTGGCCGCCGCCCGGCTGCGGCTGCTCGCGCCCCGCCAGATCGCGGACCGGCTCGACGACCGGTTCCGCCTGCTGACCAGCGGCAGCCGGACCGTACTGCCGCGCCAGCAGACCCTGCGCGCGGTCGTCGACTGGTCCTGGGAGCTGCTGGACGAGCGCGAGCGCGCGGTGCTGCGCCGCGCCTCCGTCTTCGCGGGCGGCTGGGACCTGACCGCCGCCCAGGCGGTCTGCGGCTCGACCGACGACCTGGCGGCGCTGGTCGACAAGTCCCTGGTGGTGGCCGCGCCCGACCCGGAGACGGCCGGGATGCGCTACCGGATGCTGGAGACGATCCACGAGTACGCGACCGAGCGCGCCGCCGAGACCCCCCAGGTGCGGGCGGCGGCGGCCCGCGCCCACACCGCGTACTACCGCGACCTCGCCCGCGAGGCCGACCCGCGGCTCCGCTCGCACGACCAGCTGCCCTGGATCCGCCGCATCGAGGGCGAACTCGACAACATCCGCGCCGCCCTGCACCGCACCACCGTCACCGACCCGGACCCCGTCGAGGCCGTGGAGCTGGCGCGGGCCATGGGCTGGTTCTGGTGGCTGCGCAACTACCGGGCGGAGGGCGCGGCCTGGGTGACCCGGGTACTCGCGATGGACGCGGACGCCTCCGGCCCGGCCGGGCCGGAGGACCTGGCCGACCTGACCGGCCTGCCGGACGACTCCGACCGCTGGCCGCGCCTCCAGCTGGGCCTGCTGCGGGTCTTCCTGCTCGCCGAGTCCAGCGGCGCCCAGTCCCTGCGCGCCCCCGAGATGCGCGCGGAGATGGACCGGCTGCGGGTGGCGTTCGGCCACGGCGGGCCGCAGGCGGCGCGCTTCCCCGGCCTGCTGTGGCCGTTCGCGGCGTTCCTCACCGAGACCCCCGGCCATGTGCGCGAGGCGGTGGACGCCGTCGTCGCCAACTGCCGTGCGTACGGCGGCGAATGGGAGATCGGCGTCAGCCTCATGTTCCGTACGCACATGGTCATCGACATGCCCGGCGGCGCCGCGGGGGTCGACGACGACCTGGTCGAGCTGCGCGCGCTCGGCCGTCGCGTCGGCGACCGCTGGATGCGCGCCCAGGTGGCCAGCGCCACCGCCGAGGCGGCGATGATGCGCGGCCGGCCCGCCGAGGCGCGACCGGCGTACGAGGAGGCGCTGAGCCTCGCCCGCGAGGTCGGGGCGCACGCCGAGGCCCCGTTCCTGCTCGCCCGGATCGCGGAAATCACCTACCGGACCGGTGACGTGGTGGCGGCGGGCAAGATGCTCGACGACGCCGCGGCCGAGACCGTCCGCCACCACACCTCCGACACGGCCGGGTACATCCACTATCTGCGCGCCTGCATGGCCCTGGACGAGGGTGACGCGGTCACCGCGCGGACCGAGGTCGACGCCGCGTTCGCGGAGTGCGTCCGCTCGACCCCGCCGCCCCACTTCACGGCGATCGTCCAGGGCGTGGCGGCCCGGGTCGAGGCGCTGGAGAGCGGACCCGCCGCCGGGGTGCGGGGGCTGGCCTCGACGCTGCGCGAAGCCGTACGGGCGGCCTGCGCGGAGATCGTCCTCGCCCACTTCGCGGAGTGCGCCGCCCAGTTGCTGCCCCGGCTCGCCGAACCCGCCGCGGCGGCGCGGGTGCTGGCCGCCGCCGAGACCTGGCGCGGCGGCATCCCGCTGTGGAACCCGGACCGGGCGGCCCTGACGGAGGTCCGCGACCGGCTGAGGGAGTCCCTCGGCCCCGAGCGCTACGAGCGGGAGCGCTCGGCCGGGTCCGCTCTCTCCCCGACGGAGGTGGCGGACGTGCTCGATGCGGCGGTGGCCGACGACCGCAGTGCGGTGCACGGCGACGGCACGGCGGCGGGCGACGACCGTGTGGCGGCCGACGGTGACAGTGCCCCGGTCGGCGGCGGCACGGCGGCGGCCAGTGATGACGGTGCGGCGGCCGGCGACGGCGCCGGGGTGGACAGCGACGGCTGAGGCCCGGCCACGCTCGGGGCGTCCGACGTCCGACGTCCGGCGCTTGTCGCACTGCGCCACTGTCGGGTGGGCCCGCACAGCCCGCTTCGGCCGACCGGATTCCCGACCAGGCCCCCTGGCCAGGGCTCCCGGGCGGCGCCCGCCGCGAGCCGACTGCCGCCCGCTCAGCGGCAGTTGATGACCGACTTCGCCCAGTCCGCGAGCGCCACCGAGCCGAACGGCGTGTGCGGCTCGACGACCAGGCGGATCGTGCGGCGGCCCGTGATGTTCGCGTGGACCGGCACCGCCGGGTCCCCGCCGTGCATCACCGGGGAGCGCCACAGCAGCGTGCTGTCGCCGTACAGCGAGAACCGCACGGCACCCAGGCCCATCGTCAGGTCGTCGACCCCGGCGAACGCGTCATAGCTGGAGCACTGCCGGTTGAGGTCGATGACCACGGACGACCTGGCGTGGACGGTCACCCCGTGGCTGTACTGCTTGCCGTCGATCCCCAGCCCCCAGCGCTGCCAGAGCCAGCTGGACTGGCCGAGCCGCACCTCGGGCTTGGTGTGGTCGCCGAACACCCCGTACTGCAACCGGTTCACCTGGTAGACCTGCGCCGGGGGCGGTGGAGGGGGCGGTGTGGGGGTCGGCTTCGGGGGCGTCGGCTTCGGCGTCGGCTTGGGCGCCGGAGGCGTGGGTTTGGGCGGCGGCTTCGGCTTCGGCTTGGGCGGCGCGGGCTTCGGCGTCGGCTTGGGCGCGGGCTTGACCGGGGGCGGCGGCGCGGGTGCGGGCGGGGCCGGGGGCTCCGGGGTGGGGGACGGCGGCGGCTTGCGCGGCACGACCGGGACCACGGCCGACGGCTTGGCCTGCGGCTTCGCGGGCGGCGCCGCGCCGTTGCCGCTGAGCGCGTAGACCACGCCCGCGGCCACCGCTACGGCGACCGCCGCGGCGATGCCCGCCTTGGCCGGGGCGCCGAGCCCCTCCGAGGCGACGGCACCACCGGCCGCGCCGCCGGACGAACTCCCGCCCGTGGCCGCCGCGGCGGCACCCGCGCCCGCCGCGCCGACCGCGCCCCCGGCCACCAGACCGGCGGCCTTGAGCGAGTACCCGGCGGCGAACCAGCCGATGGTGGCGACCGGCAGCAGCGCGGGGATCCCGGAGTTGACGTCCTTGAGCTCAAGCACCGCGAGACGGCACTTGGCGCACTCCTCCAGATGCTTGCTCAGCCCTCGCTCGGCCCGCATCCGCAGCCCGCCGCGCGCGTACGCGCCGAGCCGGTCCGCGTAACGGGAGCAGTCGCCGCCCTCGGTGAGCGAGGTGGAGACGTGCGCCTGGAGGTACGCCTGCTTGAGCCCTTCGCGGGCCCGGCTGGCCAGGACCGCCGTGGCGTTGGCGGTCAGCCCGAACAGCGGCGCGATCTCGCTGGGCGACTCCTCCTCGACCGTGGTGTGCCACAGCACCGCCTGCCAGCGCTCCGGCAGCGACCGGAACGCCTGCATGGCCAGCGACTGCTCGGCCTCGTGCATCGCCCGCACGTCCGCGCCGAGGTCGACCGTGTCCTCGTCCCGGCCGTCCGAGGTGCGGGCGGCCTGCGCGGCGAACAGGGCGAAGTCCTCGACCAGCTGCTCGCGCTTGGCCGTCTTGGTCCAGGACGCGGCGACCCGGCGGACCGTCGTCATCAGATACGCCCGGACCGCCTGCTCGGGCCCGGCGCCGCCGCGCACCGCCTGGAGGGTACGGGCGAAGACCTCGGCCGTGAGGTCGTCGGCGGTGTGCGCGTCCCGGCAGCAGCTGCGGGCGTAGCGGCGGACCGCGTCCGAGTGGCGGCGGAACAGCTCCTCGTACGCGGCGTCGTCGCCCGCGCGCATCCGCTGGATCAGCTCGGCGTCGGCGGTCGGATCGCCCGTGCCGCGCTCGCGCTGCGGCGGAACGCTGGCCCCGGCGTCGGCCCCGGCCGCGCCCGTGGGCGCCACCGGCTCCGGTGTCTGCGACTCCTGGGGCGGCGGGCCCCAGGGGCCGGGCAGCACGGTGCCGCCGGTCCCGCTCTCGGTGTCGGGACGGCCACCGGGGCCGCCCTGACTGGGCACTTGGCGCGGGGGCAGGGCACTCGACTCCGCACCGCCGCCATGGACGGGACCACCGTGGACCGGGCCGCCGCGGCCCGGACCGTCGGGGCCCGGACCGTCGGGGCGCGCGTCGCCGGAGAGCGACTCGTCCCGCTCGTCAGCATTCATCGCGGAACCCCCCCGTCAGCACGCCCAGACCCGACCACCGGCCAAGCGTGCCACAGAGTCCGCACCCCGATGGAGCCCCGTGCGCCCCAACCACCCGTTCGTGGACCGGGGCCCGTCAGCACGTTCCCGTACCCCCGGCGGCGGTCCGCCCCCGCGCCCCTGGGGCGAAGAAACGGACCTGCGGCGACGGGAGCAAGGACCGCGCGGACGGCTCGGTCAAGGGTGCGGAACCGTGGCGGGCAACCCGGTGGTCACCCCGGCGGTTAGGCCGGACGTGAGCGCAGGCCCTCCAGCAGGATGTCGAGCAGCCGGGCGGACGCCGCCGCCTGCTGGTGCGGATCCGGCAGCGAGGGCGCCGCCGTGGCTATCACCAGCAGCACATCGGCCACCGTGACGTCGCCCCGCAGCTCACCCGCCTCCCGCGCCCGGTCCACGAGCTGGCCCACGACCGCGAGCAGCTCGGCCGCTCCCGCGTCGTCCAGCTCGTCCTCGGGCGAGGTGCGCGGCTCGACGACCCGCAGGTCGGGCGTGCCCGGCAGGCCGGTGAGGCCCGCCTGCCGCTGCTGCGGGACCCGCGCCTCGGCGGACAGCGGCCCCGTCGGCTCCAGCGGCTCGACCGACTCCAGCACCGGAGCGCCGGTGAGGGCCGTCGGCTCGTCGACGTCCACGCCGACCCGCAGCACCTGCGGCGGCAGCAGCCGTCCCGCACCGGACGCGACCGAGGTGCGCAGGAACCGGGAGAGCGCCGACCACGGCTCCTCCTCCTGGCCCAGCGCGGTCCGCGCCTGGTCGGTGAGGCGTGCGGTCTCCTCCTCGGCTATCCGCCGCACCAGCACGTCCTTGCTGGGGAAGCGCCGGTAGACCGTGCCCACGCCGACGCGGGCGCGGCGCGCCACGTCCTCCATCGGCGCCCCGTACCCCAGCTCGCCGAAGACCTCGCGCGCGGCACGCAGTACGTGCTCCAGATTGCGCTGGGCGTCCACGCGCAGCGGGGCGCGGGAAGCGCTCCCACCACCGCTGACACGTCCGCTGCCGTCCGCCGACGCGACGACGGCAGATTGCCAATGAGAGTCCTGAATATGCATAACCGTTCCCCCGGTAATGACGTCTCCCCCCGGAGACTCCCCGCCCTGACAGTCGGGTGGCCGGACCTGACACCCCGACGAGGTATGAACATAGTTGAGCCGGAGTCAATTCAGAAGGGGGTTGTTCCGCACGGTGTGCCCCCCGATCGGAGCAAGGACCGGAACCTTCCCGATTCGGACCCCCGGCGGACCCCCATCTTCCGGGCCTGACCTGCATCTTCGGCCCCCGGGCCGGTAGATCCGGGCACCGGTTCCGGCCACATCCGCCAGTCACACAATTTGTCGGGCCTGTGGACAAACACCGGTCACCGTTGCCTCATGGGATGGTGAAGGCTGCGATCAAACGGGGGTCGAGCCCCGAACCCACGCCCGGCACGCACATTCTCGTCGTCGGCGGCGGCTACGTGGGGATGTACACGGCGCTGCACCTCCAGCGGAAGCTGAAGGCGCGGCTGCGGGACGGCGGCGCGGTGATCACGGTGATCACCCCCGATCCGTACATGACGTACCAGCCGTTCCTGCCGGAGGCCGCCGCGGGCCTCATCTCGCCGCGCCACGTCGTCGTCCCCCTGCGCCGCGTCCTGGACCGCTGCCGGCTGGTCGTCGGCGAGGTCCGGTCCATCGACCACGCCTCGCGGACCGCGACCGTCACCACCCTCGCCACCGAGGAGGAGAGGACCGGCCCGGTCGAGATCGCCTACGACGAGCTCGTCCTGGCGCCCGGCTCCATCTCCCGCACCCTCCCGGTCCCGGGCCTCGCCGACTACGGCATCGGCTTCAAGACCGTCGAGGAGGCCATCGGCCTGCGCAACCACGTCATCGAGCAGATGGACATCGCCTCCTCCACCCGCGATCCGGCCGTCCGTGACGCGGCCCTCACCTTCGTGTTCGTCGGCGGCGGCTACGCGGGCGTGGAGGCGCTCGCCGAGCTGGAGGACATGGCCCGCTACGCCGCGCGGTACTACCACAACATCAAGCCCGAGGACCTGAAGTGGATCCTCGTGGAGGCCAGCGACCGCATCCTTCCCGAGGTCGGCGAGGAGATGGGCCGGTACGCGGTCCGCGAGCTGCGCGGGCGCAACATCGACGTACGCCTGGGAACGCGCCTCGACTCCTGCGAGAACCGCGTCGCCGTCCTCAGCGACGGCGCCCGGCTGCCCACCCGTACGGTCGTGTGGACCGCCGGGGTCAAGCCCGCGCCCGTAGTCGCCGCCACCGATCTGCCGCGCAACGAGCGAGGCCGCCTCAAGTGCACCGCCAAGCTCCAGGTGGAGGGCGCCGAGCACGCCTGGGCGGCCGGGGACGCGGCGGCCGTCCCGGACGTCACGGCCGAGGAGAAGGACAAGGAGTGCGCGCCCAACGCGCAGCACGCCGTGCGCCAGGCGAAGACGCTCGCCGAGAACGTCGCCGCCGCCATCGAGGGACGGCCGCTGGCCGAGTACTCCCACAAGTACGTCGGCTCGGTCGCCTCGCTCGGCCTCCACAAGGGCGTCGCCCATGTCTACGGCCGCAAGCTCAAGGGCTACCCGGCCTGGTTCATGCACCGCGTCTACCACCTGAGCCGCGTGCCCACCTTCAACCGCAAGGCGCGCGTGCTCGCCGAGTGGACGCTGGCGGGGCTCTTCAAACGGGACATCGTCTCGCTCGGCTCGCTGGAGCACCCGCGCGCCGAATTCGAGAGCGCCGCGGGCCCCGGACCCGCGCCGGGACCGGGCCCCGAGGCGCCCGGCGGCAAGGAGAACTGACGGTTGTCAGTGCCGTCCGTCACACTGTCCGTGTGACCATAGGTGGGCCCACACCTGCACAGAGTGACCCGCCAGAGTGACCCAGCAGCCAGCGACACACGAGGCCAAGAGATCCGTGAACTTCACGCGTTGGAGCGCCCGGCTCCCCGGTACGCAGCGCCGCGCCGCCGCACGGACCGACCGGGGCTCCGTGCCCGCCGCACGCGGTGAGTACGGACCGGACACCGAGAGCCGGCCGGACGGCGAGGCACCGGAGCAGTCCGGCGCGCCCGCCCTGGAGGAGCTGTCGGTGCGCCAGCTCCTCGGCAGCCTCCCCGCCCTCGTCGCGCTGGTCCACGGACCGGACCACCGCGTGGCGTACGTGAACGACGCCTATGCCACGACGTTCGGCCCCCGCCCGGTCGGCGCCCCGGCCGCCAAGGCGCTGCCCGAGCTGGACGAACTCGGCCTGTTCCCGCTGATGGACCAGGTCCTGCGCAGCGGCAAGCCGCGCACGGTCAAGTCCCGCAAGGCCCAGGGCGGCGGTTCGTACACGGTCACCTGCACTCCGGTCGAGATCCCCGCGCGCGAGGACGGCGCGGGCGGCGTCCTGGTCTTCGCCGCCGACGTCACCGACCACGCCGAGGCCGCCGAGCGGCTGCGCGCCAGCGAGCGCCGGCACCGCGAGACCGCCGTCACCCTCCAGCGCTCCCTGCTCCCGCAGGAGCTGGAGCAGCCCGACGACCTGCGGGTGGCCGCCACCTACCAGCCGGGCGGCACGGACGCGGCGGTCGGCGGCGACTGGTACGACGTGATCACCCTGGGCGCCGGGCGCACCGCCCTGGTCATCGGGGACGTGATGGGGCGCGGGGTGCGCGCGGCGGCGGTGATGGGCCAGCTCCGCACGGCGGTGCGGGCGTACGCGCGCCTGGACCTGCCCCCGCACGAGGTGCTCCAGCTGCTCGACGGCCTGGCCGCCGAGATCGACGCCAGCCAGATCGCCACCTGCGTCTACGCGGTGCACGACCCCAACGAGGGCCGGCTGGTCTACGCGTCGGCGGGCCACCTGCCCGTGCTCGTGCGCCACGCGGACGGCAGCGTGCACCGCGCGGAGGACCCGACCGGCCCCCCGCTGGGCACCGGCGGCTGGCTGCACACCTCCGGCACCATCGCCCTGCCGCCCGGCGCCACCGCCGTCCTCTATACGGACGGCTTGGTCGAGCGCAGGGGAGAGGACATCGACGAGGGCGTGGCCTCGCTGGAGCGCGCGCTGTCCGGCGCGATCGGCAGTCCGCAGGTCGTCTGCGACCGGCTGATCCGCTCGCTGGGCGTGACCGCCGAGCACGACGACGACGTGGCGGTGCTGGTCCTCCAGCACCCGGCCCGCACCGGCCCGGACGCCGAGCTGTTCCACAACGCGGCGCTCGACCTGCTGGGCGGCGTCGAAGCCGCGCCACGCGCGCGTGCCTTCGCGTCCGGGGTGCTGGCCTCCTGGCGGTTCCCGGTGGAACTGCGCGACCTGGGCGTCCTGGCCGCCAGCGAGCTGGTGGCCAATTCGCTCCAGCACGGCACCCCGCCGATGCGGCTGCGCCTGCGCCGCACCGACCGGCGGCTGATCATCGAGGTGACGGACGGCGACGACCATCTGCCGCGCCGCCGCCGCGCCGAGCCCGGAGACGAGTCAGGACGAGGCATCTCGATCGTCGCGACGATCGCCTCGTCCTGGGGTTCACGCCGTACACCGGGCGGCGGCAAGGCGGTGTGGTGCGAGTTCGCCCTGCCGGGCTAGGGCCCAGCGCCGGGCTGGGGCCCAGGGGCTGCCCCCTTGGCCCGCACCGTGCCGCTGAGGGTCAGACGGCCACCTGCTCCGGCTCGGCCTTGTGGACCGCGACCACGCGGGACGTGGCCGCCGCGTGCGGGTGGTCCTGCGCGAGGGTGAGCCCCCGGCCGAGCCGCAGCGCCAGCACGGTGATGCCGAGCGAGAACAGAATGAAGGTCACGACGTACGGGCCGTGCAGGGTGGCCCCCATCGGGCCGCCCACGAACGGGCCGAGCGCCAGTGCCATCTGCTTGACCAGCGCGAACGCCGAGTTGTACTGACCGACCATCGCCTCGGGGGCCAGGTCCGCGACCAGCGGCGCCACGGTCGGCGACAGCATCGCCTCACCGAGCCCGAAGAGCGCGTACGTGGAGATGAACGCGGCGGTCGCCATGGTCTGGCTGCCGTGGCCGAGCCCCGCGTACCCGGCGAAGAGCCAGGCCACGGTCCAGATGATGCCCACGGACGCGATCACGCGGCTGCGGCGGCGGCGCTCGACGAAGCGCAGCACCAGGAACTGCGCGACCACGATGACGGCGGTGTTGGCGGCCAGGGCGATGCCCAGGGTCGACGGCTCGATCCCGGCGGCCTCGGTGCCGTACGCGGCGAGACCCGACTCGAACTGCCCGTAGCAGGCGAAGAACAGCACGAAGCCGAGCACGCAGAGCTGGAGCATGGCCCGGTGTCCGAGGACGGCCCGGAAACCGCCGCTCTTCTCGCCCTTGGGCCGGGCGTCCGCGATGGCCGCGTTCCGCGGCAGCTTCACCGACAGCGCGATCGCGGCGAGGACCAGGAACATCCCGGCCTCGATGGCGAAGAGCAGGGTGAAGGACGCCGGACGGCTCTCGTCGACGATCTGCCCGCCGATGAGCCCGCCGATGCCCAGGCCCAGGTTCTGCAGGAAGAACTGCATGGCGAACGCACGGGTACGGGAGGTCGGCGACGACGACCAGACGATCATGGTGGCGAGCGCGGGCTGCATGACCGCGGTGCCCGCGCCCAGCAGGGCCGCGGCCCCGAGGACGGCCACCAGGTTGGTGGCGAGGCCCAGGAAGAGCGCGCCCACGGCGGCCGTCACGGCGGCGCCGACCAGGACGGGCAGGGGGCCGCGCCGGTCGATGACCCGGCCGGTGAAGAGCAGCGCCACGAGCGCGGCCAGGGCGAAGACGCCGAGGACGATCCCGGCCCAGAAAGAGCCGAGCCCTCGCACCGTCGCCACGTAGATGTACAGATACGGAACGGTGAACCCGAGTCCGAACGCGCTCAGCGCGTTCCCCGTCTGGATCCGGCGCATCGCCGCGCCCATCACCTTGGTCACACTCACCACCTTGAGGTCTCGAAGCGGAGGTCTTGAACCTGAAGCTCTCAGGCCCGAAGACTTCAACACTAAAGTTAGAACCTCAACAATACACACTCAAGGACTTAGACGCCAACGCCCCCCGTGCGATACTCGCGGCATGGCTGAGACCACCGAGCCCGGCGGGCCCACGGGCCCCGCCGGCCCAGAGGAGCCGACCCTCGACGAGCAGATCGCGGCGTACCAGCGCGAATTCCGCGACCTCGACCCCCAGGTCGAGAAGGTCGTCTCGGCCCTCGGCCGGCTGAACCGCCGGATGAACGTGGCGTACGGACGCCAGGTCGCCGCACTCGGCATCAGCAACGCGGAGTGGGAGGTCCTCAAGACCCTCGTGCTCGCGGGCAAGCCCTACCGGCTCGGCCCCGGCGAGCTCGCCAAGCGCCTCGGCCTCACCCCGGCCGCCATGACCCACCGCATCGACCGCATGGCGGGCGAGGGCCTGGTCACCCGCGACCGCGACGAGAACAACCGCGTACGGGTGATCGTGGAGCTCACGGACGAGGGCCGGACGAAGTGGCTGGAGGCCATGCAGATGGCCACCGACTTCGAGGAGGACCTGCTCCAGGACCTCACCCCGGACGAGCGGGGCTCCCTCGGCGAGATGCTGATCCGGGTCCTGCGCCGCGTGGAGCACGCCCAGCCGGACGCGGGCGGACGCCTCACCGACCTGGACTGACGGCCACCGGCGGCCGGGGGCGGGGCGCGTCGGCGGCCCGTGAATATGGGTTGACAGGCCCCGGCCTGTGGGGGTTGACACTCCTCCGCCGGGCCCGTAAGGTTCTTCGAGTTGTCACGGAGCCGGAACGGTTCTGCGACAGCCGTCCGCCGCAGATTTGCGGCAACCCCATCTCAGTACGACCTCCCGATCGGGATGAATTTCGGCATGCCGAATTCCATTTCGAAGTGGGGTCGGATGGATCGGGAGGCCCGATTAGGAGCCGCCCGGGAGATCCGCTAGAGTTTGGGACGTCGGAACGGCCCAACAGCCGGGAAGACAAACCGACTTGAACCCGGGAGACCGGAAAGCAGGCCCGAAAGGATCTGATAGAGTCGGAACCGCCGGAAAGGGAAGCGCGAAAGCGAAGACCTGGAAAGCACCGAGGAAATCGGATCGGAAAACGATCTGATAGAGTCGGAAACGAAGGAAGCGCCCGGAGGGCCCGGAAACGGGAACAAAGGAAGCGTCCGTACCTTGAGAACTCAACAGCGTGCCAAAAGTCAACGCCAGATTGACAACCCCGGCCCACCGCTCGTCGGTTGGGTTGGAGGTTCCTTTGAAAAGTCCTGCCGGTCCATGTGACGGGCAGGCAACAACACAGCGAGGACGCTGAGGACGACTGGTCTTATTCCGACCTGGTCGTTCCGCTCTTACGTGTGTGTGCACCGGATTACCGGTAAACATTCATGGAGAGTTTGATCCTGGCTCAGGACGAACGCTGGCGGCGTGCTTAACACATGCAAGTCGAACGATGAACCACTTCGGTGGGGATTAGTGGCGAACGGGTGAGTAACACGTGGGCAATCTGCCCTTCACTCTGGGACAAGCCCTGGAAACGGGGTCTAATACCGGATACGACCTGCCGAGGCATCTTGGCGGGTGGAAAGCTCCGGCGGTGAAGGATGAGCCCGCGGCCTATCAGCTTGTTGGTGGGGTAATGGCCTACCAAGGCGACGACGGGTAGCCGGCCTGAGAGGGCGACCGGCCACACTGGGACTGAGACACGGCCCAGACTCCTACGGGAGGCAGCAGTGGGGAATATTGCACAATGGGCGAAAGCCTGATGCAGCGACGCCGCGTGAGGGATGACGGCCTTCGGGTTGTAAACCTCTTTCAGCAGGGAAGAAGCGCAAGTGACGGTACCTGCAGAAGAAGCGCCGCGGCTAACTACGTGCCAGCAGCCGCGGTAATACGTAGGGCGCAAGCGTTGTCCGGAATTATTGGGCGTAAAGAGCTCGTAGGCGGCTTGTCACGTCGGATGTGAAAGCCCGGGGCTTAACCCCGGGTCTGCATTCGATACGGGCTAGCTAGAGTGTGGTAGGGGAGATCGGAATTCCTGGTGTAGCGGTGAAATGCGCAGATATCAGGAGGAACACCGGTGGCGAAGGCGGATCTCTGGGCCATTACTGACGCTGAGGAGCGAAAGCGTGGGGAGCGAACAGGATTAGATACCCTGGTAGTCCACGCCGTAAACGTTGGGAACTAGGTGTTGGCGACATTCCACGTCGTCGGTGCCGCAGCTAACGCATTAAGTTCCCCGCCTGGGGAGTACGGCCGCAAGGCTAAAACTCAAAGGAATTGACGGGGGCCCGCACAAGCAGCGGAGCATGTGGCTTAATTCGACGCAACGCGAAGAACCTTACCAAGGCTTGACATATACCGGAAACGGCCAGAGATGGTCGCCCCCTTGTGGTCGGTATACAGGTGGTGCATGGCTGTCGTCAGCTCGTGTCGTGAGATGTTGGGTTAAGTCCCGCAACGAGCGCAACCCTTGTTCTGTGTTGCCAGCATGCCCTTCGGGGTGATGGGGACTCACAGGAGACTGCCGGGGTCAACTCGGAGGAAGGTGGGGACGACGTCAAGTCATCATGCCCCTTATGTCTTGGGCTGCACACGTGCTACAATGGCCGGTACAATGAGCTGCGATGCCGCGAGGCGGAGCGAATCTCAAAAAGCCGGTCTCAGTTCGGATTGGGGTCTGCAACTCGACCCCATGAAGTCGGAGTTGCTAGTAATCGCAGATCAGCATTGCTGCGGTGAATACGTTCCCGGGCCTTGTACACACCGCCCGTCACGTCACGAAAGTCGGTAACACCCGAAGCCGGTGGCCCAACCCCTTGTGGGAGGGAGCTGTCGAAGGTGGGACTGGCGATTGGGACGAAGTCGTAACAAGGTAGCCGTACCGGAAGGTGCGGCTGGATCACCTCCTTTCTAAGGAGCACAGCACCGATTGCAGGCAAATGTTCTGCACGGTCAGCTCATGGGTGGAACGTTGACTATTCGGCAAGGTCTGGTTGCTTCCTGTTAGTACTGCTTCGGCGTGGAACACAGTGAAGGGACTGGCTTTACCGGGCACGCTGTTGGGTGTCTGAAGGCACGGGCCTGGCCCGTTGTACTTCAGTCGCCAAGCCCCAGTGCACTCACCACGTTGTGGTGGGGTGATGGGTGGCTGGTCGTTGTTTGAGAACTGCACAGTGGACGCGAGCATCTGTGGCCAAGTTTTTAAGGGCGCACGGTGGATGCCTTGGCACCAGGAACCGATGAAGGACGTGGGAGGCCACGATAGTCCCCGGGGAGCCGTCAACCAGGCTTTGATCCGGGGGTTTCCGAATGGGGAAACCCGGCAGTCGTCATGGGCTGTCACCCATGCCTGAACACATAGGGCATGTGGAGGGAACGAGGGGAAGTGAAACATCTCAGTACCCTCAGGAAGAGAAAACAACCGTGATTCCGGGAGTAGTGGCGAGCGAAACCGGATGAGGCCAAACCTACGGCGTGTGAGACCCGGCAGGGGTTGCGTCGTGGGGGTTGTGGGATCTCTCTTTCACAGTCTGCCTACTGTGAGACGAGTCAGAAACCGTTGATGTAGGCGAAGGACATGCGAAAGGTCCGGCGTAGAGGGTAAGACCCCCGTAGCTGAAACATTGACGGCTCGTTTGAGAGACACCCAAGTAGCACGGGGCCCGAGAAATCCCGTGTGAATCTGGCGGGACCACCCGCTAAGCCTAAATATTCCCTGGTGACCGATAGCGGATAGTACCGTGAGGGAATGGTGAAAAGTACCGCGGGAGCGGAGTGAAATAGTACCTGAAACCGTGTGCCTACAAGCCGTGGGAGCGTCGCGCATTGAGTTTACTCAGTGCGTCGTGACTGCGTGCCTTTTGAAGAATGAGCCTGCGAGTTAGCGGTGTGTAGCGAGGTTAACCCGTGTGGGGAAGCCGTAGCGAAAGCGAGTCCGAACAGGGCGTTTGAGTTGCACGCTCTAGACCCGAAGCGGAGTGATCTAGCCATGGGCAGGTTGAAGCGGAGGTAAGACTTCGTGGAGGACCGAACCCACCAGGGTTGAAAACCTGGGGGATGACCTGTGGTTAGGGGTGAAAGGCCAATCAAACTCCGTGATAGCTGGTTCTCCCCGAAATGCATTTAGGTGCAGCGTCGTGTGTTTCTTGCCGGAGGTAGAGCACTGGATAGGCGATGGGCCCTACCGGGTTACTGACCTTAGCCAAACTCCGAATGCCGGTAAGTGAGAGCGCGGCAGTGAGACTGTGGGGGATAAGCTCCATGGTCGAGAGGGAAACAGCCCAGAGCATCGACTAAGGCCCCTAAGCGTACGCTAAGTGGGAAAGGATGTGGAGTCGCAGAGACAACCAGGAGGTTGGCTTAGAAGCAGCCACCCTTGAAAGAGTGCGTAATAGCTCACTGGTCAAGTGATTCCGCGCCGACAATGTAGCGGGGCTCAAGCGTACCGCCGAAGTCGTGTCATTGCGATATGTACCCCCAACGGGGATCGTGATGGGTAGGGGAGCGTCGTGTGCCGGGTGAAGCAGCCGCGGAAGCGAGTTGTGGACGGTTCACGAGTGAGAATGCAGGCATGAGTAGCGATACACACGTGAGAAACGTGTGCGCCGATTGACTAAGGGTTCCTGGGTCAAGCTGATCTGCCCAGGGTAAGTCGGGACCTAAGGCGAGGCCGACAGGCGTAGTCGATGGACAACCGGTTGATATTCCGGTACCCGCTTTGAAACGCCCAATATCGAATCAGGCGATGCTAAGTCCGTGAAGCCGCCCTGGAGCCTTCGGGCAAAGGGGAGTGGTGGAGCCGACGAACCAGACTTGTAGTAGGTAAGCGATGGGGTGACGCAGGAAGGTAGTCCAGCCCGGGCGGTGGTTGTCCCGGGGTAAGGGTGTAGGCCGTGTGGTAGGCAAATCCGTCACACGTTAAGGCTGAGACCTGATGCCGAGCCGATTGTGGTGAAGTGGATGATCCTATGCTGTCGAGAAAAGCCTCTAGCGAGTTTCATGGCGGCCCGTACCCTAAACCGACTCAGGTGGTCAGGTAGAGAATACCGAGGCGTTCGGGTGAACTATGGTTAAGGAACTCGGCAAAATGCCCCCGTAACTTCGGGAGAAGGGGGCCATCACTGGTGATCCGATTTACTCGGTGAGCTGGGGGTGGCCGCAGAGACCAGCGAGAAGCGACTGTTTACTAAAAACACAGGTCCGTGCGAAGCCGTAAGGCGATGTATACGGACTGACGCCTGCCCGGTGCTGGAACGTTAAGGGGACCGGTTAGCTTGGATTCGTCCAGGCGAAGCTGAGAACTTAAGCGCCAGTAAACGGCGGTGGTAACTATAACCATCCTAAGGTAGCGAAATTCCTTGTCGGGTAAGTTCCGACCTGCACGAATGGCGTAACGACTTCTCGACTGTCTCAACCATAGGCCCGGTGAAATTGCACTACGAGTAAAGATGCTCGTTTCGCGCAGCAGGACGGAAAGACCCCGGGACCTTTACTACAGTTTGATATTGGTGTTCGGTTCGGCTTGTGTAGGATAGGTGGGAGACTGTGAAGCAGCCACGCCAGTGGTTGTGGAGTCGCCGTTGAAATACCACTCTGGTCGTGCTGGATGTCTAACCTCGGTCCGTGATCCGGATCAGGGACAGTGTCTGATGGGTAGTTTAACTGGGGCGGTTGCCTCCTAAAGAGTAACGGAGGCGCCCAAAGGTTCCCTCAGCCTGGTTGGCAATCAGGTGTTGAGTGTAAGTGCACAAGGGAGCTTGACTGTGAGACCGACGGGTCGAGCAGGGACGAAAGTCGGGACTAGTGATCCGGCGGTGGCTTGTGGAAGCGCCGTCGCTCAACGGATAAAAGGTACCCCGGGGATAACAGGCTGATCTTCCCCAAGAGTCCATATCGACGGGATGGTTTGGCACCTCGATGTCGGCTCGTCGCATCCTGGGGCTGGAGTCGGTCCCAAGGGTTGGGCTGTTCGCCCATTAAAGCGGTACGCGAGCTGGGTTTAGAACGTCGTGAGACAGTTCGGTCCCTATCCGCTGTGCGCGTAGGAGTCTTGAGAAGGGCTGTCCCTAGTACGAGAGGACCGGGACGGACGAACCTCTGGTGTGCCAGTTGTCCTGCCAAGGGCATGGCTGGTTGGCTACGTTCGGAAAGGATAACCGCTGAAAGCATCTAAGCGGGAAGCCTGCTTCGAGATGAGGACTCCCACCACCTTCGAGTGGGTAAGGCTCCCAGTAGACGACTGGGTTGATAGGCCGGATGTGGAAGCACCGTAAGGTGTGGAGCTGACCGGTACTAATAGGCCGAGGGCTTGTCCTCAGTTGCTCGCGTCCACTGTGTTAGTTCTGAAATAACGAACGGCCGTGTTGTTGCCCGGTTTCGTTAATTTCATAGTGTTTCGGTGGTCATAGCGTTAGGGAAACGCCCGGTTACATTCCGAACCCGGAAGCTAAGCCTTTCAGCGCCGATGGTACTGCAGGGGGGACCCTGTGGGAGAGTAGGACGCCGCCGAACAATCATTGCGGGAAGCCCCGCACCATGATCCGCAAGGATTAATGGTGCGGGGCTTTTCTGCGTTCCGTGGCAGTATCTCGCCATGGAACACGTGATACGCCCTGTCAGGGCCGACGAATGGCTCAAGGCCAAGGAGCTGCGGCTCGCCGCGCTCGCCGACCCCGCCGCCCCGGTGGCCTTCTTGGAGACGACCGAGCAGGCCGAGGCCCAGCCGGACAGTTTCTGGCAGGACCGCACGGCCCGGGCCACCGGCACCGGCGCCTGCCAGTTCATCGCGGAGGCGCCCGACGGGACCTGGGCCGGCAGCGTCGTCGTCCTCATCGAGGAGCCGGGCACCGAGGACTTCTTCGGCGCGAGGATCGAGGCCACCCAGGGGCATCTGGTCGGCGTCTTCGTACGGCCCGAGCACCGGGGGATCGGGCTCACCGAGCGGCTCTTCGCGGCGGCCGTGGAGTGGGCCTGGTCCCTGGAACCGGCGCTGGGCCGCGTACGGCTCTATGTGCACGAGGACAACCCACGCGCGCGGGGCTTCTACGGGAAGTTCGGCTTCGTACCGACCGGCCGGACCACGGGGCCGTCCGCCGAGGAGGGGGAGTCGTCGGCCTCGCAGGAGACGGCCTCGCACGAGATCGAGATGGAGCTCGTACGCCCGTAGGCGGGCGCGTGGCGGGGACGGAAGCGCGGGGCCTACGGGGTCAGCGTCTCCGTCCAGCGGGCGCGGGCCTGTTCGGCCGAGCGGAGCAGGACCAGGGTCGGCAGGCCCAGGTCCTGCCCGGTCGCCAGGAGTTCGGGCAGCCGGGGCAGCGGCGCGACGGCCGCCACGTCGTCCAGGACGAGGGTCATTGGTGGGTCGAGCCGACCGTCGGGTGACCGTTCGGCCATGCGGCGGCCGTGCTCGACCACGTCTGAGGCGAGGGCGGTCAGGAAGGGCATCGCGGCGGGGCGTGACCGCGGGTCCTCGATGGCTTCACCCACCACGTAAAGCGTGCCCCCTTCTGCGGCGAATGATTCCAGCGCGAGGGAATCCGCTCGGTTCGGTGTGCACGCCTCGCGGATGTGGATCGAGGAGAGCGCGTCCAGCGCACGGGCCGTCAGCTGCTGGGCGATCTCCCGGCGTTCGGGGTGCGCGGTGAGCGCCGACTCCAGCAGGCCCGCGATGCCGCTCATGGCCTTGGGGTGGGTACGGAGTATGCGTACGGCCTCGTGGGCGCCGGTGCCCTGGGCCCAGCGGTGGACCTGCTTGACGGCCTTGCCGTCCCGGCTGTCCAGCGCGGCGGCGTGCAGCCAGCAGCGCAGCAGGGTCTCGGCGGTGTCGGCCAGGGCGGTGTCGATGCGGGCCTGCGGACGTACGGGGGCGAGCAGAGCGTGCGCGCGCGTAGCCGCGGTTTCCGGGTCCTCGCAGCCGGACGTGGGCGACCAGTGCAGCCGGGCCGGGGTGTCGCAGAGGTGCCCCGGGTCGTACACGTGGACCGGCCCGAGCTTCGCGCGCGCGTCCTTGGTCTCGGCCCACAGCGTGGGGTCGGAGGTGATGACGAGTGCGGCGCCCTCCGCGTCCCGGATGGCCTGGACGGCAGTGGGGCGGCGGGCGGCGGGGCCGCCGTAGACGATCCGGGGCGGGCGGGCCGCCCGGGGCGACGGGAGCATCCCGCCCGCGGCATCCGTCGTCGCCCAGGGGGTGGCGGTGTCGGCTGCCGGAGCGGAGGTGGGGGCGGTGCCGTTCGTGGGAGCGGGGCCCGCGCCCGCGTGGGCCCCGTCCGTACGCGCTGTGGGCGGGCGGGACGAACCCCAGGGATCCGGGTCCGAGTCCGGGCCCGGTGCCGCGGGCGCGGGCGGTGTCGTGGCGGCCGGGGCGGCGGTGGGCGCGGCGCGGCCGAGTCCCACCACCGGGTTGCCCGGCAGCAGCGCCGCCGCCTTGGTTCTCGCCCGGACCGCGCGCCAGCGCGACCAGGTGCCGAGGGCGAAGACGAACAGGACCAGGAGCACCAGGAGCTGGCCGATGAGCAGGCCCCAGAAGAGGCCGTAGCCGGAGAGCTGGGCTGCGGGCGTGTCCGGCCAGGCGGCCGGGAGGTCGTGCGGGGCCTGGACGAGCTGGCGCATGGCGAGCGGGGTGTGGGTGAACGTCACTTCGTCCGGCCAGGCGCCGTGGCTGAACAGGCCGGCGAGGCCCGTCGCCGTCCACACCAGGACGGTGAGGCCGAGCAGGAACGCGAGCAGCCCGATGAGCAGCGAATCGGGGATGCCGCGTTCCTCGCCGCGGGAGCGGGACTCCGGCATGTCAGGCAACCTCCGCCGTGTCGGGTCGATTCGTGTGTGTCGGGGGGAACTTCCGAGGTGCGGGCGGCCGTTGACCGGTCAAGCCGCCACGGGCATGCCGTCGGCCGCCGTGGGCTCGCCGCCGCACCGCCGCGGGCCGGGCGGTGCGGCGGGTCTCAGGCCACGGTCGATTCGGAGGAGGGGGTGTCGGACATTTGCTGTTCCATAAGCGCTGCCCTGCGCTCGCTCTCCGACTCCAGTCGCGTCTCCAGCTCATGGGCGAGTACGTCGTCGGTCGCCGCCGACTCCGTCATGGCGCGGTCGGTGAAGACCAGCGGCCGTTCCCGCTCGGTGACCAGGTGTTTGACGACCTGGACATTGCCGTTGACGTCCCAGACGGCGATGCCCGGGGTGAGCGTCGGGATGATCTCGACGGCCCATCGGGGCAGGCCGATGACCAGGCCGGTGGCCCTGGCCTCGTCCGCCTTCTGGGCGTAGATCGTGCGGGTCGACGCCATCTTCAGGATGGCCGCGGCCTCCCGCGCGGCGGCCCCGTCGACCACGTCCGAGAGGTGGTGGACGACGGCGACGAAGGACAGCCCGAGCCGGCGGCCGAACTTGAGCAGCCGCTGGAAGAGCTGTGCCACGAACGGCGAGTTGATGATGTGCCACGCCTCCTCCACCAGGAAGATGCGCTTCTTGCGGTCGGGGCGGATCCAGGTGTGCTCCAGCCAGACGCCGACGATGGCCATGAGGATCGGCATGGCGATCGAGTTGCGGTCGATGTGCGAGAGGTCGAAGACGATCAGCGGCGCGTCCAGGTCGATGCCGACCGAGGTCGGTCCGTCGAACATGCCCCGCAGGTCGCCGTCGACGAGCCGGTCCAGGACGAGCGCCACGTCCAGGCCCCAGGCCCGGACGTCGTCTATGTCGACGTTCATGGCTTCCGCCGAGGCCGCCTCGGGGTGGCGCAGCTGTTCCACGATGTCGGTGAGGACGGGCTGGCGGTCGGTGATGGTCTCGTTGACGTAGGCGTGGGCCACCTTCAGGGCGAAGCCCGAGCGCTCGTCCAGGCCGTGCCCCATCGCGACTTCGATGATGGTGCGCAGCAGCGCCAGCTGGCCGGTGGTGGTGATGGCCGGGTCCAGCGGGTTGAGCCGGATGCCGCCGTCGAGGGCGGCCATCGGGTCGAGGCGGATGGGAGTTATTCCCAGCTCGCGCGCGATGAGGTTCCATTCGCCGACGCCGTCCTCGCCCTGGGCGTCGAGCACCACGACCTGCCGGTCGCGGAACCGCAGCTGGCGCAGTACGTAGGTCTTCTCCAGGGCCGACTTGCCGTTGCCGGACTCGCCGAGGACCAGCCAGTGCGGCGCGGGCAGCTGCTGACCGTACAGCTGGAAGGGGTCGTAGATGTACCCCTTGCCGCTGTAGACCTCGCGGCCGATGATCACGCCGGAGTCGCCGAGGCCGGGCGCGGCCGTCGGCAGGTAGACGGCCTGTGCCTGGCCGGTGGAGGTGCGGACGGGCAGCCGGGTCGTCTCCACCTTCCCGAAGAGGAAGGAGGTGAAGGCGTTGGTGAGTGCGGAGAGCGGATCTCGCATGAGCAGGCCCCAATCAGCTCTCGGCTAGCGGCGGATGCCGGTGGCGAACGGCAAGGTGTTGACGAAGGCCCGGTGGTGCTCGCGGTCGCACCACTCCAGCTTCAGGTAGGACTTGCCGGCCGAGGCGCGGATGGTGCGCTTGTCCCTCGCCAGCGCCTCGGGCGAGCGGGCCGACACCGTGATGTACCCGACGAGGTTGACGCCCGCCGCGCCGCTGGCGAGATCTTCACCCCGTTGGTCGAGGCGGCCGTGGGCGGCGATGTCGCGGGGGTCGACGGTCCGGTTCATCTTGGCCGCGCGCGACGCCTCGGCCTCGTCGTTGGTCTTCTCGGTGAGCATGCGCTCGATGGCGATCTCGGTGGGTTCGAGGTCCATGCAGACGGCGACGGTGCGGATGACGTCCGGGGTGTGGACGAGGAGCGGGGCGAGGAAGTTGACGCCGACGGGCGTCATGGGCCATTCCTTCACCCAGGCGGTGGCGTGGCACCAGGGCGCGCGCGTGGACGACTCCCGGGTCTTGGCCTGGAGGTAGGTGGGTTCGACCGCGTCGAGTTCGGCGGGCCAGGCGTTGCGCTTGGTCATGGCCTGGATGTGGTCGATGGGGTGGTCCGGGTCGTACATGGAGTGCACGAGGGAGGCGAGCCGCCCCTGGCCGAGGGGCTGGCGCACCCGGATGTCGGCCTCGGCGAGGCGGGCGCAGATGTCGGTGAGCTCGCGCGCCATGACGACGGCGAGTCCGGCGTCCTTGTCGAGCTTGCGGCCGGGCTGGGGGCGGGCGGCGCGCGCCATGGCGTGGGCCTCGGCGGCGAGCTCCCGCGAATACTGCATACAGGCGACGAGATACGCGCGGTGCTGCTCGCTGGAGGTGGAGACCATCGACTGGAGCTGCTCGTAGGACTCCTGGAGCCAGTCGGGTGAGCCGTGGTCGCCGCGCTGGGCGACGTCCTTGGCGTGGGCGTCGGGGTCGGCGGGCAGGGTGCGGGCGAGCATCTGGAGGCGGGTGACGAACCCGTCGCCGTTGGCGACGTGCTTGAGCAGCGTGCCGAAGCGGTCGACGAGGGCCTCCTGGTCCTCGGAGTCGCGCAGGCCGACGCCGGGACCCTCGATCTCGATGGCGGCGGTGACCGTGCGGCGGTCGGCGTGCAGCAGTACGGCGATCTCGTCGGGGCCGAAGGGCGCGGCGAGCCAGCTGATGCGGCCGATGCCGGGCGGCGGCCCGATCTCGACCTCGCGCCCGTCGCTGCCGACGCCCGCCTCCATGGCGCCGGACCGGTAGGCGGTGCCGCGCCGCAGCGAGCGCTTGTAGCTGCGGTTGATCTCGAACCATTTGTAGAACGTGCGGTGTTTGTACGGGAGGTAGACCGCGGCGAGCGCGAGCATGGGGAAGCCCATGAGCAGCACGATCCGCAGGGAGAGGACGGGTACCAGCAGTCCGGCCATCATGCCGAGGAACGCGCCGCCGATGATCAGCGCGATCTCGCCGGTCTCACGGTTCTTGCCGACGATGGCCGACGGCCGGGCCCGGCCGATCAGATACGTGCGGCGGGGCGAGACCGGTTGGGACTGGGTCGTCAACGCCCTGCACCTCCTGTGCTGTTGTTGCCTTTGTTGCCGGTGTTGCGGCTGCTGTGCGGGGTGCCGCTGGTGGGTCCGGAGCCGTTACGGGGCGGGGGTGCGGCGGAGGGGACAGATCCGCCGCCGCCACCGCCGCCGGAGGAGCCCCGGCTGCTGTGGGCGGCAACGCCACCGGACATCGGGTTGGCGGGCCGGGCCTGGGCGCTGTTGTTGCCCTGGTTGCCGCGGCTGCTGTGGGTCTTGATGCCCTGGGAGACGAGCGCGGCCGGGGAGGAGATCACGGCGGCGGCCTGCGAGCCGTCGGTGGCCTGCTTGCGGTTGGTGCGGGCGGCGGCGATCTCGTCGCCGAAGCCGGGGACGAACCGGTAGATCATCGCGGAGGCGAAGATGGCGAGCAGGATGATGGCGAGTCCGGAGACGACGGCCTGGAAGGAGTCGGGCCCCTTGCCCTCGGAGAGGGCTCCCGCGAGGCTGAGGACGATCACGATGATGGGTTTCACCAGGATGATCGCGATCATGATGCCGGCCCAGCGGCGGACGTGGCCCCACATGTTCTTGTCGACGAGCCCCGAGTACACGACGACCCCGAGCAGCGCGCCCACGTACAGCAGGAGGGCGCGGATGTAGAGCTCCAGGAAGAGCACGCCGGCGGCGAGGATGGTCACCAGCGAGACCACGATCAGCATGATCGGCCCGCCGCCGATGTCCGTCCCCTTCTTCAGGGCGGCCGAGAACGAGCCGAAGAAGACATCGGTCTGGTCACCGGTGCCGGAGGCGATGACGTCGGTGACGGCGTCGGTCGCGTTCACCACCGTGTAGAGGATCAGCGGGGTGAAGGCGGAGGCGAGGACGGTCAGCCACAGGAAGCCGACGGCCTCGGAGATCGCGGTGGTCAGCGGTACGCCCCGGATCGCCCGCTTGGCGACCGCGAGCAGCCACAGCACCAGGGTGAGGATGGTGGCGGCGGCGAAGACCACCGCGTAGCGCCCGAGGAAGGCCGGGTTGGTGAAGTCGACCTTGGCGGCGGTCTTCACGAACTTGGAGAGCGTGTCGACGACCCAGACGGCGGCGTCGGCGCAGCCGCGCGCCAGCGAGGTCAGCGGGTCGGCGGGGTCGCCGGCCGCCGGAGTGCCGGCGGGGCCGGTCGCCTTGCCGTTGCCCGCGTCGCAGTACTGCCGGGCCGGGCCCTTGATCAGGTCGCAGGCGCCGGCGCCCGTCGAGGGGCTCGGGGTGCTGGGCGTGGCGGGCGGGCTCGCGGGCGGGCTCGGCGCGGCGTAGACGTAGGTGCCCGCCAGGACCACCGCGGTCTGCACCGCCGTCAGGGCCGCCACGAGCGGCAGCGCGCGGTGGGGCCGCGCACCGGGGAGGAGGGCACGGCGGTGCCGCTTACCGGGCATAGGTGAACCCTCCGTACTGCTCGACGGCCTCGGCCATGTCCTTGGCTGTGGCGGCGGCCTGGTCGCGGCCGACGGGCGCCGGGCCGTCCTTCTGCGTGTAGTCGACGACCTTCCAGTCGCCCGCCCACCTCAGCTGGAAGGTCTGGGTGTACCAGCCCTCGGAGACGGGGTTCTTGGAGCCCTCGCCCGCCAGGCCGAAGAGCGAGGAGCACCAGACGGAGACCGTCGCCGAGGCGGAGTCGAACTTCTCGACCTTGGCGCCGACCGGGGTGAAGCGGGAGATGAACGCCATCCCGGCGGGCGCGGCGCCGTCCGGCTTCAGCCCGATGCGGGCCAGGAACTCCGGGGCCGCGTACGCCTGGTCGAGGGCGCTCTGGCGGGCGGCGGCCACGTCCGGCGCGTACACCGCGGCGACGATCTCGCGGCGGCGGGACGGGGTGTACATGCCCTCCGAGCCGAGTGCCACGGCGTAGTTGGCCGCCGCCGACTGGGCGCCCTGCTCGGTCTGCGGGAAGCCGGAGGCGATGCCGCCGGTCTTGCCCTCGACCGGCCGGGTGCCGCTGGCCGCGGTCGGCCGGGCGCCGGACGCCTTCGGGTCGTCGGAGGAGCCGCCGCCGTCGCCGCCGTCGCCGCGGTTGGCGAAGGCGATGGCGGCGACCAGGACGACCACCACGCCGACGACCGTGATCAGGGACCGCGAGGCGCGCACGGGACGGCGGGCGCCGCCGTAGGCGTCGCCCTCGCCCTCCGGCAGCCGGGTACGGGTCTGCCGGGTGCCGCCGACGGTGCTGTACGCGTCCTCCGGGCGCCGGGTGTCCGGGCGCCGGGAGTCGTGCTCGTCGCCGAGGCTCATGCCGCGTCCGCCCCCTCAGACCTTCGCTGTTCCGTCGCGTAGTACGACGGTAGCCGTGCTGGTTCCCGCGCGGGCGCGGTGTGGTGACTCGACATCAGGGAGACGCAACCTCAGCCGGTGGGCACGACGGACGGATGGTGTGGTGGTGGGCCTGGGCGGGCCCGTGGGGACGAACGCGGCGGGACGGGGCCGGACCTGATTCCAGGTCAGACGGCCATCCCGTACACAATGGTGAAGAGGGTGCCCAGTGAGCCGATGATGAAGACTCCGGTCAGACCGGCCACGATCAGACCCTTGCCCTGCTCCGCGCTGAACGTGTCGCGCAGCGCGGTCGCGCCGATCCGCTGCTTGGCCGCGCCCCACACGGCGATGCCGAGGCACAGCAGGATGGCCACGGCCATCACTACTTCGACCATCACCCGGGCCTCTTGGCCAAGACTCCCGAACGGCCCCCAGTTGGGCGCGATTCCGCCGATGATGGTGTTGATGTCGCCCTTTTCGGCTGCCAGGTACACGTAACTCACCGCCCCTGTCGGGTAGTTCGATGCCCCTGCCCCACGGCATGGGTCAGGCACTATCTTCGCTGATGAAACCGCCCGGGTATGTCGACTTGGCGGCTCTCTTTTCCCGAAACCGCACAGCTGTGCCGGTCGCACCGCCCTGACCTGCGGTGGACCGTTTCTCCACGGATTCGCTTATGGTCACTCTGTGTATCACGCAGGGTGACTCCGGGCAATGACTGTCGTTGGTGCACTCTGGGCCTGGCCGCTACAGCGGGACTCGGGCGGGACGTGAGCGCGCCGTGGGAAGGGCCGGACCAGCGGGTTCACAGACACTTCTCAGAGAAGTTCCAGCGTTGCTCTCAGGTCCGCCCGCCAGAGTCGTGACCATGAGACACGTCTCCCAGCTGCGGGCCCTGTCGGCGGTGGCCGTGCTCCTGGTGATCCCCGGGTACGGGGACCGGGGGGCCGGGGCCGGTACGACCGTCACGGCGCCGGCCACGGCCGCCAACGCGCGCGTGGGCGCGCTCTTCGAGGGCGGCACGGACGGCGACCACTTCTGCACCGCCTCCGTGGTGCACAGTGCGGACCGCGATCTGATCGTCACCGCCGCCCACTGCCTGGACGACCGCGACGACGCCGTCTTCGTCCCCGGCTACCGCGACGGGGAGGCGCCGTACGGGACCTGGCCGGTCAAGGACACCTACATGGACGACGCCTGGCAGGAGGACGGCAGCGAGGACGACGACGTGGCCTTCGCGGTCCTCGGGCCGGGCTCGCTGACGGGCGCGATGGTCGAGGACGCGGTCGGTGCGGCGCCGCTGACCACAGGGGTCGCGGCGGGCGGCCGGGTGACGCTCACCGGCTACCCGAGCGACTCCGACACCCCCCAGACCTGCACCAACGCCACCACCGCCTACGGCGACACCCAGCAGCGCATCGAGTGCCCGGCCTACTCCGGCGGCACCAGCGGCAGCCCCTGGGAGGCGGCGGACGGGTCGGTGATCGGTGTCATCGGCGGGTACGAGGAGGGCGGCGACGACCCGGACGTCTCGTACAGCATCGTCTTCGGGCACACCACGAACGCGCTCTACCGGCTGGCGACGGGGCAGGAGTGCCCGGAGGCGGGCACGGCCGGGGCTTCCGGGACGGCCGGGGCCGCGCACTGACCCGGGCGCCCGGGCGCCGCACGTAGCCGCTCGGCGCCCGCCCGCCGAGCGGTGGCGTCAGCGCCCGCCGCTCACTGGTCGCCCGTCTCGTACCGCGGGTCGACGTAGCAGGGGGAGTCCAGGGTGACGAGGAGGCCGTCGCGGCCCGCCTTCTCCCACTTGGAGGCGGACGCGTCGCGCGAGACGAAGTCCTCCTCGATGGTCGCCGTGTGATGGAGCTTCATGTCCTCCACGTCCAGCTGCATCTGCTGGGCCTTGGAGTTGGCCTTCTCGAAGCGGTACGCCTTCCAGCCCCGCCGGGGCAGCTCCTCGTGGAGGCGGCGCAGCCCGGCGGACAGCACCTCGCGGGAGGGGCCGTACACCTTCCAGAAGTGCTTGACCCGGTAGCCGTGCTCGACCTGCTCGCAGGGGCTGACGTCGGGGGAGCCGTTGGACGTCTCGTACTTCAGGCCGGAGGCGTCGAGGATGACGCTCGACTGGCGGCGCATCAGGTCCTTGGCGTCCTTCACCGCCATCTTCTCGGGGGTGTAGTCGAGCCCGTCGTCCTTCATGGCGGTGCATCCTGTCGTGAGGACCAGCGTGGTGAGCGCGGTCAGGGCGAGGGCGGCGGCGGGGCCGCCGCGTGCGCGTGCGCGGTTCGTGCCGGTCGTGGTTCCGGTCATGGTTCGAGCGTCACCTTGTCGTACTTGCCCACTGTGACCCGGGCCTGGTTGAGGAGGCTCTGGGTTCCCTCGTCCCAGTAGCCGCTGTGGCCCCGGGAGCCGTCCGTGGCGACGATGTTGGCGCCGAAGTCCGGGTTGCTCGGGGTCAGGGGCTTGACCACGCTCATGCCGTCGCCGTCGATCCACGAGGGCAGGATGTCGATGTCGAGCTTCTTCGGGGCGTGCCCCCAGCCGCCGATCTCGGGGACGGGGTCGCTGGTCACGAAGGGGATGTTGATCCCGCCGTACTTGTCGTCGCCGATGAAGGGGATCGGTATGCCCTTCAGGAACGGCTCGCTGTCGGCGTTGGCCGCCCAGACGTGGCCCTTCTTCACGTCCATCTCGGAGGCGTGGCCGACCTGCTCGCCGGGGCTGCCCGCCACGAACACGTCGTCCACGGGCAGGGTGCCCTGGCGGGCGGCCGAGCCGATGACCGTACTGCCGTAGCTGTGGCCGACGGCCGTCAGATGGCCCGGTTCGCCCTCGTGGGAGGCGCGCAGGCCGCCCAGGAAGTTGTTGAGGATCGGGCCGCCCTCGTTGGCGTACTTGCTCTGGGGCGCGTCCGTGACGATGTTCTGCGGGGCGTCGTAGCCGAACCAGGTGACCGTGGAGACCTTGGCGCCGTCCGCCATGGCGTCCGAGGAGCGCCAGAGCGTCTCCATCCGCTTGATGTCGCCGCTGATGCCTTCGAGGTTGGTGCCGGTGCCGGGGACGTACACGGAGGTGTGCGTGGCGGTGTCGGGGTTGCCGTTGGCGACGATGGCGCGGCCGATGCCGCCCGCGTCGAAGCCGAGCAGGTACGCCTCGGGCAGCGGGCGCTCGCCGGCGCGGTCGGCCTGGCCGGTGCGGTCGAACCGGTCCTGGATGGCGTTCATGCCCTTGAGCTGGGCGGTGAGCTTGGGCCCGCCCGCCTTGTTCCAGGCGGTCCAGGCCGGGTTGGTGATGGCCGCCGGGTAGCTGCCGCTGGGGTTCTGGATCACCTTGGGCGGCTCCGGGCCCAGCTTGTTCAGGTCCAGCTGGACCTGGGCGTGCGTCTCGGCCAGCACCATCCGGTTGGCGTCGTCGCGGACCGTGGCGGGCAGCCCGTCCAGGGCGCCGACGGCCGCCGGGTAGAGCGTCGCGTACTCGTCGCGCTCCTCCTGGCTCAGCCCGTCCCACCACTTCTTGTTGTCGGCCGGCGACTTCCCCCTGGGGATGCCGGACTCCGGCAGGAAGCGCGCGTTCTGCTGCACGTCCTTGGTGTCGGCCGCCGCGTCCACCAGCATCTCGTCGGTGACGGCGAGGCCCGGCGGCGACTTGAGGCGGCGCAGGACGCCCGCGTACCGGCCGTCGATCTCGGCCGCGTCGCGCACCGCGCCCGCGATCCGCTCGGCGATGTCCTCGGCCTTCGCCTTGTTGGGGTCGGCGCCGCCCTCGGCCTTGCCGGCCAGGAACGGGACCGGCGCGCCCGGCCTGGCGACGCCCGGGCCCGGGGCGAGCGGCACGGTGACGGGCGCGGTGGCCGGGTACTTCACCGCCCCGTCCTGCTCGACCGTGAACTTCAGGTTCTCCGCGTCCTCCAGCGCCTGCTTCAGCTTGCGCTGCGGCTCGGCCAGCTCGGTGGCGAGCCCGTCGAGCGCGGTGCGGATCAGCCCGCACTCGGTGTGCAGGTACTGGTAGTTGCGGCTGAGCCGGCCCAGGTCGGCGACGGCGCCCTGGGCGCTCTTGCTCTGCTGGGTCTCGTGGATCTTGGCGCGCATCTCGTTGTCGACGCGGTCCTTGGCGGCGTTGGCCCGGCTGCTGACCTTCCCCCAGCCGTCGGCCGCCCCGCTGTACTCGGAGAGCTTCACATCGCGCAGCTGCTGCCAGGTGGGCACGGCCGCCTCACCGCCCCTTCGGCTCGGCCGGGACGGCGGCCTTCACGTCGTTGCCGACCTTCACGTCGGTCTCGCCGAAGTCCTTGCCGACGCTCTTGAGGACCCCGTCGAGGCGTCCGCACTCGTCGCGCACCGCGCCGAGCCGGTCCTTCCAGGACGTGCGGATCTCCTCCAGGGCGGCCGTGGCGCCGAAGCCCTCGGTGGCGCCCGTCACGCCCTCGTGGCCGCTGTCGAGGTCGGTGAGGGCGCCCGCGGTGCCGGTGCGCAGCTCCCCGGCGACGCCTCCGGCCGAGGTCCACGGGGATTTGCTGAACTGGATGTCGGGGGCGCCGCCGCCGTCCGCCTTGCTCTCGGCGGAGGCCAGCCGCAGCCCGGACCCGGCCGGGGGCTGCCCCTCGGACCTGGGCGGACTGCCCGCGAAGAGCTCTTCCCACTGCGCGCTGCGTGCCATGGCGCCCGTTCCCCCGTTGCCGTTCCTTTTGCTTTCCTTTGCTTGCCGACCGCGAACCTAGCAACGACCGGGGAGCAGTGGCGAGCCCTGTGACGTGGCCGACGGGGGACGGGCCGGGGGCGCGGAGAGGCCGCGCGGAGGCGGCGGTGACCGGGTTCGTCGGAAAATAGGCGGACTCCTGGCGGGTAATGAGCCATGAATCGCGCCCGGATGGGGGAAAGTTGGGGCGTGCGCAAGGTCTGGGTGGTCAGCGGGACCGCGGTCGGGGCGAGCCTGAGCTTCGTCGCGCTGCTCGTCGTCGGCACGTATTCGGCGGCGGCGGGGCTGACGACGGGCGGCGGCGGCCAGTCCGTGGCACTGGCCAAGGGCGCCGTCCCCGCGCTCTACCAGTCCCTCGTCCAGAAGTGGGGCAACCTCTGCCCCGCCCTCAACCCGGCGATGCTGGCGGCCCAGCTCTACCAGGAGAGCGGCTGGAAGCCGGACGCGACGAGCCCGGCCAACGCGCTGGGCATCGCCCAGTTCATCCCCAGCACCTGGGCCACCCACGGCGTCGACGGGAACGGCGACGGAAAGAAGGACATCTGGGACCCGGCCGACGCCATCCCCTCGGCCGCCTCCTACGACTGCGAACTCGCGGGGTACGTGAAGAACGTGCCGGGGGACCAGAGCAGCAACATGCTCGCGGCGTACAACGCGGGCTCCTACGCCGTCATCAAGTACGGGGGCGTGCCGCCGTACAAGGAGACCCAGGGCTATGTGAAGACCATCCGCACCCTGGAGAAGAGCTTCGCCCGCCCGGTCAGCCGGGTGGCGCCCTCCCAGCAGGCCGCGGGGGCCATCTACTACGCGCAGCAGAAGCTGGGGACGCCCTATCTCTGGGGCGGCGAGGGGACGGCGGCGCAGGGCGGCCGGTTCGACTGCTCGGGGCTCACCCAGGCCGCCTACGCCAGCGTGGGGATCGAGCTGCCGCGCGTGGCCAACGACCAGTACAACGCGGGCCCGCACCCCTCGCGCGACCAGCTGCTCCCGGGCGACCTCGTCTTCTTCTCGGACGACCTCTCCAACTCCCGCGCCATCCACCACGTCGGCATGTACGTCGGCGGCGGATACATGATCAACGCCCCGTACACGGGTGCCGTCATCCGCTTCGACAAGATCGACGCGCCGGACTACTTCGGCGCCACCCGGGTCACCAAGGACGGCGCCGCCGCGCTGCCGAAGTTCCCCTCGGCCGCGTGACGCGGACGCTCTTCCGGACCGGGTGACCGCGGGTACGGCATGGCCGGAAACGTTCGGCACGCTCTGTCAGGCCATGGCCCTGAGCTGCGACGATGAGTATCTCTTCGATAACGTCGTGGTGATCATTCCGTGGAGAGTGGAACGCGAGGGCCGTCGAGGCCGTTCAGTGGACAGTGACCGCAGGAGTACTGACCACGGGGGTTGGTAGCTACACGCACAGGCAAGGGGCCGCGGCATGGCTGGACTCGCGCTGGACGGGGCGAACCCGGACGTCAGCCTGCTCTACGACATCAACGGACTCGCCAAGTCCGCTCCCGCGTGGTGCGACCGCGTCATGGAGTTCGTGGGCGAGTACGGCATCCTGCTCGCCCTCGTCCTCGTCGTGCTCTGGTGCTGGTGGAGCCTGCGGCGCGGCGAGGACCGCGAGAGCGCCCTCGCCTCCGTCGCCGCGCTGGTGTGGGCACCGCTCGCCGCCGGAATCGCCCTGCTCGTCAACATCCCCATCCGGGGATTCGTGGAGCGGCCCCGCCCCTTCGTCGCCCACAAGGGCCTGGAGGTGCTGGTGGACGGCAAGACGGACTACTCGTTCGTCAGCGACCACGCCACGCTGGCGATGGCCATCGGGGCCGGACTCTTCGTCGCCCACCGCAAGTTCGGGCTGCTCGCCATCGGCCTCGCGCTCGCCGAGGGCTTCAGCCGCGTCTACATGGGCGTGCACTACCCGACGGACGTGGTGGGCGGCTTCGCCCTCGGCACCGCCGTCACCCTGCTGCTCGCCCCGCTCGCGCTGATGCTGCTCACCCCCCTGGTCGCCACGGTGGCGCGCTCGCCCAGGCTCGGCCGGCTGGTCCGCTCGCGCCGCGCGGGCCAGGCGTCGCTGCGGCTCGCCGTCGACATCCCCGAGCCCCGCTCGGGCGCGGCCGGCACGGGCACGGGCGAGAACGACCTGGCGGCCTAGGCAGGTTACGGGCGGGGAGCGCCCCCTACGGTCACAGCGCCTGCGGGTACGGTCACAGCGCCTGCGGGAAGTCGAAGAGCCGCGTGGGGTCGTAGGCGTGCTTGATCCGGGCCAGCCTCGGCGCCGCCGCCCCGTAGTAGGCGGTCCGCCAGTCCGTCAGCTCCGGGTCGGCGTAGTTCTGGTACGCGGCGCCCGACGCGTGCTCCCGCAAGGCGTCATGAGTGGTATTCAGCCATGCTCGCTGGGCCGATCCGGAGGTGCCCGGACGCCAGGAGGCGACGTACTGGGCGAGCACCCGTGAGCGCCGGTGCACGAACGCCGTGGCGTCCGGGGCCACCCGGTTGACCGCCCCGCCCAGCGCGGTGAGCGCGATGCTGCCGCCCCCGCCGCCCTGAGCGGCCGTCACCGCGCCGAACGCCTCGGTCCGGGCGAGCAGGGCGCGCACCCCGTCGTCGGGGAGCGCGCGGTCGAAGAAGGCGGAGCGGGCCGCGTACGTCTCGCGCTGGAGCACGCCCTGCGGAGTGCGGCCCGGGGTGCTGCCCGGCAGATGGCACTGCTGCTCGGAGAGGGTGGCGCAGCCCGCGTACGAGAGCATCGCGTCGGTGTAGCCGTGGCGCCGCAGCGAGACGGTCGCGGCGGGGGCGCCCACCCGGTCGGCGAGCCGGTCGACGGCGTTCTGGAGGTCGTCGTAGGAGCCGAGGGAGAACGCGGCGACGTTCACCGTGGGCGCGACCCGGCCGCCCGGCGGGCCGGGGCTCCCCGCGAGATGGGCGGCGGACCAGATCTCGTCGGCCTGGTCGGGCCCCCACTCCTGCCACGCCGTCACCACCGCGCCCGCCCGGGACCAGGGCCAGGTCAGATACGCGGTGACGGACGGCGGGGCCGGATGCGTACGGAAGGTCAGCTCGGTGACCACGCCGAAGTTGCCGTTGCCCGCGCCGCGCAGCGCCCAGAAGAGATCGGGTTCGTGGCGGGCGTCGGCGGTGAGCCTGCGGCCGTCGGCGGTGATCAGGGTGGCGGAGGTCAGGCTGTCGCAGGTCGTCCCGTACGCGCGCGTGGCGACGCCGTGGCCGCCGCCGAGGGTCAGCCCCGCGATGCCGACGGTCGGGCAGGAGCCGCCGGGGACGGTGCGGCCGGTGCGGCCCAGGGCGAGGTAGACGTCCAGCAGCCGGGCGCCCGCGCCGATGGTGGCCGTGGTCGCCCCGCCGCTCCCGTCCGTCCGTACGCGGTTGAGCCGCGAGGTGTCGATGACCAGGCGGCCGGTGCCCGAGGACCAGCCCGCGTAGGAGTGGCCGCCGCCGCGCAGGGCCACCGGGGTGCCGTGCGCGCGGGCGAAGGCGAGGCACTCGCGGATGTCGTCCTCGCCCGCCGCGTAGGCGACGGCGGCCGGACGCAGGCCGTCGAAGCGGGTGTTGTAGAGCTGACGGGCGGTCGGATAGACGGCGTCGCCGGGGCGCACCAGCAGCCCGTCGAGGCCGCGCGCGAGGGCGGTCCAGTCGGCGGGGGCGGTGCTGGCGCTCGCACGCGTGCCGCCGCTCGGGGTGGTGGTGGCGGGGGCGCGCGGCGCGCCGGAGGTGCAGGCGGACACCCCGCCGGCGGCGAGGGCGGCGCCCGCGGCGAGGAGGGAACGCCGGCGCATGCCCGGAGGTCTCCCCGGAAGGCATCCCTCCGAAACGGTCCGGCCCGGCCGCCCGGGGGCGGGCCGATCCGGGTCCGGGGCGCGCCGCCCCCGCCCTCCGAGGGGCGGGCTACTCCGCGGACTCGTGCAGCTCCGCGTCCGCCCGTGCCTTGTCGCGGGAGCGGCGGGCCGGGCCCGTCCAGCCGCAGGAGCAGCGGGCGAGGGCGAAGCTGCCGCGTTCGGTGGTGGTCGTGCGGTGCTCAGGGACTGAGGCTTGCTGGTGCACGCAGCCACCGTACCGAGGACGCCGGACGGGCGTGACCGGGGTGGGGACGCGGTCGTTGAACGGGGCGGGTGGTGCGTCGGTTCTCGGTGGCGTTTGGGGGTTGGACGGCTATGAAGGTGCAGCGGCGAAGGCGCGGGGGCGCGGGGTTCGCCGGTGCCGTCATGACCGGGGCGACCGCGCTCGCGGTGACGGCCTCCGGGGCGCTGGTGGCGGGCTGCGGCTCCGGCGGGGCGGCGGGCACCGAGGGAGCGGGCGGACAGTCGGCGGAGCCGGGCCAGGTGGTGGCGCGCGCGGCCGACGGGCTGCTCGCCGCGGGCAGCTCCAAGGCGAGCACCTCCATGGAGATGGCGGCCGGCGGCACCCTGGTCACCATCCGCGGCGAAGGGGTGTACGACTACACGCGCCGCCTGGGCCAGCTGAAGGTGCTGCTGCCCAAGGACGCGGCGGGCGTCGAGGAGCACCGGCCGCTCATCGAGGTCCTGGCGCCGGACGCGCTGTACATGAAGAACCGGGGCGCGGGCGTGCCCGCCGACAAGTGGGTGCGGGTCGACACGACGACCCTGCCCGACGGCAATCTGGTCACCGGCGGGGTCACCGACCCGATGGTGGCGGCCGAGCTGCTGCGCGGCGTCGGCCCCGTGGTGTACGTGGGCGAGGAGGACCTGGCGGGCGTCCGGGTCCGGCACTACCGGGGCACCGCCGACCTCGCGCGCGCCGCGGGCGTGGCCGATTCCCGGGCGCGGGGGTCGCTGATGGCCGCGGCGAAAGGGTTCGGCAAGGAGAAGGGCGCGGTCCCGTTCGACGCGTACTTCGACGAACAGGGCCTGCTGCGCAAGCTGCGCCAGCGGTTCAGCTACCTCAACGAGGGGCGTACGGTCGCGGTCGCCTCGACCACGCTGCTCTACGGGTTCGGCGTGCCCGCCGCCGTCCGGCTGCCCGCCGGGCGGGACATCTACGCGGGCAAGATCGTGTCCTAGATCCGGTCATGGGCGGTGGCGTAAATGGTCCGTCCGTGCCATGCGCGGGCAGCGCCCCCCTCCCTACGCTAGGAAGCCGACGACGGCAGAAAGAGGGGTAGAGGGGTGAGGTGCGTGGCCGGGCTTCGCAGCGCAACCGTCCAGGACCACGTGGCCCTCGTCGAGATCGAGCTGATCGGTGAATTGATGATCGCGGCGTCGGCCGCCGACGGGGAGCGGCTCAGTTCCGACCTGATCGACGAGGTGCTCAAGGTGGAGCCCGAGCGACGGGGTGCGGGGCCGGGGGACTGATTCCGGCCAAGTGCGGCCGGTGGATCTCCAGGACGGGGCCCGCCCGACGGGTTTCGGCCAGGTGGCCGGGGCCGGGTGCATCGGAGCCCGGTGCGTCGGGTCATGGGCGTCGGCCGTGAGCCGCCGCCCGTGCCGTCGGCGCCGCGCCGGTCACCGCCCGGCGGTACGGCGCCGGACCGGGCCGCCGCCGCGTCGCGAGGGCGCCGCGCCGGGGCGTACCGCGCCGGGAGGGCGCCGCGCCGAGGTTGTACCGCGTCGGGCAGCGCCGCGCCGATGCCGCCGTTCAGGTGCGCAGCAGCCGGGCGATCGCCTTGGTCGCCTCCTCCACCTTCGCGTCGATCTCCGTGCCGCCCTTGACCGCCGCGTCCGCCACGCAGTGGCGCAGGTGCTCCTCCAGGAGCTGGAGGGCGAAGGACTGGAGGGCCTTCGTGGACGCGGAGACCTGGGTGAGTATGTCGATGCAGTACACGTCCTCGTCCACCAGGCGCTGCAGCCCGCGGATCTGGCCCTCGATGCGGCGCAGCCGCTTGAGGTGTTCGTCCTTCTGCTTGTGGTACCCGTGCACGGCGTGCGCCTGGTCCGTGAGGACGGTGTCCGGCTGAGCGGGCTCGGTGGTCGTCATCGCGTCCTCCCGTTGTACGAAAAGGGGGTGGATACCCCTCATGGGTATATGGTAACGAACCCCGCGAAAGCGGGCCCCGGAACGGTCCGGGGGTCTGTGCTGATCACTGTGCCTGATGGGCGACACTGAAGTACGCCGGTTAGCCGTGGCCGGATGATGCGCCTAGCATCAGCCTGACCGAATCCAGAGCACCCCGAGGACCCCACGTGCGCTTTCGTCTGACCCCCAGGGAGACGAGCTTCTACGACATGTTCGCCGCATCCGCGGACAACATCGTCACGGGCTCGAAGCTCCTGATGGAACTGCTCGGAGCGGATTCCGCGTCCCGGGCCGAGATCGCGGAGCGGATGCGGGCAGCGGAGCACGCGGGCGACGACGCGACCCACGCGATCTTCCACCAGCTGAACTCCTCGTTCATCACGCCGTTCGACCGCGAGGACATCTACTCCCTCGCTTCGTCGCTCGACGACATCATGGACTTCATGGAGGAGGCAGTCGACCTCGTCGTCCTCTACAACGTCGAGGAACTGCCGAAGGGCGTCGAGCAGCAGATCGAGGTGCTGGCCCGGGCGGCCGAGCTGACCGCCGAGGCCATGCCCAACCTGCGCACGATGTCCAACCTGACCGAGTACTGGATCGAGGTCAACCGGCTGGAGAACCAGGCGGACCAGATCCACCGCAAGCTGCTCGCCCATCTCTTCAACGGCAAGTACGACGCCATCGAGGTGCTCAAGCTGAAGCAGATCGTGGACGTACTCGAAGAGGCGGCGGACGCCTTCGAGCACGTGGCGAACACGGTGGAGACCATCGCCGTCAAGGAGTCCTGAGCTCCGTGGACACCTTTGCACTGGTCGTGACCATCGCGGTCGCGCTCGGATTCACGTACACGAACGGGTTCCACGACTCCGCGAACGCCATCGCGACCTCCGTCTCGACGCGGGCGCTGACCCCGCGCGCGGCGCTGGCGATGGCGGCCGTCATGAACCTGGCCGGCGCCTTCCTCGGCAGCGGCGTCGCCAAGACCGTCAGCGAAGGTCTGATCGCGACGCCCGAGGGCAACAAGGGGATGGGCATCCTCTTCGCCGCGCTGGTCGGCGCGATCATCTGGAACCTGGTCACCTGGTACTTCGGACTGCCCTCCTCGTCCTCGCACGCCCTGTTCGGCGGCATGGTCGGCGCGGCGCTCGCGGGCGGCACCACCGTCCACTGGAACGGCGTGCTCGACAAGATCGTCGTTCCGATGTTCGTCTCGCCGATCATCGGTCTGATCGCCGGTTATCTGGTGATGTGCGCGATCCTGTGGATGTTCCGCAAGGCCAACCCGCACAAGGCGAAGCGCGGCTTCCGGATCGCCCAGACGGTCTCGGCGGCCGGCATGGCCCTCGGCCACGGCCTCCAGGACGCGCAGAAGACGATGGGCATCGTGGTGATGGCCCTGGTCATCGCGGACGTGCAGTCGGCGGGCGACGAGATCCCGATCTGGGTCAAGATCGCCTGTGCGGCGATGCTGTCGCTGGGTACGTACGCGGGTGGCTGGCGCATCATGCGGACGCTCGGGCGGAAGATCATCGAACTGGATCCGCCGCAGGGGTTCGCGGCGGAGACCACGGGTGCGTCGATCATGTTCGGGTCGGCCTTCCTCTTCCACGCGCCGATCTCGACGACGCATGTCATCACGTCGGCGATCATGGGTGTGGGGGCGACGAAGCGGGTCAACGCCGTGCGGTGGGGTGTTGCCAAGAACATCATTCTTGGCTGGTTCATCACGATGCCTGCGGCTGCGTTGGTGGCGGCGGGCAGCTATTACGTCGTACGAATCTTCTTCGGCTGACCCCCAGAAGGGGCCCGGGGCTTCGGCCCCGGGCCCCTTCTGCATGCCCCTGCGGGCCGGTGGGGGCAGGTCGCGCAGTTCCCCGCGCCCCTAGGGGGTACCGGTGGCCGGAGAGCTCAGCTCAACCACAGGCTTTTCAGGGGCGCGGGGAACTGCGCGAGCAACCCAGCACGGTCCGCAGGTGAAGGCGGGTTTCAGGGGCGCGGGGAACCGCGCGAGCGGCTCAGCACGGTCCGCAGATGGCTGCGGGAGGGGGCGTCGGGGGGAGGGGCATGGAAATGGGCCCGCCTCCTGACACCAGGAGGCGGGCCCTTCGTCTTGCGGTGGCACCGCCATGCAGCACCGCAGACGGCTGTGACGCCTATCCGAAGCGACCGGAGATGTAGTCCTCGGTCGCCTGGACGGACGGGTTGGAGAAGATCCGCTCGGTCTCGTCGATCTCGACGAGCCGCCCCGGCTGGCCGACGGCCGCCAGGTTGAAGAACGCCGTACGGTCGGAGACCCGCGCGGCCTGCTGCATGTTGTGCGTCACGATGACGATCGTGAAGCGCTCCTTCAGCTCACCGATCAGGTCCTCGATGGCGAGGGTGGAGATCGGGTCGAGCGCGGAGCACGGCTCGTCCATCAGCAGGACGTCCGGCTCGACCGCGATCGCGCGGGCGATGCAGAGCCGCTGCTGCTGACCGCCGGACAGGCCCGAGCCGGGCTTGTTGAGCCGGTCCTTGACCTCGTTCCAGAGGTTGGCGCCCTTGAGGGACTTCTCGACCACGTCGGAGAGCTGGCTCTTCTTGTACGAGCCGTTCAGCCGCAGCCCGGCGGCCACGTTGTCGAAGATCGACATGGTGGGGAACGGGTTCGGGCGCTGGAAGACCATGCCCACCGTACGGCGGACGGCGACCGGGTCGACGTCCTTGCCGTACAGGTTCTCGTCGTCCAGGAGCACCTTGCCCTCGACGCGGCCACCGGGGGTGACCTCGTGCATCCGGTTCAGGGTGCGCAGGAAGGTGGACTTGCCGCAGCCGGAGGGGCCGATGAAGGCGGTCACGGAGCGGGGCTCCACGGTCATCGAGATGTCCTCGATGGCCTTGTGGGAGCCGTAGTAGGCGGTCAGGCCGCTGACGTCGATTCGCTTGGCCATGGAAATCACTGCTTCTTTCGTTGGTCGCGTCAGCGGCCGGTCTTCGGGGCCTTCCAGCGGGCGATGCCGCGGGCCACCAGATTGAGGATCATGACGAAGGCGATCAGCACCAGGGCGGCGGCCCACGCGCGGTCGTAGGACGCGTCGCTGCCGACCCGGAACTGCTCCCAGATGTAGTAGGGGAGCGAGGACTGGGCGCCGTCGAAGGGGTTGGTGTTGATCAGCTGGCTGCCGAAGACGAGCAGCATGATCGGCGCGGTCTCACCGGCGATGCGGGCGATCGCGAGCATCACACCGGTGGTGATGCCGCCGATCGCGGTCGGCAGGACCACCTTCAGGATCGTGCGCCACTTCGGCACGCCGAGGGCCAGGGACGCCTCGCGCAGCTCGTTCGGGACGAGCTTGAGCATCTCCTCGGTGGAGCGGACCACCACGGGCATCATCAGGATCGCCAGCGCCAGCGAGCCCATGAAGCCGGACGGCTTGAGCTCGAACATCAGCATCAGCGTGAGGATGAACAGACCCGCCACGATGGAGGGGATGCCGGTCATCACGTCGACGAAGAACGTGACGGCCTTGGCGAGCGCGCCCTTGCCGTACTCCACCAGGTAGACCGCGGTCAGCAGCCCGATGGGCGCGGAGATCAGGGTGGCGATGCCGACCTGCTCCAGGGTGCCGATCAGCGCGTGGTAGACACCGCCGCCGGGGGCGAAGCCGGTGACCCCGTTCATCGAGTGGGTCAGGAAGTCCCCGTTCAGGGCCTTGCTGCCGCGCTTGACGGTGGTCCACAGCAGGGAGAGCAGCGGGACGAGGGCGAGGATGAAGCACACCCAGACGAGGCTGGTGGCGACGCGGTCCTTGGCCTGGCGCTTGTTCTCGACGACCGAGGTGGCCACGTACGAGATCACGACGAAGAGGAGGGCCGAGAGCAGGCCCCACTGGACCTTGCTGGACAGGTCGGCGACGGCGCCGATGCCGCAGCCGAGCGCGATGCCCGCGGCACCGAACGCGGCGGTGGCCCAGCGGGGCAGGCCGCGGCGGCTCAGGCTGTTCCTGCGGGGTGCGGAAGGGGCCGGACGGGTGTCCTGGACCACTGCGTTCGACATCAGGCGTTCGCCCCCGAGTACTCCTTGCGGCGCGCGATGATCAGGCGGGCCGCGCCGTTGACCAGCAGGGTGAGGACGAAGAGCACCAGGCCGGAGGCGATCAGGGCGTCCCGGCCGAGCTCATTGGCCTCGTCGAACTTCGCCGCGATGTTCTGGGCGAAGGTGCCGCCACCCGGGTTCAGGATGTGCAGCGAGATCAGATAGCTGGGGGAGAGGACGGTGGCGACGGCCATCGTCTCGCCGAGCGCGCGGCCCAGGCCCAGCATGGAGGCGGAGATGATGCCGGAGCGGCCGAAGGGCAGCACCGACATCCGGATGACCTCCCAGCGGGTGGCGCCGAGCGCCAGCGCGGCCTCCTCGTTCATCCGCGGGACCTGGAGGAAGACCTCGCGGCTCACGCTGGTCACGATCGGCAGGATCATGATGGCGAGCAGGATGCCGACGGTGAAGAGGGAGCGGGCGACGCCGACCTCGGTCTTCTCGAAGACGTAGGTCCAGCCGAGGTACTCGTCGAGCCAGGAGTTCAGGCCCTCCAGGTACGGCACGAGGATCAGGGCGCCCCAGATGCCGTAGATGATCGAGGGGATCGCGGCGAGCAGGTCCACCACGTACGCGAGGGGCGCGGCCAGCTTGCGCGGCGCGTAGTGCGAGATGAACAGGGCGATGCCGACAGCGATCGGAACCGCGATGACCATCGCGATGATCGAGCTGACGACCGTGCCGAAGAGCAGGACGGCGATGCCGAAGACCGGCTTCTCACCGGCGGGGTTCCAGTCGAAGGTGGTGAGGAAGTTGCCCTCGTCCTTCGAGAGGGCCATGCCCGCGCGGACGCTCAGGAAGACGGCGATCGACGCCATCAGGACGAGCAGGAAGATGCCGGATCCCCGGGAGAGGCCGAGGAAGATCTTGTCGCCGGCGCGTCCGGTGGACTTGCGGCGCACGGCGGGGGCCGCTGGTGGTGGCGGGGTGTTCGTGGTTATGGAAGCCATTGATCTTTCCGGTCTGTGGGCGGGGACGGGAGGGGTCCCCTGGCGGCGGTGCACCGGATGGTGGGGACGGGGGCCGGATCAGGGCCCCCGCCCCAGGGGCCTTCGGACGGGCGGTTCAGCGGCCGTCCGAAGGCCCGACGGGTGTTACTGGAGACCGGCGACGGTCTCGCGGACCTTGGCGTTGATCTCGGCGGGGATCGGCGCGTAGCCGGCGTCCGTCAGGATCTTCTGGCCCTCGTCGCTGGCGGTGTAGGTCAGGAAGGACTTGACCGTGCCGAGGGTGTCGGCCTTGTTGCCCTTGTCGCAGGCGATCTCGTACGTGACCAGGACCAGCGGGTAGGCGCCGTCGGCCTTGGTGGTGTAGTCCAGGCCGAGGGCCAGGTCCTTGCCGGTGCCCTTGATCTTGGCGGCGGCGATCGCCTTGGAGGCGTTCTCCGAGGTGGCCTTGACCGGGGCGGCGGCGCCCGTGTTGATGTCCACGGTCTTGATGGACTGCGCGGTGGCGTAGGAGAGCTCGAAGTAGCCGATCGCGCCATCGGTCTGCTTGACCTGCGCGGCGACGTCCGAGGACCCGGCGGCGGCCTGGCCGCCCGGGGCCGGCCACTTCTTCTCGGCGGCGTACGGCCAGTCGGCCTTCGCGGTGGCGCCGAGGTACTTGCCGAGGTTCTGGGTGGTGCCGGAGTCCTGCGAGCGGTGGAACGCCTGGATCGCCTTGTCCGGGAGCTTGGCGCCCGAGTTCAGCTTGGCGATGGCCTCGTCGTTCCAGTTCTTGATCTTGCCGTTGAAGATCTTGGCGATCGTCGGGGCGTCCAGGACCAGGCTGTCCACGCCCTCCAGGTGGTAGCCGATCGCGATCGGGCCGCCGACCATCGGGAGGTTGATGCCCTGGCCGCCGGTGCAGACCTTCTTGGAGTTGGCGACCTCCTCCGGCTTCAGCGGGGAGTCGGAACCGGCGAAGCCGACCTGCGAGGTGTTGAAGCCGATGATGCCCTCACCGGACGACGAGGACTTGTAGTTGATCTCGACGCCCTTGCAGGCCGCCATGTAGTTCTTGACCCAGAGGTCCATGGCGTTCTTCTGCGCGGAGGAGCCGGAGGCGAGCAGCTGGCCCTTGGCGCCGTCACACTTGATGTTGGACGCGGCGCTCGTCTTGCCACCGGTGCCGCCGGTGTTCGCACCCTTGTCGTTGTCGTCGCTGCCGCACGCCGTGAGGGCCAGGGCGCTGGACACGGCGATGACGCCGAGAGCGGTGGCGCGGAGCCGGTTCTTGCGCTGAAGCTTCACTTTCGGGTGTTCCTTCCAGGAGCCGCCGGTGTCCGTTCGTTGTACGGCGGCGTGCGAAGAGGTGTCCGGTGGGGCGGGCCGCCCTGCACCGTGTAAGGCCGAAATTAGGCAGATCAGGTGAAGCCGCCGACGGAGGAGAGTGAACGGCAGGTGAACCGTGTCGGTCAGTGCGGTGCCGGCCGTTATCGGTTTGTGTTCATCCGTCCGGCGGAGCGCGAACGGGGCCGGTGGGAGCCCGGAGGGGGCGCGTCGGAGGCCCGGTGGGGCGCGTACGGGATACGCCGAGCGCCCGGTGCACGACGTAGTGCGCACCGGGCCGGTCGTCCTGGGCATATGCCTACGCGGAGTGCAGCGCGTCCAGGAGCGCGTCGAGCAGCTGGCGGTCGCGCGGCTGGGTGAGCCGGTGGCGGGCCGCCGCCGGGGGCAGCCACAGCAGCCGGTCGACCTCGTCGCAGGGCTCGAACCGCCCCTCGGCCGCCTCGGCGGCCCAGTAGTCGACGACCTTGGGGCGGCCCTGCGCGTCCACGTAGTGCGCGGAGGGCAGCCGGGCGCCGGGCACGCAGTGGTGCCCGGTCTCCTCCAGGACCTCCCGCACCGCCCCCGCAAGCGGCTCCTCGCCCCGCTTGAGCTTGCCCTTGGGGTGCGACCAGTCGTCGTACTTGGGGCGGTGCACCAGGCAGACCTCCAGCCCGCCGTCGCCCCACGGCGAGCGGCGCCACAGCACGCACCCGGCCGCCAGCACGGTCGCCCGCCCGCGGTTCACGGCGCGGTCACCGCCGGCAGGGCCAGGGCCGGCTGCCAGATGCGCTGGAAGGCGAACCGGGCCGCCTCCACCTCGTGGCGCTGGTCGGCGTGGAGCACCCCCAGCGCGTACGCGGTCGGCGGGGCGATGCGCGGGGTGCGGGCGGCCGAGGCGGCGGCAGCCGCGGCCTCCGAGGCGTCGCGGTGCCGGTCGAGGGCCTGCCCGGCCCGCAGCAGCCGGTCCCCGTCCTCGTGCGCGGCGCCGCCCCGCAGCACCTCCTGGGCGTACCGGTGCAGCCGCAGCAGCAGCCGCACCTGGTGCCAGGGGGCGTCCTGCGCCTCGCCGGACTGGACGAGCGCCTCCGCGTTGTACGGATGGGCGGCCCGGGCCAGCGGCAGCGCGGCCACCGCGTCGGCGAGCCGCTGCTCGGCCGAGAGGGCCGCGGACGGCAGCACCTCCACCGCGTACGCCGCCGCCGAGCTGGACAGCGGCACTTCGCTGGCCAGCAGCGCCACCGCGTCAGCCACAGCGTGGAACCGGGCCGAGCCCAGCGCCTGGAGGGCCGCCGAGTGCGCCCGGGTCCGGGCCAGGGTCAGCTGGCGGTCCAGGAGCGCCCCCGCCCGTGCCGCGCCCACCGTCAGCGCGCCCGCCGACTCGCCGCGCGGCGGCGGGACCTGCGGGCTGCCGGAGAGCCGCTGGAGGCCGTCGAGCAGCCGGGCCAGCCGCGCCGCGCAGGCGTGCTCCCCGGCCAGCGTGCCCGAGAGCCAGGCCAGCTCCGTACGGAGCGGATCGGCCCAGGCCGGGTCGAGCAGCGGGCGGAACGTGTGCAGGGTGGCGCCGATGCGGCGCGCGGCGCGCCGCAGCGCCCGCGCGGCCTCCTCCGCGCCGTCGTTGTCGGGCCCCGCCTCGCGGTGGAGGCGGAGGCTGCGCAGGAATTCCCCCGCCTGCGCGTGGAGATAGGGGGACAGGACGTCCCCGGCGGTCTCCGGTCCCGGGGATTTCTCAGGGCGTAGCACGCCGGCGCCTCCGGGCGTCTATCAGCATCTCCTGTACGTGTCGCAGCGGCTGCCCGTCGGCGTCGACCGAACGCCGGGTCCACTCCCCGTCCGGGCCCAGGTGCCAGGAGGAGGAGCTGTCCGACATTCCGGTCTCCAGGAGCCGGGTGAGAGCCGCGCGGTGGGCCGGGTCGGTGACCCGGACCAGAGCCTCGATACGGCGGTCGAGGTTGCGGTGCATCATGTCGGCGCTGCCCAGCCAGACCTCGGGCTCGCCGCCGTTGCCGAAGGCGAAGACCCGGGAGTGCTCCAGGAAGCGCCCGAGTATCGAGCGCACCCGGATGTTCTCGGAGAGCCCGGCCACCCCGGGGCGCACCGCGCAGATGCCGCGCACCCAGATGTCGACCGGTACCCCCGCCTGCGACGCCCGGTAGCAGGCGTCGATGACGGCCTCGTCCACCATCGAGTTGACCTTGATGCGGACGTAGGCGGGCCGCCCGGCGCGGTGGTGGGCGGTCTCCTTGTTGATGCGGGAGACCAGCCCGTCCCGGAGCGACTTGGGCGCGACCAGCAGACGGCGGTAGGTCTCGCGGCGCGAATAGCCGGAGAGCCGGTTGAACAGGTCGGACAGGTCCGCGCCGACCTGCGGGTCCGCGGTGAGCAGCCCCAGGTCCTCGTAGAGGCGGGCGGTCTTGGGGTGGTAGTTGCCGGTGCCCACGTGCGAGTAGCGCCGCAGGGTCTCGCCCTCCTGGCGCACCACCAGCGACAGCTTGCAGTGCGTCTTCAGCCCGACCAGCCCGTAGACCACGTGGCAGCCCGACTCCTCCAGCTTGCGGGCCCACTTGATGTTGGCCTGCTCGTCGAAGCGCGCCTTGATCTCGACCAGCACCAGCACCTGCTTGCCGGACTCGGCGGCGTCTATCAGCGCGTCGACGATCGGCGAGTCGCCCGAGGTCCGGTAGAGCGTCTGCTTGATGGCGAGCACGTCGGGGTCGGCCGCCGCCTGCTCCAGGAACGCCTGGACCGAGGTGGAGAACGAGTCGTAGGGGTGGTGCAGCAGCACGTCCCGCTCGCGCAGCGCGGCGAAGATGTCCGGCGCGGAGGCCGACTCGACCTCCGCGAGGTCCCGATGGGTTCCGGCCACGAACTTCGGGAACTTCAGCTCGGGGCGGTCGAGGGCGGCGATGCCGAAGAGACCGGTGAGGTCCAGCGGGCCGGGCAGCGGATACACCTCGGCGTCGCCGACCTTCAGCTCGCGCACCAGCAGGTCCAGTACGTACGGGTCGATCGACTCCTCGACCTCCAGCCGCACCGGCGGCCCGAAGCGGCGCCGCATGAGCTCCTTCTCCAGCGCCTGGAGCAGGTTCTCGGCGTCGTCCTCCTCGACTTCGAGGTCCTCGTTCCGGGTCACCCGGAACATGTGGTGGGCCAGCACCTCCATGCCCGGGAAGAGCTCTTCCAGGTGGGCGGCGATGACGTCCTCGAGCGGCACATAGCGCTGCGGGGACGCCTCCAGGAACCGCGAGAGCAGCGGCGGCACCTTGACCCGGGCGAAGTGCCGGTGCCCGCTGACCGGGTTGCGCACCACGACCGCGAGGTTGAGCGAGAGCCCCGAGATGTACGGGAAGGGGTGCGCGGGGTCCACGGCCAGCGGGGTCAGCACCGGGAAGATCTGCTGGCGGAAGAGCGTGAAGAGCCGCGCCTGCTCCTTGTCGGTCAGGTCGGGCCAGCGGATCAGATGGATGTTCTCGTCGGCCAGCGCCGGGGCCACGTCCTGCTGGTAGCAGGCGGCGTGCCGGGCCATGAGCTCGCGCGAGCGGGTCCAGATCAGGTCCAGGACCTCGCGGGGCTGGAGCCCGGAGGCGGACCGGGTGGCCACGCCGGTGGCGATGCGCCGCTTCAGGCCCGCCACCCGGACCATGAAGAACTCGTCCAGGTTGGAGGCGAAGATGGCCAGGAAGTTAGCCCGTTCGAGGAGCGGGGTGGCCGGGTCCTCGGCCAGCTCCAGGACGCGCTCGTTGAACGCGAGCCAGCTGCGCTCGCGGTCCAGGAAGCGCCCGGAGGGCAGCTCGTCGGCGCCGTCGGCCCCCTGTCCGTCGCGTTCGTAGCCCTCGTACGCGTCCAGATCCGCGTCGATGTCCGGCTCCAGGTCGGAGACGGCTGCCGCCAGGGTGTGCGGCCGGTGCGCGGCTATGGAGCCGACGGAGGGCTGGGAGGCGGGCTGGAGGTGGACCTCGGCGCTGGGCTGCTGGCTCATAAACCCATTCTTCCGCGCCGAGGGCTCCCCGGGCGCGTCGGACGGCGCCTCGTCGAGCACGTCGGAGCGGGCAGGCGCGAGCGCCTTGGGGCGGGAAGCGGTCCCGTTCCGGGAGGGGGGCACCTCGGGCTGCATTGGGTGAGCGTCGCAAGCGTGTCTGAATGCCCGGTAACGAGGACATGACGTCCGGGATTCCACGGACTGTCACGGACCCTTCGCGCCGGGGCCGGGCACCGCCCCGACGTGCCCGCCGGACGCCCGGCGCCCGGCGGGCCCGGGGTTCAGGACTCCGTGCGGTACATCAGATCCACTTCGTGGATCGTGAACCCGAGCCGCTCGTACACCGTCACGGCCGCCGTGTTGTCGGCGTCCACGTACAGCATCGCGGTCGGCAGCCCCTCGGCCGCGAGGTGGCGCAGCCCCGTCGCGGTGAGCGCCTTGCCGAGGCCGCCGCCCTGCGCGTCCGGGGCGATGCCCACCACGTACACCTCGCCGATCCTCTCCTCGGCGTGCACCTTCGTCCAGTGGAAGCCCACGATCCGGCCGTCCCGCTCGGCCAGGAAGAAGCCCTTGGGGTCGAACCACGGCTCGGCCTCGCGGTCGTCGAGGTCGCGCTGGGTGAGCCCGCCCTGCTCGGGGTGGTGCGCGAAGGCCGCCGCGTTCACCGCGAGCCAGGCCGCGTCGTCCTCGCCGGGCACGAACGTCCGCACCCGCACGCCCTCCGGGTACACCGGCTCGGCGATGTCCGACAGGCTCAACGGCCGCCGCATCTGGCGCAGTTCGCGGAAGAGCGTGAGCCCGAGGACCTGCGCGAGGTGGCGGGCCGCCGAGTGGCCGCCGTGCGCCCACACCCGCAGCCGCTTGCCGGAGGCGCCCAGCAGCGCCGAGCCGAGCGCCCGGCCGTGGCCCCGGCCGCGGTGGGCGGGGTGGATGACGAGCTCGGCGGCCGGCGCCTCGACCGGGTCGGTGTCCTCCAGCTGCGCGTACCCGATCAGTTGGGCGCCCTCGGCGGTGGCGACCGTGAGGAGGAAGTGGCGGATGCCGGGCCGCCGCCCGCCCCGCAGCTGGAGCCGGCCCTGCTCGGACACGGCCTGCTGTCCGTCGGTCCGGGCGGCCTCGGCGAGCAGCGCGAGCACCTCCTGGGCCTGCGGATGGGTCAGCTCGTCGAGCGTCTGGATCTCACGTCCGGAGGGGCCGGGGGCGGCGGGGTCAGTCGTCATGGGTACGAGCGTACGGCGGCCCGGGGCAAAAGCTGACGTACCGCCAAACGGCAACCATCCCGTAACCCCGCGCCCCTGTCGCGCTACGCGCGTTGACCCTAGGCTGCCGGTCGCGGCGCACCTCATCCGTCACGCTGGAGACCAACCGTGCCGGACCGCCGCGACCACACCGAACGACCAGCTGAACACCTAGGGGAGAGATGTCAGCGACATCCCGGAAGAACCACGGCGGCCGGGCCGGCCGCCGGGTCCTGGCGGCCGCCGCCGGATTCGCCACGGTCGGCGCGCTCATCGCCGCCATGCCCGCCGCCGACGCCCACGACAAGGGCCACGGCCACGGACACCCGAAGCCCGCGCGGACGGTCGACGTCCAGCTCCTCTCCTTCAACGACCTGCACGGCAATCTGGAGCCGCCGGCCGGCTCGGCCGGGGCCGTGAACGAGAAGCAGCCCGACGGCACCGTGAAGTCGGTACCGGCCGGTGGCGTCGAGTACCTGGCGACCTCGCTGCGCAACGCGCGCAAGGGCCACCCGTACTCGATCACCGCCGCGGGCGGCGACATGATCGGCGCCAGCCCGCTGCTGTCCGGGCTCTTCCACGACGAGCCGACCATCGAGGCGCTCAACAAGATCGACCTGGACGTCACGTCCGTGGGCAACCACGAGTTCGACGAGGGCGCGGTCGAGCTGGCCCGGATGCAGAACGGCGGCTGTCACCCCGTCGAGGGCTGCTACGAGAAGGGCAAGAAGTTCCGGGGCGCCGACTTCCCCTACCTCGCGGCCAATGTGACCAGCGAGAAGACCGGCAAGCCAATCCTCAAGCCGTACACGGTGTGGAAGAAGAACGGCGTCAAGATCGGCTTCATCGGTGTGACCCTCAAGGGCACCCCGGACGTCGTCACCGCCTCGGGCGTCAAGGGCCTGAAGTTCGGCGACGAGATCCAGACGATCAACAAGTACGCCAAGGAGCTCGACCGGCAGGGCGTGAAGTCCATCGTCGCCCTGATCCACGAGGGCGGCCTGCCGACCAGCAACGCCTACAACTACGACTGCGACTCGGCCGGTCCCGGCAGCGGTCTGTCCGGCCCGATCGTCGACATCGCCAAGGGCGTCACGCCCAAGGTGGACGCGCTGGTCACCGGCCACACCCACCAGGCGTACACCTGCACCATCCCGGACCCGGCGGGCAACCCGCGCATGGTCACCTCGGCCGCCTCCTACGGCAAGCTCTTCACCGAGACCACGCTGACCTACGACAAGCGGACCAAGGACATCGTCCGCACCGCCGTGAAGTCGCCGAAGTCGGTCAACCGCGTCGTCAGCCGCGACCAGGCCAAGGCGCAGGACATCACCGACCTGATCGCCCGCTGGAACAAGCTGGCCGCCCCGATCGCGGGCCGCCCGCAGGGCTACATCTCCGGTGACATCAACGGCCGCGGCTCCGAGGCGCCCGAGAAGCCGCTGGGCGACCTGATCGCCGACGCGCAGCTCGCCGGTCTCTCCCCGGCCGACAAGGGCGGCGCCCAGATCGCCTTCATGAACCCGGGCGGCATCCGCTCCGACCTCGTCTACAAGGCGAGCGGCAGCGAGGGCGACGGCGTGGTCACCTACGGCGAGGCGTTCACCGTCCAGCCGTTCACCAACATGATGAACGTCGTGGACCTGACCGGCGCCCAGGTCGTCCAGGGTCTGCAGCAGCAGGTCAGCGGCGGCAACGAGGCGTCCCCGAAGATCCTCCAGATCTCCAAGGGGCTCACCTACACCCTCGACATGACCAAGACGGGCGCGGCCCGGGTCCTCGTCGACACGGTCAAGCTGAACGGGGTCGCCCTCGACCCGGCCAAGACCTACCGCGTCGCCATGAACGAGTTCCTCGCGGGCGGCGGCGACGGCTTCGCGGCCCTCGGCCAGGGCAAGAACAAGCTGGTCGGCGCCTCCGACCTGGAGGTCTTCGACGCCTACCTCGGCGCGAACTCCTCCGCCTCCGCCCCGCTGGCCCCGCCGACCGGCGGCCGGATCACGGTGATCGGCAAGGCGTCGGGCCAGTAGCCCTTACGCGCGCGTGGCCGGTGTCCGGCCGCGCGAGGTGAGTGCCGGAGGGCGGCGGGCCGGCGGGCCTGCCGCCCTTCCGGCGTATCGGGGCTTGTGCCGGTCCGGTGGTTCCACTCAGCACATGGCGTGCCTGCGGGCCTCAGCCCCTCGGGCGTACGGGAGGGGGCGGTCCGGTGGGTGGGCGGCATGTCCGCCGCCGCTGGGGCGTGCGGGTCCGGCCTGCTCCGCCGGACGGGCGTGCCGGGCCCGTCCGCCGCGGCCCTGCGCCGCCCGGTCTCAGCCCGCGTCCGTCGGGCCGGTGAGTTCCGGTGGTGGGGTCGGTGCGCCCGGCAGGCGGACCGTCGCCACCGTGCCCCTGCCGTCCGGCCCCGGGCCGAGCGCGATAGTCCCGCCCGCGTGCTGCACGGTGCGGGCCACGATCGACAGCCCGAGCCCCGAGCCCGGCAGCGAACGGGCCGAGGGCGAGCGCCAGAACCGCTCGAAGACGTGCGGCAGTTCATCCGCCGGGATGCCCGGCCCCTGGTCGCCGACCGTCAGTACGCCCCGGTCGAGCGAGACCGTCACGGTGCCGCCCGGCGGGCTGAACTTCACCGCGTTGTCCAGCACGTTGACGATCGCCCGCTCCAGCGCCGCGGGCTCGGCCCGTACGTACCAGGGCGCCAGCTCCGCCGTGATCGTCAGCTCCGGCCCGCGCAGCCGGGCGCGTTCCAGCGCGTGCCGCGCGATGTCGTGCATCCCGACGACTTCCAGCGGCCCCGGCCGCGCCGCGTCCGGCCGGGACAGCTCCTGCAAGTCGCCGATGAGCGAGGCCAGTTCGGTCATCTGGGCCTTGACCGACGCCATCAGGGCCTTGCGGTCGGCGGGCGGAATGGCCCGCCCGGTCTCCTCGCTCCGCGCGAGCAGCTCGATGTTGGTGCGCAGCGAGGTCAGCGGGGTGCGCAGCTCGTGCCCCGCGTCGGCGATCAGCTGGCCCTGCCGGTCCCGGGAGGAGGCCAGGGCGGCGGTCATCGCGTTGAAGGAACGGGAGAGCCGGGCGATCTCGTCCTCGCCCTCGGCCGGGATCCGCACCGTGAGGTCCTCGGTCCGGGCCACGTGCTCCACGGTGCTGGTCAGCTGGTCGACCGGGCGCAGTCCGGCCCGCGCCACCCACAGGCCCGCGGCCCCGCCCGCCACGACTCCGGCCCCGGCGAGGCCCAGCAGCAGCAGTGCGAGCCGGTTGAGGGAGGAGTCGATCTCGGTGAGCGGCCGGGAGAGCGACACGGCGACGACCGTGCCCGCGATCTCCTGGCGCTGGGTACGCACGCGTACCTCCACCCCGCCGTCGGTGACGCTGCTGTGCAGGGTGTCCGGCCGGTGGCCCCGCGCCACGGCCAGGTCCTGCGGTTTGACCTGCACCGGCGGCGACTCGGGCGCCGTGCAGCGGGTCCCGTCCGGCAGCACGACCTGGATGTACGCGTACCCCGACCGCTGGTTCTCGGGCACCCGGTCCTGGGACCGGCAGGTGGCGAGCGCGGCCTGCACCAGCGTCGGCGGGGCGCTGGTGTTGCGCAGGGTGTTGTCCAGCTCCTCGCCGAGCTGGGCCCGGGTCAGCAGCCAGCACGCCACCGACACGGCCGCGACCGCGACCGCGACGGCCGTCGCCACCAGCAGGGCGAGCCGCGAGCGCAGCGGCATCGCCCGGTAGCGCCGGACCACTGCGTTCACTCTGCGCCGCCCGCGCGCAGGGCGTATCCGACGCCCCGCACGGTGTGGACCACGCGCGGCTCGCCGCCCGCCTCGGTCTTGCGGCGCAGGTACATGACGTACACGTCCAGGGAGTTCGACGACGGCTCGAAGTCGAAGCCCCAGACCGCCTTGAGGATCTGCTCCCGGGTCAGCACCTGCCGGGGGTGGGCCAGGAACATCTCAAGGAGCGTGAACTCGGTTCGGGTCAGCTCCACCACCCGCTCGCCCCGGGTCACTTCGCGGGTCGCCAGGTCCATCCGCAGATCGCCGAAGGTCAGCACGTTGTCGTCGGGCTGCTCGCCGTCCGCCTGCGTCGCGTACGAGCTGCGGCGCAGCAGCGCGCGGATCCGGGCGAAGAGCTCGTCCAGCTCGAACGGCTTCACCAAGTAGTCGTCGGCGCCCGCGTCCAGCCCGGTCACCCGGTCGCCGACCGTGTCGCGCGCGGTGAGCATCAGGACGGGGGTGGTCGACCCGGCGCCGCGCAGCCGCCGGGCTGCGGTGAGGCCGTCCATCCGGGGCATCTGGATGTCGAGGACGATCAGGTCCGGCCGGTACGCCTCCGCCTTGGCCAGCGCGTCCAGACCGTCGACGGCGACCTCCGTGCCGTAGCCCTCGAAGGCCAGGCTGCGCTGGAGCGCCTCGCGCACGGCGGGCTCGTCGTCGACGATCAGGATGCGCTGGGTCTCGTCCTCGGCGGGTGCGGGGCTCATCGGTCTCTGGTCCTCGGGGGTGTGATCCGGCACGGGTGCTGTCCAGCGTCGCACGTCCTGCGCGCGGCCGGGGTCAGCTGGCGCTGCTGTTGCCGCCGTCGCCGAATCCGCTGGAGTCACCGGAGTCACCCGATCCGTTGGAGTTGCCGGAGTCGCCGGAGCCGCCCGCGCGGAGGCTGGCCAGGTCCGCCTTGACGGTGTTGACGGGGATCGCGAAGCCGAGCCCGATGCTGCCCGCCGAGGAGCCCGAGTCGGTCGCGGAACTGGGGCTGTACATCGCGGAGTTGATGCCGATGATGTTGCCGTTCATGTCGATCAGCGCTCCGCCGGAGTTGCCCGGGTTGAGCGAGGCGTCGGTCTGGATCGCCTTGTACGTCGTCTTCGACGAGCCGGTGTCCCCGTTGAACTGCCGCCCGCCGAACTCGAACGGCCAGCCACCGCGCCCGCCGCCCTGCTGCCCCTGCCCCTGGCCCTGCTCCTTGGCGACGGTGACGTCGCGGTCGAGGGCGGAGACGATGCCGCTGGTCACGGTGCCGGTCAGGCCCTCGGGGGAGCCGATGGCGACGACCTGGTCGCCGACCTTGAGGTTGTCGGAGTTGCCCAGGCTGGCGGGCTTGAGCCCGCTCGCGCCCTGCACCTTGATGAGGGCGAGGTCCTTGTCGGGGTCCGTCCCGACCACCTTCGCCGTGTACGTCTTGCCGTCGCTGGTGCGCACCTGGACCTGGTCGGCGCCCGCGATCACGTGGTTGTTGGTGATGATCTCGCCGCTCGACGTGATGATCACGCCCGAGCCGGTGGACTTGCCGGAGTTGGAGGTCGCGTTGATCTCCACGATGCTGGGCGAGACGGCCTGGGCGACCCCGGCCACCGTGCCGTTGGTGCTGCGGGAGGCGTTCGTCCCGCTGACACCGGGGGCGCTGACGCTGTGGTCGGTGCCGGTCCAGCGCTCGATGAGGGTCGCGGTCCCGCCGCCGACCGCCGCGGCCACGATGGCGACGGCGGCGATCAGCCCGACGGACCGGCGCGCCCGCCGGCGTCCGTGCGGGCCGGACGGGGTGGCGCCGGGCAGTTCCCCGCCGCCCGTGCCGCCGCCGTCGCCGCTGCCGTGCCCGTGGCCGTTCCCGGGCCAGATGGTGGTCCCGGGCCCGGCGCTCATGGGCTCGCTCGGCTCGTACGGGGGAGGCGGCGGGTAGGCCCCGGACCCCTGCGGATACGACTGCGGCTGCTGCTCGGGGAAGGTCATGGCTCCACCTTCCCGGCGCCGGATGAGAGCCGTCTGAGGACGCGGTGAGAAGCCCGGCAGAACCGTGTTTGCCCGAAATAAAGACCGGCCCGTGGCGGTGGCCCCGACCCCGGCCCACCGGCCCGGCCCCTGCGGCGGCAAGGCCGCCCCGACGGCTCTGGCAGGCGCCCGGCCGCCGTACTCC